>NZ_JBVJHB010000011.1:0-335353 GCF_055587045.1 Streptomyces sp. NPDC048671 | reverse complement strand
AGGTCGCGTGTTTCGCGGGGTACGCCGGTGATTACGGTGAAGCCGAACTCCGCGCCGGTGGAGCCGGTTTCGGGTGCGGGTGTGGTGGAGGCGCTTGAGGTGTCGTTCTCGGCGCTGGCGACGGGGACGAGGGTGGTGTCGCGTACGCCGCGTGAGTCGACGGGGCGTCCGGAGCTGACGGAGGCCGCGATCGTGGTCTCGGGTGGGCGTGGGGTCAATGGTGCGGAGAACTTCCATGTGATCGAGGCGCTCGCGGATTCGCTGGGTGCCGCGGTGGGTGCGTCGCGTGCGGCGGTGGACGCGGGCTGGTATCCGCATTCCAGCCAGGTCGGGCAGACGGGTAAGTCGGTTTCGCCGCAGTTGTACATCGCGTCGGGTATCTCGGGTGCGATCCAGCACCGGGCGGGGATGCAGACCTCGAAGACGATCGTCGCGATCAACAAGGACGCCGAGGCGCCGATCTTCGACCTCGTCGACTACGGCGTCGTCGGTGACCTCTTCAACGTCGTGCCCCAGCTCACCGACGAGATCACCACCCGCAGGGGCTGACCCGTCACCCGGCACAGGCACGACCCGCACGATCCAACGGCCCGGGGCCGCACGGTGACCACACCGCGCGGCCCCGCACCCGTTTCCGATCACCATTGACGCAGGTACGGCAGCCTTATAACTTCACTATACGGATTGTTGATTCCGGGAAGCGGAAACAATGAGAGCGTGGAGGGTGCGGAAATGGGTCAGCAGGAGAAGGTGGCGACGAGCCTCGCCGGAGCGGTCAGCGACGGGATCAGCGCCTCCCTCACAGGGGTGGACGCCGAACTCGCCCGCCGCTACCCCGGCGACCCCGGGACCCGCCAGCCCGTCCACACGGTCTACGTACCGGGGGACACCTTCACCGCCGGCACCATCCGCTCCTGGGGCGACCAGGCGCTGACGGCGCTCGACGAGCACGCCCCCGACGCGGCCTCCCTCGCGGCTGTTCTCGGCATCCCGGCCGAGCTCGCCGTGGCCGTCCACGACCGGGTGCGCGCCAAGCTGGAGCGCGAGCCCGTCGAGGACCTGCGGATCGACTTCGAGGATGGCTACGGCCCCCGCTCCGACGCCGAGGAGGACGAGGCCGCGGCCCGTGCGGCCCGGCTGGTCTCCGACGCGTACGGGAACGGCACGGCCGCCCCGTACATGGGCATCCGGATGAAGTGCATGGAAGCAGCCGTCCGGGACCGGGGGATTCGCACCACGGACGTCTTCCTCACCGGCCTGATGCGGGCGGGCGGGCTTCCCGACGGTCTGGTGCTCACCCTGCCGAAGGTGACGTACCCCGAACAGGTCACCGCCTTCGTCCAGCTCCTCGAAGCCTTCGAGGAGGCACACGGTCTGCCCTCGGGGCGGCTCGGCTTCGAGATCCAGATCGAGACCAGCCAGTCCATCCTGGCCGCCGACGGCACCGCCGCCGTCGCCCGGATGATCGACGCCGCGCAGGGCCGCGCGACCGGTCTGCACTACGGCACGTTCGACTACAGCGCCTGTGTCGGCGTCAGCGCCGCCTACCAGGCGAGCGACCACCCGGCCGCCGACCACGCCAAGGCCGTCATGCAGGTGGCCGCCGCGGGCACCGGCGTACGTGTTTCCGACGGCTCGACCAACGTCCTCCCCGTCGGCCCGACCCCGCAGGTCCACGAAGCCTGGCGGCTGCACTACGGCCTCACGCGGCGCGCTCTGGCCCGTGCCTATTACCAGGGCTGGGACATGCACCCGGGCCACCTGCCGACCCGTTACGCGGCCGTCTACACCTTCTACCGCGAGGGCCTGGAACAGGCAGCGGCCCGGCTCGCCGCGTACGTGGCGAAGGCGGGCGGCGACGTGATGGACGAACCCGCCACCGCCAAGGCGCTCAGCGGCTATCTGCTGCGCGGCATCGACTGCGGCGCGCTGGACACCGCGGAGGTGGCCCGGCTGACCGGACTGACCCGCGTGGACCTGGACGCCTTCGCCTCACCGCGCCGCGGCGGGCTGACGGTCACGGCGCCGTAGCAGGTGCCGCACCCGGGCGCGGCGCGGGCCGCGCCCGGGACGACCGGATCACCGGCGCTGTATGGGGCCTCCGATGCGCCGCGCGCGCTGGGTGAGTCTGCTGCGCAGCCGCATGCTCACCAGCACACCGACGAGCAGCACGAGGATCGCCAGGCTGGTGATCCTCCAAAGGATGCTGTTCAGTACGGTGACCACGCCGATGAACGCGAGCCCGAGCAGGAACACCATTTCGCGGAGTTCCTTCTTGAGCTGGTAGGTACGGCTGCAGCGGATTCGCACGGTCGCCAGCCACTGCCCCTCGACGCCGAGCCCGGACCACAGCCGGCGGTCCAGGAACGCCCAGGGCAGATCCGGATAGGTGCCGAGTGCGTCGAGTGAGCTCGGATAGCGGCTGGTCATGTCGCCGCCATGCAGCTCGGTGCGACGGTTCTGTACTTCGTCACTCGTCTGGATGGCCTTCAGTTCGAGGACCGGCACGATCCCGTTCTCGTCGGGGAAGCCCTCCAGCACCACGGCGTCGCCGCTTGTCACACCGATGAGCTGAAGTGTGAGGGCGTCCAGCAGGCAGACTTCGTGTTCCGCGCTGGCGCGATCGCCGTCCTGGATCCTGCAGGTGACGTAGCTCTGCTTGCCGAACAGCACATCCTGCCATCGGTGCTTGGGCTTGGGCAGCGTGGCCGGGCGCACCGTGACCGCTTCGCCCGGCTCGACCCCCACACAGATACGCAGCGAGCGGTCGACCTGTACGGTGTGCCGGTCCTCCCGGTTGATCTCGGGCGCGACCACCACATTGGCCAGTGCACCCAGGCGCTCGTGCCGGGCAGTGGGGACCTGAACGTTCTGAACGATCACATGGCTCGGGTGGCGCAGGGCGGCGGCGAGCCCGGCCGAGATCCTGACGACGCCCGAACCGCGTTGGTCGTAGGTATCGGGGGTGCGGGCGGCGTGGAAGGAGCCTGAGGGCAGCTCATTGGCCGGGTGGATGTCGTCGTACGGAATGTTTGACGGCGCTTCGGGGACAAGCCCCTCCAGCCCGGACAGTGTGGTGCGCTCCTCGTCCCGGAACAGCCGGGTGCCCTTCTCGCAGAGCTGTTCGTCGCCGCGAGCCCGCGAGCTGAACTCCTCCGGGGTGTCGCCGAACCACTCCCGCAGGCGCCGCGACTCCGAGAGCAGGTCGGTGAGCAACTGCCGTTCGCCGGGGTGCGGCCTGGGGGCGCCCGCTCCGTCGTGGATCACGCCGTAGCGGTGCACATACGCGTAGACACCGCCCAGCCACTCGCCGGAGGGCATCTCCACGGGGAAGCCGGCGGCGGGCAGGAACACCCGGTCGTACTCGCCACCGGGTGTGAAGACGCCCTCGCTGCTGTCGACGATCTCCAACTGGGCCGCGTCCAGCCAGGTGACGAACAAGTCGCGGGTTCTGCCCGGCGTGTGGAAAGGAGATGCCGAGACGTAGCCGAGCGGGCTCACATAGGCGGAGACCCCGACCTCGATTCCTGTTGAGCGGACCTTGACCATGGGAACGGTCGAGGAGACGCCCAGCCCGTCCATCTTGTGCCGGAGCTGGGCCGGGCAGGCGTTCGACCCGATCGAGAGCACGGGGAATCGCTCACCGATCAGCGGTTCGTTGGCGCTCATCAGCGCGAAGTCGAGTGGTACAGGGCGACCGGGTTCGGGGTTGCCGCCGAATTCGTTGCCGGGGCTCTCCACCAGCCACTGGGCAAGCCGTCGATTCCGCTTGGGCCGTAACCTCAGATACTGGTTCCGATGCAGCAGGCCCGATTCCACGGGCCAGGCTCCCGGGTAGATGAGCGGGTGTTCGCGTGGCGCTTCATCGAGGCCCAATGCCTCAAGCGTGCGTTCGTTCACCTTGCGTCTGACCTTCCCCCGGAATAGGAGCACGGGCGCGGTGCGACCGACATCCTAGTGAACCGGGCACCGTGTCTCCTAGAAGGCCAGACGGTGCGAAAACACTCAAGTGTTCTCAGGACGGACGCAGTTCGCCCGAACCGCGCGCGATGAGCCTGGTGGGGAGCTCCACCCGCACCGGGGCGTGGTCGGCGCCGTCCAGACGGCGGAAGAGGTGTTCCGCCGCGGTGCGGCCGACGGTCGCGGCGTCCTGGGAGATGACGGTGATACCGAGCAGATCCGCGAGCTCGATGTCGTCGAAACCGACCAGGGCGACCGGCCGCTCGCGGTCGGCCAGGACACGTACCACGGTCACCGTCACCCGGTTGTTGCCCGAGAAGAGGGCGGTGACCGGCTCCGGGCCGGAGAGCATCGTCTCGGCCGCCCGGCGGACCCGGTCGGGCTCCGTGGACCCGAGGGAGACCCAGGAGTCCTGCACGGCTATCCCGGCGTCCGTCATGGCGGTGTGATACCCGCGCAGCCGCTCGGTGGCGGTCTGGATGCGGGGCTGGTCACCGATGAACCCGATCCGGCGGTGGCCGTGCGCGATCAGATGGGCGACGCCCTGGCGGGCGCCGCCGAAGCTGTCCGAGAGGACCATGTCGGCATCGATCCGGCCCGCCGGCCGGTCCACGAAGACGGTCGCGATGCCGGCCTTTATCTCCTGCTCCAGATAGCGGTGGTCGTCACCGGCCGGAATCACGATGAGCCCGTCGACCCGGCGCGCGCACAGCGCGAGCACGAGCTCCTGCTCGCGCTCCGGGTCCTCGGCGCTCGAACCGTTGATGAGCAGGGCGCCGTGCGCGCGGGCGACCTCCTCCACGGCGCGGCTCAGCGGCCCGTAGAAGGGGTCGGCGAGATCCTCCAGGACGAGTCCGATGGAGGCGGTACGGCCCTTGCGCAGCACGCGCGCACTGTCGTTGCGGCGGAAGCCCAGCGCGTCGATGGCCTCCTGGACCCGGCGCTCGGTGTCGGGCGTGACGCCCGGCTCGCTGTTGACCACGCGGGAGACCGTCTTGAGCCCCACTCCGGCACGCGCGGCCACATCCTTCATGGTCGGCCGGTTACCGTAACGGGGCTCGGGGTGACGGGTGGTCTCGGCCACGGTGCGCTGTCCTGTCGTCGGGTGCGGAGCTGTCCGGCGGGGCCGCGGAGAGTACCGCGGAAGGGGCCGGAGGCTGTGGCGTCGAGCATAGGCCCTGGACAACGTTGTCAGCTGAATGGAGACTATGCAGACTATTTACTGAAGCCGCAGGTCCCACCCCCTCACCATCCGGAGCCCACACCGATGCATACCGACCTCGTAGCCGCGCTGGACATCGGCGGCACCAAGATCGCCGGCGCGTTGGTGGACGGCAGCGGCAGGCTCCTCGTACGCGCGCAGCGGCCGACGCCCGCCCGGGAGAGCGGGCAGAGGGTGATGGAGGCGGTCGGCGATGTGCTGGCCGAGCTGACCGTCTCGCCGCTGTGGGCGCGGGCATCGGTCGTCGGGATCGGCAGCGCGGGCCCGGTGGATGCCTCCGCCGGGACCGTCAGTCCGGTCAACGTTCCCGGCTGGCGGGACTTCCCGCTGGTGGAGCGGGTGAGCAGGGCGGCCGGCGGGCTTCCGGTCGAGCTGGTCGGCGACGGGGTCGCGATGACCGCGGCCGAGCACTGGCTGGGCGCGGCACGTGGTTACGACAACGCGCTGTGCATGGTCGTGTCGACCGGCGTCGGCGGCGGGCTCGTCCTCGGCGGCACGCTCCGTCCCGGCCCGAGCGGCAACGCGGGCCACATCGGGCACATCAGTGTCGACCTGGACGGCGATCCCTGCCCGTGCGGTTCGCGCGGCTGCGTCGAGCGCATCGCCAGCGGGCCCAACATCGCCCGCAGGGCGCTGGAGGGCGGCTGGCGGCCCGGCCCGGACGGTGACGCCTCGGCCGCGGCGGTCGCCGCCGCGGCGAGGGCGGGGGACGCGGTCGCCGCCGCCTCCTTCGAGCGGGCCGCGCAGGCGCTGGCCGCGGGCATCGCCGCGACGGCCACGCTCGTCGAGATCGACATCGCGGTGATCGGCGGGGGAGTGGCCGGTGCGGGCGACGTCCTGTTCGCCCCGCTGCGCAGCGCACTGCGCCGCTACGCCACGCTCTCGTTCGTCCAGCAGCTGACGGTGGCGCCCGCGGTCATGGGCAACGACGCGGGGCTGGTGGGTGCGGCGGCAGCGGCATTCGCGGTCCGGGCGGGCGCGGACGGAGTGGTCCCGGTCTGACGGCCTGTCGCGCGACAGCGAGCGGATCAGGCGGATCGGGCGGTTCAGGTCGTAAGGGCTGTCCGACGGATTATGAGTCCGCTGCTGTTCATGCGAGGGGCAGGCCCGAGGCGCCGGGCCCGCCCTTCGCGCGCAGGGGGTTCTCGGTCAGCAGGTGATGCGCAGGTCCCCCCAGTCCGCGTGGTCGGAGTCGTCGCCGTCTCCTCCGTCGGTGACGACCAGGCGGACGACCTGGGCGCCGCTCACATCCGCCGAGACGGGCTGCGCCGGCATCGCGTTGGTCAGCACCCCGGTCGAGGCCGCCTTTGTGCCGTCGGCCCAGATCTCGAAGGCCACACTTCCCTTGTCGCCCTTCTCGTCGTCCACACCGACCCGGGCCGTCACGGTGTCGCAGGCGCCGCCCGCGTAGTACTCGACGGTGCTGTCCGCGTGCACGCCCAGCCCCTTCGCGTAGACCTCGCCGCCGATGGTGAGCGGATTCCCGTCGCCCGCCGCGCTCTCACCGTTGCTGGTGTCCTTCTCGACCGGCCCGTAGCCGTTGGACGCGGAGAGCTGTGGCAGATCGCTCAGATAGCCGCCGCCGGCCGGTGGCGCCACCACGACATGGGCCTGGAAGGGCACCGAGGACCGCACACTCTTCCCGCCGGGCGAGCGGTACTGAGCGGTGAGCGTCAGGTCGTACGTGCCGGTCGCCGTGCCGGCCGGGGCCGTCACCCGCCAGCGCGTGGTCAGCGTCCGTCCGGTGGGCAGCGCGGCGGCAGTCGTCGCCGAGCCGGCCCTGACCTGCCAGCCCGACGGTCCGGTGAGGGCCGCCGAGACCTTCAGAGCAGGCGTACGGCCCAGATCGGTGATCGTCGTCGTCAGCGGTGCGGTGCGTCCGGCCTCGACCAACGGGCTCCCGTTCAGGCTGAGTTCAGCGGCCGGTGGATGCGAGGCCCACCCGCTGTCGGCGGCGACACGAAGCAGCACGGTCCCGTGCGCCGGAACGGTCGCCGAGATGTCGCCCGCGGTGTTGTAGTCCGTGTGTTCCCACAGATCACGCATCGTGTACGCGGCTGCCCGAGGCAACCCCGTCGCCGCGGCCGTCGTCGAGATCCGCTGCGCGTTCCCGGTCTCGTTGAACAGCGCCACCGCCCGGCTGCCGTCCTCCAGCTCCTTGGACACGACCCAGCGCCCCTCGTCGGAGGAGAGCACGGTTCCCTGCTTGCCCAGCGGGTCCTGGTCGACCGCGATGACCTCGTGGTTGGAGAGGATGTCGAACGTCTCGGGTGTCGCCTTGCGCAGATCGGAGCCGATGAGGAGCGGGGCGGCCATCACCGACCACATGGAGAAGTGGGTGCGGTACTCCGTGTCCGTCATCCCGCCGTTCCCGACCTCCAGCATGTCGGGGTCGTTCCAGTGTCCCGGTCCGGCGGCCGCGGCGAGCGGCAGATTCTGCTTCATGATCGACAGCATGCTGCTCCAGCTGTCGTTGATGTCGCCCGTGGTGCGCCAGAGATTGCCGAGTTCCGCGGCCCATTCCCAGGGCTTGTTCTCGCCCCATTCACAAATGCTGTAGACGATGGGGCGGCCGGTGGCGGCAAGCGCGTCCCGCATCGTCGTATAGCGCTCTTTCGCGTCGACGCCCTGGTTGTTGCAGTTGTCGTACTTGAGGTAGTCGACGCCCCAGTCGGCGAACTGCTGCGCATCGCTGTACTCGTGGCCGAGTGCGCCGGGAAGTCCGACACTGTCGCAGGTCTTGGTGCCCGCGCTGGTGTAGATGCCGAGCTTGAGACCCTTCGAGTGGACGTAGTCCGCGACGGCCTTGATGCCGTTCGGGAACCGCGCCGGATCGGCCTCCAGCTTGCCTGCCGCGTCGCGTTGCGGCTTGGCCCAGCAGTCGTCCAGATTGACGAACTGATAGCCGGCGTCCTTGAGGCCCTTCTCGACGAAGAGATCCGCGATGCCCTTGACCATCGACTCGTTGAACTCGGCCCGGCAGTGGGTCGAGTTCCAGTTGTTGAACCCCATGGGGGGTGTGAGAGCGAGATCGCTGCCGGCCCGCGCGCCGGCGGTGGACGCCGGGGCGGGGGCGGGTCCGGGGGAGTCCGCGGCGGCGGGGAAGGCGATCCCCGCCGCGCACAGGAGTCCTGCGGTCAGCGCTCCGATGACTCTGTGGGGGCCTGAGCGGGTTGTGCGGACTGGAAGATGACGCATTGATACGTTCCTCCGGAATCGTGCCGACTCACGTGACGGCATGTGCACGCCAAGACGTGCGATTACGGTAGAGCGTGTTGAAGTCTGTTGGAAGGGGGCAGGGGCGCCTCCGATCGAGTCACACGGGCCCGCCGACCGAGGAAGTTGTCAGTGGTCGGTGCGATCCTGCTGCTATGGACGAGATCATGCGGCGACGGGTGTACGGCGCCGATCACGACGACCCCGACCCCGGGCCCCGGCCGGGGCGTGTCTACCGGGAGCTGGTCGGCGGCCCGCTCGACGGGCTGCTGCTGGACGTGACCGGCTGGACGGAGGTCGCCCTCGCGGACGGCTCCGCCCTGATCACCGAGATCGGCTCCTACGGGGCCGGCGGCAGGGCCGAGTACGGACCGAGGGCGAATGAGCCGTACAAGTGGGACTGGCGGGGCGACACCCCCTGAGCGCCAGGGCGTGTTCCGCGCGTTCCCGGAAGCCCTGCCGCACCGGCCCGCTGTACCCGCTGTGCCGTCAGCGGCCCCGGTCCGAGTACTGCTGCGGCACGACCACCAGGAACGCGTCCTGTTCCAGATCCATCACGACCTCCGCCGCGACACCCTCGCCGCGGCGGGCCGCCGCGAACTCCTCCGCCGGCCAACTGCCCCGCGGGCCTCCTGCGGGGAACTGCTCAAGCACGGTGCGAAGCACGGTTCACCCCCTGTCGTTCTTTCCGCTGTCGGCTCCAACGACGTCCGGCCGTCTCCGTTACGGCTCCGTGGGCGCCGCTCCCTGTCCCTCGGGATGCCGGTGAGGGCCGTCCGCGGTTGCGTTCGTGCAACGGCATCGCCTCGAACGGGTTTTCGCGGCAGGGTGTTGCGGGCAAGCCACAGGGGGCTACGGAAGAGGGGGAAACGTGATCGTCTGGATCAACGGTGCGTTCAGCGCGGGGAAGACCAGCGCCGCGCGCGAACTGATCGATCTGATCCCGAACAGCACCTTCTACGACCCGGAACTGACCGGCGCGGCGCTGCGGTATCTGCTGCCCCAGAAGAAGCTCGCCGAGGTGACCGACTTCCAGGACCTGCCGATCTGGCGGCGCATGGTGGTGGACACCGCGGCGGCCCTGCTCGCCGAGGTCGGTGGGGTACTGGTGGTGCCGATGACGCTGCTGCGACAGGAGTACCGCGACGAGATCTTCGGAGGGCTCGCCGCCCGGCGCGTTCCGGTGCGCCATGTGCTGCTCTCACCGGAGGAAACGATCCTGCGGAAACGGATCGCCGACCGAGTGGAGGACGACGACGATCCCGAACGCAGCGAACAGGTCCGGCAGTGGGCGTACGAGCACATCGGGCCCTACCGGTCGGCGCTCGACTGGATCACCGGGGACGCCCACACCATCGACAACAGCGCGCTCACCCCGCGGGAGACCGCCGAACTGATAGCCGAGGCCCTGCACACGGGGGCGGCGCCGGCCTGCGAGATCGTGCAGGATCCCGACCCGACCGCCGAGACCGTCGCGGCCGGGGTGCTGCTCTTCGACGAGGACGGCCGGGTCCTGCTCGTCGACCCCACCTACAAACCCGGCTGGGAGTTCCCCGGTGGCATCGTGGAGTCCGGCGAGGCCCCTGCGCAGGCCGGGATCAGGGAGGTCGCCGAGGAGATAGGGATACAGCTCGCCCGGGTGCCGAAACTGCTCGTCATCGACTGGGAGGCGCCCGAGCCGCCCGGATACGGCGGGCTGCGGCTGCTCTTCGACGGAGGCCTGCTGCCGGGCCGGGACGCCGAGCGGCTGACGCTGCCCGGCTCCGAACTGCGCGGCTGGCGGTTCGTCACCGAGGCGGAGGCGGCCACCATGCTGCCGCCCACCCGGTACGAACGGCTGCGCTGGGCGCTGCGGGCCCGCGAACAGTCAGCCGTGTTCAACCTGGAGGCCGGAGTCCCGGTCGGCTGAGGTGCGCAGTACCGCTGCGGTGCCGACGGTGACGGGATCGCCGTGTCCGAAGCAGGCCGTGGCCGGTTCCAGTGCCGCCAGCCGCTGGAACGAGGCCATGGCCTGCTCGCGGTCGATGTTGAAGACGCCCAGCATGACCTGCCCCACGCCGGCCACGCAGTCCCCGGTGAACAGCACCCCGTGCGCGGGGAGATGGACACCGATGGAACCCGGGGTGTGGCCGGGGGAGTGGATCACCCGGGCACCGCCGCCGAAGTCGATCATCGAGCCGTCGGAGAGCTCGCGGTCGACCCGGGTCGCAGGGGCCACCGGAACGGTCAGCCCGTGCTCGTACAACGGAACCTCCCAGTCGAGCAGCACGGGATCGCCGATCTCCTCCTCGCCCCGGATCACCGGGGCGTCGAGCCGGTGTGCCAGGATCTCGGCGCCGTGGCGGTCGGCGAGCTCCTGGGCGGCGCCGTAGTGGTCGCGATGGCCGTGTGTGATGACGATGCGGGAGATGCGGGCGGGGTCCAGACCGAGGCCGCGCACCGCGTTCTCGATGGCGGGCGCGGCGCTGATGTCGCCCGCGTCGATCAGGGTCAGCTCCGCCCCGTCGCGCCAGAGGTACGCCTGACCGATCGGGAAACGGAACATGTGCAGTTGGGGAAGTACTTCGACGAGATCCATGCGGCGAACGTACGCAGCGGCGGACGTCCGCCGCACGGATCTACGCTCTGGGCGTGCTTCGCTCAACGCGTAGCGGCGGCGGGCCGGGAGGCGTTGGGCGGCCGGCCCGGCCCGACGGGACGCGGGTGGGCCGCTCAGGCCTTCTTGGAGGCGGCGTAGTTCTGCAGGAACAGCGCCTCGGCCACCGACATCCGCTCCAGCTCCTCGGGCGACACGCTCTCGTTCACCGCGTGGATCTGCGCCTCGGGCTCACTCAGCCCTATCAGCAGGATCTCCGCCTCCGGGTACAGCGAGGCGAGCGCGTCGCAGAGCGGGATCGAGCCGCCCATGCCGCAGGACTGCATCTCCTGTCCGGGGTACGCGGCCCGCATGGCATCCGCCATCGCCGCGTACGCCGGGCTGGAGACGTCGGCGCGGAACGGCTGCCCCTGGCCCACCTGCTCGACCGAGACCCGGGCGCCCCACGGCGCGCGCGACCGCAGATGCGCGGTGAGCAGCTTCGTCGCCTCGTCGGCATCGACGCCCGGCGGCACCCGAAGGCTGATCTGTGCCCGCGCGCTCGCCTGCACCGAGGGGGTCGCGCCGACGACCGGCGGGCAGTCGATGCCGATCACCGTGACGGCCGGCCGGGCCCAGATCCGGTCCGCGACCGTACCCGTGCTGATGAGTTCCACCCCGTCGAGGACCTTCGCGTCCTTGCGGAACTCGGCCTCGGGGTACTGGAGGCCGTCCCACTCCGCCCCGGTGGTGAGGCCGTCGACGGTCGTCGTACCGTCCTCGGCGCGCAGCGACGCGAGCAACTGGATCATCGCGGCCAGCGCGTCGGGCGCCGCGCCGCCGAACTGCCCGGAGTGCAGGTTCCCTTCGAGGGTGTCGAGCCGCACCCGCAGCATCGTCATCCCGCGCAGGGTCGAGGTGACCGTGGGCAGACCGACCCGGAAGTTGCCGGTGTCGCCGATCACGACGGTGTCGGCGGCGAGCAGCTCCGGATGCGCCTGCGCGTACTGCTCCAGGCCTCCGGTGCCCTGCTCCTCCGAGCCCTCGGCGATCACCTTCACGGAGACCGGCACCCCGCCGTTCGCCTTGAGGGCGCGCAGCGCGAGGAGGTGCATGACGAAGCCGCCCTTGCAGTCGGCCGAGCCCCGGCCGAACCAGCGGCCGTCACGTTCCGTCAGCTCGAAGGGCGGGGACAGCCAGGCGGACTCGTCGAGCGGCGGCTGCACGTCGTAGTGCGCGTAGAGCAGCACGGTGGGCGCCCCGGCGGGACCGGGCAGGAAGCCGTAGACGGACCGGCTGCCGTCCGGGGTGTCGAGCAGGGCGACGTCCTGGAAGTCCTCGGCGCGCAGCGCCCCGGCGACCCAGTCGGCGGCGGCGTCGCACTCGCTCCTCGGGTACACCGCGG
Organism: Streptomyces sp. NPDC048671; assembly: GCF_055587045.1. NCBI lineage: Bacteria > Bacillati > Actinomycetota > Actinomycetes > Kitasatosporales > Streptomycetaceae > Streptomyces > Streptomyces sp. NPDC048671. The sequence continues at coordinate 322,975 of NZ_JBVJHB010000011.1, read as the reverse complement.
GATCCGCCACCGACTGGAAGGCCACCAGCTCGGCGAGCTCCGCCTTGGCACGGGGCATCAGTGAGGCGATGGTCTCGGAAATCGGATGGGCGGTCATGGGCACGCTCCTAGCAGGTGCGACGTTATGTGTACGAATCCGTGTACTTGAACGCCGCGAATGCGGCGTTGTGGTTACGACGGAGGCACGGCCGATCCTCCCACAGCAGGGGTTGGGCGGAACGCGCCGTAGGATGCCGTGAGCAGCTTGGGCCACTGGTCGGATCGGGAGCAGAAGCACATCGTGAGCAGCGAGAACGCAGACGCCGGACATGAGCACGAAGAGTCGTCCGTGTGGGATGTCGTCGTAGTCGGCGCCGGACCGGCGGGAGCCTCCGCGGCATACGCGGCGGCGGTCGCCGGCCGTCGGGTGCTGCTGCTGGAGAAGTCGGAACTGCCCCGTTACAAAACATGTGGCGGCGGCATCATCGGGTATTCGCGTGATTCGCTGCCGCCCGGATTCGAACTGCCGTTGCGGGACCGGATTCACGCGGTCACGTTCTCGCTGAACGGCAGGCTCGCGCGGACCCGCCGCTCCAAGCGCATGCTCTTCGGGCTGATCAACCGCCCCGAGTTCGACGCGGGTCTGGTCGAGGAGGCGCAGAAGGCCGGAGCCGAACTGCGCACCGGCGCGACGGTGTCCCGGGTGGAGCAGCACGGCGCCGCGGTGCCCGACCGGCGCACGGTCGCGGTCGTGCTGTCCGGCGGCGAGACCGTCCTGGCCCGTGCGGTGGTCGGCGCGGACGGCAGTGCCGGGCGGATAGGAGCCCACGTCGGGGTGAAGCTCGACCAGGTGGACCTGGGCCTGGAGGCGGAGATCCCCGTTCCGCAGACGGTCGCGGAGGACTGGGCCGGGCGGGTGCTGATCGACTGGGGCCCCATGCCGGGGAGTTACGGCTGGGTCTTCCCCAAGGGCGACACGCTGACGGTCGGTGTGATCTCGGCGCGCGGCGACGGCGGCGGCACCAAGAGGTACCTGGAGGACTTCGTCGCACGGCTCGGTCTGGCCGGCTTCGAACCGAAGATCTCCTCCGGCCATCTGACGCGCTGCCGCAGCGACGACTCGCCGCTGTCGCGCGGCCGGGTGCTCGTGTGCGGTGACGCGGCCGGTCTGCTGGAGCCGTGGACCCGCGAGGGCATCTCGTTCGCGCTGCGTTCGGGGCGGCTCGCCGGGGAGTGGGCGGTCCGGGTCGCGGAGTCGCACGACGCCGTGGACGCCCGCCGTCAGGCGCTCAACTACGCCTTCGCCATCAAGGCCGGGCTGGGCGTCGAGATGAGCGTGGGGCGGCGCATGCTGAAGCTCTTCGAGCGCCGCCCGGGGATGCTGCACGCGGTGCTGACCGGATTCCGCCCGGCGTGGAACGCGTTCGCGGGGATCACCCGGGGCACGACCTCGCTGGCCGAGCTGGTCCGTTCGCATCCGCTGGCGCAGCGGGCCATGTCCACGATGGACCGTAAGTAACCACCGCCGCTCCTCGGGGGGAACGGCGTACGTCCGGCCGGATCCGGCAGTCGCGGGGTCCGGCCGAGGCGGTGCGGGGGAGGGGCCCGTCGGGGCCGGCCGTTCAGTCCTCGACGGTGATCCGGAAGACGGGGTGGTCGGGGCAGGCCGCGAGGAGCTCGGCATCCGTGGACTTTGCCGTGATGCCCTTGAAGTACTGGTTGACCTCCCAGCCCCAGCGCTTCAGGTAAGCGCGGACGACGACCGCCTTGTACGCGTCGTCCGCGATCTCCACGGCGGTGAAGACGCGGTTGCCGCGGCCCTTGCGCAGTTCGCCGCCGCCCGCGGCCCGCATGTTGCGCACCCACTGCGAGTGGCCACGGGCCGAGACCAGGTACTGCGCGCCCTCGTAGGTGTGAGGGTTGACGGGGATGCGCTGCATCTGGCCGCTCTTGCGTCCGCGGACCGACATCTCCTGCGTGCCGAGCAGGCTGACGCCGTGCCGGGCGAGGCGGCCGACGAAGCCGTTCAGGCGGACGGTGAGCGGGCTTCCCTGAAGGTAGTAAGCCTGCGACATGATGACTCCCACTGCTTGGGCTGCTCGGGCTGCTTGGGAGAGCGGTGCTCTCGCTTGAGATCAGTGTGCACGAGAGCGGTGTCAAAAATCAAGAGCACTGCTCTCGTTATTGGTCGCCGCTCTGGTCGCGTGGCAGACTGAGATCCATGAGCGCTATCCGAGGAGCCAGGGAACGGGCCCGTATCGAGGTCACCGCCGCTATCAAGGACGAGGCGCGCAGGCAGCTCGCGGCCGAGGGAGCGGCGAAACTCTCGCTGCGCGCGGTGGCGCGCGAGCTCGGCATGGTCTCCTCCGCCCTCTACCGCTATTTCCCCAGCCGCGACGAACTGCTCACGGCCCTGATCGTCGATGCGTACGACTCCGTGGGCGAGGCCGCCGAGAGCGCGGGACGGACCGGAGCTCCGGGCCCCTCGGAGCCCGCCGCCCATCTGGCACGCTGGGTCGCGGTCGCCTGTGCCGTACGCGGGTGGGCGCTGGCGCACCCCCATGAGTACGCCCTGATCTACGGTTCGCCGGTGCCCGGCTACACGGCGCCGCAGGCCACCGTCGGCCCCGCGTCGCGCGTCGGCCGCGTCCTCATCGCCGTTGTCGAGGACGCCCACCGCGAGGCGGGGCTCGCGCTGCCGCCGCTCGCCGGGGAGCTGCGTCCCGAGGCCGAGAGGCTCGCCGCGGACCTGGCCCCCGGTCTGCCCCCCGCGGTCGCCGTATCGATCGTCGCCGCCTGGTCGCAGCTGTTCGGGCTGGTGTCGTTCGAGGTGTTCGGCCAGTTCAACCGGGTCGTGGAGGCCAGGGACGTCTTCTTCCGCCATGCCGTCGAGGAGCTGGCCCGCACGGTCGGCCTGCTCGGCACCGCCGGCCGCGGCGGCACCAGCACGGCGGAGCGGGCGCGGCGCCGATAACGCGCCGCGCCCCGGGCACGCCTGACCCCGGGCACGCCTGACCCCGGGCGTCCACGGGACCGGCCGGGATCAGGCCCTCCCCGTTCGCCGTACTCCACAGGGAGTACGGGTGATCACCACGCCCGGCGGACGCCCGCGCGGTGGTCCGCGGTCTAGCGTGGCCGGCATGGAAGAGCAGCGCTCACAGGCAAGCGGCGGCCCCCCTGGTGAACAGGGCGGACCGCCGCGGCGACGGCCCTGGGCGCACGGGGAACCGGATGGCGCGACGACGGACTACCGCGGCCCCGGCGGGCCCTGGAGCCACGGTGAGCCGCCGCGCTGGCTGACCGGGGTGCGGGGTCGGTCCGCCGCCCGCCTGCCCTGGCTGTCGACCCTGCTGCTCGGCGTCGTCGTCATGGTCGGATCGAGTATCGCGGCCCACGGCCAGCTCGGCGAGAAGGCCCCGCTGGACCTCTTCGCCCGGCTTCTGCTCCTCGTGTCCGTTGCCGTGCTCCTGCTGCGCCACCGCCACCCCGTCGCGGCCGTCTTCGTGAGTTCGGCCGCGGCGATGGTCTATCTCGGTGCCGGTTATCCGTATGGACCGGTCTTCCTGGCCGTCGCCGTGGGCTGCTTCAGTGCCGTCGTCGCCGGACACCGAAGGGCCGCGTGGTCGGCGGTCGGCATGGTGTGGCTGGGGCATCTCCTGGTCGCCCACTGGCTCTACCGCTGGCTGCCGCCCTCCGGCGACTCGGCCCCGCCCTGGGGGCAGGAAGTCGGGGTCGCCGCCTGGGTGGTGGCCATCGTCGCCGCCGCGGAGTTCGTCCGCGTACGCCGCGAACAGTGGGCCGCCCAGCGGATGGAACGGGCGACCGCGGAGAAACGGAGGGCCGACGAGGAGCGCCTGCGGATGGCCCGGGAGCTCCACGACGTCCTCGCGCACAGCATCTCCGTCATCAACGTCCAGGCAGGGGTCGGCCTCGCCCTGCTCGACTCCGACCCCGAACAGGCCCGCACGGCGCTCACGACCATCAAGGCCGCCAGCAAGGAGGCGCTCGGCGAGGTCAGACAGGTCCTCGACACGCTGCGCACCCCCGGGGACGCGCCCAGGACGCCGGCGCCCGGACTCGACCGGCTGCCCGAACTGGTGGAGCAGGCCGCGAGCGCCGGGCTGGCCGTCACCGTCACGACGGACGGCGCACGCGGCGCCGTGCCGCCCGGTGCGGACCTGGCCGCGTTCCGGATCGTGCAGGAGGCGCTGACCAATGTGGTGCGGCACTCCGGTTCGCGTACCGCGGAGGTCCGGATCGGTTACGGGCCGGGCCGCATCCGGCTCCGTGTCGACGACCGGGGACCGGCCACCGGCACGGACGCCGGGGGCAGCGGCAACGGGCTGGCGGGCATGCGGGAGCGGGCAGCGGCGCTGGGTGGCACGATCGAGGCGGGGACCCGCCCCGACGGCGGCTTCCGGGTACGCGCCGAACTCCCCCTGCCGGCCGGCGGGACCGACGGGGCACCGCACCAGAAGGAGACACCGTGATTCGCGTACTGCTCGCCGATGACCAGCTGCTGGTCCGGGCGGGATTCCGGGCGCTCCTGGACGCCCAGCCGGACATCGAGGTGGCCGGCGAGGCCGCCGACGGCAGGGAGGCCGTCCGCCTGGTGCGCGAACTGCGGCCGGACACCGTGCTGATGGACATCCGGATGCCGCGTCTCGACGGCCTCGCCGCGACCCGCGCGATCACCGAGGACCCCGCGCTGAACGAGGTGAAGGTGGTCATGCTCACCACCTTCGAACTCGACGAGTACGTCTTCGAGGCGATCCGTTCCGGAGCCTCCGGCTTTCTGGTGAAGGACACCGAGCCGGAAGAGCTGCTGCGGGCCGTCCGGGCGGTGGTCGCCGGTGACGCGCTGCTGTCCCCGGGTGTCACCCGTCGCCTGATCGCCGAGTTCGCGGCCCGCTCCAAGGAACCCGCGGCCGCGACGGGCCTGAGCGAACTGACGGAACGGGAACGGGAAGTGATGGCCCTGGTCGGCATGGGGCTCTCCAACGAGGAGATCGCCCGCCGGCTCGTCGTCAGCCCGCTCACGGCCAAGACCCATGTGAGCCGCACCATGGTGAAGCTCGGCGCCCGCGACCGGGCCCAACTGGTCGTGCTCGCCTACGAGTCGGGGCTCGTACGCCCCGGCTGGCTGGGCTGAACCGGCGCCGGCGGACCACCCGCCGGCCCGATCTCGACGGCGGTGTCCCGGCGGCCGAACCGCCACAGCACGTCGATGACACGCCCCATGAGGACGAGCCCGGCCACGCCGGCCGCGATCATCAACAACGCGGACCGGGGGCCGCCGTGCGGTGCGAGGAACACGGTGGGGACGCAGACCACGATGAACGCTCCGGCGGCCATCAGGGCTCCGGTCAGCACGGCGAAGCCGATCTCGACGGTCATGGCGTCCCGGTCGGCCTGGCTTCGCTGTCCCATGTCCGAAGTGTCACAGGAGCGGTGACAGCGGACAACCCCACCCCGATCGGAGGCGGAGCGCATCCCGTCCGTGCGCCGCCGGGATATCCCGCCCCCGAACCCAAAGCGGCGCCCCCTTCCTCGGCGCCCCGGTCCCGCGCACGGCCCGCGGCGGCTCCGCCGAGAGCTGTACGGTCCAGACCGTGCCGGTGTCCGTGGCCCGCACCCGCAGCGTGCGGGGCGCCTCGGTACGCAGCCGGCTCTTCCACCCGGTGGATCGTGGTCTCGTGCGCCTGCCGCGCGGCTTCCGGCCTTCGGCGGCCAGGGTGTTGACGTGCTCCGCGATCTCCATGGCAGGGATCGGGCCAGTGGTCACGCGGGGTGGGCGGAACGCGTCCGCCCGGCGCCGCCGCGCAGCAGGCGTACGAACCAGCCGAGGACGAACGACTGCACCAGCACGGACACAGCCAGGGCCAGGTACAGGTACCAGTCGGGCCCGACCGCCTCCGCGCCCCACATCGAGCTGCCGAGGAGGAAGACGAACACGGTGGGCGCCGCCAGGAAGAAGAGCCAGACCCCGGAGAACGAGGCGTCCTCGTGGGTGACGAACAGGATGTCCACGGTGACGAACACGGCGGTGGCCGCCACCACTCCCAGATAGATCAGTGAGGCGACGTTGCCGAAGGTCAGGCGTGCGACTGAGCGAAGGTGGTGCTTGGATATGACCGGCTTGTTCATCGTTGCTCCCCGTTGGTGGCTGACTTCTCCATGGTGCGTCGGGGGAACCGTTTCTGCCTGAGTACCGCTACTCACCTGCTCATGTGAGCACTTGCTCAGGTGTGCGCCACGTTGCGGGCGCCGTACCCCAGCGCCGCCGCGGCTGCCGCCAGCAGGGCCACCGTGGTGAGCGCCGCCGGCAGCGAGAACCAGTCGGTCAGGAAGCCGATCGCGGGCGGTCCGAGCAGCATTCCGCCGTATCCGAGCGTGGACGCCGCGGCCACTCCGCCGGGACCCGCCAGCTCGCCGGCCCTGCTGACCGCGACCGGGAAGATGTTGGCCAGGCCGAGCCCGGTGACGGCGAATCCGAGGAGCGCGAGCCAGGTGGTCGGGGCGAGCGAACCGAGCAGCATGCCCGCCGCGGCGGTGCCGCCGCCCGCGACCAGGGTCCGGGTCTGGCCGAGCCGTTCGAGGAGCGCCGTGCCGCTGAGCCTGCCCGCCGTCATAGCCATGGCGAACAGCGAGTAGCCAGCTGCCGCGATACCGGGGTGGGCGTGCAGATCCTGTTCCAGGTGAAGCGCGCCCCAGTCGGCAAGGGCGCCCTCGCCGTACGCCGTGCAGAGCGCGATCATGCCGAAGAGCAGCACCACGCGGCGGGCCCGTCCGTCCAGGCGCTTGGGCCGCTCCGCGCTCGCGGCCGCCTCCGCCGCGGGCTTGGCGACCGTGTGCCGCAGCAGAACCGGGCCCGCGACGGCCGTCACCAGCAGTCCGAATCCGGTCAGGAGGAGAAGATGCGTCGCGGGCGAGAGGCCGCCGGCCACCAGCCCGCCGAGCCCGGCACCGACCATGCCGCCGAGACTGAACGCGGCGTGGAAACTGGGCATCACGGGGCGCCGCAGGGCGGTGACCAGATCCACCGCGGCGCTGTTCATCGCCACGTTCATCCCGCCGTACGCGGCGCCGAACACCAGCAGCACCAGGCCGAGCGAGAGTGCCGAATGGGTCTGCGCGGGCAGCGCGATACTGAGCGGGAGCAGTACTCCGCACACCACGGTCACCGCGTGGCTGCCGAAGCGGTGGCAGAGCCTGCCGGTGAGCATCATGGTGATCACGGCGCCGGCGGATACGCCGAGGAGTGCGAGGCCGAGGGTGGCGGCCGAGGCGCCGGTCTGGTGCTTGATGGCCGGGATACGGACCACCCAGCCGGCGAAGAGGAACCCGTCGAGGGCGAAGAACACGGTCAGTGCGGTGCGCGGACGGGAGGACGAGGGTGGGGCGGGGTTGCCGCCCGGTCCCCCCGGCAGGGCCGTCCGCAGTTTGTTTAGTTGCGGCACAAAGTCAGCATAGAGGCCCGCCGACAACGGGCGCAAGACGGTTGACGGCCGCGGCCGCACAGGGGGAGGAACCCGGCCACCACGGCGTCCGCAACACCTCCGGATCATGGGAGACTCGCCCCCATGAACGGCAAGGTGACCACCACCCGGACGAAGTTGGAGAGGGGCCGCAGTGCGCTCGGGCCCGCGCTGGAACTGGTCCATACCGGACGAGCGCCCACCCGTGCGGTCCTCACCTCCGAGCTCGGTGTCACCCGTGCCACGGCGGGCGCGGTCGCCGCGGAGCTGGAGGCGCTCGGCCTGATCAGGGTGGACTCCAGCCCCGGTTCGGCCGCGGGCTCGCAGGGGCGTCCCTCGCACCGGCTGGCGGTGCGGGAGTCCGGGCCGGTGGCCGTCGCGGCCCAGGTCCACGCGGACGGCTTCCGGGCCGCGCTGGTCGGGCTCGGCGGCCGGCTCGTCGCGACCGCCCCGGGGTGCGTCACCGTCACGGCGGACCCGGCGCAGGTCATCGGTGAAGTCGTGGACGACTGCGCCCGGTTGCTGCGGGACAGCGGGCTGAGGTGCGTGGGGGCGGGGCTCGCCGTGCCGTCCGCGGTCGCCGAGCCGGAGGGCACCGCGCTCAACCCGCTCCACATCGCCTGGCCCGCGGGCGCCCCGGTCCGCGAGATCTTCGCCACATGCGTCCGCGAAGCGGGCATCGCGGGACCGGCGTTCACCGGAAACGACGTCAACCTCGCCGCGCTCGCCGAGCACCGGCACGGGGCCGGGCGCGGTGCGCAGCATCTGCTCTGCGTGGCCACCGGACACCGCGGTGTCGGCGGGGCGCTCGTCCTGGACGGCCGCCTGCACAGCGGGAGTTCGGGGCTGGCCCTGGAGGTCGGCCATCTCACGGTGAACCCGGAGGGCCGGCCCTGCCACTGCGGCGGCCGCGGCTGCCTCGACGTCGAGACCGACCCGCTCGCCTTCCTCACGGCGGCCGGGCGCGCACCCGGCCCCGAGGAGTCGCTCCTCAAGCAGTCCGGGGACCTGCTGCGCAACGAGTACGACGACGTGGCGGTGCGCGTCGCCGCGGAGGAGCTGATCGACCGGCTGGGCCTCGGTCTGGCCGGGCTGGTCAACATCCTCAACCCGGACCGGATCATCCTCGGCGGACTGCACCGCGCGCTGCTCGACGCCGACCCGGAACGGCTGCGGGCCGTGGTCGCCGACCGCAGCCTGTGGGGGCGCAGCGGCAGTGTGCCGATCCTGCCCTGCACCCTTGACCACAACAGCCTGGTCGGTGCGGCGGAGCTGGCCTGGCAGCCGGTGCTGGACGACCCCCTGGGCGCGCTCGCCTGAGGGGCGGTCGGACGGCTGCGCGTTCGGCGGGACCGCGATCCCGCCGAACGCGCCCGTTCACCCGAGAACCTTCTCCAGCCGCCGAGGCGGGCTGTCGAACGCGAGGGTGGCGGGGACGTCCCCGAGAACGGTGCGGACCGTGGCTACCACTGGCGCCCCTTCCTGAGGTCTCCGCGCCCCGGTTGGCTGAGGTGGAGCACTTCGAAGCGCTCTCCGGGCTCCTCCGGCGCGAGACGGTCCCAGAGCGTGAAGTGGATCAGCTCCCAGTGGCGGGGGTCGACGGCGAGCGCCGTGGCGACCGCGCCCGGAGCCTTCGCGAGCCGGCTGCTCTCCTCCAGCGCGGCTCCGACCGCGTCCGCCGGAGCGGCCGACGCCGGTACGGGTACGCGGCGGCGGGTGGCCGTGCGGGGGAGCGCCTTCGACGAGGGGCCCTCCTCGTACGACAGCCCGGCCCAGTGGTGGACCTCGGGCCGCCCGAAGTCCCGCACGATGCCCTGGAATCCGGGGCCCCAGAGGAAGGAGTTCATGCCCTGGGGTGTCGACCACAGATAGAACGGCGCGTACTGGTTGACCGGCGAGTTCTCGCCGCGCTCCCGGATCAGGTAGGCCTTGATGCCGAGTCCGGGGAAGTCGTCCAGGAGGGGGCCCTTGGCCGCCACCCGGTCGCGGATGACGCCCATGTCGTAGTCGACGGGAAGGGTGATCTCGTACTGCATGGCGTGCATCGTCCGCTCCTCGGGTCGTCGGGTTACGGTGTCGCCCGTCCGGTTCGTCTCCGTGCGGCAGGGGTCAGGCGGCATCCGTACGGGGCCCGAGCAGCGCGAGCAGTCCGCGGACGGCCGCGTCGAAGGCATCCGCCGAACCCGAGGCGCGGGCCAGTACGTAGCCGCCCTGCACCGTCGCGACGATCGTCGCCGCGATGTCGTCCGGCACCGGAGGGCGGGTGAACTCGCCGTGCTCCAGGCCCTCCTGGACGATCGAGGCCAGCCTGCCGCGCAGCCACGCGATCGTCTCGTCGACGGGGGCCCGCAGTTCGTCGCTCGCGATGACCTCCGGGTCCATCGTCAGCCGCCCCACCGGGCAGCCCCGCAGCACGTCGCGCTCACGCAGCAGATAGCGCGAGATCCGCTCGTACGCCGAGCAGGGGGAGTCGAAGATGAGGCCGGCCGCCTCGCGCATCTCGGCGGCCGTGCGCCGGATGGCGGCGAGAGCCAGATCGGGCTTGCCGCTGAAGTGGTGGTACATGCTGCCCTGGCCGGCGCCCGCGTGCTGCTGGATGGCCTTGGGGCTCGTACCCACATAGCCGCGCTCCCACAGGAGCTCCTGGGTGGCTTCGATCAGACGGTCCGGAGTGCTCATGAACCCACTGTACATACCAGTAGGTACAGAGACCAGGGGCGATGAACGGCGGGCGGGAGCAGCCACGGACCCGCCGTCTACTCCCGAGGGGGTACGCACACTGCCGCTGGCCGTACGACGACGCGGACCCCTCCCCGGAGACAGGCTCGGAAGCGACAGAAGAACGTGAGCGAGCACCCTGAACCGAGGAGCTGACCGAGATGAACACCCTGGCCCTCCATGGCGGACCCGGACCGTGGATCTTCCTTTTCCCGCTCGTCTGGGCAGCCGTCGTCATCACCGTCGTCACGGTCCTGCGCCGCACGGTCTGGCGCGGCCGGCGCGGCCCCTGGCAGGGCCGGCCGATGCGGGGCGGCCCGGCCGAACACTCACCGATCGCCATGCTCGGCCGCCGCTTCGCCGCCGGGGAGATCGACGAGGACGAGTACTGGCGCCGTCTCTCCGTCCTCGACGAGCAGTTCGGCACCCGTGGCAAGGGCGGTCCGGCATGACCGCGGGTGCGGCGTACATCGGCGACACCGGACTCGGCGCCCTCGACGATCGAAGCGACCGGCAAGCTCGCAGCCGGTGAGCACCGGCACCACTCAGCGGGAACCGGTGGACGCGAACACGCCCTACGGCCTGGATCGTCCGGGCCGGACACGGCGGGAGCGGGACGCCTCAAGTGGCGCCCCGCTCCTGCCGTGTCAGCCGACCGACACCGACCGTGCCACCGAGGGCTGCACACCCTCCGGCGACATGATGCCGCTCAGGTCGAACGGTCCGTCGGTCGTCGCCCCGTACACCGAATGCGGTGGCTGGACGGCGAACAGGGAAGGGGCCGGAAGAGTGAACCAGACGATCTTTCCGGCTCCGCCCCGGGGGCGGACACCCCAGCTCTCGCTGACCGCGGCAATCAGTGCGAGTCCGCGCCCCGATGTACTGGAGTCGTCGGCATCGCGCACGGTCGGCAGCCGTGGGTCGTGGTCATGGACGGACACCGTCAGCCGTTCGAGGAGCAACTCGATCTCAACGGTGCATGATTTGTCCGGCTGTGCATGCCGGTGGACATTGGTCAGCAGTTCCGTGACGCCCAGCGCTGCCTGGTCGATCAAGGGATCGAGATGCCAGTAGCGCAACTGCGCCGAGATGATTCTGCGGACCTGACCGATCCGCGACGGCAGGGCCTGGAGCTCCACCGTGCAGTGCCTGCTTGGCTCGCTGATCACGGCTGCGACTCCCCGAAATAGGTCCGGAAGAAGACGGAGAAACGGATCCAGCAGAATGGCTGATGCTGATCCCGGGCCGGCGGCCTGAATCACAGTGTCACCGCCGGTGAACCATGAGTGACGTGACTCCAATGTCGCTCAGGGGATACGGCTCCGCAACTCGCGGTGCCCCGGCGGCGCCGCTCCGTCAGCCGCGCCCGCCCGCGCCGCGCAGCGCGTCGAGGAACCGGCGCGCGGGGCCGGCCTCGTCGGGCTTCCCCGGGCGACGCGGCATCGTCAGCCGGTACCGCGTCCCGTTGACCCGCGCCACCGTCGCGTCCCCGCCCGCGAACCACGCTCTGCCCGTGCTCACGGTCCCCACCGGTGCGCTGTCGATCTCCCGGCCGTAGCTGGTCAGCAGTGCCAGCCGGCCGTCCTTGACGGTCACCTGCCCGGCCCGTGAGAGCGAGCGCGCCCACCGGTCGATCCGTACGCCCGTCTCACTGAAATCCGTTTCGGACATGGCCCCTTCGCCCCCTTCATCACGCCCCCGAGAGAAAGTGTGCACAACCCGGCCCGGGTGCACCAGAGCGGGTCGGGGCGCAATGACGTATTTGCGCCGCGCACGGTTCAGACAGTGCACCGCCCGCAACACCAAGGCAGGGCTATGGAGTATCAAAGTCAATGTTTGTGCAGGTAGGGGGCATATCGTGGGGCGCGCCGAGACCGGTCGTACGAGGAGAAGCACGCTGATGGACACGAGTGAGCCCATGCATGACGGCGAAGCGGTGGCGACCGTTGACATCGACCGCACCGACCTGGCGTACCGGGCCTGGCTCAAGGAAGCCGTACGCAAGGTCCAGGCCGATGCCAACCGTTCCGCCGACACCCATCTGCTGCGCTTCCCGCTGCCCGAGAGCTGGGGCATCGACCTCTACCTCAAGGACGAGTCGACGCACCCCACCGGCAGTCTCAAGCACCGGCTGGCGCGCTCGCTCTTCCTCTACGGGCTCTGCAACGGCTGGATCCGCCCGGGAAAGCCGGTGATCGAGGCGTCGAGCGGCTCGACCGCCGTCTCGGAGGCGTACTTCGCCAAGCTGATCGGGGTGCCGTTCATCGCCGTGATGCCCCGCACCACCAGCCCCGAGAAGTGCCGGCTCATCGAATCCCACGGCGGCCGCTGCCACTTCGTCGACGACTCGCACAGGCTGTACGAGGAGTCCGCCACGCTCGCGGCGGAGTCCGGCGGCCACTACATGGACCAGTTCACCTATGCCGAGCGGGCCACGGACTGGCGCGGCAACAACAACATCGCGGAGTCGATCTATCAGCAACTGAGGCTGGAGCGGTACCCCGAGCCGGCCTGGATCGTCGCCACCGCGGGTACCGGCGGCACCTCGGCGACCATCGCGCGGTACGTGCACTACATGCAGCACGACACCCGGATCTGTGTGCCCGACCCGGAGAACTCCTGTTTCTTCGACGGCTGGACCCACCACGACCCCCTCGCCACCAGCGACCGCGGATCCCGCATCGAGGGCATCGGCAGACCGCGGATGGAACCGAGCTTCGTGCCTGGGGCGATCGACCGGATGATGAAGGTCCCGGACGCGGCCACCGTCGCGGCCGTGCGCGCCCTGGAGCGGTCCATCGGCCGCAAGGCGGGCGGTTCCACCGGGACGGGGCTGTGGAGCGCGTTCAAGCTGGTCGCCGAGATGGTCGCACAGGGCCGTACCGGCAGCATCGTCACCCTGATCTGCGACCCGGGTGACCGCTACCTCGACAAGTACTACTCCGACTCCTGGCTGGCCGCACAGGGCCTGGACATCGCGCCGTACACCCGGACCATCGACACCTTCCTGGCCACCGGCAACTGGCCCGGCCAGGGGGGGAGTACGGCCTGATCCACCGGCAGCGGCCCGCGGGCGCACCTCAGGCCGCGGCCGCCGCGAGCCGCCGGCCGAGGTTGCGCACCGCGTCCCGGAACGACCTGCCCACCGCCGACCGCCCCCGCCGCATCGTGAACCGGAACAGCGCCGACCCGTCGGCGGCGAAGGTCCACTGCACCCGGGTGCCGGTGCCGGCCGGGGTCAGCAGCCACTCCTCCACCAGGGCGTGCAAACCTGGGGCGTTGGAGTCGTCGACCCGGTAGGCGTACCGCAGGCCGGGCTCCGCGGCGACGACCGTCTCCCGGAACGCCACCCCACCCCGGAGCCGCACCTCGCGGCCCGCCCCCGCGTCGACCGGCCGCGCCGACGTCACCTGGGTGAACCAGCCGGGCCAGCCCTCGACATCATCGGCCAGCGCGCGGTACACGACATCGGGCGGCGCGGCCACCTCCGCGGCGAATACCAGTCTCAGCGGTGCGGACTCGACGAAGTCGAGGTCCACGGTGCGGAGTCGGCGTGTCATGGAACGCACCTCCCGTGCGGTCGGCGGCGGACGGACCGCGACTCACCATATCTGTCGCACCGTCAGATGTCGTTGGTGCCGACGCAGTCGGACCGTGCGGTGCTACGCGTACCGCGCCGGCCACGACCCGCATCCGGTGCCGGCCGGGGGCGGGCGGCAGCACCAGATGGGCGAGCCGGACGAGACGCGGACAGTGCTCCACGAGCGCGGCCTCGGCCTGAGCTGCCCGCGCATACGCGGCCACCGGTCACCGATACCCCTGCGCCGGCCGGTCGAGCATGGAGTCGAGCACCCGGCCGAAGATCCGCCGCCCCGCTCCGGAGATCAGCGGATCGCCCCACCTCGGCAGCAGCCGGACGCTCAGCTCCTCCACCCACACCACATGGGAGCCCGCATGGGTGGGATACACATCGATCGACGCCCGGCCCAGCACCACCCGGCCACGCTTCTCCAGGCGGCACATCCCCGCCCGGCCGCCCGACGGCGGTGACCACCGGACCACTTCCATCGGATCGTCGAACGCCAGCGGCCCGACTCCCGTCCGTGCCACGAAGACCGTTCCGGTCCGGGTCGGCAGCCCGGCGGGCACCGTGATCGTCGTCAGCGGGACATGCGCGGCGTGCCGTTCCCAGTCCGTCACCCGGCGCCAGGACTCGGCTGCGGGCAGAGGGGTGAAGCGCTCGATCCGGAAGACGGCCACAGCACGATCCTAGGCCGTGGCGGCCCCACCGCGAGCTGAGCGGAATCCGGGGCCTCCACCCCGGGCCGGAGAGAACCCCCCGCGCTCAGCCCTGCTCGGGCCCGCCGCCCGCGTCCCGGCCCACGACCACCAGACCGGGCAGGTGCTCCTCGATCTCCTCGCGGGACTCCTCGGACAGGCCCGCGTCCGTGACGAACGTGTTCACCTGCTCCAGCGTGGCGAACGAACTCAGCCCCACCGTGCCCCACTTGGTGTGGTCGGCGACCACCACCACGCGCCGCGCCGACTGGACGAACCGGCGGTTGGTCTCGGCCTCCGCCAGATTCGGCGTGGACAGACCGGCCTCGACCGAGATGCCGTGCACACCGAGGAAGAGCACATCGAAATGGAGCGAGACGATCGCCTGGTCCGCGACCGGGCCGACCAGCGAGTCGGACGGCGTCCGCACCCCACCGGTGAGCACCACGGTCGCGGCACCCGGCCGGGCACCCGGAGATCCCGGACGCTGCGCCGCATGGAACACATCGGCCACCCGCACCGAGTTGGTCACCACCGTCAGGTCCGGTACGTCCAGCAGGTGCTGGGCGAGCGCGTAGGTCGTGGTGCCGCCGGACAGCGCGATCGCGCTGCCGGGCACGGCCATCGCGGCGGCCGCCCGCGCGATGTCCTCCTTCGCGGTCAGCTCCAGCGTCGACTTGACCTCGAAACCGGGCTCGTGCGTACTCGCCTCGATCACCGGAACGGCCCCGCCGTGCACCTTCTCGATGACACCCTGCCGCGCCAGCGCGTCCAGGTCCCGTCGGACGGTCATGTCGGAGACGCTCAGCCTGCGGGTCAGCTCATTGACCCTGACCCCGCCGCGCCTGCGTACCTCGTCGAGGATCAGCGCGCGCCGCTGCTCCGCGAGCAGATTCTGATTCTCGCTCAACGCCGGGTCCGGTCCTTCCCTCTGGCTGTGCAGGAGTCCGTTCGGACGGGCTCATCCTGCCACGCGGTGTCGCGGGCCGCCGCACTGGGGAGATTCCGTGAGAGCGGCACGGACACCGTCACTCAGCCGCGATTCTGATGACCGGACATCAGCCGCCGTCCCCTTCGAGAGCGAGTCACCCCAGTGCCACCTCCCACCCAGGCCCCGCAGAGCACCGGACCAGCGCTGGAACTGCTGGTCCACGGTGTCGGCGGGGCCACGCCCCAGGAGATGCTCGTCGACCCGCGCACGGTCCGGGTCACCGGTGACGCCACCGCCGCCATATACCGGCGTTCCGACGACATCGACGCGGAGCAGCACCCCGAGCTGTACCGGGACCGGCCCATCCCCGAGGCCTACTGCTGGTCCAACCTCACATCCGGCAACGGCTCCCGGGCCCTGTGGCTCCTGCTGCTCCCGTTCATGGTGATCAACCTCGCCCACTGGATGCGCCCGGCCGCCACCGCCCGCCCCCGCACCATTCGGCTGTACGGGGCGCTCGTCCGGCTCGTCGCGCTGAGCCTCACCGTCCTGCTGACGGCCGCGGCCTGCGAGGTCGCGCTCGACCTGACGGCCTGGCAGTGCGCCGGGGCGCGGGGGTGTTCCAACCAGCGGTCGTGGCTGGGATTCCTGTCCACCGCGCAGGGCGGCTGGTGGTCCCAGCCGGGCCGGCGGCTCGCGCTCGCCGCGCTGGTGCCGGCCGCACTGGTGGGACTGCTCTGGTACCTGTCCAACCGCACCTGGAGCGCCTACGAGTCCCAGCGCCCGCTGACCGGAACGGTCCCCGACGACGGCGAGCCGGGCACCGCCCCCGAGACCGGTGCCGCCCCCGCCGAGCCCCTGCGGCCCGCGCTCGGGCGCCCCGGATTCTGGTTCGGGCGCCGGCTGGTCGCCCGGCTGCGCGCCGCCCACACCGCCGCCGGGTTCCTGACCGTCACCGCCTCCGTCGCGGGCGCCACGGCCCGGCACGACCGTGCCGCCGAGGGACCGGTGCCCGCCGTGTACGGCCGGCTGATCGAGGCGCTGCTCGTCCTGGCCATGCTCGTGGTGCTCTGGGTCGTCTGCCGGCGCGGCCGCAGCGAACGGCGCCTCGACAACCGGCTCGACCGCGCCGTCATCACCTACCTGCCCGGGGCCGCGCTGACCCTCCTCGTCGTCGCCTCGGTGCACGCCGCCTGGTCCCGCCCCGGCTGGGCCTCGCACGGCACGCTCCCCGGCGACATCACGTTCCGCGTCGTCACCCTCGCCCAGGGCGCCCTCGTCGTCGCCCTCGCCGCGGTGGCGTGGAGCCTGTACCGGCGCAGCCCCGAACCGCGCACCGTGATGCACGGACTCGGCGGCCCCGCGGTCGCGATGCTCGCCTGCGCGCTCGGCGGCGTGATGACCGGCGGGGTGGCCCAGCGCGTCGCCGACTGGCTCGACGGGCCCGGCAGCCCCGGAATGGACCGCAGCGCCGTCATCACCGGACCGCCGGTGCTGCTCAGCTGGCAGGCCTCCGTCATCCCCGTGCTGCTGGTGCTGCTCCTGGTTCCCGGCATCGCGCTCGGCGTACGGACCTGCCTCACCGCCCGCCGGCTGGAGCCCGCTGTCGACGCGGAGTACGAGGAGGTACGGCCCGACCCCGCCCGTACCAAACAGATCGCCCGGACCCGCGCCACGGCCGCGCTCACCGACTCCGCGCCCGGCATGGTCGGCCTGGTCTCGACCGCCGCCCTGCTGCTCGGCACCGCCGCGGTCGGCGGTGCCTGGGCGAGCGGACAGGTTCCCGGGCTCGCGATGGACGGCAGCGGCCCCTTCGTCGAATCGGTGGCCGAGGCGGCGCAGTCGACCGGCTCCTGGATGATCGGCTTCGGATTCCTGGTCTTCGTCGCCTGCGGCCGGCGCGCCTACCGGGACGCCTCCGCCCGGCGCACCATCGGCATCCTCTGGGACGTCGGCACGTTCTGGCCGCGCGCCGCACACCCCTTCGCGCCGCCCTGCTACGCCGAGCGCGCCGTCCCCGACCTGGCCTCACGCATGTCCGGCTGGACCGCACGGACCCGCGGCAGGCTCGTCATCTCCGGCCACTCCCAGGGCAGCGTCCTCGCCGCGTCCGCGGTCTGGCAACTGCCCGCCGAGACCCGTCGCAGAGTCGCCCTGCTGACCTACGGCTCACCGATCGAGCGGCTCTACGGGCGCTGGTTCCCCGCCTATTTCGGCCCCGCCCAACTGGACGGGCTGCACCGCTCGGTGCACTGCTGGCGCAATCTGTGGCGGGCCACCGACCCCATCGGCGGCGAGGTCAGGCTCGGCGAGGAGTCCGGGCCCGAGGTGGACCGGGGCCCGCTGAAGGACCCGCTGGTCTACGGGCGTACCCCCGAACACCCCCTGCCCGAACCGGTGCTGGGCCACTCCGACTACCAGGCGGACCCGGTCTTCGCCCAGGAGCGGGCCGCGCTCCTGGAACGGCTGGCCCCGCTCCTGCCCCGTCAGGCCGAGGGCGAGGAGTCCCGCCAGGTGCTCAGGGAAGTTCCGGGAGGTCCTCCGGATACAGCAGGGTGAGGTCGTCCGTGCTCGTCTCGGCGAGCTGGGCGACCCGGCCCGCATGCCGCTCCACCATCGACTCGAAGGTCTGCCGGGCGGTGCGGCCGTTGCCGAACGCGGGCCCCTTGGGGAGCTCGGTGAAGTACTTCAGCAGCGCCTCGTCGGTCCCGGACGCGAGGCTGTACTCCTGCTCCTCGGTCTGCTGCTCGACGATCCGCAGCAGCTCCCGCGGCTCGTAGTCGCTGAAGGTGATGGTCCGCGAGAAACGGGAGGCCACACCGGGGTTGACGGTGAGGAACCGCTCCATCTCGTGGGTGTACCCGGCGACGATGACGACCACCGCGTCCCGGTGGTCCTCCATCAGCTTCACGAGCGTGTCGATCGCCTCGCGGCCGAAGTCCCGGCCGGAGTCCTCGGGGGACAGGGCGTACGCCTCGTCGACGAACAGCACCCCGCCGCGCGCCCGGTCGAAGGCCTCCTGGGTACGGATGGCGGTCGAGCCGATGTGCTCGCCGACCAGATCGACCCGGGACACCTCGACCAGATGGCCCCGCTCCAGTACACCGAGGGAGGCCAGGATCTCGCCGTACAGCCTGGCCACGGTGGTCTTGCCGGTGCCGGGGGAGCCGGTGAAGACGAGGTGGCGGCGGACCGAGGCCGCCTTGAGCCCGGCCTCCTGGCGCCGCCGGCCCACCTCGATCATGTCGGTGAGTGCGCGCACCTCACGCTTTACGCTGTCGAGGCCGACCAGGGTGTCCAGTTCACCCAGGACCGCCCCGGAGGTACGCGCGGGCTCGGCCGGCGTCTCCGCCGCGGCGGGCTCGACCGCACGCGGCGCCGGGACCCCGCCGAGCAGCCCCGGCGTCGTCTGGGTCGCCGTCAGGACCGTGGGCGGCGGGGGAGTGGCGGTGCGCAGCGCGCTCTCGTCGCTGGTGCAGTCCTCCACGACCGGACCGATGCCGGAACCGTCAGCGTGCGAACCGCCCTCCGCGAACTCGTAACCGCCGCGGGCACACCGCTCGGTACGGCAGCGGGTGAGCGTCGTGCGGCAGCCGTCCATCACATGGAAGCCGTAGCCCTCGCTCCCGGTGACCCGGCAGCCGTGGAAGGTGCCGCGCCCCTCGGCCGACACATAGAAACCCGCCTCGGCGGGCGAGGTGACCGTGCAGCGCTCGATCGTCGGATCGGCGCCCTTGGTGACGATCACGCCCGTCTGGGCGGCGTCGATGGTGCAGTTGTTCAGGGTGCCGCCGCTCCCGTGGTCACGGAACCAGGCACCGGTGGACGCCTCCCGGATGCGGCAGTCGTCGAGCTGCGCCGTCGCCCCGTCGCTGACCGACACCGCCGTATTGCGGACCTGGGACAGATCGCTGTCCACGACGTCGGCGCGCGAGCCCCGGTCGAGCACGAAGATGGCGTCCGGCACGTCGTGGACGCGGCAGGAGTCCAGTATCACCGTCGCCCCGTCGCTGACCCAGACCGCCGGGTAGTCGCCCGTACTGTCGTGGATCTCGCACTGGTTGGCGTCGACCCGGGTGCCCGGGTCCCAGACAGAGAGTCCGTTGCGGCCGAACCGGCGCACGGTGGAGCGGGTCAGGGTGAGGACCGAGCGCGAACGCAGGTCCACCGCGTTCTCCGGGATGTCGTGGATGTCGCAGTCGGCCAGGGTGAGCACCGCGTCGGTGTCGAGGGTGACGCCGTCCGCGGACGTGCGGTGCACCGTGCAGTCGGTGAGGTGGGCGGAGGCGCGGGCGGCCACCTGTATTCCGCTGCCCTTGATCTCGTAGATCTCGCAGCCGACCGCCTCGAGGCCGCTGCCCTCCCCCGTGACGGACAGACCGGCTCCCGAGGAGTGGTGGACACGGCAGCGCTCCAGCCGGGGATGTGCGCCGTCGCGCACCGAGACACCCGACTGTCCGGCCGAGACGACCTCGCACTCCTCGAACACACCGCCCGCGCCGTCGAGTACGGCGATGCCGACGCCGGCCGGATTGTCGACGGTGCAGCGGCGCACGGTCGGCCGGGCCGCACCACGCACCTCGATACCGGCGGCCGAGCGGGTCACGATCCGCAGGTCCGCGAGTTCCGGAGCGCCTTCCTCGATCAGCAGGGCGGGGGCCGCCGAGTCCTGGCCCTCCACATGCAGATCCTGGACGACGGCGGAGGCGCGCAGGGTCAGCGGTACGCCGTCGGCGGGTGCGATCCGGACGGATCCGAGCGAGCCCTCGGGCCCGCGCAGCGTCACCGCGCGGGCGATGACCAGATTCTCCCGGTAGGTGCCCGGTGCGACGGTGAGCACATCACCGTCCGCCGCCGCTTCCAGAGCCGCGGTGAGGGAGGCGTATTCGCCAGTGCGGCGCCGCCACCGCGATGTGCCGGTGTGCGTCACCTGGACCGTGCCCTGTGCCATGGCGCTGTCGTGCCCCCGCCTCGTGCGTGTGTGATGCCCGGGTCACCGGCCTCGCGGCAGTGACCGTCCGGGGTCCGCCTGCCGAAGTGACGGGCGGGCCGGTCCACCGTAGCGCGCGCGGAGGGCGGGAGTTGACCCGATCAGCACCCTGGGGTGTTTCGCCCGGACCAGACTGGATCATGGAGCGGACCACGCGCGCCCGCCAGGGATTGCGGGACGGTCCTCAGCTGCCGGTGCCCGTCCTGCCCCAGTCCGGACCGGCCCTGGCCCATGCCCGGTCGAGCCGCTCGTACCGCTGCCGCACCATGCGCCATACGATCAGACGCCGTCCGGCCTCGATCAGCAGGGCGGCCAGCATCGCGGCGCCGAATCCGGCCAGCGCGGCATGGGTGTGCGCCGTCGGCGCGTCCATCGGGCGCAGCGCGGGATGCCCTTCCCGGTCGGTCCAGATCCGTACCCGGTCCCCGGGTGCGGTGTGGCGCGAGGAGGTCGTCACCGTGGCGCTGCGGACCGTGCCGTCCGGCGCCTGCCAGCGGGCCGGCACCGTGGTCAGGGCCGCCCGGTCGGCGGAGATCTCGGGGTCGGCGACGAAGTGCCGTGAACCCGCCGCCCGGCGTACCACCACGGCGGTGGTGAGATGGCTCCGGGCGTGCTGGGCCCGCACGGCTTCCTGCAACACGTCGTCGGTGCGCGAGCCGAAGAAGAAGCCGGCCGCCGGCGCCGCCAGCACGAGCAGCACGAACGCGGCCAGTGCCACCCACGCCTCGCACCGGTCCGTGGCGCGGCGCAGAGGGTTGTGCCGCCAACGCCAGACTCCCGGAAGTGCCCGCACGGTCCTGCACCCCCTTCCGTATCCGTCTCAACCCGATACGGTGCGGTCCGCGCGCCGGAGCGGCGAGGAGAGTGCGACCCCACCCCGTCCAACGCGGCGGCCGGCCCCCGGAGTTCCCGTGGGCGCGAGGCCGCCCGGCAGGGACGCGGCGGACACCTCCGGTGCCAGGGGCGGCCGCTGACGTCGCGTGACGGTCCGGCCGACGGCATCGGCGGGTATCCGGCGAGGGCCGCCGTCGAGTCCCCATGGCTCGACTTCGGTCTCGCCGGTCGCATGTGCCGCCGGCACTGCGAACTGACGGATGCGGACGGCACTCGGTACGGCAGGGCGCATGCGCCCATTCTGCCAGCCACCGCGGACAGCCCGCCGCCTGTCGGCAGTACTCCCTCAGCCCCCCGCTCAGTGCTCCCTCAGTACCCCCGGCCCTGGTACGGGCGGTTGTACGGGTCCTCGTACGGGGACTGCGCGGGAGCCGGCCGCGGCGAGGCCGGACGCATCGACTCGTAGCCGGTACCCGGCGCGGGCCGGGGCTGCTGCTGTTGCGGCGGCGGCTGGTAGCCGCCGCGGCCGGCGGCCGGCTGCTGCGGGATGTACGGCGCCGGGGCGTGCTGCAGATGCGCCGGCTGCATCGGCGCGTAGCCCTGCTGCGCCGCCGCCGGCTGCTGGTAGCCGTACGACGGAGCGGGCTGGGAGGGCGCCGCCGGGAGAGCCGGCAGGGCCGCCGGGAGCGCCGGCAGATAGCTGTTACCGGTGTCGTAGGCGGCAGGAACTCGGATCGGCGCGATCTGAGGGGTGCCCCGCTCCGCGACCAGCGAGTCGTAGATCGGAGTGTCAGGGAACGACGGTGCGGCGTAGTAGCCGCCGCCGTAGGTGGAGCGAGGGGAGGTCATGCCACCTAAGTTAAGCCCACGATGTGCCGATTGGGGAGCCCCAATCTTGGGGTTATCCGTTTTACGCTGATTCTGCCCTGCTGGCCTGCCAGGACATTGTTAAAGGCTCCGTTAAGAGAGGGGTTTTTTGTGCAGGAACCGGTGGCTGACAAGAAGTGACGGAGGCGCTACCAGGGCGTGTCCGGCGGATCATCGGTGAGTAGCGCGCACGCGCCTGCCTGGGACAGCGAACTGGAACAACACCGAGGCACTCGGCAGGACGCGAATAGCGCTTGGTCAAAGCGAGAGGTGTGCGGCGCATACGGCAGGGGGCTGCAGACGCGGTCCACCGGGCGTGACTCGCGTTGCCGGAAAGCCTTTCGGAGGGTGCCGCGAGCCCAGCCGGATCCGAACGAGAGGCGCTGAGAGTGCCGCTTTCACTACGATGAGTACTCCAACGGTCAGGGGGATTCGTGGAGGACGCGCTTCATAGCGAGTTGGCCGCTCGAGTACGGGAGTTCGGCACCGGCGGGGACCCCCGGATCGTGCTCGAACACGATGCCTTGGCTGTCGCGGCGGAACTCTTCGCTTCGGTGGACAGCCGACCAGAAGCGGCCGACCCCGATGTACTGCACACCATTGCCGCGTTCTATTGGGCCCGGTCCTCGGCGCACAGGCGCGCCCCGGCCGCCCGAGATCCCGCCGCCCAAGACCCTGCTGCCGAAGACCCGGCCGTCCGGGACCTGGAGACAGCGATCGGCGTATTCGGACTGCTCTACCTGATCGATCGCCGGCGAGTGCCCCGCGAGTTGTGGCCCCGGCTCGCCGATGAGACCGGATACCACCCGTGGAGCGACCCGCTGGAACACGCGGCGGATCTGGTCGTCGACGGTGAGCAGCAGGGCGACATCGCTGCCCTCGACCAGGCCATCGGTCTGATCCGGACTGTCGCCGACAGCGATGACAACTCGTACCGGGACACCATCCATGGTCTCGCGTTCCATCGACGCGCGGCTCTTCCCGGCCGTCCCGCGGCGGAACGGCGTGCGGACGCGGCCGCTGCGGTGGAGCTGCTGGGCCGGGTCGCGGCTCTCCCGGAGCCGTCCCCCGCGCGGCGTGCCGGACGCGGACGATCCTTCGCCGCGGCCCTTGTAGGGCGCTTCGAGGTTGCGGGCGACCACGCGGATCTCACCCGAGCCGAGAGGGCCTATCGGGATGCTCTCGCGGACGCCGCCGGGGACGCGTCCGCGTATGCGAGCGCGGCCGCCGGACTCGGTTCGACTCTCGGCCGTCGCGTGGAAGCGGCGGACGGGACGGCCGGTGACGAGGACAGCGCCGTACCGGTGCTGAGGGAAGCAGTCGGGTGGCTACGCCGCGCGGTTGACCTGACGGATGGCGCTGACCGTGAGCCACACCTGGCCTGTCTGAGCAGAGCCATGAGGCTCCTTCTTGAGCGGACGTCCCGCGCCCGCCGGGCCACCGTGGTCCCGCCGGCCGGCAACACCCATGCCGCCCATGCCGCCGAGGACGGCCCGGCGGCCCGTCCGGACGGTGCCGCGGTACGGCGCCAGGCCGAAGCCCTGGTCCGTCTCGCTGCGCAGCTCTCGTCGCGCGTCGTCTCCGAGAGCGAGGCCGTACGGCGGGTGAAGGACCAGTCCCTCGACCTCTCGGAGGCCGCCATCGGCTCCGTGGTGTCCGGGGCCATGCGTCTCGTGGCGGCCGGCGAGCCGCACGACGCGGTGCCGGCGCTCACCCTCGCCCTGGAAGCCGCGCGCTCCCGTTGGGGCGCCGGACACGGCGGGCCGTGGTGGTGGGCGGCCGACGCCTACGTCGAGGCCGGACGGTTCGCGCTGACCGAGGTGGCCGACGGGCTGCTCTTCCGTCGCGCCTGTGCCGTCGCGGACGAGCAGATCTCCGTTCTGCGCGGCAGCGACCGCGCCGAGGACATCGTCGAACTCGCGGAGACGCTGTTCGCCGCGGGGCTGCTGCGCGTCAGCCCCTACGTGGGAGAGATGTCGGGACTCTCTACGCAGTGCCCTGGCAGCCGACGAGAGCAGTGCCGGCGAAGCCGTGGCGGCACTGATCCCTGCCTCCGTATGGCTGCGGGGCGGCGTTGACGAGGTCATCGGCTGGAAGCTGAGGGATCTGTACCAGCAGCTGGTCCTCAAACTGAGCGGACCCACCATCTCCTACGGCCTGATGCTCGCGATTCACCAAGCTGCCAAGGGACTTGACTTCACGGTCATCGCCGCACGGCCCGGTCCATTCGCACCGTCCCCCAGGCTCTCGCGACTACTGGCCCGGATCACGGCGGAAGAGCCGGCGCTGTCCGGACCCTTGAGCGAGCCCGAACTGCCGAGCGCCGAAGACGCCATGCTCTTCTACGTGGGCACAGGCGAGTCCGAACTCGGGGGCGACGCCGAGACGGAGCACCGCAACATGCAGCGCGCCGCCGACCGCTGGATCAGTCAGGAACTCCTCGCCACCGGATCGACGGACCGGATGCCGATGATGTTCCCTGACGAGTTGCAGGCGCTCCTGACCGAGGACACGGTGCTGCTCTCGCTGTACCTCGGCCACGCCCACCGGGACGGCTCCGAGGTACCAGTGACCTCGCTGTCCGGCCTGGCTGTGACCCGGGACGAGATGGAGCACCACACCGTGCTCCTGTCGGAGTTCGAAGCCGGGCTCATTCGCTTCACACGCGCGGCACACACCCTTTCCGCCCACCCCGTGGCCTTCCATGTCGCGGCCCTGCGACACGCCGTCGTCGCGGACCCGTTGCACCGGCCGGTCAGCCGTGAGGCACAGAGACAGCTCAGGCAGGACAGCGTCCCGCATCTGGCGGCCTTCGCCGCTTCCCTGGATCGCTGGCGGGCCCGGGGGAAGCGGCATCTGTGCATCTGGCCCAACGGCCCGTTGCACTACCTCCCGTACCACCTGCTGGAGGTCAACGGCGCTCCCCTCGCCGAGGACTGGACCGTCACTCAGGTGCTGAGCCTGGGCTTCCTCCGGACTCCGGCGCCCGGCCGTCACCGTCCCCCCGGACGTGGGCTCGTCGCCTTCGCATCCGCGGCAGGGGGCGCCCGGCACGGTCTCCTCGCCCAGGACGGCCTGGAGACACACGCCGCCCAGGTCGCCGCGGCGATGGGCGGTCAGGCGGTGCTGGGGACCGCGGCGACGCCGCGCCGGCTGCTCACCGAACTCGCCGACGCACGGTACGTCCACGTGGCCGCGCACGGGGCGCACAACGAGTGGGCGTCGTGGTACCAGTGCCTCTTCCTGTCGCCGGATCCGGACAACGACGGCCGCGTCTTCGCCCACGACGTACTCCAGGCCGACCTGCGGGGGGTCGAACTCGTGACGATGAGCTCCTGCGAATCCGCTCTGGGCCGCTTCGACGTCAACGACAATCTGCGCGGCCTGCCCGCCGCGTTCCTCTCGGCCGGCGCCTCCGCGGTCATCGGGTGCCTGTGGCCGGTCCACCCCCAGGTGGCCACGGAGTTCTTCGGGACGCTCTACGAGCGCCTCGCTCGGACACCGGACCGCCGCGCCGCCTTCCGCGCCGCCCAGTCGGCCGTCCGCGCCCGCCATCCGGAATACCGGGACTGGGGCTCGTTCTGCTTCATCGGCGACTGGCGCCCTTCGGACTCGAACCACGGAGCTGCCTCGTGACCCGGCTTGAACTGCCCCTGACCCCGCTCCACGCGATCGATCTGGTGGAGGTGCCCCGGCTGCAGTCGCCTGCCCCGCAGCACCGCATCGCGGGCCGGGTCTCCCTCAGCACCGCCATCGCCCACCCACTGACGGCCGAGGAAGCAGCCGCGGGCGAGGCGGAGTGGCTGAGTTTCCTGACCTCGGAGGCCTCGTACAGCGACTATCTCCTCCTCAGTCTCACGTGTGCCTTCCGCCCACCGGCGAACGGCGACCCCTTCGCCGACGCAGCCGTCGGCGTTCTCCTGGAGTCCCCTGATGAGCCTGCCGACCGGCAGCCGATCGCCTGGTCGATCTCTCCCAAGAAGCGCTCCCACCCGGTGGAGCGAGCAACCACCATCGCGCTCAGCGCCAAGCTCGCGATCGTCGAGACCAGCCTCGAACTCACCCCCGGACAAGGCCGGGAGGACCTGTGCGTCATCGGAATGGGCGAAAGGGACAGCGACCCGGAATGGCGCATCCAGCCCACCAGCAGGCACCCCCTGATCGGCGACGAGACCTTCACACTGATCGTCAAGGCCACCGCCGGCGCTCCCGTGCGGGCCCGGGTGACGGTGGCAGCCACCATCAAGCACCGGCGTTTCGGCCTGATTCCCTATCGGGCGGATCTCCCTGCCGCGTTGCGGACCATCGATCTGCGCCGGCAGAGCTGACCATCCAATCGCCCCGGCGCGGGTACGGGCTCAGCTCACGCTCGCCCACGGCATGTCCGCCGCGGACGGCTCAGTGCGTCTGTTCCGATACATCAATGGGGATGCATCGTCAATGATGGAGTGGGAGTAGCGTGCGGGTCATGAGCTCCTCGATGACCCCGGTCCAGTTGTTCCTGCTCGGCCGGACCCTCATGAAGATCGGGGAGGAGGCACTCCCGGAGTTGCCTCCGAGTGCCGACACCCCTCGCGTCGGCACCCGCGCGGCCCTCGTCGTGCTGAGTGACCTCCTCGGTCACCCCGACACCTCGGTGAGCGAGATCGCCGTGCGCACGGGCCTGCCCCAGAGCCAGGTCTCGGGCACCGTGGCACGTCTGAGGGACGCGGGGTCGATCGTGACCGCGCCCGACCCGGCCGACGGCAGACGGCAGTTGATCCGACGGGCGCCCGACGTGTCCGAGTGGGTTTCCGAGGTCCGGGCGTCCCGGATCGGCGACGCGCTGGCCACCGCACTCGGCACGGACGACCCCGAGCGGCTGCGCGAGGTAGCGGCGGCCCTCGACGTGCTCGCCCAGCACCTCACGCCCGAGACGGTGGGCCGCCTGCGGTCGTGAAACGGGCCGGGCGGCAGGACGACGGCACGCTGATCGTGCAGCAGGGCAGTCAGTGGTCGGACCAGGTGCCGGTCGCGGTTCTGGGACTTGGCGCCGGACGAGCCCCTTGAGCTGTGGTCGGCGCAAGCCAACGCCGATTCCTGGAACCGAGGTTGCTGAAACAGAACCTGGACATTTACAGGATCATTTGAGGATCGACTCGGCCCTAGTGTCATCGGTGCAGCAGGAAACATCGCAACCGAAAGCCGCTGGAGATCATGATGCGTTCGCGTCTCGCCGCCCGTTCCGCCCGTCTCGTCCTGGCCGCCGCGGCCGTAACGGCCCTCGCCGTCACCGCCACCGCCTGCGGCCCCGACGACGTCGCGGACACCGGCAGCTCCGCGGCCCCCTCCACCGGCAGCAGAGGGAGCGACAGCCCCTCCAGCGACAGCCCCTCCACCAGCGGTTCCGGCGACAAGTCCGGCTCCGGAGAGGACAAGGCCGGCTCCGGCGACAAGTCCGGCTCAGGCGGCGACAAGGCCGGCTCCGGCGACGGCGGGAAGAGCGGCTACGGGCAGTCCTGCGGCACCAACGACCTGGATTTCACGGTCTCTTCGGAGTCCCAGGCCGGCGGCTACTACCTCGTCACGGCCCAGGCCAAGTCCGGCATCACCTGCTACCTGGACACCAACACCCCCAGCGTGTCCTTCGGATCCGGCGCCGACGGTCTCGCCTCTCCAGTCGGACAGGGTGGCGAGGACCCCATCAAGCTCAGCGGCTCCAGCGTCGCGTACACCGGAATCAGCCCCAAGACGACCAAGAGCAATGACGGCAAGGAATTCGAGAACGTCATCATCGCCGTCACCGAGGACGACCCCGACCCCGCCGAGCTCAAGCTCCCCGAGCCCGCCAACGTCGACAAGCCCATCGTCACCAACTGGTCCACCAGCAGTGCCGAAACCGTCCCCGCCATCGTCTGACGAACCGGGACGGTACGGCCGACGGCCCGTCGCGGCGCCACGAAGAAGGTGACGGCGGGAGCTACTTCGAAGGCACCGGGGCGTACCGCGTCTCCTCCGGGACGTGTGAGGTGTCGTGGCGGGCCGGCAGCCAGTACAGGGCGGCGGGGACCACCGGGCCCGCCATCCAGGAGACGTCCGCGCCGCCCAGCGGATCCACGAGCGGGCCCGTGCAGAAGTGCGCCGCGAGGAACGGGAGGAGGGGAACGACCGCTCCGCGCACCCCGAACCCCCGCTCCGCGGTCCGGCGGCGGCCGCTACTTGATCCCGTGCCGTGCCGCCCAGTCGCCCGCGACGTCCTGCGGGTCCTTCTTGTCCTTGTCCACCAGGCGGTTGAGCTCGGTGAGGTCCTCGGTCGTCAGCGCGCTGCCGAGCCGGGCGAGCGCCTTGCGGACCGTGGAGTCGGCCTTGCGGTCGGCGATGAGCGGGACGACGTGCTGGCCGGGGACCAGGTTCTTGGGATCGGTGAGGACGACCCAGTGCTCGGCGGCGATGTCGGTGTCGGTGGTGAAGAGGTTCGCGACGTCCACGTCCCCCTTCCTGAGCGCGCCCTTGACCAGCGGCCCCGAGGAGTCGAGGGACTTGAACTCCTTGAACTCCACGCCGTACACGTCCTTGAGGCCCACCGCTCCCACCGCGCGCTTCTTGACCTCGGGCGCCGCGCCGATGACGAGCTTCCCGTTGTGCCGGGCGAGGTCGGCGAGGGACTTGAGGCCGTACTTGACGGCGGTCTCCCGGGTGACGACGAACGCGTCGGAGTCCTCGGCCCTGCCGTAGGGCAGGATCTGCAGGCCGTTCGGGAGGGCCATGGCGAGGGCGTTCTGCATCTCGCCCTCCTCCGAGGCCTCCGCCTTGGTGTCGAGGTAGTGCAGCAGGGCGCCCTGGTACTCGGGCAGGAGGTCGATGTCGCCGCCCTTGAGGGCGGGGATGAGGATCTCGCGGGTGCCGAGGTTGGGGCGGACCTTGGTCTTCACACCGGCCGCTTCGAGCGCGGCGGCGTAGAGGTACCCGAGGACCTGGTTCTCGGTGAAGTTGGCGGTGCCGATGGTGACGCCGTCCTTGCTGGAGCCTCCGCCTCCGCCGCCTGACCCCTGCCCGTCGAGCGAGGTGACGCCGCCGCTGCAGGAGGCGAGCGCGGGGACGGAGGCGGCGGCGAGGAGTCCGCCGAGAAGGTTTCTGCGGTTCATCGTGTGTGCTCCTGGGCCGGCTTGGCGGGGCGGATGGGGGTACCTCCCATGCCCTTGAGGCCATGGGGGAGGAAAAGGGTGCGCTGGAGTGCGGAGAGCGCGAGATCGAGGACGACCGCGACGACCGCCACGAGCACGGCGCCGCCGAGCACCTGCACGAGGTCGCGCTGGGCCAGCCCGTCGAAGACGTACCGGCCGAGTCCGCCGAAGGAGACGTACGCGGCGATGGTGGCCGTCGCGACGACCTGGATGAGGGCGAGCCTGAGCCCGGTCATGATCAGAGGGAGCGCGAGCGGCAGTTCGACCTGGAGGAGGACCTGGTGCCAGCGCATCCCCTGGCCGCGCGCGGCGTCCCGCACCTCGGGGTCGACAGCGGTCATCCCGGCGTACGTGTTGGTGACGATCGAGGGGACGGCGAGCGCCACGAGGGCGATGTAGACGGGCCACATCGAGAGGCCGCTGGCGAGGAAGACCAGTACGACGAGGCCGACCGTGGGCAGTGCGCGCCCGAAGCTGGAGAGGTTGATGGCGAGGAAGGCACCACGCCCGGTGTGCCCGATGAGCAGGCCGACCGGCAGTGCGATGGCGGCGGCGATCAGCGTGGCGAGCAGCGAGTACTGGAGGTGCTCGGCGAGGCGGTGCCCGATGCCGTCGGGCCCGGTCCACTGCTCACTGCTGACCAGCCAGGCGCCGAGATCCTTGAAGAGTTCGTACATGAGCGCTCAGGCCCCCTGCTTCTGCCGGTGGGTCCAGGGAGTCAGGACGTACTGGAGGGCGACGAGAGCCGCGTCCGCGACGAGCGCGAGGAGCAGGGTCAGAACGACGCCGACGATGACGGGGGTGGGGAAGTTGCGCTGGAACCCGTCCGTGAAGAGCTGCCCGAGCCCGCCGTCCCCGATGTACGTGGCCACGGAGACGAGGGAGATGGCCATCACCGTCGCGATCCGCACGCCCGCCATGATCACGGGGAGGGCGAGGGGGAGTTCGACGGTGAGCAGGGTGCGCAGCGGCCGGGCGCCCATGGCTTTCGCGGCCTCCTTCGTCCTGGCGGGGACGGAGTCCAGACCCTCGACGGTGTTCCGCAGGAGCACGACGAGCGTGTAGATCGTCAGGCCGATGACGGTGGTGGTGCGGGTGAGCCCGCTGACCGGCAGGAGGAGGACGAAGACGGCGATGGACGGGATGGTGAACAGGATGTTCGACAGCCCGAGGAGGAGTCCGCGCAGCCGGCGTACGCGGTGCGCGAGGACGGCCAGGGGGAGCGAGACGATCAGGCCGAGGAGTACGGCGGTGAGGGCGGCCTGGAGGTGGGAGAGGGCCAGGGTGGTGAGCTCGCCGGTGTGGTCGGATATCCACGACCAGTCGACGGTCACGCGGCCACCGTGCTCGCGTCGCTGTGGACGCGTCCCGCGTGGTCGTGGATGTCCTCGCGGGACGTCACACCGGTGAGGACGCCCTCGGCGTCGACGCGGGCGACCAGTGCGCTCGGCGCGGCGATCGACTCGTTGAGCGCCGACAGGAGCGAGTCCGTGTCCCGCAGCGGCCGGACCGGGGCTTCCGCCTCGGTCTCGGTGTCGCGCCAGGCCAGCGGCTTGCGTGCGGCGTCGAGGGTCAGCTGCCAGCGGGTGCCCTTGGGGGCGGGCTCCTGGGTGACCTCCGCCAGTGTGGTCAGGGACAGCAGCTTCAGGCCGCGCTCCGCGCCGAGGAAGTCCGCGACGAACGCGTCCGCGGG
Organism: Streptomyces sp. NPDC048671; assembly: GCF_055587045.1. NCBI lineage: Bacteria > Bacillati > Actinomycetota > Actinomycetes > Kitasatosporales > Streptomycetaceae > Streptomyces > Streptomyces sp. NPDC048671. The sequence continues at coordinate 292,044 of NZ_JBVJHB010000011.1, read as the reverse complement.
GCGGGCCAGCAGTTCGGCGGGGCCCGCGCACTGGACGAGGTGGCCACCGGTGCGGAAGACGGCTATGCGGTCGCCGAGCCGGACGGCCTCGTCTATGTCGTGCGTGACGAAGACGATGGTCTTGTTCAACTCCCTCTGGAGGCGCAGGAGCTCGTCCTGGAGCTGGGTGCGCACCACGGGGTCGACGGCACCGAACGGCTCGTCCATCAGGAGCACCGGCGGGTCCGCGGCGAGCGCGCGGGCCACACCGACCCGCTGCTGCTGGCCGCCGGAGAGCTGGTGCGGGTAGCGCTTCCCGGCGTCGGGGGAGAGGCCGACCGTCTCCAGGAGTTCCGCCGCCCGCGCCCGTGCCTTCCTGCGGCCCCAGCCGAGCAGCAGCGGCACGGTCGCGATGTTGTCGAGGACCGTGCGGTGGGGGAAGAGCCCGGACTGCTGGATCACGTAGCCGATGGAGCGGCGCAGCTCGGCGGCGTCCTGCTCCAGGACGTCCCTGCCGTTGACCCTGATCGTCCCGGAGGTCGGATCCACCATTCGGTTGATCATGCGGAGTGCCGTCGTCTTGCCGCAACCGGAAGATCCGACGAGGACGGTCACGCCTCCTTCCGGCATCTCCAGGGAGAGGTCGTGCACCGCGGTTGTGCCGTTCGGGAAGCGCTTGTTGACCGTATCGAATTGGATCATGTGGAGTCCCTTGCCCGGCTGCATATCATCATGCAGAGTTCTCGGTGTCTGAATAGATTGTCAATAGTCAGTCGCCGCTCAGGTGTAAATCCCTGATGACGAGTGGCCGTAGGGCAAGACCGCGCTTCCGGTTGAGGAGGAATTACGAGTGATGTCGTCTCATATCGCGGACAGGGTGACGGGCGACAGTGACTCGGTTGTCGTCCTGAACGGCCGCGGACTGATGGTTGCAGATGTCGTACGTATGGCCGAATCCACCGCAAAACCCGTGCCGGGCGCGGACGGGATGAAGCGGGTGGAGACCTCGTGGAACGCCGCTCGGGAAATCGCCTCGTGGGGTCGCGTCTACGGCCGATCCACCGGTGTGGGTGCCAACCGGAATGAGTCCGTGCCGACCGGGGCGGCCGCCGACCACGGCCTGCGCCTGCTGCGCAGCCACGCCGGAGCGATCGGCGAGGAGCTGCCCGCACGGCAGGTCCGCGCCATGCTGGCGGTCCGCGCCAACCAGCTGCTCGCGGGAGGCGCCGGCCTGCGCCCGACCGTCGTCACGGCGCTCTGCGAGGCCCTGGAGACGGGTGCCTACCCCAAGGTCAACGAATTCGGCTCGGTCGGCACCGGCGACATCGCCGCGCTCGCGCAGATGGGTCTCGCGCTGGCCGGCGAACACCCCTGGCGGGGGCCGGGGGCGGCCCCCGCCCCGCAGCCCCTCGACAACAACGACGCCCTGGCTCTGATCAGCAGCAACGCGCTGACCCTCGGTCAGTCCGCGCTCGCCCTGCACGAGCTGCGCGGCCTCATCGCGGCCACTCAGGTGGTGGCGGCGCTGTCCCTGATGGCGACCGACGGTTCGTACGAGGCGTACGCGCTGCCCGTGCACGAGGCGCGGCGGCACGCCGGTTCGTACGCGGTCGCGGAACGGATGCGGCAGCTGCTCGGCGCCCCCGACCGCCCCACGCCGCCGCTCGGCCGGATCCAGGACCCGTACGGCTTCCGCTGCGTGCCCCAGATCCACGGGCCCGCGCACGATGCGGCGGACGCCCTCGAAGACGTGCTCACGGTCGAGATCAACGCGGCGGCCGAGAACCCGCTGATCTCGGCGCAGGACATGGCCGCCTACCACCACGGGGGCTTCTACGTCGCTCAGCTCGCCCTGGCCCTGGACCACTTCAGGCTGGCGGTGACGCAGGTGGCGCGCCTGTCGACCTCGCGGCTGTCCACGCTGAACGAACCGGGCTTCACCCGGCTGCGGCCGTTCCTCGCGGACGGCGCACCGGCGTCGTCGGGCGTGATGATCCTCGAGTACGCGGCCGGGGCGGCGCTCGGCGATCTGCGGGCCTTCTCCGCGCCCGCGTCCCTCGGCCATGCGGTGCTCTCGCGCGGTGTCGAGGAGCAGGCCAGCTTCGCGTCGCTCGCGGCACGTCAGACGCTGCGGGCGTGCGAGGCGTACCGGCTCGTCGTGGGTTGTGAACTCGTGGCGGCCGTAAGGGCGTTGCGCCAGCGTGACATGCGGCTCGACCCGGGGCTGCCCGTCGGCCGGGCCTTCGGTCTGGCGGCCGCGGTGCTCGACGCGGATTCGGCCGACCGGCCGCTGACGGACGATGTGGCGGCGGCGGCCGGGCTGCTCGACCGGTTCACCGAGCTGTGGCTGGACCTCGGGCAGGGGAGCGGGGCGGCCTTCGACGACCAGGGCGTAGTGCGGCGGATGCCATGAGCGACAGCCCTGCGGCGTCGAGGACAGGGCCGTTGCGCGGGACCTGACGGCCGGTCCGCTGTACGACGACGTCTCCGGTCACGGGCGCCGGTGAGATTCACCAGTTCCCCTGGTCAGTGAATGAAAGCGTTTGCCCCGACGGGCGGTACGAGTCCGGCGGATTCCGGGCGGTCGGCCGGCAAGTCTTCCTCGACGGTCCCGAACGCGTAGTCAACACCGTTGCAAGTGAAGCGTGTTGAGGGCAGTCCGAACTATTTCGCAGGCGTGCAGGAGTCTTGTCAGCCCAACTGGAGCGGCTCTATGGTCTGCATCCAGAAAGCGCTTTCCGTTTTCAAGATCCTCGTTCCGGTGGAAGTGGCTGTCGTGGCCCCTGCCACGACATCACGCATGCGCCGCTACCGGTCCGGCGCCGGACCGGCGGCTTCGACGCCCCACCGGCACGACCGCGGCATGCACGACCAGCACCCGCAGTTCGAAGACGAATCGGGAGACGAAAATGAGACGACCAGTTGCACTGCGCCTCTCCGCGGCGGTGGCCACATTGGCCCTGGCGGCAGCGACAGGCGCGGTTCTGACGATGCCTGAGGCCTCGGCGGCGACCAGCGGCGCCACCGGCTACGCGACCCAGAACGGTGGGACGACCGGCGGTGCGGGCGGGGCGACGGTGCGGGCCACCACGGGGACGGCGATCCACGCCGCCCTGTGCGGCCGGGCCAGCAGCAGCACCCCGATCACCATCGAGGTCGAGGGGACCATCAACCACGCGAACACCACCAAGGTGTCGGGTGGCAGCTGCAACACCGCCGCCGGTGTGATCGAACTCAAGCAGATCAGCAACGTCACGCTCGTCGGTGTCGGCAACGGGGCCGTGTTCGACCAACTGGGCATCCACATACGCGAGTCCAGCAACATCATCATCCAGAACGTGACCGTCCGGAACGTCAAGAAGTCCGGCTCGCCCACGTCCAACGGCGGCGACGCCATCGGCATGGAGAGCAACGTCCGTAACGTCTGGGTCGATCATGCCAGCCTGGAGGCCTCGGGCGGGGAATCGGACGGGTTCGACGGCCTCATCGACATGAAGGCCAACACCCAGTACGTGACCCTGTCGTACAGCACCCTGCGCAACTCCGGCCGCGGCGGTCTGATCGGGTCCAGCGAGACCGAACTCTCCAACGGCTTCGTGACGTTCCACCACAACCTCTACGAGAACGTCGACTCCCGCACCCCGTTGCTGCGCGGCGGCATCTCCCACATCTACAACAACTACTACGTGAAGCTCAACAAGTCCGGCATCAACTCCCGGGCCGGGGCCCGCGCGAAGGTGGACAACAACTACTTCAAGGACTCCAAGGACGTCCTCGGTACCTTCTACACCGACGCGGCCGGATACTGGCAGGTCAGCGGCAACACCTTCGACAACGTGACGTGGTCCGCCCCCGGCAGCGATAACCACCCCGCCGGCCCCGGCCCGCAGTCCAACACCACGGTCAGCATCCCCTACTCCTACAGCCTCGACGACGCCGGCTGCGTGCCGGAAATCGTGACGCAGACCGCGGGCGCCAACAAGGGGCTGAAGGTCTCGGACGGCAACTGCTCGCCGCAGACGCCGACCCCGGACCCGACCGACCCCACGCCGGACCCCACCGACCCCACGCCCGACCCGACCCAGCCCAGTGGCACCAACCTCAGCATCGGCGCCGGTGCCGACGGCTCGGGCAAGGCCGCCGGGACGAGCTACGGCAACGTGCGCGACGGTGACATGAGCACCTACTGGTCGCCGGCCGGCCCGACCGGTTCCGTTTCGGTCAAGTGGCCCTCCGCCACCGCCGTCGCCGCGATCAGCATCCGGGAGGCGTCGGGAGCCGAGGGCGCCATCGGATCCTGGAGGGTCGTCAACGGCGACACCGGCACCGTGCTGACCTCCGGCAGCGGTGCGGGAGTCATCACCTTCCCCCGGACCTCCCTGCGCAAGATCACGTTCGAGATCACCGGCTCGAACGGCACCCCGAAGATCGCCGAGTACGAGACCTACGCCGGGTAGCGGCAACGGCGCCGCGCCCGCCACCGCTCGCACCCGGTGGCGGGAACGGCGCCACGCCCCGTCACCCGCTGAGCGCCCCCACCCCCGCGTCCTGATCGTGCAAGGGGCGAGTTCACGAGGGGTTACCGGCGGATCCCTGGACGCCTGCCGGTGCCGCTGTGGGTTCTGCGGCGGGAGAGCATTAGGTTGACCGGGAAGGGTCTCGGCAGCCGGACTCGTGATGGGGGCGAGCATGACCATGCTAAAAGGAACCAATGTTCCAGTGGCGGCACAGGCCGTGCGCGTCGAACTGGGGTGGCACACCGCCCCCGGAACACCGGACGTGGACGCCTCGGCGCTCCTTCTCCTCGGTTCGGGAAAAGTGCGCAGTGACGCGGACTTCGTCTTCTACAACCAGCCGGCCCACGCATCCGGTGCGGTGCGCCACGAGGGCAAGCGAGTCAACGGCGGCGCGGCCACCGACAGCCTGGCCGTCGATCTGGCACGGGTGGAGTCCGTCGTCGACCGCATCGTGGTGGCGGCCTCGGCGGACGGCGGCACGTTCGGCGGGGTGAAGGGGCTGTACGTACGGATCACGGACACGGCGAACGGCTCCGAACTGGCCCGGTTCGACAGCGCCGACGCCACGGTCGAGACCGCGTTCATCCTCGGTGAGCTCTACCGGCGCCAGGGCTCCTGGAAGTTCCGGGCCGTGGGCCAGGGATACGGGACCGGGCTCGAGGGCCTGGCCACGGACTTCGGGATTTCCGTCGACGAGCCGCAGCAGCCGCAGCAGCCGCAGCAGCCGCAAAGGGCCCCTCAGCCCCCATCGCCTCCGCAACCCCAACAGCCCAACCCGGCGACCCGGGTCGCCTCCATGCCGCCGCCGCAGCCGCCGCAGTACCCCCAGCCGGCCGCCGCCGCCCCGATGACGCCTCCCGCCCCTCCCGCACCCCCCGCGCCGCCCGTCACCCAGCCCGTCCGGCTGACCAAGGTGACGCTCACCAAGGAAGCGCCGTCGGTCTCGCTCGCGAAGCAGGGCGGCACTTCGGGTTCCATGCGCGTCAATCTCAACTGGGAAGTGCGCAAGCAGTTCAAGGGGTGGGGCAGCAAACTCGGCCGGGCCGTCGCGAACCACGCGGATCTCGACCTCGATCTCTGCGCCCTGTACGAGCTGACCGACGGACGCAAGGGAGTGGTCCAGGCGCTGGGCAACGCCTTCGGCGCCCTCCAGCAGCCGCCCTACATCCACCTCGACGGTGACGACCGGACCGGCGCCGTCGCCTCCGGCGAGAACCTGACCATCAACCTCGACCAGAAGGCCAGGATCCGGCGGATCCTGATCTTCGTCACCATCTACGAAGGGGCCCGGAGTTTCGCCGATCTGCACGCCACGGTGACCCTTCAGCCCCAGCACGGCGCCGCGATCGATTTCTCGCTCGACGAGTGCACCGTCCCGTCCACGGTCTGCGCACTCGCCCTCATCAGCAACAACGGGGGCGACTTCACCGTGCAGCGAGAGGCCCGCTACCTCGTGCCGCCGCGCGGAGTCAGCCCGCAGCGCACCATCGACCAGGCCTACGGCTGGGGTATGAACTGGACCCCCGGCCGCAAGTGAGCCCTGCCGTTCACTGGTCCGGTGCGGCCTCGGGACGGGCGTACGTACGCCCCTTCCATGCCGCACCGCGGCCCCGGTAGTGCTGCACCGCCGAATCGACCGTCATCAGCAGGTACAGCAGCGCGGTGAACGGCAGCAGCGGCGCCAGCCACAGGGACTGCCGGTAGTAACCGAGCATCGGCATGTACGTGCCGGCCATCACGACCCAGGCGACGCCCCCCGTCCAGGCCGCCACGGAATCGGGGGCCAGCAGTCCCGCCACGAGCGTCACGGGCGGCGCGAGGTAGACGAGCGCGAGCCCCAGCACCGTGCCGAGCAGCACCAGCGGGTTGTGCCGCAGCTGGGCGTACGCGCTCCGGGAGATCATCCGCCACAGGTCGGCCAGGCAGGGATACGGGCGCACACTGTCCACCCGGTCCGCGAGCCCCAGCCAGATCCTGCCGCCGCTGCCCTGCACCGCACGGGCCAGCGACACATCGTCGATCACCGCCTGCCGGATCGACTCCGGCACCCGCGCCCGTACCGCGGCCTCGGTCCGCAGCAGTACGCAGCCGCCCGCGGCCGCGGCCGTCCGCGCCCCCGCCCGGTTCACCCACCGGAACGGGTAGAGCTGCGAGAAGAAGTACACGAAGGCCGGTACGACGAGCCGTTCCCAGGCGCTCTCCACCCGCAGCCGCGCCATCTGCGAGACCAGATCGAAGCCGCCCGACCCGGCGGCCGCCACCAGCTCCCGCAGACTGTCCGGCTCGTGCGCGATATCGGCGTCCGTGAGCAGCAGATACTCCGGATTCCGGGCCCGTGCCAGCGCCATCCCGTGCCGTACGGCCCAGAGCTTGCCCGTCCAGCCGGGCTGGGGCTCCCCGGGCGACACCACGGTCACCGGCAGTCCTCCGTGCCGTACGGCCAGTGCTCGGGCGACGTCCCCGGTGCCGTCCTTGCTGCAGTCGTCGACCAGGAAGATCTCGGCCGGTCCCGGATAGTCCTGCGCCAGCAGCGAGGGCAGGCTCACCGGAAGCATGTCGGCCTCGTCACGTGCGGGGACGACGATCGCGACGGACGGCCAGTGCGCGGGGTCCGCGCGTTCCGGCAGCCGCTGGTCCGTCCGCCAGAAGTAGCCCTGCCCCAGCAGCAGCCACACCCACGCGGCGAGGGAACCCACGGCGATCCAGACAATGGCGCTCATTGGCCGAAGTCTGCCCCACTGAGCCGGGACCGCAAGGGCTGTCGACTATGGTGACTGGGTGAAGATCGCGCTCATGGACTCCGGAATCGGCCTGCTCGCCGCCGCCGCCGCAGTACGCCGGCTGAGGCCGGACGCCGATCTGGTGCTCTCCTCGGACCCCGGCACCATGCCCTGGGGGCCCCGCACCCCCGAGGACATGACGGAGCACGCGCTCGCGGTGGCGCGCGCCGCCGCCGCCCACCGTCCCGACGCGCTGATCGTCGCCTGCAACACCGCTTCCGTGCACGCGCTGGCGGCGCTGCGGGCCGAGCTCGAACCCGCCCTGCCGGTCATCGGCACGGTCCCCGCGATCAAGCCCGCCGCGGCCGGCGGCGGCCGTGTCGCGATCTGGGCCACCCCGTCGACCACGGGCAGTCCGTACCAGCGCCGGCTCATCAGGGACTTCGCCGGGGACGCGGTCATCACCGAGGTCCCCTGCCCGGGGCTCGCCGACGCCGTGGAGTACGCCGACGAACAGGGGATCGACCGGGCCCTGGCCGCGGCCGCCGCGCTCACCCCGCCCGACGTCCAGGCCGTCGTGCTGGGCTGCACCCACTACGAGCTGGTCGCCGAGCGCATCCGTGACGCGGTGCGGCAGCCCGGCCGGCCCCCCGTGGTCCTGCACGGCTCCGCCGGAGCCGTCGCGGCCCAGGCACTGCGCCGGATCGGGGCCGAACCCGCTCCGTCGGCCGAACCGGGCACCGGACTCGCCGTGCTCCTCGGCGGCCGGGTGTCGGAGTTGCCGGAAGCCGCTCTGGCCTACCCGGAGGGGCGTCGGCTCACGGCGGTCAGCCCCGCCCGCTGACCGTCCGGCGACCCGGCCGGAGCTGTCGGACCCGTTCCCCCGCGCGGTTTCTTCAGTACGCTGCTTGGCATGAGGGACCATCCCCGAGAACCGAGGCACACCGGTGCCGACTCCCACTCGGCGGTCTGGACCGGCCGGGCCACCAACCACACCCAGTGGGTGCTCGCCGCGGCGGGCGCCGCCTGTCTGGCGCTGGGCATCCAGCTCGCCGTCAGCTCCACCTGGACCTCCGGCATCGCACCGCTGCTGATGTCGGTGATCGGCTGCATGGCGGCCGGACTGCTGATGCTCTTCGGCACGCTCGCCTTCGTGAACGTGGCCGTCCGGGTCGACGGCGACGCCCTCGAAGTGCGGTGCGGCCACATAGGTCTGCCGCGCCGCCGGATCCTGCTCACCCATGTGGTGGGCGCGGAGTTCGCACCCCGGGTCACGCCGCGCCAGTGGGGCGGCTGGGGCTACCGCTGGCGCCCCGAGCAGGGCACCGCCGTGGTCGTGCGACGGGGCGAGGGCCTGGTGCTCCGGCTCGGCGACGGCAGGACGTTCACGGTGACGGTGGACGACGCGGAGGCGGGCGTCCGTTTCATCCGTGAGCGGCTGCACCTGCCGGCCACCGGCGCCCCGGCCGGAGCCTGACACACCGCACCGACGCACCGGCCGGAGCCCTCGGGCGCCGCACTGACGCCCCGGCCGCCGGCCGGGGCATCAGGCACCGTCCCCGCCCCGCGGCAACCGCTCCGTCCCGATGTCGCGAGCCGGTCCGCCGTCCCCGATCGGCCGCCTGGCGGACGCCAGACCGGCCAGCAGACCGGCCCCGGCCGTCACCGGCGTGAAGCTCAGCGCGTTGCCGACACCCGCCAGCGCGGCCAGAGCGGTGAGCGCGGCACCGGCGGTCAGGACCACCGGGGTGCCGCGCGGCGAGCGCCACAGCACGTACAGCAGCCAGCCGAACGCGGCCCCCAGCAGCAGTACCCCCACCACCCCCTGCTCGGCCGCCTGCTGCAGCGGCGCCGAGTGCGGCTTGCCGTCGGAGCGGAGCGACTCCTGTGCGGTGGGGCTCAGCTCGGCGAAGCGGTCGGGGCCGATGCCGCGTAGCGGGTGCTGCCCGGCCAGGTGCGCGGCGTCCTGCCAGAGCTGCACCCGGTTGCGGGTGAGCTGGCCCTCCAGGGAGACCGTGAGCCCGTCGGGCAGCACGTCCTCGGCCACCGCCCACGAGATGCCGGCCACCAGGCCGGCGGCCAGGGCGAGACCGGCGAGAGCGGGCAGCCGGCGGCGCATCCTGGCCGAGGCCAGTGAGCAGAGCAGCACCCCGAGCGCAGCCGCGCACCCCGCCACCGAGCCGAGCCCGAGGGAGGCGCAGGCCGCCCCCAGGGCCAGCAGCCGCAGGGTGAACCGCAGGGACTCCCGGCGGGCCGCGGCCGCCGCGCAGCAGGCGGCTCCGGCCGCGAGTACCAGCAGCCCGGCGGCCGCCCCGGTGTAACCGGGCGCGGTGTCCATCGCGGCCGTGGCTCCGGGCATCCCGTCGCGCCAGACGAGTGCCATGACGAGAGCGGCCAGTGCGGCGGCCGTCGCGGTGGCCACCGGCAGCAGCGTTCCGCAGATGCGCCCGCAGGTGAAGCCCGCCGCCACGGCGAGGAGAGCCAGCAGCACCCCCTCCGGCCGGGTCTCCCGGCCGGCCGCGCTGATCAGGGACCAGATCGCGCAGGCGGCGAGAATCACCGCTCCGGCAGCGTCGCCGCCCGCCGGCCCTCGTTCCGCGGATGAAGTCATCACGTCCGCCCCCCGGCCTGTGACGGTCCCGTGCGCGACCGGCCGGATCCGGCTGGTCAGCGGGGGACTGGCGCACAGATTAACGGCCCCGGCGGGCATATGTGCAGAAGATGCGAAGAAACGATCCGGCGGTACGGATTCCACCACCCGGGCGGTGCTGCCGGGCGCACAGCCGATCACCGTAGACTCCGCCTGGTGAGCACCACCATCGCCCCGGTCGGCGACCCGCAGCAGCCCGTCTCCCTGCCCCGAGCCAGGCGCCTGCTGCCTCGGCTCGTCCGCCCCTGCGCAGCCGTGCTCTCCGGGCTGATGCTGTACGCGAGCTTCCCGCCCCGGCCCCTGTGGTGGCTGGTTCTGCCCGGTTTCGCGCTGCTCGGCTGGGTGCTTTTCGAGCGCAGGTTCCGTGCCGCGTTCGGGCTCGGTCTGCTCGCCGGTCTCGGCTTCATGCTGCCGTTGCTGCACTGGACCGGAGAAGAGGTCGGCCCGGTGCCGTGGCTGGCCCTGGCCGCCGCCGAGGCACTGTTCGTCGCGGTGGGCTGCATCGGCATCTCCGCCGTGTCCCGGCTCGCCGGCTGGCCGTTCTGGGCGGCCGCGGTCTGGGCCCTGGACGAGGCGGTACGGGCCAGGGTGCCGTTCGGCGGCTTCCCCTGGGGCCGGATCGCCTTCGGCCAGGCGGACAGCGTGTTCCTGCCGCTCGCGGCGCTCGGCGGCACACCGCTGCTCTCCTTCGCCGTGGTGCTGTGCGGCTTCGGGCTCTTCGAGGCGGTCCGCCGGTTCCGTGTCCGCCGCTCCACGGGCGAGCTGCCCCGGCTGGCCGCCGCGGTGACCGCGGCGGCCGTACTGGTACCGGTCGTCGCGGCCCTCGCGTCGCTGCCGCTGGTGGACGACTCCGCCGAGGACGGCACCGCGACCGTCGCCGCGGTCCAGGGCAACGTGCCGCGGCTCGGCCTCGACTTCAACTCCCAGCGCCGGGCCGTCCTGGACAACCACGCGAACCGTACGCAGCAGCTCGCCAGGGACGTGAAGGCGGGCAAGGTGCCGCAGCCCGACTTCGTCCTGTGGCCGGAGAACTCCTCCGACCTCGACCCCTACCGCAACGCCGACGCGAGGATCGTGATCGACGACGCGGTGAAGGCGATCGGAGTGCCGACCGTCGTCGGCGCGGTCGTCGAGCCCGACACCGGCGACCTGCGCAACACCCTCATCCAGTGGGACCCGGACAAGGGCCCGGTGGCCACGTACGACAAGCGCCATATCCAGCCGTTCGGCGAGTACATGCCGATGCGTTCCTTCGTGCGCCTGTTCAGCTCGGACGTGGACCGGGTGCAGCGCGACTTCGGACCGGGCAAGAAGGTCGGTGTCTTCGACCTCTCCGGCACCTACGTCGGGCTCGTCACCTGCTACGAGGCCGCGTTCGACGACGCCGTGCGCGACACGGTCGAGCACGGGGCCCAGCTGATCGCCGTCCCCAGCAACAACGCCACCTTCGGCCGCAGCGAGATGACCTACCAGCAGCTGGCCATGTCCCGGGTGCGCGCGGTGGAGCACAGCCGGTCCGTCGTCGTCCCGGTCACCAGCGGTGTCAGCGCCGTCATCCGCCCGGACGGCACCGTCGTCCAGAAGACGAAGATGTTCACCCCGGACGCGCTGGTGGACGAGGTGCCGCTGCGGTCCTCGCTGACCCCCGCGACCCGGATGGGACCGCTGCCCGAAGGGGTACTGTCCCTGCTCGCGGTCGTCGGCCTGGGCTGGGTGGTCACTCGGGCGGTGCGGGTGCGACGCGGCCGCTGAGCGGCTCCGCACGCCACGTAGGGTCGGGCCCATGGCAATTCCTGACTTCATCCGCGAGATCCGCGCCACGGCGGGTCAACAGCTGCTCCTGCTGCCCGGCGTCACCGCCATCGTCTTCGACGACGAGGGCAGAGTGCTGCTCGGACGGCGTGCGGACACCGGTAAATGGGCGGTCATCGGGGGCATTTCCGAGCCGGGCGAGCAGCCGGCTGCGACAGCGGAGCGCGAGGTGTACGAGGAGACGGCGGTGCACTGCGTGGCGGAACGCGTGGTGCTGACCCAGGCACTGCCGCCCGTACAGTACGAGAACGGCGACCGGTGCCAGTACCTGGACGTCACCTTCCGCTGCCGGGCCACCGGCGGCGAGGCCCGGGTCAACGACGACGAGTCGCTGGAGGTGGGCTGGTTCGGAGTCGACGCGCTGCCGCCGCTGGAGGAGTTCGCGCTCCTGCGCATCAAGCAGTCGATGACGGACGGACCCACCTGGTTCGAGGCCACCGACTCGCGCTGAACATGACGGACCGGGCGGGCGGGGCCGCGAGCGGCCTGCGCCCCGGTCCGGAACCCCGGCCGGATCAGCGGGGTTGCCGCTCAGCGCGTGGACCCCGGTTGTCCGGGCGGGAGTTGTGGTCCGGAGTGTACGGATGTGGCACAGTCGGGCCGTGGACGGACTGAGGCCCCAGGACCCCGCGCGCATAGGCGCCTACCAGCTGCTCGCCCGTCTCGGCGCGGGCGGGATGGGGCAGGTGTACCTGGGCCGCTCGCCCGGTGGACGGCTGGTGGCCGTCAAGGTCATCCGCGACGAGATCAGTGACCACCCGGACGCCCTGGCCCGGTTCCGGCGCGAGGCCGCGACTGTGGAGACCGTGCGCAGCGCGTACACCGCCCAGTTGATCGAGGCGTCGCTCGACACGTCCCCCTACTGGCTGGCCACCGAGTACGTGGCGGGGCCCACGCTGCGCGGCGCCGTCGGCGCGAGCGGCCCCTTCCCGCCGGACAGCGCCCTGCGGCTGCTGGCCGCGCTCGCCGAGGGACTGGCCGCGGTCCACGTGCACGGAGTCACGCACCGGGACCTGAAACCGCACAACGTCATCCTCTCGCCGCAGGGACCGCAGCTGATCGACTTCGGGATCGCGCGAGGGCTCGAACAGTCGGTCCTCACCCGCGACGGGATGGCGTCGGGGACGCCCGGCTACACGGCCCCCGAGGTCCTGCTGCGCAACGAGGCGGGCCCGGCGGCGGACGTCTTCGCTCTGGGCGCGACGCTCGCGTACACGGCGACGGGCCGGCCTCCGTACGGCACGGGCGACGCGTCGTCGGTCGGTTACCGGACCGTGTACGAGGAGATCGACCTGGCGGGAGTGCGGACGGACCTGGCCGCGCTCATCCGGATGTGCGTCGACAAGGATCCGGCGGAGCGGCCCAAGCCGGCCGCCGTGATCGCGCTGTGCGGGGTGGACTCGCCGCTGGCGTCGGACGCCCACTACCACGCGCTGGTACGCGCCGCCGGCTCCGGCCTCGTACCAGGGGACTTGAACCCGCCCCCCGCGCCGTCCGGTGCACACCCGGAGCCGGAAACGGTGCCGGCCCCGCAGACCGCCGCCGCGACCAGGCGGGCGGAGTCCGAGCCGGCCGATCAGCCGGTGGAGAGGCCCGCGACGGCCTCCCCCGCGCAGCCGCCAGGGGCCACCCCGTACGCCGGCCGGGACCAGCCGCGGCGCCCACGGCGGGGAAGGACCTGGCTCGCCGTGTGCGCGGTGGCGCTGGCAGTGCCGTTGACCGTCTGGCTGCTCCCGGAGAAGGACGGCAAGGGCAGCACCGACGCGGCGCCCGGGTCCGGGGCCACCGCGTCCGGCCGTCCGGCCGCGAGCCGTTCGGCGACCGCGGACTCCGCGGACCGCCCGCCGGACCACATCGTGAACGACCGCGTCTCGCAGGACCGCTGGACCCTGTCGGACGATCCGGAGCAGGCCGCTCTGGGCAGCGGCGGCTGCGATCCGGACAGCATTCCCGAGTCGTTTCCGCCGTCGGGGCTGATCTCCTCCGTCTCGCACACCACCGGCTCCGGCACCGCCGGGGTGTCGATGCGGTTCGAGCACGCGGGGGAGGGGAAGAGGCCCGCCCCCTACTACGTCTCCGTGGGGGTGCGGCCCCCGCACGAGACCGACCGCGCCACCGGACGGCCGCTCCGGTCCGAGTCCAAGGGCATCGGTTTCACCAGCAGGCCCGTCGACATCTACTCCCGCTGGTCCTCCGGCGGAGCCGTCAAGCTCAAGTACCCCGACGACTTCCGGGCCCACTTCGGCAAGAAGACCCTCGACGCGATCCCGGTGGGGGACGACCGGGGCGACTGGACCGTGGTGATCTACCACGTAGAGGGCGGGCCCACGAAGTACACCTCCGTCGTGTGCAACGGCTTCCACGGCTGACACAACAGCTTCCTCACACCCCTGTACGGGGTCACCCGCCTCGTATAGCGTCGCCGTGACGTTTGGCATTGAAACGATTCATGCGCTCGTCCCTCAGTGAGGCGCGTCTACGGAAGGACGTCGAAACGTGACGAGTGTGGGCAAGAGGAAGCCGGGGCCGAAGCGGCGCACCGTACTCGAAGCGGGCGTCGGCGGCGCGGCGTCGCTCGCGGTCGGACTGCCGCTCGTCGCAGGCGGTACGGCGGCCGCCGCCGGGGCCGCGCCGGAGCCCGGGGACTCGTGGCACCGCTACGTCCAGGGGCCGTCGCACCGGACCGTGCGGCCGGTGGGGATCGTCCGGACGGCGGGGGACGTGACCGGACCCGAGGCGCTGCTCGCACCCGGAGGCGGGGCCACCGTACTGCGGCGCGCCCAGCCACCCGCCGCGCCCCGCTGGCCGCAGGGCACCACGGCCGAGGCGTCGTCCACGCACGCGGGCAACAACGGGAGCGACGGCCGCCCGCGCACCTACGCCGCGGACAACGCCATCGACGGCGACCCCGACACCTTCTGGAACGACGACACCGAGGGCACCTTCCCCGACACGCTGACCATCACCCTGCCCGGGGAACAGCGGCTGCCCGGTGTGACGGTGCTGTCCAACGCCGACGGCGTACCCGCCGACTTCACCGTCGAGGTCTGGGCGGACGCCGCCTGGCGGACCGTCGGCACGGTCACCGGAAACACCGACGTACAGCGCGCCGTGCGCTTCGACCCGCCGGTCGCGACGGACCGGGTACGCATCGCCGTCACGGCCGATCAGGACGCCGGGCAGGGGGTGTTCACCCGTGTCAACGAGGTCTGGCCGGACGCGGTGGCCCCGGTCACCCCTCCCAGCGTGACCATCGACTTCGGCAAGGTCGTCGTGGGCTACCCGGAGGTGGACTTCACCCGGGCCTCGGACAACAGCCCCGGGGTGCGCCTGGCGTTCTCCGAGACGCTCCAGTACCTCACCGAACGCTCCGACTTCACCCGTAGCGACCAGGCGGGCGGTGCGGGCCGGGGCACCGACCAGTACGCCGTACCGGCCGGCGGTGCCAGGTGGAAGGACGCCAAGGGCTTCGGCTCGGGCGGCGACAAGCTGTACGCCGACGGGCTGCACGGCTTCCGCTATCTGAAGATCACGCTGGACGCGCTGCCGTCCGACGCGCCGGCCGCCCAGCCATGGGGCGAAGTCGCCATCGACGCCGTGTCGTTGGACTTCACCGCCTACCTCGGCACGCCGGATTCCTACCGGGGCTGGTTCCTCTGCTCGGACGAGGAACTGAACCGCTACTGGTACGGCGCCTCGTACACCAACGAACTCGTCGTCGACACCTTCCGCCGCGACGATGTGGACCCGCGCAACGCCTTCAGCCCGTCACTGGACGGAAAGCTGGTGCTGCACGACGGCCCCAAGCGGGACCGGGACCCCTACGTGGGGGACGTGGCGGTGGCGGGGCGGACCCTCTACCTCACCCATGACGACGCGGCCGAGGCCGCCCGCAACGTGCTGGCCGACCTCGCCGACCACCAGCGCGACGACGGGTGGATCCCACCGGCGTCCATCAACGACTACACCCTCCCGCTGTTCGACTACCCGCTCTGGTGGGTGACGTGCAGCTGGGACTACGTGCTGTACACCGGCGACCAGGACTACGCCGCGCGCTACTACCCGCAGTTGGTGAAGGTGCTCGACACCTGGTACCCGAGCGTGACGGACGGGGCGGGGCTGCTCAGCAAGGGGCTGAACGGTACGTCCGGCTACGGCGACTACGCGTTCCTCGGCCGCACCGGCCGCGTCACCTACTACAACGCCAACTACGTGCAGGCGCTGCGCGACGCGGCACGTATCGCCGGGCTCCTGGGCCACGACACGGACGCACAGCGCTGGTCACAGCGGGCGGACAAGGTGGCCGGGGCCATCAACGACCACCTGTGGGACCCGGCGGCAGGCGCCTACCTGGACTCCGCCACCGGCCCCGTCAGGCACGCCCAGGACGGCAACGCCATCGCCATCACCGCGGGCGTCGCCGACGCGGAGCGGGCGGCCTCGGCGCTGGCCCACCTCGACGCGACGACGAAGCTCAGGTACGGCAACGCCTTCATGGACAACGACACACTGTTCGGCGGCGCCTCCCAGCGGGTGTACGCCTTCACGTCCTATCCGGAGCTGGTGGCGCGCTTCGAGTCCGGCCGGCCGGACTCGGCGATCGACCAGATCAGACGGACCTACGGCTGGATGGACAGTCACGACCCCGGCATCACCCAGTGGGAGGGCATAGGCCCCAACGGCTCGCTGTACGAACAGGGTTACACGAGCATGGCGCACGGCTGGTCGACGGGCGTGCTGCCCGCACTCACCCACCAACTGCTCGGCGCGAAGCCGACGTCGCCCGGCTACGCCACCTGGGAGGTGCGGCCGAACCCCGGTGAGGTCCGCTGGGCACAGGGCCGGCTCCCCACGCCGCACGGGCCGCTCGGCGTGGAGTGGAACCGGGACGGTGCGGCCTTCTCCCTGACCGTGCGGGTCCCGCGCGGTACGCGCGGCTCGGTGGCCCTGCCCACGGACGGCCGGCGCGTCACGGTGCGCTCCGGGCGTCGGACCCTGTGGAAGGACGGCCGGGCGTACGGCTCCGGCGTGCACGGCGACCCCCGGCGTGTGACGGTCACCGGCCTCACCCACGGCACGCATCACCTCACCCTCGTACACGGACACTGAGCCCTGTCCGGCCCGGTCAGGCCGTGTGGGCGGACACCGTCAGGGTCTCGGAGAGGACGCGCCACAGAGCCCAGGCACCGGCACGGCTCGCCGCACGGCACAGCGTCCTCTCCGTGCACCGGGTCGGTCTGTCCTGCCAGGCGCTGACCACCAGACAGTGGAGGCCGAGACTGCGCGCGAACGTGAAACGGATGTGCATGCCGTCGCCCAGGTCATGGCCGGGGAGCGTCGCGATCTGAAGGCTGTTGTACCCGATCGCCTCCACCCGGACCGGGTTTGCGCCCAGCAGATCGCATTCGTCCGCCGGACGGATCACGGTCGGGCAGCCGCCGCTGACCGGGAACAGCCAGAAGTTGTCGGTGAGCTGCCTGCGTACGTCGTGCGGTCGGGTGAACGGGTGGAAGCCCAGCGAGTAGCCGTACCGGTACAGCTGGTTCGAGCCGGTCGACGGTGACTCGGCGTACGACGGGGACGGCAGCGCCGCGCACAGGAGAGCGGCGACGAGCAGGCCGGCCGGTGCGGCACGGGCCGACGCGCTGACTGCTCTCAGGGCGGCGCCGCGGAGCGCCCGGAGCCGAGTGCGGCCTGCCTTCCGCATCAGCACCTCCCGGAGCGCGAACATGAGCCAAGGGGACAACGGCTTCATGGCGGCCCTGGTCGGCATCGCCCGCGACGAGGGCGTCTCCGGCTATGTCGAGGACGGCTCCAACCGCTGGCCCGCCGTCGCCCGGTTCGATGCCGCGCGTCTCTTCCGGCTGGCGCTGGAGCAGGCCCCCGCGGGATCCGCGCTGCACGCGGTCGCCGACGAGGGGGTCCCGATCCGGGCCGTCGCCGAAGTGATCGGACGCCATCTCGACGTCCCCATGGAGGCGTTGGCGTCCCCCACGCTCCAAAGTCTAGCGTCGCTAGGAAATGGGTCATCGACATGTTAGTGTCGATCCAATTCCTAGCGGTGCTAGAAAAGGAGACGGATCATGCTCATGCCCCTCGCCTACGGGCTCGCCATCCTGCTCAACGCCATGGTCATCTTCATCGGAGTGCGGTTCCTCGTGGTGCCGCGCGTCTCCGCCGCCGGCTACGGTGTCCCGGCCAAGGAGGACGGGGACGCGGCCTACCTGTCCATCAAGGGTCTGCGCGACCTCACCTACGGCATACTCGGCCTCGCCCTGCTGGCCTTCTCGGGTGCTCATGCCGCCGGGTTGTTCATGCTGATCGTCAGCATCCTCCCGCTCGGCGACACCCTTGTCGTTCTGCGTAACGGGGGCACCAGGGCGGTCGCCTTCGGCATCCACTTCGCCACGGCCGTGGTCATGCTCATCAACGCCGCTCTCCTCTTCGCCGTCTGACACCGGGGCCCGTTCCCGCAACGAGACGGATTTTCTCCAGACAAGGAGTCACAGATGTCGCTGATCGTGCCGGACTTCGACGAGTCCGTTCTCGTCCGCTCCGCCGACGCCGAAGTGATCGGCCGGGCGCCCACCACCATCAGGCTGCTGGCCGACAGCAGCTCGACCGGCGGCGCGCTGTCCACCCAGCGGGTCAGCCTGACCAACGGGGCGGACGGCGCCAAGCCGCACCACCACTCGCGATCGGCCGAGCTGTTCTACGTACTGGGCGGCACGGCCCAACTGCTCTCCGGTGAGCAGCTCGTGACCGCCGAACGGGGCGACCTCGTCATCGTCCCGCCCGGCCTCGCGCACGCCTTCGCCGCCGCTCCCGGAGAGGACGCCGACATCCTCATCGTCATCACCCCGGGCGTCGAACGCTTCGAGTACTTCCGCCATCTGGAGCGCATCGCCTACGGCAAGGTGCCGCCGGAGAGCCTGCTGGAGGTCCAGGAGCTGTACGACACCTACTTCCTCAACAGCGAGGCCTGGAGCAAGGCCCGGGGATGAACGGCTCGGGCCCGGCACCGCGCTCCGTCAGGGTCCCGGTGGCACGCGCGATTCCTGGCCGGTGGGCGGCAGCAGGGACACGAGGGCCGAGACGGCGACGGCCAGCGCCAGGCTGAGGACCAGGGAGGCCGTCAGGGCGTGTCCGTACGCGGCAACGTCCCCGTGACCGCCACGGCCCAGGCTGCCGTAGAAGATGACGCCCACGACGGCCACCCCGCCCGAACCGCCGATCTGCTGGCCCGTGGAGAGCACGCCCGATGCCATGCCAGTCTCCGCCGGACGGACGCGCGAGAGTACGGCGTTGAGCAGCGGGGTGACCAGTACGCCGTTGCCCGCCCCGACCACGAGCAGCGGCCCGGCCAGGAACCACGCTGTCAGTGAGTCCCCGGCGCAGGCCACGACGGCGAGAGCGGCCGCGTGGCCGAGGGCGAGGATCAACGCTCCCGCATGCAGCAGCCGCCGCCCGTACCGCGCCGAGCGCCCGGCGACGAGACTTCCCGCGAAGAGGGCGACGGCGAACGGCACGTAGCTCACCCCGGCCCTCAGCGGGTCCAGTCCGAGGCCGTCCTGCAAGGTCACGGACAGCACCAGGAAGAAGGAATTGATGCCGGAATAGGCGAGGAGGACCAGAAGCATGCCGACGGCGAAAGCGCGGTTGCGCAACAGGCCCAGCCGCAGCAACGGGGAACCGCCTCGCGCCTCGACCCGGCGCTCCACGGCGGCGAAGCCGATCAGCGCGAGCGCTCCGGCGACCGGGCTGATCCGGGCCCACATGGGCCAGCCGGCCTCTCGGCCCACGATGACGGGGACGATGAGTAGGGCGAGCGCGAGGCTCAGCACGGCCATCCCGGCGAAGTCCGGCCGACGGTCGCCGGGATGCCGCGACTCGGGCACCAGAGCCGCCGCCAGCGCCAGCGTGATCAGGCCGATGGGAACGTTGACCCAGAAGACCGGGCGCCAGGACGCCCCGAAGAGGTCGACGGAGAGCAGCAGGCCGCCGAGAATCTGGCCGCAGACCCCCGCGGCACCGATGACGGCGCCCAGCGTGCCGAAGGCGCGCGGCCGCTGTGCGGGCGGCAGCAGGGTCTGGATCATGGCGAACACCTGCGGGAACATCACGGCGGCGCCGAGCCCCTGGACGAGCCTGGCCGCGATCAGGGAGCCGGGTCCCGGCGCGAGGGCACAGGCCGCCGATGCCAGCGTGAATACGCTCACGCCGATGAGGAAGCACCGCCGGCGGCCGAACCGGTCACCCAGCCGGGCGCCGGTGATCAACGCGACGGCGTAGGTGAGCTGGTAGCCCGCCAGGACCAGCTGGACATCGGAGTCGGACGCCCCCAGGTCGTCCTGGATGGCCGGAGCCGCGATGACCACGATGAAGGTGTCGAGGACCGCCATGAAGACGCCGAGGTGGATGACGGCGAGCACGCGCCGGGGCGAGGCGGGCGGGCGGGTCCGCACGGCAGCACCGGTGGCGGGGGCGGAGCGTGGGGGATCGGCGGGCTGCCGGGTGCGATTCATGGGCATGACTCTGGTGCGGGCCCGGACGGTTCAACAGGGAGAGAACATGCTGGTGGCGGCAGTACCACCCTGGGCGTGCACGGTGGCCGAAGGCTCAGAACCTGATGAGCCGGGCCGCGCTGCCGGGCGGGAGCCCCTCGACGGGCGCACGTCCGGCACCGATCGACGGGCCGTGCCGGAGCGGCGGTGGTTCACCCGTCCCGCCCGTTCATCGGCGCGGTCGGTCGTCACCCGGATCCGAGCCGGTGAACATGTCGACGAGGCTCTGCGGGGCTTCGTCGTTGAGGTAGAGCGGGAGAAGGTCCGCGGCCTCGGCGGCAGCTTCGGCACTGCGGGGGAACAGGGAGTTCTCGTATGCGGTGAGCGCGGCCTCGACGTCGTCGGGATGAGCGGCGATGGCTTCGCCGAGCTCCGCGCCGTCGAACATCGCGAGGTTGGCGCCTTCGCCGGAGGGCAGCGTCAGATGGGCGGCGTCGCCGAGCATGGTGACGCCCGGGACACGGTCCCACCGGTGTGCGGCCGGCAGGGCGTGGAGCGTCCGCAGGACCGGCGCGGTCTCACCGTCGGTGATGAGCGCCGTGAGCTCCGGCGCCCAGCCGTCGAACTCCTCGGCGACGCGGGCCGTGGCCCTGCCGGCGTCGGTGAAGTCGATGCCGTCGCTCCACTCCCTGGCCTTGTTGAGCTGGACGTAGGTGTGCAGGACCCCGCCCGGTTCCCGGTGGGCGACGATCCCCTTTCCGGGCGCGAGCGCGAACATGGATCCTCCGCCGACCGCCTTCGCGCTCGCGGGGTGGCGCTCGTCACTGTCGAACAGGTACGTCTCGATGAACACCGTGCCGACGTACTCGGGCTTCGCCCCGGACAACAGGGGACGGACACGTGACCACGCACCGTCCGCGCCGACCAGGAGGCCGGTCGTCACGGTCGGGCCGTCGGCGAAGGTGAGCTCGTGCCGGCCGGCGCCGAGCGGGCGGGCCGCGGTGACCTTCCGTCCCCATTCGATCGTCCCGGCGGGCAGCGAGTCGAGCAGGATCTGCCGCAGCCGGCCGCGGAGCACCTCGGGCCGCTTGCCTCCGCCGTCGTCGGGCCGGTCGAACAGCACGGATCCATGCCTGTCGAGCACCCGTATCGCCTCACCGCCCTCGTGAACGAGGTCGAGGAACCGGTCGAACAAACCGGCGGCCCTGAGGGCGGGCTGCCCGTTGTGGTCGTGGATGTCGAGCATGCCGCCCTGGGTGCGGGCGGCCGGTGACGTCTCCGCTTCGTAGACCGTCGCCGGGATGCCGTGGACATGGAGGACGCGGGCCAGCGTCAGCCCTCCGAGTCCTGCGCCGATGATCGTGACTGGAGTGGTCATGGTGGCTCCTTCCTGATCGCGGACCGCTGGGGATGCCCGGCGATCACGCCTGGAACGCTGTTCCAGCAGATCCAGGGTGGAACGCTGTTCCATGGGTTGTCAAGCTGGAACGACGTTCCAAGGTGTCTAGGATGGGGGCATGGCAACCAGGATGGGCCGTCCGGAACGACGGCAGGAACCGCTCTCCGCGCAGCGCATCGTCAGCGCCGCCGTCGAGCTCCTCGACACGGTGGGCGAGAGCGGGCTCACGTTCCGCGCGCTGGCCGAGCACCTCGCGACCGGTCCCGGGGCGATCTACTGGCATGTCACCGGCAAGACCGAACTGCTGGCCGCCGCCACCGACGCTGTCGTGGCCACCACCGTCGCCGGCGACGACACCGACGCCACGCCGCAGGACGCGATCCGGGCCCTCGCGCTCGGTGTGTTCGACGCGATCGACGCCCACCCATGGGTCGGCGCGCAGCTCGCCCGTACCTCGTGGCAGCCGCCGATGCTGCGCGTGTTCGAACGCGTCGGACGACAGGTCCAGGCGCTCCAAGTGCCCAGGGCCGCCCAGTTCACCGCGGTGTCCGCGCTGATGAGTTACATCCTCGGAGTGGCCGGCCAGAACGCCGCCAACACCCGGACGCTCCAGCCGGGCGCGGACCGGACCGCGTTCCTCGACGCCGCGGCGGCCACCTGGGCGGAGCTGGACCCCGACGATTACGCGTTCACCCGGACCGTCGCCGGACAGCTGCGCGAGCACGACGACCGGGCGGAGTTCCTCGCCGGCGTCGACCTGATCCTCACCGGAATCACCGCTCGCCGGTAGCGGACGGCGCCCTGCCGGAGGAGGCGGCCCCGGACGGTATGGTCCGGGGCGCACGGTGCGTGGTGGATCGGGGGTTTCGATGAGTGACGGTGAGCGGCGCAGGGTCCTGGCGGAGTTCCTCCGCACCCGCAGGGGGCGCGTCCAGCCGGGCGACGTCGGCATCGAGGCCGGGCTCCGCAGGCGTACCCCCGGACTGCGCCGCGAGGAACTCGCCCTCCTTTCGGGGGTCAGCGTCACCTGGTACACATGGCTCGAACAGGCCAGGGACATCAGCGTGAGCCGTCAGGTGCTGCTCAGCCTGGCGCGGGTGCTGCGGCTCTCTCCGGCCGAGACCCGGCACCTGTTCGCGCTGGCCGGCCAGGTGTCGCCTCCGGAGGCCGCCGCGCGGGGCGGTACCCCGGCGTTGCGGCGCCTGGTGGACGCACTCGACCCGAATCCGGCGTATCTGCTCGCCCCCAACTGGGACCTGCTGGCCCGCAACCGGTCCGAGGCCGGTCTGGTGGGGCCCTCGGACGCCGGGGACGGGGTCGGGCCCAACCTCATCAGGATGGTGTTCACCCTGCCCAGGATCCGCACGCTCCTGGTGGACTGGCCGGGGCAGGCGCGGGCCCTGCTGGAGCAGTACCGGGCCGGCGCGGACCGCAACACCGGCGATGAGTCGTTCGAGGGGCTGACGGCTGACCTGCGCCGGGAGAGTGCGGAGTTCCGGAGCTGGTGGGACACCCACGATGTCGCGGAGTTCCGGCCGGCCCGCAGAGCGTTCGACCACCCCGGACTGGGCCGGCTGACCTTCGACTACGTGAAGCTGGCGCCCGTGGACACCCCCGGCCTCACACTGGTCTCGTGCCTGCCGTCCGACGACGAGACGGCCGGAAAGCTCCCGGGGCTGTGCGAGTACGCCGAGTGGGACGGCCCGGACGGCGGCTCCGGCGGCTGAGCGGCAGCCACCGGAGGACCCTCCCGCGAACGGGGACCGGACGGGCCGGACCCGCGACGGACCGGCTTTCAGGCGGCGACTCCCAGCACCAGGGCCCCGACCACCGGCGCCGCGTACACCAGGGGGAACGGGATGTGCGAGTGCTGGTGTGCCCGGATCACCGTGACGACCGCACCGGCGAAGTACAGCACCAGACCGATCCCGGCCGCGACGCCGATGACCGGCACGAACAGACCGGCCAGCAGACCCGCGGCCCCGGCGGCCTTGGCCGCGCCGAGCCAGGTCCACCAGGCGCGGGGAACGCGGTAGTCGGTCAGGGCCTGGACGACCCACTGGGCGCGCAGGAGAAGGGCGCCGGCCGAGTAGCCGGCCATGGCGGCGGCCACGAGAGTGACGACAACGTGAGCGATGGACATCGTGAGGACTCCTCATCAGGCGGATGCCGGTGCGGTTTCGCTCCGGCATTGCACTGACACGCCTCGACGAGCGAACGTGACACATTCGGAGAAGAAGTTCTCATCCGGCGTGCGGGGCCGGCGCGTCCCGGACGTGCCTCACCCGGTCCGCGTCGCCGTCGCCGGCTTCCTCAGGTCCGCCGGGCGAGCAGGAACAGGTGCGGTTCGGGCGCTGCCGCCGGATGGGCCGGTGTGAACACGCTGCTCCGTTCCGACAGGACCGAGAATCCGGCCCCGGCCACCAACGCGGTGAATTCCGCGGGCCCGAAGCTGGTCACCCGCACCGGCCGTCCCATGAACTCACCGCTCACGCCCTCCAGGTCCAACGGCACCGTCGCGACGGCCAAGTGGCCGCCGGGCCGCAGCGACCGTGCGAGCAGGCGCAGCACCTGCGACTGGTCGGCGCGCGACATCTGCAGGAGCGAGAAGTACACACAGGCGGCGTCGAAACTCCCCTCTTCCAGGGGCAGTTCACGGATGTCCGCACAACGGAACGCGGCGCGGGGCACCTGCCGGGACGCGATGTCCACCATGACCGCAGAGACATCGACACCGAGTACCTCATGACCGGCGTCGGCCAGGGTCTGCGCGGTCGGCCGCCCGGTGCCGCTGCCGACATCCAGTACCCGGCTGTGCGGGGCGAGCTGCTCCAGCAGCAGTTCCAACGAGGCGTGGTGTGCGGCCGATCCGGCGAAGGCCCGCTCGTACTCGGCGCCGATGGCATCGAACACCGTCGCGGCAGTGGGCTGTTGACCTGAGTCCATCGGGAATCCACTCCTTCTCGGGCCAGTGTCCCAGGCCCCCGCCACCACAGTATTCGCGACCGTCGCGGACTACTGCAACGCGTGCACGGCCGCGCCGAAGACGGCCGGTACTCGGTATGCGGCGGGGACGATCAGGCGGGCGGTCGACGGATGGCGAGCCACCGCCAACAACCCCTCGGTGAGCAATCGGTGACGTCTGGTCAGCTTCCTCCACCGGGCCGGGTAGTCCTGCGGCCGGCCGGCGGCCAGCGCGTCCACCGCCGCGGCGGCCGTCGCCAGCGCCAGGGCCACCCCCTCACCGGTCAGCGCGTCCACGTACCCCGCGGCGTCACCGACCAGCAGGACGCGGCCGGCCCGCCGGTCCAGCGCCCGCCGGCGCAGCGGGCCGGCGCCGCGCACGGGACCCGCTTCCCGGCCGGCGAGTGAGGCGGCCAGCCGGGGGAACGCCGTCAGGTGCTCCTCGTAGGAGCGGCGTTCCCGGCTGAGTACGGCCACACCCACCAGGCCGTCCCCGAGCGGCGTCACGTACGCCTCGCCGCGCCGGGACCAGTGCACCTCCACGAACTCCGTCCACGGGGCGATCCGGTAGTGGCGGCGCTGCCCGTACCGGCGCACCGTAGCGCCCGGACCGTCCAGTCCCAGCTCGCGCCGGAGCGGCGAGTGCAGCCCGTCGGCCGCGACCATCCAACGTGCCGTGAGCCCGCCCGCACTGACCCGGTCGTCGCTCTGCGTCACGTCCGCGAGCTTGCCCGGCACGATCCGGACGCCGAGCTCCAACGCCCGGCCGTGCAGGGCGGTATGCAGCTCGGTCCGCCGCACGCCGAGCCCCGTCCGCCCCCGGAACGCCGCTTCGGCGCTGCGCGCGCCCTCGACGTACCGGATGCCGCGCAGCCGGTGCCCGGACACCTCGACGCCCAGGGCGCGCAGCGCGGCGACCCCGCTGGGCATGATGCCCTCGCCGCAGGCCTTGTCGACGGGCGAGGCGCGGGGCTCCACGACGACCGTCTCCAGGCCCAGCCGGGCCGCCCGGATCGCCGCCGCCAGCCCGGCCGGACCGCCGCCCGCCACCAGGAGGTCGATCACGCCGGAACGTCCGCGGCCGAAGCGGCGCTGAGGGCCGCCTCCTCGCACCGGACACGTACGGTCATCAGCGCCGCGTTGAGAACGGTGAAGAGCACCGCGGTCACCCACGCGCCGTGGACGAGCGGCAGCGCGAGTCCCTCGGCGGCGACGGCGACGTAGTTCGGGTGACGGAACAGGCGGTACGGTCCGCCGGTCACCAGAGGCAGCCCCGGCACGACGATGACACGGGTGTTCCACCGGTGCCCGAGCGTACGGATGCACCACCAGCGCAGGCCCTGCGCGGCCGCGACGACGGCCACCATCGCCCAGCCGAACAGCGGCATGAACGGCCGGTCCGCGAGCCGGACCTCCACGAGGCAGCCCAGCAGCAGAGCCGTGTGCAGGGCGACCATCGCCGGGTAGTGGGCGCGGCCGGTCTCGACGCCGCCCCTGGCCAGCGCCCAGCGGCTGTTGCGGAGCGCGACGACGAGTTCGGCGAGCCGTTCGCCCGCCACGGCCAGCACCAGTGCCGTGTACCAGATCATGTGTCCTCCGACCTACCAGCGCAGCAGCACCAGTTCGCAGCAGAATCCGGGCCCCATCGCCATCAGCAGCCCAGGCGACCCCGGCTCGGGCCGCCGCTGCTCCAGCGTGTCCCGCAGCACGTGGAGCACCGAGGAGGAGGACAGGTTGCCCACCTCGGCCAGCGAGCGCCAGGTGACGTCGAGAGCGCCGTCGGGAAGCGAGAGGACCTCGGAGACGGCCTCCAGGACCTTGGGGCCGCCCGGGTGGCACACCCAGTGGGCCACGTCCTTCGGCTTGAGCCCGTGCTCCGCGAGGAAGCCGCTCACGTCGTCGGCGAGATACCGGCGCACGACGTCGGGGACGGCCGGATCGAGGAGCACCTTGAAGCCGGTACTGCGAATGTCCCAGCCCATCACGTGCTCGGTGTCCGGGTACATGCGACTGCGGGTCGCCACCACCTCGGGTCCCGCCCCGGACGCCCGGCCCTCGCCGAGCGCCACCACGGCGGCCGCCCCGTCACCGAACAGCGCGGTCGCCACCAGGTTGGCGGTCGAGGCGTCGTGGCGCTGGAACGTGAGGGAACAGAGCTCCACCGAGAGCAGCACCGCCACGTCGTCGGGACGGCCGAGCAGATAGTCGTGCAGCCGGGCCACCCCGGCGGCCCCGGCCACGCAGCCGAGCCCGAAGACCGGCAGCCGCTTCACATCGGGGCGCAGACCGAGCCGCCCCACCAGCCGGGCGTCGACCGAGGGAGCGGCCACCCCGGTGACGGACGTGAACATCAGGAGGTCCACATCGGCGGGCCGCAGCCCCGCGGTCCGCAGCGCCCCGCGCAGCGCCTCGGCGCCCATGTCCACGGCCGCGCCGATGAACACGTCGTTGGCGTCGCCGAACCCGTCCAGTTCCGCGTAGCGCTCCAGGGGCAGCACCATGTTCCGGGTGCGTACCCGGGCGTTCTCGTGCAGCCGGTCCAGCACCCGCCGGTCGGCCCCCGGCGGCAGACAGGTGCGGGCCACCATGTCGGTGACCTCGCGCTGCGTGTGGCGGTACGGAGCCGGGGTGCCGTGAACGGCGGCGATCCGGGTCATCCCGGGTCCTGATTCGGAGGCATCATGGCCCATCCCTGCCCCGCATGATGGATAGAACACCGTAAACAACCCGTGCGGCTGTCACGCCCGTCCGGCACGCAGTACCTACGATCACGTGATGGGCACCCCCGACCCGCCGCGCGTCCACGCCACGACCGTGTGTCCGCCTCGCCTCGCCGCCGCGCTGGCCCGCTCCTGCCATCCGGGGCCGGTGGTCGCGGTGAGCGCGCTGGCCGGGGCGCTGGGCGTCGGCGTCGGCCTCGACGGGATCCGCTGCGCCCTCCTGGTCGCCGCCGTGCTGAGCGGCCAGCTCTCGGTGGGCTGGTGCAATGACGCCTTCGACGCCCGGCGGGACGCCGCGGCCGGCCGTCACGGCAAACCGGTGGCCGACGGGTCCGTGAGCCGTCAGGTGGTGTGGACGGCGGCGTTCACCGCCGCGCTGCTGTGCGTTCCGCTCTCCCTGGCCTGCGGACTGCTCGCCGGTACGGTGCACCTGGCCGCGGTGGCGGCGGCCTGGGCGTACAACCTGAGGCTGAAGGCGACAGCGCTGTCCTGGCTCCCGTACGTGATCGGGTTCGCCGCCCTGCCCGCGGTGGCCGCCCTGACCCTGCCCGGAAGTCCGGGCCCCGCATGGTGGGCCGTGACGGCCGGTGCGCTGCTGGGCCTGGCGGCCCATCTGGGCGATGTGCTCCCCGACATCGAGGACGACCTGCGCAACGGGGTGTACGGGCTGCCGCACCGGCTGGGTGTCACCGGCACCGGACTGCTGCTGCCGGTGCCCCTGGTGGCGGCCTCGGCGGTGCTGGCGCTCGGCCCGGCCGGACCGCCGGGCTGGTGGGGGATGCTGACCCTGGCGGTGGCGGCGCCCACGGCACTGGCCGGGCTCCTGCTCGGCCGGTACTGGCGCAAGGCCGCGCTCGCCGCCGCCGTGGTCGTGGCGGCGGCCGATGTGGCCCTGCTGCTGGTGCGCGGCGCGGCGCCGGTGTGAACCGGGCGGCGGGCCGGGCCGGTGGCCTCACACCGTACGCAGCCACGCGTCGAGCAGCCGGAAATCGGCGCCGGCCGTACCGCCTGCCCGTACTGCCCGCCCGCCGCGCCGGCTGATCAGATCAGGAAGACCGGGTTGCTGAGCGCCGCCATGTGCCCTTCGGGGTGCCGTACCCCGACCCGGACGAACGCCGAATCCGCCGGTGCCCGCCGGAGCGGGGCGCGGCGCAACGGCACGTCAGCGTCCGCCCGCCACGCGCAGAATCGCCCCGGTGGCGTACGAGGCGTCGTCCGAGAGCAGCCAGGCGACGGCTCCGGCGATCTCTTCGGGCTGTCCCGGCCGGCCCAGCGGGATGCCGGCGGCGAGCTTGTCGGGGCGCTCGGGGTCCTCGTGGAATTCGGTGCGGATGACGCCCGGCGACACCGCGTTGACCCGGATGCCGTCCGCCGCGACCTCCTTCGACAGACCGATGGTCATCGTGTCCACGGCGGCCTTGGCGGCGGCGTAGTGGACGTACTCACCGGGGCCGCCGAGCGTGGCGGCGGCCGAGGACATGTTCACGATGGCCCCGCCACCGGTCCGGCTCATGTCGCGCACGGCCCGCCGCGCGCAGAGCAGGTACCCCACGACGTTGACGTCCAGGGCGCGTCGCAGCCCGGCCGCGTCCGCGTCCGCGAGCGGTCCCGTCGGCCCGCCGACGCCCGCGTTGTTGACCAGCCCGGTGACCGGGCCGAGCTCGGCGGCCGCGGACTCGAAGAGCCGGTCGACACCTGCCTCGTCGGTCGTGTCCAGCTGAACCACGGCGCAGCGGCGGCCCGTCCCGCGCACGCTGGCGGCGACGGCCTCGGCCGCCGCGGCGTCGGAGCGGTAGCCCAGCGCGATGTCGTGACCGTCGTTCGCCAGACGTACACAGACGGCCGCGCCGATCCCGCGACTGCCGCCGGTGACCACGGTGACCGGATGACGGCTCATGAATGCCCCTGACTCGGGTTCGAGGACCCGATGTCCCCGGCGGAGTGACCATCGTAGGGAGTGAAGATCGAACTCCTCCCGGGCAGGTCCGGGCGGCGGCGGGGCACGAGGACGGCCTGACGCGGCGGGCCGAAAGCGGTGAGCGACCGATGGCCGCCACCCACTCATGGAAGAGTGGCGGTCATCGGTCGCCCGTGCGACGCGGTGGCTACAGGGGGAGGTCGCTGCCGCCCCGGCCGGCCTGCTGCTCGCTCTGCTCGTGCAGCTTCCGGGCCTTCTCCTGGAGCCGTCGGCGCTGCTCCGGGTCGTTGGTGCGCTCCGCGGCCTCGGTCATGTGCCTGGCCTTCTCGCGCATCTGACCGGCTCGGCCGGTTTCTCCTGCAACGCTCATCGTCGCTCCTTGAACGGTAGGGAAGAGCGGGCTCCCTCAGAGAACCAGCGCTCCGGGACCGTCGCACTCCGAACCGCTACGTACCGTGAAGGTGGCAGGTGGGGCGGGTGCCGGGAACGGGCTGGTGCGGCGGTGCGGGCGCCGGCTCCCGCACCGGCGGGAATCGTGGCCCCCCGACGCTGGCATGATCAGGGGTATGAACGAGCGCATGATCGCCGCGTGTGACGGGGCGTCGAAGGGTAATCCGGGGCCTGCGGCCTGGGCATACGTGGTGGCCGACGCCGCGGGCAGGCCGTTTCGGTGGGAGGCGGGACCGCTGGGCACCGCCACCAACAACGTCGCCGAGCTCACCGCGCTGCAGGAGCTGCTGGAGTCCGTCGACGCCGGTGTGCCGCTTGAGGTCCGGATGGACTCGCAGTACGCGATGAACGCCGTCACCAAGTGGCTGCGGGGCTGGAAGCGCAACGGCTGGAAGACCTCGGCCGGCAAACCCGTGGCCAACCGCGATCTGGTGGCCCGCATCGACGCCCTGCTGACCGGCCGGACCGTGGACTTCGTCTACGTGCCCGCCCACCAGGTGGACGGCGACCCGCTGAACGCGCTCGCCGACCAGGCGGCCAGTGAGGTGGCCGTGGCCCAGCGCGCGGCCGGTACCTCCCAGGGGTCCGCGGACCTGCCGGTGCCCGTGGCCGCCCGCGCCTCCGAAGGGCGGCGGACCGCCGGTGCGGCCAAGAGCACCGGCGCCACGGCGGGAAGCACGGGCAGAACGGCCCGCTCCGGTGCCACCATCCGCGCCAGGTTCGCCGGGCGGTGCCACTGTGGGAAGCCGTACGCGGCCAAGGACACGATCGCCAAGAACGACCAGGGCTGGGGCCATCCGGAGTGCCGCACGGCCTCCGCCTGACCCACGCGGCCGCCGGACGACCCCCTGCCGCCCCCGGCCCGGATCTGCCGGCGGGCTCCGATCCGTCGGCCGGGCCGGGGCGATCCGGCCCCCGCGACGGGTTCCGCGTGCCATGATGCGGCTCCGGCGGAGAGGTCGATGCGCCGCCGGAGCTGTGGGAAACGGCGACACGCTGGGGGGCGTATGGAAAGCACGGGTACGGTGCTGCGTGAACTGCGCGGGGCGCAGAAGTCGGCCAAGGGGGTCTCGCTCTACTCGCGGTACGTGAACCGGCCGGCCGGCCGGATCTTCGCGGCCGTCGCCTTCCGGCTGGGCATGACGCCCAATCAAGTCACAGCGGTCAGTGCGGTGTTCACCTTCGCCGCGCTCGCGTCCGTGGCCCTGTCCAAGCCCACGTGGCCACTGGCCGTCCTGGTCTACCTGGGGCTGGCCGTGGGTTTCGCCCTGGACTCGGCCGACGGTCAGCTCGCCCGGCTCACCGGCCGGGGAGGCCCCGACGGCGAATGGCTCGACCACGTCGTCGACTGCGCCAAGATGATCCTCGTCCACACCGTCGTACTGATCTCGTTCCACCGCTACTTCGCCCTGCCGGCCGACGGCTGGCTGCTCCTGCCGCTCGGCTTCCTGTTCGTGGCCGTGCTGACCTTCTGCGCGGGGCTGCTGCGTGAACAGCTCGGCAGGGCCGCCGCCCGCCCCGGGCCGGCCGGTGGCGCCGGGCCCGTGCCGGCGGTCTCGAGACTGCGGGCCGTGGCGCTGCTGCCGGCCGACTACGGGGTGTTCTGCCTGGTGTTCCTGCTGCTCGGCGACGAGACGGCGTTCCGTATCGGCTATGCCGTGCTCGCCGCCGTGCACGCGCTGTTCCTGGTGGCGTTCCTCGTCAAGTGGTTCAGGGAGCTGAAAGCGCTCCGGGCAGGCTGACCAGCGAGTCCAGCGCCCGGCGCAGCTGGGTGCTGGACGTGTGCACGGTGTACGGGAAGTAGACGACCTCCACGCCGACCTCGGCGAAGTCGCGTTCGAGCCGTTTGCCCTTCTCCGTGTCCCGCCAGTCGTCCCCCTTGAAGATGACGTCGAACCTGACCTGCTGCCAGGTCTCCACCTTGTCGGGGACGGTCTCGACGAACGCGGCGTCCACGTACCGGACGCTCCGTACGATCTCCAGCCGCTCCGGCAGCGGAATGACCGGTCTGTGGCCCTTCGCGAGCGCGGCCATCTCGTCCGAGACGACCCCCGCGACCAGGTAGTCGCACTGGCTGCGGGCATGCCGCAGAATGTTGAGGTGACCTACGTGGAACAGGTCGTAGACACCCGGCGCGTAGCCGACCCTGTGCACCATCCGTTCTCTCCCCCCACGGTGAACGTGATGTCCGTGTCCCGCCGGCCGGTTTCCGGACATCGCATCCGGTCCGGTGGGATATCGGTATCGGTGTTGATCGTGCAACGACCTTACTGTGAAGACCACTTGCGCATCTCGTGAACGGATAAGCTCACTTTTGGGGCTGTTCCTTGGGGGGAACACAGGTGGCTCCGAGGGGGAGGCGACCGTCCGATGCCGGACACGGATCAGCACAGGCTGTTTCAGCACCGCCGTCTGCTGGTGGTCTCGACGAACTACGCACCGGAGCTGACCGGGATCGGACCGTACGCCGCGCAACTCGCGGAACACTGGGCCGCGTCCGGGGCCGAGACCCATGTGCTGACCGGTATGCCGCACTACCCGTCCTGGCGGACCGAGCCGGAGTACCGGGGTGTGTGGCGGGCCGACGAGGAGCGCTCGGGGGTGACGGTCCACCGGCGAAGACACTATGTGCCGCCCCGTCAGAGCGCCCTGAAACGAGCCGCGTTCGAGGCGTCGGTCCTCGCACACGGGCTGGTCGCACCGCCCGCGGTCCGGCCGGACGCGGTGATCTCCCAGATGCCGAGCCTCGCGGGCGGCATCCTGGGCGCCCGGCTGGCCCGCCGCCACCGGGTCCCGTACATACCCGTCGTACAGGACCTGATGGGCGCCGCCGCCGCGCAGAGCGGCATCCGCGGCGGCGGCAGGGCGGCGGCGGTGGCGTCCCGGGCCGAGCGGTACGCGCTGCGCGCCGCCTCGCTCGTCGGCGTCATCCACGAGAGCTTCGTGCCCCGGGTCACCGCCTACGGAGTCGACCCCGGGCGCATCCGGCTGGTCCCCAACTGGAGTCACGTACAAGCGCCTTCGGCCGACCGGGCCGCGACCAGGGCGCGCCTGGGCTGGCGCGAGGGCACCCCGGTGGTGCTGCACTCCGGCAACATGGGACTCAAGCAAGGCCTTGAGGTCCTCGTCGACGCGGCCCGGCTCGCCCCCGGGATACGCATCGTGCTGATGGGCGACGGCAACCAGCGCGAAGCGCTGCTGGCCCGCGCGGCAGGGCTGCCCAACCTCGACTTCCTGCCGGCGGCGGGGGCGGACGAGTTCACCGACGTCCTGGCCGCCGCCGACGTCCTCGCGGTGACCCAGCGCGCATCCGTCCTCGACATGAGCGTGCCCTCCAAGCTGACCTCGTACTTCGTCTCGGGCCGCCCCGTCGTCGCCTCCGTGGCGGACGAGGGGGGCACCGCCCAGGAGGTGCAGCGCTCCGGCGCCGGGCTCCTCGTCGCCCCCGAGGACCCGGCCGCCGTGCTCGCGGCCGTCCGCAAGCTCGTCGAGCAGCCCGCCGCCGCCGACGAGCTCGGCGCCAACGGACCCCGCTACGTGGCACGTCACCTCGGCCGGGAAGCCGGTCTCGCCCGCTTCGACGCACTGCTCACCGAGGTCCTTCAGGACGCCCAAGGGAGACCACGCAGATGACCCAGCAGATCCGCGCCCTGGAGGACCAGGACGAACCCGCGCTGCTGAGGGACCAGTTCCGGCAGCTCCTGCGCTACCGCGCGCTGCTCGCGTGCGGCGTGGTCGTCGGACTGCTCGGCGGCGGCTGGCTCGCCCTGAGCGGCGAGGACACCTACACCTCCACCGGTGAGGTGTCGGTGCGCTCGGCCACCTCGGACCCGTTCGCCGCGGGAGCGTCGGCCGACAAGGGCATCAACATCGGCTCCGAACGCCAGACCGCGGTCAGCGACGCCGTGGGCACCGTGGCCGTCGGCTCGCTGGTCAAGCACGGCGACCGGGTGGAGGTCGGAAAGCTGCTGACCGGCCTCCAGGTCACCAACCCGCCCAACACCCTGGTGCTCAGGTTCTCCTACACCGACCGCGACCCCGAACAGGCCAGGGCGCGGGCCCAGGCACTCGCCGACGCCTACCTGGAGATCCGCAGGGAGCGCACCGAGAACAGCATCGACAACATGGTCGACGGCTACCGGGCCCAGCTCAAGCCGCTCACCGAACAGCGCGACCGGCTGGCCGAGCAGGAGACCGGCACCGCCGGCAGCGACGTCACCAGCGCCCGCGCCAACCTGATCGTCGCCATCTCCGGACTCAGCCAGAAGATCTCGGAGCTGCGCGCCCTGGACACCACACCCGGCTATCTGAACAAGAAGCCGGTCGCCCCGCAGCGGCCCACCGGCGCGGGGCTGCCCCTGCTCCTCGGACTCGGCGGCGTCGTCGGGCTCGCGCTCGGCCTGCTGCTCTCCTGGGTACGGCTCGTCTTCGACCCGGCCGTCCGCTCCACCAGGGAACTCGTCCGCTCGCTCGGTGCCCCGCTGCTCGGCACCCTGCCCAGGGAACGCGCCTCGGCGGGCCAGCTGCTCGCCATCGGACGCGCCGGCAGCCGGCTGGCGGAGGAGTACCGGGCGGTGGCCTTCCGCCTCGCGTACGACCCCTCGTTCGCCGAGCGCCGGCGGTTCCTGGTCACGGCCCCGCGCGGGGACAACGACATGGCCGCCGCCGCCGCGGTCAACCTGGCGGCGGCCTTCGCCGAGATGGGGCGCGACGTCCTGCTGGTCGAAGCCGATCTGCGCACCCCGTCACTGGCCAGGGACCTCGGCCCCGCCGTCCAGGGCGGCCGGCCGCGCTGGGCCGCGGAGCGCGACGGGCGGGGCTGGCCGTCGGACAGCCGCACCAACGTGGACGTGCCCGGATCGGGGGCCTTCACCCTGATCGCGGGCCGCCGGACCGACAACGTGCCCCGCGCCCTGACCTCCGCGCCCGTCGGCCGGATCGTCGCGGAGGGCGGCCGGCCCGGAGCCGTCGTCATCGTGCTGACCCCGCCCGTCCTCTCGTACGCCGACGCCGTCGCGCTCATCGACCGGGTGGAGGGCGTCGTGGTGGTCTGCGACCCGCGCGAGGTGCACCGCAGCGACCTGGAGCGGATCCGCGAGATCATCGGCGCCGCCGGCGGGTCCGTGCTCGGCACCCTGCTGCACCCCGGCCGCGGACGGCTGGAGCGCCGGGCGCACCGGAAGGCGGCCAAACGCCGAGCCCGCGGCCGGCAGACCCCCGGACCGGGGCGCGACGGGCAGGACGGCCGCGGACATCCGGACGGACCCGACCGGACCGACGGCGGACGTGCGGGCGACCCCACCGAGACGCTCGGCCTGCGCACCCTGGAGGGCGGCACCCGGCCGGGCAGCGGCCACAACGGCGGCAGCGACCACAGCAGCACCGCGGGACGCAGATGAGGGCACGCACCGCGATCGCCTGCTCGGTCGCGGACCAGGGGGTGGCGGCACTCACCAACATCCTGGTCCTGGTGGTGGCGGCCCGGCTCTCCACCGTCGCCGACTTCGCCCGGTTCTCCGGCGTCTACCTGGTCTTCACCGTGCTGCTCGGCGTCTTCGGCGCCTACACCGGACAGCCGCTGGTGCTGCGCCGCGGCGCGGGCGAGGAGACACGCGGCGCCTGCCGCTCGGCGGTCGGTTTCACCCTGATCGTCTCGGCCGTCCTCGGCGGGCTGCTCGCAGCGGTCTGCGCGGCACTCGCGGGGGACACGGCACGGGCCCTGATGATGCTGGGACTCGTGCTGCCCGTCGTCCTCGGACAGGACACGGCCCGCTACGCCTTCGCCACGCTCCAGGCACAGCACCTGGCCCTCGCCGCGGACACGCTCCGGCTGGTCTGCGTGCTCGGCGCCCTGACCGTACAGCCGCACGGCACCTCGGCCGCCCGGCTCGTCACCGTCTGGGGCCTGTCCGCACTGCCCGCGCTCCTGCTGTCCGTCACCGTGCTGCACCGCCGGACCGCCGGAACGTCCCTGCTGCTGACGCCCCTGCTGCGGCGCGGGCACCTGGGCCGGCGGTTCGTCGTCGAGTTCGGGGTGGGCAACGCCACCAGCCAGCTCTCCGTCCTCGGCCTGGGCGTCGTCGGCAACCCCCTCGTCGTCGGCGCGCTGCGCGGCGCGACCACCCTCTTCGGCCCGCTGAACGTACTGTTCACCTCCGCCACCGGCTTCGGCCCGCCACTGCTCGGGCGGCTCGCCACCGACCGGCTCAGGGTGCGGGCCACCGCGGCCCTGGCCGCCGTACTGGCGGCGACCGCCGCGGGCTGGGCCACCGTCCTCGCCCTGCTGCCCGCATCGGCGGGCCGCCATCTGCTCGGCGACACCTGGCCCACGGCGGCGGCGCTGCTCCCCGCGACCGGCAGCCAGTACGCGGCGATGGCCGTCGGCACCTGCGGGCTGCTGGCGCTGAGACTGCTCGACCCGCGCACCACGCTCTCCATCCAGGTGGTCTTCTCGCTCGCCGCGGTGGCCTTCCTGACCGGGGGATACGTGCTCGGCGGGGTACCGGGCGCCGCCTGGGGCCTCTGCCTGGGCTCCGTCTGCAAGGCGGTCGCCACCTGGACCCGGGTGGCGCGGCTGACCCGGCGGGGCGCCGCGGGACGGGCCCCGGTCAGTGCGACCGCTGTCCGTTCCGGTCCCTGAGACTCGTGACCAGCGCCAGACACAGCGCGGCGATGGCCAGCTTCCCGGCCGCCTGCAACAGCGGGCCGCGCAGCAGGATGAAGGTGTACCCGGCGATCAGCGGAGCCGCGATGGCAAGGACGCTGCCGGGCCCCGGACCGTCCCGGGAGACCGCCCGCGCGTACCGGCGGTCGGTGCGCGCGGCCGCGTACCCGATCACGGCGAAGCCGCCGATCATGCCCGGGGCGCCGAAGTCGACCCACAGTTCGGTCCACAGCGGCGCCGAGAGGTTGGTCATGTTCATCCCCATCCACTGCCCGACCCGCACCCCGGTGTCCTCCGGCTTCCCGCTCCACGCCGCCCGTGGCACGAAGAAGAAGGCGGAGCCCGCCAGTTGGCGGCCGTAGGTGTGGCCCCGGGTGTCGACCCAGGAGATGGTGTTGGCGAACATGACCGTCTGGTCGTAGTCCTTGGTGGCCAGCGGCTCGAAGACCGAGGACGACTGCACCGGCCGGTACCCGGAGTCGTCGTAGCGGAACCGGTCGGCGTACGGGAACAGCACCAGGGCCCCGATCACGCCCATCGCCAGCACCGAGCGGTACATCGCCGCACTGGCCGGGAACGCGGTGAACAGCAGCGAGACCAGCACCGTCAGGAACCAGTAACGGGCATTGGAGACCGGGTTGTTCACGACCAGGTTCACGACCAGCAGCGCGAACCAGACCAGCACGGAGGACGGCGAGCGCCGGGCCCGGCGCGAGGTGACCAGCCGCCGGGTGTAGAAGAGCAGCGCGAGCAGGACCGGAACCGTGCCGAACCCCTTGAGGAACGCCGACCCCACATTCGACCCGCCGGACACCACCCCGCTCTCCGCGACCGAGGCGCTGATCTCCTGCCTGCTGGAGAAGAAGACCGCGGGCCCGCCGAGCTTCAGCACGTAGTACGCGCTCGCCGCGAACGCCAGCAGCACCAGCAGCCGCAGCCGGACCGGGTGCGCGGTGGCCGGACCACCGCTCCCGCGCGCGGTGGTACGCCTGCGCAGCGGACGCCGGGACGCCAGCAGCGCCCCGAGGTCGAACGCGGCGCATCCCACCAGGACGAGCGCGATCGCCGTCACCAGGTCGGAGCGCGGCCCGACCATCGGCGTCGGGGTCTGGCCGATGACCACCTGGGCGAACGGAGCCACCCCCATCGCGATGTACACGAACATCCAGAAGACGCCCTGCAGCAGCCGGCGCCGGGTGGACAGGACCATGGTCGCCAGCCGCGCACCCGAATAGCACGTCAGCACCAACTGCAGCCAGTACGCGGTGTCCCGGACCCCGCTCCCGGGCTGCGCGGCGATCAGCGCCGGCAGGAAGCAGACCAGACCGAGGATGAGCGGCACGGCCATCGCCCGCGACAGCATCGCCCAGGACATCGGCTTGGCGGGCGGCTCGACCGGACGCCGTGGCCCGCTCTCAAGGCCGGGAGCCGACGGCGTCACCCCGTGCACGGACGTCATCTGTTCCCCGTTCCGTGAGCCTGTGAACACTCTAACGAATCAACCCACTTGGGGGGATCTGATGACTAGTCTGGGAACAGCTGCCGAGGTCGAGGGGAACCCTGGTGAAGATCCTGCACGTCGTCACACTGCACACCCCGGACCACGCCTTCGGCGGTCCGACCAGGGTGGCCCTGAACCTCTCCAAGGTCCAGCGCGCCGAGGGGGACGACGCCCGGATCATGGCCCTGGGCGACGGCTTCGACGGCCCGCTGCCGACCCGGGTGGAGGGGGTGCCCGCCCACCTCTACCAGGCCCGCCATCTGCTGCCGAGGTTCGAGGTCAGCGGCATCACCTCAGGGCCGCTGCTGCTGGCCGCGCGCCGGATGATGCGCGGCGCCGACGTCGTCCACGTCCATCTGATGCGCGATCTGGTGACGCTGCCCGCCGGGCTGCTGGCGCTGGCCTCCGGCACCCCGCTGGTCATCCAGACGCACGGCATGGTCGACCCGACCGAGAAGCGGGTGGCACAGCTGACCGATCTGCTGGGCGTACGCAGGGTCCTGCGCGGCGCGGACGCGGTGCTGCACCTCACCGAGACCGAGCGGATCGATGTGAACGCCGTCGCAGCCCCGGTACCGCTCACCCGGACGGTGCGCCTGGTCAACGGCGTACGGCCGCAGGAGCGCAAGCCGGTCCGGGACCCCGCGCGGCCGCCGACGGTGCTCTTCCTCGCCCGGATACAGGAGCGCAAGCGCCCCGAGGACTTCGTCGCCGCGATGCCCGCCGTCCTGGCCGAGCACCCGGACGCCAGGTTCGTGCTGGCGGGCCCTGACACCGGGGCGCTGGCCGGCACGCTGCGGCTGGCCCGTGAGCTGGGCGTGCTGGACTCGCTCGACCACGTCGGACCGCTCGGCCACGAAGAGGTGCTGGCGGCCGGGCGGCAGGCCGATGTGTACGTCCTTCCGTCGATCGAGGAGCCCCTCGGCGTCTCGGTCCTCGAAGCGATGTCCGTCGGCACCCCCGTGGTCATCACCCGCACCTGCGGCCTCGGGCCCGACGTGGCGCGGGCCGGTGCGGGCCGGGTGATCGACAGCCGGCCCGGCGAGGACGCGGCCAACGCGCGGAAGGTCGCGCGGGCGGTCCTGGAACTGCTGGAGCCCAAGGCCAACGCCGAGGCGGGGCAGGCCGCCTGGGAGCTGGTCGGTGAGCACTTCACCATCGACGTCGTGACCCGGACGCTCCGGCGGACCTACGAGAGCGTGGTCCGCCGGAAGCGCCGGTGACTCAAGGAGCGGGCACCTCGCGCGACTTCAGGGCGATCTGCCACCGGTAGAAGCTCATCGCCAGGGCGAAGTCGAGGCCCGCCCGCCCGTCCAGGAAGCCCCGCCGGTACACGTACATGTACGCGAAGGACACCAGCGGCTTGAACGGCGCCTTGTGGAACAGCTGCCCCTGGCGGGACTTGACCCGGCGCACCTGCTCCTTGACCTCGGGATGGTGCTCCAGCCACGCCTCCCAGTCCGAGTACCGATTGTGCCGCTCGAACCAGGCGGTCACCGGGTCGAGATCCTGGTGCTCGATCGGACCGCGCAGGGACCCGGCGCTCTCCGCGACCGGCTGGTAGTGGCCCTCGACCTCGCCGATGCCGGGCGCGTCGAGATCCCCCACCTCCGGGTACCGGCTGCGGGTGCGGTCGGTCAGCGACCGCTTGCGGATGGTGTAGCCGTGCCGCAGCCGCTTCCCGGAGAACCAGTACCCGAGCGGAATGTCGTACGCGGCGGGCTTCTGCGCGTCCGGATCGGCGAAGACCTGCCGCAGCTCGGCCAGCAGGCCGGGGCTCAGCCGCTCGTCCCCGTCGAGCAGCAGGATCCAGTCCAGGTCCGTGCGGACATGGTCCAGGCACCACTGCTTCTTCCGGGGATGCCCGCCGTCCCAGGTGTACATGACGACCTCGGCCCCGCACTCCGCGGCGATCTTCGCCGTGTCGTCCGTACTGTGCGAGTCGACCACCACGACCGCCTCGAAGTGGCCGAGGACCGACTTCACCGCCTCGGCGATGTTGAGCCCCTCGTTCTTCGTGGGGATCGCCACGGCGATCGGCAGCTTGTTCATCCGTTGTCTCCTTCGGGCAGCCAGGCGTAGCAGCCTGTGGAGGTGAAGGCGCGGGCCGTCTTTGGGATCGTGATGCGGGTCCGCTTCCCGTCGTCCGTGGATCCCGACGCCAGGTTCTTGCCGTTCGCCCCGGTGATCTCCCAGCCGCAGTTCTTCGTGGGTGCGACATCGCGGTAGCGGCCCGGCCGGAGGTGCGCGCCCTTGTACGTGCCGTCGGGGTACGCCCGCGAAGCCTGTTCCACGATCTCCTTGTGCTGGGTGCACAGATGCGTGACGGCGGGCTCCGCGTCGGCGATCTCGCCGGTGGCCACGGCGCCGACGGCGGTGTCGCGGTCGACCTTGACCAGGTACGTCAGCCGGTCGCAGGTCTCCTGGCCGGTCTGGAGGACCGCCGCCGGGTCCATGCCCTTGGGAACCCGGTCGACCAGGTACTTCTTCTGCTTCTTGGTGAACGTGCCGGTGGCCGGGGTGAGTTGGTCGGTCGGGGTCTTCGGCGGCTCGCTGGACCGTGATGCCCGAGGGCCCTTGGAAGCGGAGCCGTCCGGCTCCGCGGGCGCGCCGGCCACCGGCCCCGCCGTGGCCGCGGGACCGGTGGCCGCCGCCTTCTCGGCGCCGTTGTCGGACGACGAGCCGCAGGCGGCCAGCGCCGCCGTCGTGAGTACGACGACGGCGCCGGCCAGGAACGGAGATCTCATCCACCCGTCCTCAGGGCGTAGTGGGCACTGACCTGGGCGGCGCTCAGCGCGGTCGGGTACACGGCGGTCTCGTCGATCTGTCCGGCGAAGAAGTCGCTCGTCGGACGGTTCGGCCAGGTCGCCAGGTTGTCCCCGCCCACCCGCCAGTAGCCGGTGTAGCTCTCGTTCGTGGTGTACTGCGCGTTCGAGGCGCGCAGCTGTCCGTCCACATACAGGGCCATGCCGCCGGAACCCTGGGTGGCGACGACATGGTGCCAGGCGCCGTTGTTGTAGGCCCCGGGTGTGCTGACGGTCCGGCCGCCGCCGTTGTGGGTGCCGAAGGTGAGGTGCCCGTTGTTGAGCATGTACACATGCTTGTCGTACTTGCCGCTGGCTTCCATGGTGTTGGTGCCGAAGCCGATGATCTTCCCGCCCCGGGTCGTCGTCGTCTTGATCCAGGTCTCCACGGAGAACTTCGTGGCCTGGGCGTGGCTCCGGTTGCTGTAGGCGTACTGATTGGTCCCGTTGAACCCGATGGCGGTCGAGGGCCCGGACACGGCCGCCGGGGTCTGCCGGTAGGAGGGCGCGTTGCGCAGGAAGCCGTTGTCCAGACCCGCGCTCGTGTCGGCGGCGAAGGTGGACGTGCCCTCGTCGTAGCGCCAGTACAGGCTCGCTCCGTCGGACAGCACCCTGGCCGGGTAGCTCTCGGCCTTCGCAGCTACGGTCGCACTCACGGCGGGGGACTTGGCGCTGGTGTTGATGCCGTCGCTCGCGGTGATCCGGTACGTGTGCGTCTGGCCCGGTGCCACATCCGTGTCGGTCCACCGCAGCTGCGGACG
This sequence comes from Streptomyces sp. NPDC048671, assembly GCF_055587045.1. Taxonomy (NCBI): domain Bacteria; kingdom Bacillati; phylum Actinomycetota; class Actinomycetes; order Kitasatosporales; family Streptomycetaceae; genus Streptomyces; species Streptomyces sp. NPDC048671. Next base: position 250,681 of record NZ_JBVJHB010000011.1, on the reverse strand, counting down.
GTCCCAGAACACCGAGTAGCCCGTCGTCGTGTGCACGGGCGTGCTCGCGCCGTCCTTGTAGATCCGGTAGGTGAGCTCGCCGTCGTCCGTGTCGAAGCTCGTCTGCCAGTTCACGTCCACCTTGTTCGGGGCGACCGTGGAGACGCTGACGTTGGGCACCCAGGGCGCCCCGGTGTCCGGGCCGTCGGCGAAGCGGGTCAGGGCCTGCTGCGGTTTGCTGTTGACGGTGGTGAACTCGCCGCCCACCCACAGGTAGTGATGCCCGCCCTTGTCGGTCTGCGCCATCGTGCGCGGACCGACCGGCTCCCCGATCCCGTCATTGGTGTCCGGGAACCACGGCAGCAGCTTGGGGTCGTCCACGGACTGGGCCAGCAGATGCTTGCGCGGCTGGTCGGGGAACTCACCCATGGAGGCGCAGTCATGGGCGTGACTGCCGCTGTAGAGCACCCCCTTGTGCACCAGGATGGCCTGCGTGGCACCGAGGCAGGTGTCCCGCCACACCTGCTGGAAGGTGCCCAGGTCCAGTGCGATCCGGCCGTCGAAGACACCGCCCCCGGTGCCCTCGTTGGCGGTGTAGAACTTGGTGGCGTCCGAGGTGAGGTCCTGCACCGTCGAGGTGTTCGGGATGAAGCCCGGGTAGCTCTTGTCCAGGGCGCCCGTCGTCGCGTTCACCACCGCGAGCGCGTGTGACGTGGTGCCGTTGACGGTGAAGAAGTCGCCGCCGATCACGACGTGCTGCCCATCGGGAGTGACCTCGACGGCCCGGCCGACCTCGTCCGTGTTGGCGGTCCACGGCTTCAGCGCCGCAGCCGCGGTGACCGCGGCGAACTTCTTCCGGGTCTGCCCCGCGACACTGTTGAAGTCACCGCCGAGATAGACCGTGTCGCCGGTGACGGCGATGGCCCGGACGGTGGCGGAGACGGCGACCTTGAAGTTCGTGCGCGGGGTGCAGGTCGCCGTGTCGATGGCCGCGATGTTGCTCACGCCGACCCCGTTCACCGAACCGAACTGGCCACCCGCGTAAAGGGTTTCGCCGTCGGGGGAGAGGGTGAGCGCCCGCACGGTCGCGGTGCCCGAGGAGAGCGTGAACGACAGGCTGCAGCCGGTCGGCGCACCGGTCGCGGCGTCGAACGCGGCGAAGTTCACCGCGGGCTGTTCGGATGTCCCGGAAGGTGCGCCCGGCGGCCGTACGGTGGAGAACGTGCCGCCCGCGTAGACGACCCCGTCGTCCGACGCGGCCATCGACCAGACGATGCCGTTGGTCTGCCAGGTGGAGAGGTCGTCGGCGGTGAGCGAGACCGGCGCGGTGAGCGCCGTGGCCGGGGAGCCCCCGGCGGCGGCGCTCAGGGCCCCGGCGAGCAGGCAGAGCGCGGCGGCCGAGGCCCGTACCCGGCCGCGGCCACGGGATCTGCGCCCCGTACTTTCGTTCATCATTCAGCTCCGAAGGTGAGAACGAGCTGCGGCCGGTAGGCCGCGGTTGCCACGTCGCCCGACCAGATGCGGAGCGAGTCCGTTCCGCCGCTGGTGAGGGCGAGCGAGTAGGCGGAGCCCAGGGCCCCGCCCAGCGCCGGCGCGTCCAGCTCCACCGAGTAGTCGGTGGAGACGTCGGTCGCGCCGGAGATGGTCCCCAGCACCGTCGGGGCGAGCGACGGCCGGGAGTTGTAGGTGACCGACGACTCGGTCCACGCGCCGGTCACCGGCACGAGGGTGTGGCTCTCGGCCGAGCCCGCCGTGGGGTCCGACGAGGTACGGAAGGTGAGCCGGGCGCTCTTGAGTTCCAGCCCCGCCGGGGCGGCGGGCAGCGCGTACCTGAGGTAGCTCAGATAGGCCGTGGTGCCCCGCGAGGCGAGCTGGTTGTCGTTGTACGTGGTGTTCGCGGCGACGCTGTTGACGTACGCGTCCTCGGCCGGCGTCAGCGTGACCGTGGTGTCCCCGGGGCCCTGCGGGGTGTCCGCCAGATCGTGGTGCGCGGCCACCTGTGCCGCGGTCAGCGCCGACGGATAGATCGCCGTCTCGTCGACCTGCCCCGCGAAATAGGTGCTGGTGGGGCGGTTCGGCCAGCCGTTGGTCATGGCGTCCCCGCCGACCCGCCAGTACCCGTTGTACGAGCGGTTGCCGGCCGTGGTGTTGGAGCCGGCGGACACGCCGTCCACGTACAGCCTCATACCGGACGGTCCCTGGGTGGCCACCGCGTGGTGCCAGGCGTTGTCGTTGTACGAGGCGGCCGAGGTGATGGTCGGGCGGCTGCTGGTGCTGCCGACCTGGACGCCGAAGGCGAGGCGCCCGTTGTCGGTGAGGTAGAGCAGCTTGTCGGAGATCCCGCTGGTGTGCCCCGGCGTGCTTCCGATGTTGTTGCCGAAGCCGACGATCCGGCCGCCCCGGTTCGTGCCCGTACGGAACCAGGTCTCGATGGAGTACGGCGTCGGTGACGTGTAGTGGTGCAGCCGGTCGCTGTGGACGAACTCGTCGGTGCCGTTGAGCGCGAGCGCGGCGGAACCGGCCACGGCGGACGGTGTCGAGCGGTACGAGGGGGCGTTCACGTACACGCCGCCGTCCTCGTTGTCCGAGGCGTCGGCGGCGAACGCCCCGCCCGCCTCGTCGTAGCGCCAGTACAGATCCGCCCCGTCGGCGAGCACCCGCCGCGCGTACGGGCTCGACGAAGCGGCCGCCGTGACCGAGGCGTTGGCGGAGAGCGCACTGGTGTTGGTGCCGTCGCTCGCCGTGATCCGGTAGGAGTAGCTCCGGCCCGCCACGACATCGGTGTCGGTGAAGGTGAGCTGGGGCCTGCTGAAGAAGAGCGAGGAACCGGTCGTGGTGTGGACGGGCGTCGCGCCGCCGTTGCGGTACACCCGGTAGGTCAGAAGGCTGTCGTCCAGGTCCAGGCTGGAGCGCCAGCTGACCCGCACCTCACCGGCCCGCGGCGCCGAGAGGCTCACCACGGGTACGGAGGGCGCCCCGGTGTCCGGCGTGGTGGCGAACCGGGTCAGCGCCTGCTGCGCCACCCCGTTGACCGTGGTGAACTCGCCGCCCACCCAGAGGAAGTCGCGGCCGCCCCGCGACGAGACGGTCAGGGCGCGCGGCCCCACCGGTTCACCGATGCCGTCATTGGTGTCCGGGAGCCAGCCCAGCATGGCCGGATCGTCGACCGACTGGGCGGTGAGGTGCTTGCGGACCTGGTCGGGGAACTCGCCCATGGTCGAGCAGTCGTGGACGTGGCTGCCCGCGTAGAGCACCCCCCGGTAGACCCGCAGGGCCTGAGTGGCGCCCTGACAGGTGTCCCGCCAGCGCTGGTCGAAGGTGTCGAGCCCCATGGCCAGACGGCCGTCGAAGGAGTTACCGCCGGCACCCTCGCCCCCCGCGTACCAGCCGTTGGACGCGGTATCGGTGATGATGTCCTTGATCACGGCGGACGACGGGATGAAGTTGCCGGTGTAGGCACGGGTCAGCGCGCCGGAAGCGGCGCTGACCACCGCGAGGGCGTGCGAGTTCGCGCCGCCCACGGTGAAGAAGTCGCCGCCGATCAGCACGTTCCGCCCGTCCGGGGTGACCTTCAGGGTCCTGCCCGGATCGTCGGCGTCCGGGTTCCAGGAGGTCACCGCACCCGCGGCCGTGACCGCGCCGAAGAAGCGGCGGGTCTGGCTGTTGAGGCTCTGGAAGTCGCCGCCGGCGTAGACGGTTCCGTCCCCCGCCACGTCCAGCGCCCGCACGGTAGCCCCGAAGTTCGGCGCGAAGCCCGGACGCAGTGTGCAGTCGGCGGTGTTGACGGCCACCAGGCCGTTGGCGCCCGTGCCGTTGACCCCGTTGAAGTAACCGCCCACGTACAGCGTGGACTTGTCGGGCGAGACGGCGAGCGCCCGCACGGTCGCCGTGCCGCTGCTCCGGGTGAAGGAGAGCGGGCAGCCGACGGGTGCGCCGGTGGCGGCGTCGAACGCGGCGAAGTTGACGGCCGGGGTGGTGTCGCTGCCCGCCGGGGAGCCGGCCGGGCGCACGCCGGTGAACGTGCCGCCCGCGTAGACGATGCCGTTCGCCTCGGCGAGCGACCAGACGATGCCGTTCGTCTGGTAGGTGGCGAGGTCGTCGGCGGTGAAGCCGACGGGCGGCGTCAGCGCGGCGGCCGGGGGAGCGGTGGCCGCGGACGCGGTGAGCGCCCCGGCCGTGAGCGCGAGGACGGCGCCCAACACCCCGCCGCGCGCCCGTCCCAGACGTCCGGGGCGGTTCACCGGTCCACCCGCACCGCGGCCCCGGTGAGCTGGTCGGCCAGCTGCCGGACATCCGCGTCGACCATGATCCGGGCCAGCTCCCGCGACTTCACGGCAGGTTTCCAGCCGAGCAGTTCCGCCGCCTTGGACGCGTCCCCGATCAGCGCGTCGACCTCGCTGGGGCGCTCGTACTTCGCGTCGTGGCGGACGTGCTCGCGCCAGTCCAGACCGGCGTGCTCGAAGGCGTACTCCAGGAACTGCCGGACGCTGACCCCCTCACCGGTGGCCACCACGTAGTCGTCCGGGGCGTCGCACTGGAGCATCCGCCACATCGCGTCGACGTACTCGGGGGCGTAACCCCAGTCGCGTACCGCGTCCAGGTTGCCCAGATGCAGCCGCGTCTGCAGGCCCGCCTTGATCCGCGCCACCCCGCGAGTGATCTTCCGGGTCACGAAGGTCTCGCCCCGGCGCGGGGACTCGTGGTTGAACAGGATTCCGTTGACCGCGAACATCCCATATGCCTCACGGTAGTTGACCGTCGACCAGTACGAGTAGACCTTCGCGACGCTGTACGGGCTGCGCGGATGGAACGGGGTCCGCTCGTTCTGCGGCGGCGGGTTGGCGCCGAACATCTCCGAGGACGACGCCTGGTAGAGGCGGGTGTCGATGCCGCTGGCGCGCACGGCCTCCAGGAGGCGGATCGTGCCGAGCCCGGTGATGTCCCCCGTGTACAGCGGGGCGTCGAAGGAGACCCGGACATGCGACTGCGCGCCGAGGTTGTAGACCTCGTCGGGCCGGATATCGCGCAGCAGGTTCACCAGGGCGACACCGTCGGCGAGATCGGCGTGATGCAGGACGAAGGAGCGGTCCTCCTCCTCCGGGCCCTGGTAGATGTGGTCGATCCGCTCGGTGTTGAAGCTCGACGAACGGCGGATGAGTCCATGGACCGTGTACCCCTTCTGCAGGAGCAGCTCGGACAGGTACGAACCGTCCTGTCCGGTCACGCCGGTGATGAGCGCGGTCTTCGCCACGTCTCCCCCTTCTGTGGTCGCCCGAGAGGCTGTTGGTCGCCGAAATTTCAGAGTTTGAGCGATCTGCGGTAAAACGTCACCGCGCCATGGAGCTGCTGGCACAATCCGAACCATGACGACTGATCTCCCCGGCCCTCCCCAGGAATCCGTCCCGTCCCTGCTACGACCCGGCGCCCGTGTGTTCGTCGCCGGCCACCGCGGTCTGGTGGGCTCGGCGCTGGTACGCCGTCTCACCGCCGAAGGCCACGAGGCGATCACGCGCGGCCGTGACCGCCTGGACCTGTGCGACGCCGAGCGGACCGCGGCCTTTCTGCGGGACGCGCGGCCGGACGCCGTGGTGCTGGCCGCCGCCAAGGTCGGCGGGATCATGGCCAACAGCACGTACCCGGTGCAGTTCCTGGAGGAGAATCTGCGGATACAGCTGAGCGTGATCGCCGGGGCGCACGCGGCGGGTGTCGAGCGGCTGCTCTTTCTCGGCTCGTCCTGCATCTACCCCAAGCGCGCCCCGCAGCCCATCCCCGAGAGCGCCCTGCTGACCGGCCCGCTGGAGCCGACCAATGAGGCGTACGCGCTCGCGAAGATCGCCGGGATCGTACAGACCCAGTCCTACCGCCGCCAGTACGGTGCCTCGTACATCAGCGCCATGCCCACCAATCTCTACGGACCGGGTGACAACTTCGACCTGGAGACCTCGCACGTCCTGCCCGCGCTGATCCGCCGCTTCCACGTGGCGCAGCGGAGCGGGGCGCCGGCCGTCACGCTCTGGGGCTCCGGAAGCCCCCGGCGTGAATTCCTGCACGTCGACGATCTGGCCGCCGCCTGCGTGCTGCTGCTGGAGCGCTACGACGGCGACGCGCCCGTCAACGTCGGCTCCGGCGAGGATCTGACGATCCGTGAACTCGCGTCGACAGTAGCTGATGTGACGTCCTATCAGGGAATTGTCGAATGGGACGCGACCAAGCCGGACGGCACCCCGCGCAAGCTGCTGGACGTGTCCCGGCTGGCCTCCCTCGGCTTCGCCCCGCGGATCGGGCTGCGTGAGGGAATCGCCGGCACCTACGCGTGGTGGCTCCAGCGGCAGGGCGCCCAGGTCTGACCGGCGGCCGGGGACGGCCTTCCCGGCCGGGTGGGCGGACGCCGTCGCGCCGCCGCCCACCCGGCCCCCTCCCGCTCCTCGCATCCGCTGCCGCCGCTCTCAGTACGCCCCGCGGCCGTCGGTGACGGCGCGCAGCGTACGGGCCATGAGTCCCATGTCCGTGGCCACCGACCAGTTGTCCACGTACCAGAGGTCGAGCGACACGGTCTCCTGCCAGGACAGGTCGGAGCGCCCGCTGACCTGCCACAGGCCGGTCAGCCCCGGTTTGACCGCGAGCCGTCTCAGCTCGCGGTCGTCGTAACGGGACACCTCGTCCGGCAGCGGCGGACGCGGTCCGACCAGGGACATGTCACCCCGCAGGACGTTGAAGAGCTGGGGCAGCTCGTCGAGGGACGAGCGGCGCAGCAGCCGGCCGACGCGGGTGACCCGGGGGTCGCGGCGCATCTTGAACATCGGGCCGTCGGTCTCGTTGGACGGGGCGAGTCGCGCCCGGTGCTGTTCGGCGTCCGCGATCATCGTGCGGAACTTCCACATGGTGAACGGCCGGCTGTGCTGCCCGTGGCGGATCTGCCGGTGGAAGACCGGTCCGCAGGAAGTGAGCCGGACCATCGCCGCGACCAGCAGCATCAGGGGAGCCAGCGCGAGCAGGCCGAGGGCGGCGCCGGTCCGGTCCACCGCGGCCTTGAGCGCGGGCTGCGGTCCCCTTCGCAGCGGCGGCACGATGTGCAGCAGGGTCAGTCCGGCCGCCGACGTCGGGCGGACCCGGCCCGCCGCGATCTCCGAGAGGTGCGACAGCACGGACAGTTCGAGCCCGCCGTCGTGAAGCCCCCAGGACAGCCGCCGTAATCGCTCCTCGGTGAGCCCCTGCCCCGGCACTACCAGGGCCAGGTCGGCGTCGTGCGCGAAGGCCGAGCCCAGCACCGTCGAGGCGTCGTCGTCGGCGGGTGCGGGCGCGAGCCGCCCGGGGACGGGGGCGTCGCAGCTCAGCGCCGCCGTTCCCACGGGTACGGCGGCCACCACGCGGTACCCGTGGTCCGAACGGGAACCGAGCAGCCGCACCGCCCGGTCCACCCCCGCGGCCTCGCCGACCACCAGCACCCGGCGGACCGCCCGCCGCTTCCCCCACCGCGGCAGCTGACGGACCCCGGACACGGCCGTGGTCGCCAGCAGGCCCGGGATCAGGGCCACGACCGCCGCCGCCGGATCGACGGACCCGTCGGACACGGTCCAGAGCACCGCCAGCACGCCGATGAGCAGTAACCAGTCCCCGGACGCGGTCAGCGCCCCGGCCGGGCGGCCCGGCGCCCGGAGCGAGTACCGGCCGCGCGCCGCCCGCACGGCGGACCACACCAGGGCGGCCGCGGCCGCGCAGGCCAGGGCCCCGGGCTCGCCGTCGGTGCGCAGGACGAACCAGCCGGGAAGCCCCAGCCCGAGCAGGTCGAAGCAGATGACGAACGGTAAGTACCGGCCGGGACCGCTCTTGCGGCCGGACCGGGTGGAACGCTCGCGCTGTACGGTCGGGCCCTGCGGCAGCCGGTCGAACTCCTGGCTGCGGGGCCGGTTCGAAGCGGTCCGTGGGCGAGGCGACCCCGCCAGTCCCACGGGTCCTGATCTATCGGATTCGGGTAGCTCGACATGCCCCATGAACCCCCCAGTCACAGTTGCATCTCCACGAACGGGGCGCATCCGCCGATCCTGTGGGACTGACGGATGCGCCCTCGCTCGGTGCACGATATCCACACACGTGCCATTTCGCTGGAGTTCCAGTGAAGTTCAGACATGCGGTGTGAGCCGGAACTCGTCCCGTTCCGTACTGGATCACAGGTTCTGTGCGTGGGTGTCGCTATTTGGCCGGCAGCGGAATCGGCCGGTGTGCGGATATGTACCTCGGTTCCGCCAACTACCTTACGTGGTCGATCGGTTGGTCTGCGCTGTCTGCTCGCCGGACGGCTCCGCGGGGCCGTCTGGGAGAATGCGCTGCCGGGAGACTGCACCCGGCCACGAGTGAAAGAGGACGCACGGTGACTCCCGCGGAGAAGAACTGGGCCGGCAATGTCACGTTCGGGGCGAGGCGACTGTGCGTACCCCGCTCGGAGGCCGAGCTGCGCGAGACGGTGGCAGCCTCCGGCGCGGTGCGCGCCCTGGGTACCCGGCACTCCTTCAACGCCGTCGCCGACACCGCGGGGGACCTCGTGTCGGTGGCCGGCCTGCCCCGCGTGGTCGAGATCGACCCGGCGGCGGGTGCGGTGACGGTGAGCGCGGGGCTGCGCTTCGGCGAGTTCGCCGGCGAGCTGAACGAGGGCGGCTTCGCCCTGCACAACCTGGGTTCGCTCCCGCACATCTCGGTGGCCGGCGCCTGCGCGACCGGAACCCATGGTTCGGGTGTCGGGAACCGGTCGCTCGCGGGAGCCGTCCGGGCACTGGACATGGTCACGGCGGACGGCGGGACCGTCTCGCTGCGGCGCGGCGACGCGGACTTCCCCGGAGCGGTCGTCTCCATGGGCGCGCTGGGTGTGGTGACCCGGCTGACGCTCGACGTGGTCCCCGCCTTCGACATCCAGCAGTGGGTCTACGAGGACCTTCCCGAGTCCCGGCTGACCGGCGGTTTCGACGAGGTGCTGTCGGCCGCGTACAGCGTCAGCGTCTTCACCGACTGGCGCCCCGGACCGGTCGGCCAGGTCTGGCTCAAGCAGCGGGTGGGGAGCGAGGGCGTCCGGCAGGCTCCCGGCGAGTGGCTGGGCGCACGGCTCGCCGACGGTCCGCGCCATCCGATCGCAGGTGTGCCGGCCGGTAACTGCACCCGGCAGCAGGGCGCCGCCGGAGCCTGGCACCGGAGGCTGCCGCACTTCCGGCTGGAGTTCACCCCCAGCAACGGGGACGAGCTGCAGTCGGAGTACTTCGTGGCACGGCAGGACGCCGCGGCTGCCTACGAGGCGGTGGGCAGGCTCCGGGACCGGATCGCCCCGCTGCTGCAGATCTCCGAGATCCGTACCGTCGCCGGTGACGACCTGTGGCTGAGCCCGGCCTCCGGCAGGGACTCGGTGGCCTTCCACTTCACCTGGATACCGGACACCGCGGCGGTGGCGCCGGTCCTGCGGGAGATCGAGGAGGCGCTGGCGCCGTTCGGCGCGCGGCCGCACTGGGGCAAGGTGTTCACCACCACTCCCGACGTCCTGCGCACGCTGTACGGGGAGTACGCGGACTTCGAGAAGCTGATGGCCCGCCACGACCCGGCCGGCACCTTCCGCAACGCCTTCCTGGACCGGCACTTCCCGGGGTGATCCCCGGCCGGGGTCAGCGGCCCTCGCGCTCGTCCCTCGCCCTGGACGGCCAGGCGGCAGCCGACCTGCCCGGCGCGAGGTGGTCCACCACATCGGCCAGTTCCTCGCAGGCGCGCTCGATCCGGCGGCGCACGTTCTGCTGCTCCGCGACGACGGCGGCCAGCAGCAGCGAGGTCAGTGCCACGGCCCCGTTGAGGACCGTGAGGTTGATCATCACCTCGACCATGCCGTGGCCGGCGAACGGACCCACCTGCTCCGTCCCCGCGACCACCGCGAGGACCGACACCAGCAGGGCGCACGGCGCGCTGCCCGCCAGCTGGAACCGCAGCGCCGCCCAGATGAGGATCGGGAACACCAGATAGAGCATCGACAGCGGACCCCGGGTGGCCAGCAGCGAACCCGCCACCGCGACGATCAGCAGCGCACTGGCCTCGATCCACCGGTCGTTCAACCGGGGCATCCGCAACTTGCGCAGCACGACGAGCACCAGCGGAGTGACCACGAGTACTCCCATGGCGTCCCCGGCCCACCACGCCACCCAGACCGTCCCGAAACCGCTCGCGGGCAGTTTGCCGTCCACCGCCAGCATGGCGCTGCCGACGGTCGCGCTGACGGCCATCCCGGCCAGCGCGCCCAGGAAGACGAGCATGACACCGTCGCGCAGCCGGTCCAGCTCCGCGCGGAAGCCGGCCATGCGCAGTATCAGGCAGGCGCAGACGGGTGCGAGCGTGTTGCCCGCCACCAGGGCGGCCGTCGACGGCGTCACCTCGCCGCTGAGCGTGGCGATGACGAGCAGCGAGCCGATGGCGATCCCGGGCCAGATGCGCAGGCCCAGGATCAGCAGGCACCCCAGGGCGATCCCGGTCGGCGGCCAGAGCGGTGTGACCACCGCGCCGTGCACGGTCACCTGCCTCAGAAGCCCCAGGCCTCCGGCCAGGTAGTAGGCGGCGGCGACTGCCAGGATGCGCAGGAGTGCCACCGCCCTGCGCCGGTACTCCTCGCTGCGGATCACGGTTCTCATCAGACACCGGCCCCGGCTGGAGGTGGCTGCGTGACACGCACCGGTCCGGATCGCGGTGTCATCCAGGGGCGGCGGGAAACGCGTCGTGACGCAGGACGAGCACCGCGGCGTCGTCCTCGTGCCCGGTACGCTCAGCCGCTCCCAGGATCGCGTCGGCCAGCTCGTCCGCGTCGTCGCAGACCCGGGAGCGCACCAGGCGGACCACCGAGTCCAGCCCCTCGTCGATGGAGTAGGACGGCCCCTCGATCACTCCGTCGGTGAGCAGTACGAAGGCCCCGGCCGTCGTGAGGCGCCGGGTGGTGACCGGGTACTCCTCGCCGGTCTGGATGCCGAGCGGCAGACCGCCCTCGTCCTCGGTGGTGCCCGACTGTCCGTCCGCCGTGGCCCACACCGCGGCGACATGACCCGCTCGGGCACTCTGGAGCTCCCGGGTGAGCGGGTCCATCCGGACGAAGGTGCAGGTGGCGAGCAGACCGGAGTCCACGGACAGCAGCAGGTCATTGGTCCGCCGCACCACTTCGCCCGGATCGGACGCGGTGACGGCCAGGGCGCGCATCGCGATCCGGATCTGGCCCATGAAGGCGGCCGCCTCGACGTCGTGTCCCTGTACGTCCCCGATGGCGAAGGCGAGTGAACCGTCCGGGAGCCGGAAACCGTCGTACCAGTCGCCCCCGATGTCCAGACCGCTGCGCGCGGGCGTGTAACGGGCGGCGGTCTGCAGACCAGGCAGGTCGGGCAGGGACGAGGGGAGCATCTCCCGCTGAAGGGCCTCGGCGAGCTCCACCCGCGCCTGATGCAGCTCCACCTCGCGGCGTGCCCGGGAGGTGAGGTGCTGGAGCGTGGTCAGCAGTTCCTCGGCACTGGCCGATCGGGGAGGACGACGCCGGTTCATGGGCCGCTCCCCAGTGCGTGTGGTGGCGAGCCGCACCACAGGGTCGGTCGTGGCGGGACGATCCGGGAGGTCAAAGCTTCCGATCCGGTACGTGCCGCATGCCGGCTGCTCCGGACGCGGCTTCCCTCATCCTATTTCGGTGCGGTGATCCGCGCAGTCCGAGCCGTCCCCGGCGGCCGGAACGCGCGGAGCGTCCCGGTTGGGTGGATGCTGGGAGTGAGCCCGTGTGGCGGCGTCGCATGGCGGCCGGCGCGGGCCGGGAGGTGTGCGATGAACCGGACCTTGGAGTGGACGGTCCACGTCGATCTGTCCGCGCAGGACGGCGCGACGAAGGCGGAGGCGGTGCTCGACACCGGCACGGCGAAACTCACCGGTCACGGGGTCGCCCGCTGTAGTCCGCGGGACCCGGACGTTCCCACCATCGGTGACGAACTCGCGGCGAGCCGCGCGATGCGCGATGTGGCGGCCCAGCTGATGAGCGTGGCCGACCGCGAACTCGGAGAGGCCGGCGCGGGGCCCGCGGACGGGCCGCTGCCGCCGCCGTACGCCTGGTCGGACGCGACGGCCTGAGCCTGCCGCACGGCAGCCGTGTCATGGCCCGTGCCCGCCGGAGGGGCCGTCGCACGCCAGCCGTGTCACGGCTCGTGCCCGCCGGAGGGGCCGTAGCGTGACCGGGAGGAGACCGGTTCACGCGAACGAGAGACCCCCGGGTGGCGTCATGTGCTGGAGCGCGAACGCCGATCTGGTCGCCGGCACCGCCGTCGCGGTGATCGGCGCGGCCTGTGTCCTCAGGACGCGCCGGGCCCGGGACCTGCCGCTCGCCGCGCTCCCGCTGCTGCTGGGCGCCCACCAGATCATCGAGTCCGCGGTGTGGCGCGCCGACGGCGGCACCGGCCCGGCGACCGTGGCCTGGGCCGTCATCGCGCTGCCCCTGCTGGCGCTGTGGGTGCCGGTGGGCGTCCTGTGCGCGGCGCCGCCGAACGCCCGGCGTCGGCTGCTGGTGCCGCTGGCGGCCGGAGCCGCGACGTCCGCCGCTCTCGGTTACGGCCTGGCCGTCCGGCCCGTGACCGCGCACATCAGGGGGCACACCCTCGGCTATGTGCTCGACCTGCCGCGTCCGGGGCTGGTCGTCGCGGGCTACCTCCTGGCCACCGTCGGATCGCTGCTGCTCTCCGGCGACCGGTGGCTGCGGGGTCTCGGGGCGCTGGCCGCGACCGGGGCCGCGGTCTGCGCCGCCCTGTGGCGGCTGGAGTTCGTCTCGACCTGGTGCGCGTTCGCCGCCGTGTGCTCGGTGGTCCTGCTCGGCTGGTCCGGGAGGCGCCCCGCCGATGCGGCCGCACCGGCCGCGCCATGAAGGGCGGGGGACACGTCCGCGCCTGGGGCCCCCGCAACGGCCCGAACCTTGATCCACTGCTCGCCCCGCCACTCGGCCACTCGCTTCGCCCGGTGTTCGAGTGAACCTCCGTACGTCCTTTCCCGGGGTAACGGAACGGGTGTTCAGGTCCGGCGGTGCGGCGGCTGTTACAGACTCCGGGCCCGGATCCGAGGGGTCCGCGCGGGCCCGCGCCGGCGGGGGCACCGGGGCGCCGACCCCGTCAACCCGGCGCCGTACGGCTGGATGCGGCGGACAGGGATCGGCAGGTACCCGGAGGGTTCGGTGGATGGCGCCCACAGCCGTGTGTGACGGAAATGTCCGCACTTCGTAACACGTATCAGGGCGGTGTCCACGGAACGGGCAACGGGGCCACAGTGTGCCTTCCCGGCAGCACGCCGGGGCCGAACAACGCCCGGACCGCACAGTCCGGGCCCGCATCCGAGGGGTCTTCATGTCCCGTTCCGCACGGCGGATCACCGCCACCGTTCTCGCTTCCGGCGCACTCCTGGCCGCCGCCGCTCTTCCGGCGACCGCGGACGGCCGCGGCCACGACCACGGCCGGGGCCACAGCAAGCCGGCCCCGCGCTCGGCCGTCGTCCTGGGCAAGATCCAGTACGACAGCCCCGGCCGCGACGACGGCTCGAACCGGAGCCTGAACGGTGAATGGGTCACCGTCACCAACACCGGCCGCGGACCGGTCAACCTGCGCGGCTGGACCCTGAGTGACGAGAGCCACCGCACCTACCGCTTCGATCTCCGTCTGGCCGGCCGCTCCTCGGTGCGCGTGCACACCGGTGCCGGCCGCGACAACAGCCACGATGTCTACCAGGACCTCCGCCGCTACGTCTGGGACAACAGCGACACGGCGACCCTCAAGGACGCACGAGGCCACAAGGTCGACTCGAAGTCCTGGGGCCGCCACCACGGGGGCCGCCGCTGACCGCTGACGGCCGCCCCCCGAACCCGGGGCCGCTGCCGGCTTCCTGACCGCGGCGCACCACGGCCCACCCGGCCGCGGTGCGCCGCACCCGTGTCAACAACCCTCCGGACCGGTGTACTTGACGGCTTCCGGGCCCGTCAGGATCAGCCGTCGGGGGCCGGGATCTCCTGTTCGGTCCACAGGGCCTTGCCGTCGGCGCGGTACCGGGTGCCCCAGTGCGTGGCGAGCTGCGACACGATGAACAGGCCGCGGCCGCCCTCGTCCACGGTGCGCGCGTGGCGCAGGTGGGGCGCCAGCGGGCTGGTGTCGTGGACCTCGCAGGTGAGGGTGCGGTCCAGCAGGAGGCGCAGGTGCAGCGGCGGGGTTCCGTAGCGGACCGCGTTGGTGATCAGCTCGCTCACGATCAGCTCGGTCGCCTCGATCGTCTCCTCGTCGAGGTTCCACCCTTCGAGCCGGTCCCGGACGAGCGTACGGGCGATGGCCGGCGTGGTCCGGTCATGGGCCAGTTCCCAGGTCGCGACCCGTTCGGGCGGAACCACACCGGTCCTGGCGAGGAGCAGCGCGGCGCCGTCGGGACGGGCATCGGGGGGCAGGCTGTAGACGATGGCGTCGCACAGCTGCCGCAGGCGGCGGTCCGGATGGGCGAGCGCGTCCCGCACCCTGGCCACGGACCCGGCGTCCGGCAGCAGCGAACCGGTGAGGAAGGCCAGCACACTGCCTTCGTCGAGCTCGATCGTCGCCGTGGCGAAGGGGGCGCTGTCCCCGGAGAAGAGCGGCGGGCCCTTCGGTACGTCGAGGACGACCGGGCTGCCGTCGGGCGCGACGACGACCGGCGCCGGATGCCCCGCCCGAGCCACGGTGCAGGTCCCGGTGAACGGGTCGTAGACCGCGTACATGCAGGTCGCCGTCAGGGGCTGACTGTGCAGCGAGTCGCCGGGCGGCAGCGACCTGCGCTCCTCCGCCAGCCGGTCGGCCGTCGTGTTGAGCCGGGACAGCAGCTCGTCCGGCTCCAGATCGAGGCCGGCCAGCGCATGGATGACCGTGCGCAGCTGCCCCATGGTGATGGCCGTCTGCAGCCCGTGCCCCTCGACATCGCCGATGATCAGCGCGGTACGCGCACCGGACAGCCCGATGGTGTCGAACCAGCAGCCGCTGTTGCGCCCCGGAAGCAGCACATGCGCGGTCTCGACGGCGATCCGGGCCCCTTCGCGCTGGGGGAGCAGCCGGCGCTGGACGGTCGACGCGATCACGTGGTCGCGCTCGTAGCGCCACGCGTTCTCGATGCTCAGCGCGGCATGGGCGGCCGCCGTCAGGGCGAGGGCGAGGTCGTTCTCGTCGTACGGCTCGACACCACGGAACCGGTAGAGACTCACCAGTCCGAGCACGGCGCCGTGAAGCTTCATCGGGACCACGATCAGGGAGTGGGCCCCGGACACCTCGACCAGCCGCGCGCTGTCCGGATCCGCGGCCAGCCACGGGGTGTCCGGGCCGAGCGCGGACAGCCGGGGGCGCAGATCCGTGACGGCGAGCGCGAACGGCGTACGGCCGGGCAGCCGCCGCATGTCCCCGGCCATGCCGTCGCCGCCGGGCCCCCGGTGCGCCGCGCGGCGCACCGGCACATCGGGTCCCAGCGGACTGAGCGGAGGGGACGAACCACGCAGGACCTCGTCCACCACCTCGACCACGGCGAAGCCGGCGAACCGCGGCACCAGCGCCGCGACCAGGCCCTCGCAGGTCGCCGCCACATCGAGGGAGTGGCCGACCTCCCTGCGCACGGCCGTCAGGCAGTCCTCCCGTGCGCGCGCCTTCTCCCGTTCGTTGACGTCGATGACCGCCGCCAGCACCCCGAGGGGCCGCCCCCCGGGGTCGTCCAGCCGGTGGAGGGTGACCCGCAGGCTGTGGCTGGGACCGGGCGCCTGGGCGAGCCGCCCCCGGATGACCCGGTCGAGCACGGGCATGCCGCTCTCCAGCACCTGGTGCAGCAGCCGTTCCGCCTCGTCCGGGTCATCGAGCCGGTACGCCTCGGTGAAGTGCAGTCCCACGAGCTGCTCGGCGTCGACCGCGTCGGACAGGGTGTTGACGCGCTCGACCCGCAGCTCCGTGTCCAGGACGTGCAGGCCCACCGCGGACTGGTGGAACAGGGCGTCCAGGAGCGCCGTCGCCATGACATCGCCCGTGGTCGTCCCTGGGACCGCTCCACCGGCGTCCGACACGTCGCACCCCCATCGGGCTCCGCCACCCCAGCGAATCGGCAGCTTTCGGGACAGCCTGCGTACGCGCCGCCCCGCCCGCCACCGAGCAGCGCCGAACGGGTGAGGTCACCTTCACCCGGCGCTGGACCTTCGACAACGGCACCAAGGCCACCCCCGCGATCTCGGGCGACCTGTTCGGTGACTGGCGCGAGGAAGTGGTCTGGCCGACCACCGACAACACCGCGCTACGGATCTACTCCACGCCGTACGAGACCGGCACGAAGATCACCGCACTGCTCCACGACACCACCTACCGCACGGCTCTGGCCTGGCAGAACACCGCGTACAACCAGCCGCCGCACCCGAGCTTCCACATCGGCGCCGGGATGGCGACGGCGCCGCGGCCGAAGGTGTCGACTCCCTAGACGCTTTCGCGATGGCGCCGGTCATCTGAGCCCCGCAGCCCGAGCGGGCGGGCGGCGGGGCCTCGGCGTCCTACGGACAGGTCTCCTCGTACTTCACCGCAGTCAGCTCGACCGGCCGGCCGTTGAGGGAAGTCCCCGGGCTCGGGGACTGGGTACACACCTGCCAGTTGCTCTCCAGCAGCACCATGCGGTCCTGGCCGGCATCGGTCACGGTGATCGACGTACCTGAGTCGAGTGCGCCACGGGCAGCCTTCACGGATTTGCCCGACAGGTTCGGCATCTTGCCGCCCTCGACCTCCGGCTTCTTCTGGTCCTTCGCCGGGCAGCTCTCATCGAGCTTCACAGCCCCGAAGTCGAGCTTCGTGTCCGCGGGGATCGTCTTACCGGCCGCGTAGTTCTGCGAGCACACCTTCCAGTTACGGTCGAACGCCTGCATCCGATCCCGGCCGGCACTGTCGTGAGACTTCAGGAGGTAGAACCCGTCGGCCTGCGCCTTGTCCTGCGCGGACTGGAGGCCCATGCCGATGAAGTTCGCGACCGTCTTGCGTTCGACGGGCTTGTCATCCTCGGCCGCAGGCGTAGGGGTGGAAGCGGCAGCGGTCGACGCCGGAGTGGCGGGCTGACTCGTAGTGTCCGGGTCGCAGCCAACCAGAGTGACGGTGGCCAGACAGCCGAGGGCGGCGGCAAGTGCGCGGGTGTTCAAGTTGTCCCCCAAGGGTGGTTCGTGGAGGCATGACCGTAGCGGTGCGATATGCGGCAGGAGGGCATGATGTTCCGGTGGTGATGGAGTTGTAATCAAAGGGTGGGGGAGTAGTGGTGTCCGTCGGCGGCAGGGTGGGGCGTCATCAGCCCAACACGCCTGTTCTGCAAGCGGAGCGGGGCCAGACGAACGGATCGATCATGTTCAAGATCCCCGACCGTGTCGCAGATCTCCATGGCGACCAGGCCACCGTTCGGCCGGTGACCGCGACGACGCCTGTGCCGCACGTGAGCGGCCGAAGGTGTCGACTCCCTGACAGGGCGGAAGGGCCCCGTCCCCGGCGTCGGTCCGCCGGGGACGCGGCCCTTCCGCTCGTACCGCGTCAGGCGTCCAGGGCCGCCGAGACGACGGCCTTGGCCTCCTCCTGGACCCGGCCCAGGTGGTCGGCGCCGAGGAAGGACTCGGCGTAGATCTTGTAGACGTCCTCGGTGCCCGAGGGCCGGGCGGCGAACCAGGCGTTCTCCGTCGTCACCTTGATACCGCCGATCGCCTCCCCGTTGCCCGGCGCCGAGGTGAGCACGGCCGTGACCGGTTCACCGGCGAGGGTGTCGGCGCTGACCTGCTCGGGGGAGAGCCGCGCCAGCACCGCCTTCTGCTCGCGGTCCGCCGGGGCGTCGATCCTGGCGTACGCCGGCTCACCGAACCGCGAGGTCAGCGCGGCGTAGCGCTCGGACGGCGAATCGCCCGTCACCGCGAGGATCTCGGAGGCGAGCAGCGCGAGAAGGATGCCGTCCTTGTCCGTCGTCCAGACCGATCCGTCCCGGCGCAGGAAGGAGGCCCCGGCCGACTCCTCGCCGCCGAACCCGAGCGACCCGTCGGCCAGGCCGTCCACGAACCACTTGAACCCGACCGGAACCTCGACCAGTTCCCGGCCGATATCGGCGGCGACCCGGTCGATCATTCCGGACGACACCAGCGTCTTGCCGACGCCCGCCCCGGTGGGCCACCGGTCCCGGTGCGTGTACAGGTAGTCGATGGCGACGGCGAGGTAGTGGTTCGGGTTCATCAGGCCCGCGTCGGGGGTGACGATGCCGTGCCGGTCCGCGTCGGCGTCGTTGCCGGTGGCGATGTCGTAGCGGTCGCGACGGCCGATCAGTGAGGCCATCGCGTACGGCGACGAGCAGTCCATCCGGATCTTGCCGTCCCAGTCCAGCGTCATGAACCGCCAGGTGGGGTCGGTGAGCGGATTGACCACGGTCAGGTCGAGCCGGTGCTGTTCGGCGATGCGGCCCCAGTACGCGACCGACGCCCCGCCCAGCGGGTCGGCGCCGATCCGTACGCCGGCCTCTCGCACGGCGTCGAGGTCGAGCACGGAGGGAAGGTCCGCCACGTAGCTGCCCAGGAAGTCGTACGTTCCGGTCGACGCCGCCGCCAGCGCGCGGACGCGGGTCATCCGGCGCACGTCCTTGAGACCGCCCGCGATGATCTCGTTGGCCCGGTCCTGGATCCAGCCGGTCGCCCCGGACCCGGCCGGACCGCCGTTCGGCGGGTTGTACTTGAACCCGCCGTCGCCGGGCGGGTTGTGGGACGGGGTGACCACCACACCGTCGGCGAGATGCGACGTACGGCCGCGGTTGTACGTGAGGACGGCGTGCGAGACCGCGGGCGTCGGGGTGTAGCCGTCGGCCGAGTCGATGAGCACGGCCACGTCGTTCGCCGCGAACACTTCGAGGGCGGTGACCCGCGCGGGCTCCGACAGCGCGTGGGTGTCGGCCCCGAGGAAGAGCGGCCCGTCCGTGCCCTGCCGGGCCCGGTACTCGCTGATGGCCTGGCTCGTCGCGGCGATGTGGTCCTCGTTGAACGCGGTGGCCGTGGATGACCCCCGGTGCCCCGAGGTGCCGAACGCCACGCGCTGCCCGGCCTCGGCCGGATCGGGGTGCAGCGTGTAGTACGCCGTCACCAGCCGTGCCACATCGGTCAGGTCCTCGGGGCGCGCCTGCTGTCCGGCTCGTGTGTGCGGCATCTGCCACTCCTCCGTATCGGTCGGTCGTTGCGATCTGCCCGCCGGGTCATTTTCACCGGTCGCCGTCGTGGGCGGGCGGCCGCCCCGCCGTGCGGACGGCGACCGCCGCCGCGTATCCGGCGGGGACCGCGACATCGGTGACGGTCCAGCCCGGCGGGCCCGGCTGCGGACGGGGGCCGGTGCCCATGTGGTCGTGCGCGAGGCCGCCGGCCAGGCCGATCCCCTTGCCCTTCAGGTACGCCTCCTTGCGGGTCCAGGCCCGCAGGAACGCGGCCGGCCGCTGTACCTCGGGCAGCTCCGCCAGTTCCCGGCGCTCCGCCGGATGCAGCTGGTCCCCGATCTCCGACACGGTCCTGGCCTTGGGGGTGCGCTCCACGTCCACCCCCACCGGCTCGTCCGCGAACGCCAGCAGCGCGACGCCCCGGGTGTGCGAGAGGGAGAAGTGCACACCGCCACCGGTCGCGGGACGGCCGTGCGGCTTGCCGCAGGACGGGCACGGTTCCCGCGTCAGGCGCACGGCGCCGGGGGCGATGCCCAGCCGGGCCCCCAGCAGCATCCGCAGCGCCACGTGCGAGGCGACGAAGCAGAGGCGGTCGGCCTCGACGACCAGACTCCCGGCCCGCCCGAGCTCCTCCGCGTCGAGGATCCCCGGGGCGAGCCGCTGCGCCCGCTCGCCCTCCCGCTGCGCGTCCACGATCCACAGCGCGGGGCTGCCGGGGGCCCAGGAGGGCGGTGGGCCCCGGTAGCCGGTCTCGGTGAGTGCGAACTCGTCGGGCTGGTACACCGTTACGTCTTCCCTCGGCCGGAGCGGTTGCCGTGAGCGGTCGTCAACGGCGGAGCGGTCGCTCATATTCTATGGAGATCCGGGCCGGTGGAGACGTACGTTCGATCACAGGTGGACAGGTCACCGTGGCGCATGAGGTGCGGCGGGCTTTTCGGCCACCGTCCTTCGAACAGGAGACACCGGATGGCTTCGGACAACCGCCCGCAACTCGGCACCGTACGGCTGCGGGACGCCCGCGCCGACGATGCGGGCCCCCTCACCCGGCTCCTCCTCGCCTCCCGGGCCGCCGCCATGCCGTACCTGCCCAGAGTGCACAGCGACGAGGCCACGCTCGGCTGGATGACCCACGTCGTGCTGCCCGACACGGATGTCTGGGTGGCCGAACTCCACGAGGAGGGAGGCGGGGCTGAGATCGTCGGCTTCGTCTCGGTCGACGGCGAGGAGCTCGAACAGCTCTATCTCAGCCCCGGTGCACAACGCCGGGGCATCGGGACCCTGCTGCTGGCGAAGGCCAGGGAGCACAGTCCCGGGGGGCTCGCCCTCTATGCCTTCCAGCGCAATGCCGGTGCCCGCGCCTTCTACGAGCGGCACGGCTTCACCGCGGTCGGGTTCAACGACGGCAGCCGCAACGAGGAGGGGGAGCCGGACGTCAGATACCGCTGGGCCCCGTCCGGGTGAGGTGTCGCGAACGCCTATGAGGCGGTGTCGAGGGTGAGGGCCCATTCCGCGGCGGTGGCGACCTCGCAGCGGCGGGCGAGGAGGTCGTTCACGAGCGTGTGGTGCAGCGCGGGGCTGGGGTCGGCGCAGGCGTCGGACAGGACGGTGACCCGGTAGTCGAGGTCGGCCGCCTGAAGCGCGGTCGACAGGGCGATGCCGCCCGTGGAGATGCCGGCCAGGACGAGATGACCGATGTCCTGGGCGGCCAGGATCTGCTGGAGGCTGTTCCCGGCGAAGGCGCTGACGCGGTTCTTGTGGACGACGATCTCGCCCTCCGCCGGGGCGGCGTCGGGGTGGATGGCGGCGCCAGGGTCGTCGGCGGTGAAGAGGTGGGGCGGCAGCGAGCCGGAGCGGGCGTCGGGCGTCGGGCGTCGGGCGTGCTCGCCGGGCGAAGTCCCGGGTGGGCTACGCGGCTTGCGGCGCATCGGCCGAGGCGTCCCGTTCCGTCGCGCGGCCGAGCGTGCGGTCGAAGACGGTCAGCAGCAGGTAGAGCACGCCCGCGCCGAGCATGAACCAGACGAGGTGGTGCATGCCGCCGGTGTCCGCGCGCTGACCGAAGGAGGCGGCCGCGCTGGAGGAGGCGACCATCGAGCCGACGTAGGCGAAGGTGCGCAGCAGCCCGGCCGAGGACGCGGTGCGCTCGGGATCGGCCTGGAAGTAGACCGAGTTCTGCAGGGCCAGGCTGTTCAGCCCCTGCGGGATGCCGAATATCAGGGCGACGAGGACCAGCGTCCACACGGGGCTGTCCCCGGTGAGCGTCAGCATCACCGCACAGGCGGCGATCTGGCCGAGCCCGCCGACGATCAGTTTGCCGCGCACACCCTTGCGCCGCCCCGTGACGATCGAGACACCGATGGCCACCAGGAACATGGGGATCTGCACCAGCCCGGCGTGGAAGGGCGAGAGCCCGAAGCCCTCCTCCGTCCACTGGGTGAACCCGTAGAGGAAGGCGTAGGAGACGATGTAGGCGACCAGCGCGCGCCCGTAGGTGGCCAGCAGCGGCGTGTTGCCGCCCAGCACCCGCAGGTTGATGAACGGGGTGGGGGCCCGTAGCTCCCGCGCCGCGAAAGCGGCGCTCGCGGCGGCGGTGATCACCAGCAGGTACCAGTCGCGCAGATGCAGGTTCATCAGGAACAGCAGCAGGGAGACGAGCATCGCGGCGAACAGTGCCATCCCGGGCAGGTCGAGCTGGGCGGCGAGGCGCCCACGCTGCGGGGACTCCCCGGTGCCGGCCTCCTTGGGGAGCCGGAGCAGCCCGAGCAGCACGGCCACGGCGGCGAGCGGCACGTTCAGCGCGAAGGTGCTGCGCCAGCCGCCCAGCCCGATCAGCAGACCGCCCAGCAGCGGGCCGAGCACCGCGATGGTCTGGTTGGCGACGGCCAGGGCGGTCAGCACCCCACCGGGGCTGTCCTGCCCGGTGCGCTCGGCCTCGCTGCGCACCAGCGCCATCGCGGCGGGATACCCGGCGCAGGTGCCGAACCCGAGCAGGACGCGAGAGGCGATCAGCACCCCCAGGTTCGGCGCCAGGGTGCCGACGACACCGGCGACCCCGACCAGGCTCGTGCTGACGAGGAAGAGCCTGCGCGGCCCGAAGATGTCGATGAGCCGGCCCATGACGGGCTGCCCTAGCGCGGTGGCCAGGTAGAGGGCCGAGACCAGCCACGCGGTCCGGGAGGGCGGCGCGCCCAGCGCGTCGCCGATGGGTATGAGTGTGACGGCGATGATCGTCGAGTTGATCGGGTTCAGGACCGAGCCCAGCACCATCGGCGGCAGCAGCCGCCGGTCGAAGCCCGCCGTCGCCGTCCCGCCCCGACTCGCTGTTGTGCGGTCAGTCATGAGTGAGGCGCTCCAGTACGGCCATGGCGGCGATCACGGCCCGCCGTTCCTCCTCCGTGCACTTCTCCTGGAACTCACCGGCGAGCCATTCCTGCCGGGCCTGCCGTCCCTCCGCCACCCGCCGGCGCCCCTCCTCTGTCAGCGCGATCAGCAGACGGCGCCCGTCAGCGGGGTCCGGCCGTCGTTCCACGAGCCCCAGGGCGGTCAGCGATGCGACCGTCGCCGTCATCGACTGGTGGCGCACGCCCTCGGCCGAGGCGAGCTGACTGGCCGTGACGCCGGGCTTGCCGGACAGACGCGTCAGCACGGACTCCTGCCCGAAGGTGATGTCCTCGGCTTCGGCGGCGTTCAGGATGCGGCGGCGCAGTCGGCCGATGACCGTACGGACCTCTCGCGAGGCCTGAACCGCTGAGGGTGACGTGCGCGGGCTCTCGTTCATGCGCTCCACCGTAGAACGCACAGCCTGAGTTGTACAGTTTCACCTGTATAGATTGAGCCGCTCCTCCCGGCCCCTTCTCCCCGTCCGAGCTGGCACCTTTCAGCGCCTTTCACTTTTACGCAAATCTTTTGCGTAAATTGCAGGCCGTTTGCGATCTCGTCGATGCGCCATCTATTGCCTTATTTGTCACGGCAGTTGAGGCGGTGCGGGGGAGTCCGTTTACGTTTCAGGTTCTGCCGGGACAGTGGACTCCCCGTCAATTCTCTGCAACTCTCTGACTGCAATACGCAAAAGTCCATCCTGTGGGTGCAGGAAATCATGCCCCAGCAGGTACGCAGAAAGAGCCGCGCCTTCGACGCGCCCTGCGCCGAGGCCGAAGATCGGGGACATATGAGACCGCAACGCTGGAGATGGCGGGTCCTTTCCGCCACTGTCACCACCAGCCTGCTGATGATCGGCTGGCCGGCACTCAACGCCTCGGCGGCCGGCGGCCCGAACATCGCCGCCGACCAGAAGACGGCCGCGAGCAGCGCCGGCAGCGGGAAAGCCGCGGGGAACATCGCCGACGGTGACCAGTCGACGTACTGGGAGGGGGCGAGCAGCGCCCTGCCCCAGTGGGTGCAGAGCGACCTGGGCAAGGTCACCCGCATCGACCAGGTCACCCTGAAGCTTCCCGCCGACTGGAAGAGCCGCCGGCAGACCCTGTCACTTCAGGGCAGCGCCGACGGCACCAGCTTCTCGACGCTGAAGACCTCGGCCGCCTACACGTTCGCACCGGGCAGCTCCAACAAGGTGACCATCGGTTTCCCGGCCACCCAGGCCCGGTTCGTACGGGCGAGCATCACCGCGAACACCGTCGCGAAGAACGGCCAGCTCGCCGAGCTGGAGGTCCGCGCGGCGGCCGAGTCGTCGGTGAACCTGGCCGCCGGCCGTACGCTGACGGCCAGCAGCTACACCCAGACGTACACCGCCGCCCAGGCCAACGACGGCAACCCGGCCAGCTACTGGGAGAGCCGCAACGGCGACCTGCCGCAGTGGCTCCAGGCGGATCTCGGGTCATCGGTACGGGTGGACCGGGTGGTGCTGCGCCTGCCGGACGGCTGGGAGTCCCGCAGCCAGACGCTGAAGATCCAGGGCAGCGCCAACGGCTCGGACTTCACCGACCTGACGCAGTCCAAGGCGTACACCTTCAGCCCGACGGCCGGCGAGTCGGCGACGATCACCTTCGACGCCACGACCACGCGCTACGTACGCGTCCTCGTCTCCGCCAACTCCGTCCAGCCGGGCGCCCAGGTCTCCGAGCTGGAGATCTACGGCCCCGAGTCCGGTGACACCCAGGCGCCGACCGCGCCGGCACAACTGGCGTACACCGAACCGGCCACCGGGCAGATCAAGCTGACCTGGAAGGCGTCGACGGACGACACCGCCGTCACCGGCTACGACATCTACGCCGACAACACGCTGCTCACCAGCGTGGCCGGCAACGTCACCACGTTCACCGACACCCGTCCGGCCGGCGCCACCGTGTCGTACTACGTGCGCGCCAAGGACGCGGCGGGCAACGTCTCGGCGAACAGCAACACCGTGACCCGTACCGGGGATTCGGGTGACACCCAGGCGCCTACCGCACCGGGCAACCTGAGCTTCACCGAGCCGTCCGCCGGGCAGATCAAGCTGGTCTGGCAGGCCTCCACCGACAACAAGGGCGTCACCGGGTACGACATCTACGCCAACAACGTGCTGCGCAAGAGCGTCGCGGGCGATGTCACCACCTACACCGACACCCAGTCCGCCGCCACCACGGTCTCCTACACCGTCCGCGCCAAGGACGCGGCGGGCAATGTGTCGGGCGACAGCAACACCGTCACCCGCAACGGCAGCACGAGCGCGGCCTCCAACCTCGCGATCGGCAAGCCCATCACCGCCTCGTCCGTGGTCCACACGTTCGTCGCGGAGAACGCCAACGACAACAGCCTGACCACCTACTGGGAGGGTGCCGGGGGCAGCTACCCGAACACCCTGACGGTCAAGCTGGGCGCCAACGCCGAGACCGACAGCGTCGTCGTCAAGCTCAACCCGGACAGCAGCTGGGGGGCCAGGACCCAGAACATCCAGGTGCTCGGACGTGAGCAGAGCGCCTCGGCCTTCACCAGTCTGGTCGCGGCCAAGGACTACGCGTTCAGCCCGGCCGGCGGCAACGCGGTGACCATTCCGGTCAGCGGCCGGGTCGCCGACGTCCAGCTCAAGTTCAACTCCAACACCGGCTCCAGCGCCGGTCAGGTCGCGGAGTTCCAGGTCCTGGGCGCTCCGGCACCCAACCCGAACCTCCAGGTCAGCTCGGTGACCGCGGCTCCCGCCGCGCCCGTCGAGTCGGACCCGATCACGCTGACCGCGACGGTGCGCAACAGCGGTTCGGTCGCGGCGCCGGCGAGCAAGCTCGAATTCCGGCTCGGCGGTTCCAAGGTCGCCACCGCGTCCGTGGGCGCGCTGGCCGCCGGGGCCTCCACCCAGGTCAGTGCGGAGATCGGACCGCGTGACGCGGGCAGCTACGAACTCAGTGCCGTCGCCGACCCGGCGAACGAGGTCATCGAGCAGAACGAGACCGACAACACCTACACCAGCACCACCGCCCTGGTCGTCAAGCCGGTCGCCAGCTCGGACCTGGTGGCGACCGGGGTCAGCACCTCCCCGTCCGCCCCGTCCAACGGGCAGAACGTCACCTTCTCCGTCGCCATCAAGAACCAGGGCACGGTGGCGTCCGCTGCGGGCGGCCACGCCATCACGCTGAACCTGCTCGACTCCAAGGGCGCCACGGTGAAGACCCTCACCGGCACCTACACCGGGGCCATCGCCGCGGGCGCCACCAGCGCCCCGGTGAACCTGGGCAGCTGGACGGCGGCCAACGGCTCGTACACCGTGAAGACGGTGATCGCGGACGACGCCAACGAACTCCCGGTGAAGCGCGAGAACAACACCTCCACCAGCTCGCTCTTCGTCGGCCGCGGCGCCGACATGCCGTACGACATGTACGAGGCCGAGGACGGCGTCACCGGCGGCGGCGCCCAGGTCGTCGGCCCGAACCGGACCGTCGGCGACATCGCGGGCGAGGCTTCCGGCCGCAAGGCCGTGACCCTCAACAGCACCGGCAACTACGTGGAGTTCACCACCAGGGCGAGCACCAACACCCTGGTGACCCGGTTCTCCATCCCCGACTCCGCGGGCGGCGGAGGCATCGACTCCACGCTGAACCTCTACGTGGACGGCACCTTCCTCAAGGCGGTCGACCTCACCTCGAAGTACGCCTGGCTGTACGGCGCCGAGACCGGACCCGGAAACTCCCCGGGCTCGGGTTCGCCGCGGCACATCTACGACGAGGCGAACGTGATGCTGGGCAAGACCGTCCCGGCGGGCAGCAAGATCCGGCTGCAGAAGGACACCGCGAACACCTCCACCTACGCGATCGACTTCGTCAGCCTGGAGCAGGCGTCCCAGATCGCCAACCCGGACCCGGCCGCCTACACCGTGCCCGCCGGATTCACCCACCAGGACGTCCAGAACGCCCTGGACAAGGTGCGGATGGACACCACGGGCAAGCTGGTCGGCGTCTACCTGCCGGCCGGTGACTACGACACCGCGAGCAAGTTCCAGGTCTACGGAAAGGCCGTGAAGGTCGTCGGCGCCGGTCCCTGGTACACCAGGTTCCACGCACCCGCGTCCCAGGAGAACACCGACAACGGATTCCGTGCCGAGGCCAGTGCGAACGGATCGTCGTTCGCGAACTTCGCGTACTTCGGGAACTACACCTCACGCATCGACGGACCCGGCAAGGTGTTCGACTTCTCCAACGTCTCGGACATCACCATCGACAACGTCTGGAACGAGCACACGGTGTGCCTCTACTGGGGAGCGAACACCGACAACGTCACCATCAAGAACTCCCGCATCCGTGACACGTTCGCCGACGGCATCAACATGACCAACGGCTCGACGGACAACCACGTCGTCAACAACGAGTCCCGTGCCACGGGTGACGACAGCTTCGCCCTGTTCTCGGCGATCGACTCCGGCGGCTCGGACATGAAGAACAACGTGTACGAGAACCTCACCTCGATCCTGACGTGGCGCGCGGCGGGTGTCGCCGTCTACGGCGGCTACGACAACACCTTCCGCAACATCCTGATCGCGGACACCCTGGTCTACTCGGGCATCACGGTGAGCTCGCTGGACTTCGGCTACCCGATGAACGGATTCGGGACCGAACCGACGACGATCGAGAACGTGTCGGTCATCCGCTCGGGCGGCCACTTCTGGGGGACGCAGACCTTCCCCGGGATCTGGCTGTTCTCCGCCTCCAAGGTGTTCCAGGGCATCCGGATCAACAACGTCGACATCGTCGACCCGACGTACAGCGGCATCATGTTCCAGACCAACTACGTGGGAGGACAGCCGCAGTTCCCGATCAAGGACACCGTACTGACCGACATCTCGATCTCCGGCGCCCGCAAGAGCGGGGACGCCTTCGACGCCAAGTCCGGCTTCGGGCTGTGGGCCAACGAGATGCCGGAGGCCGGCCAGGGGCCCGCCGTCGGTGAGGTCACCTTCAACGGCCTCAAGCTCAGCGGCAACGCGCAGGACGTGAAGAACACGACCTCCACCATGAAGATCAACATCAACCCGTAGCGGCCCTTGCGCACAGGGACGCCGTCCGGTCCGCCGGACGGCGTTCCGGGGTGCGCAAATTCCTTGCGTCCGCACGTGCGAAGTTTGCAGGAACGGAACTGTCGACCGGTCACGAACCATGCGGAACCACCCCTGGCGTGCTGTCTCGGCTCTCTGGAGCCGGGTGGCACGCCTCTGTCGTGCATCACACAGGGCATGCAACGCACTGTCAAACTTTTACGAAAACTGCGCGAGATATTGCGTTCACATGTTGGCGCTGGTTGAGTGTGCCTCGCCCCGGCAGAGAGCCGGCCGAGGGCCTTCCATGCTCATGCCCGAAGGGGACCATCGATGAGAAGTGCTGGGTTCAGCCGCACACGCCGTACAAGCCGTGCATCAGCGGCCGCCCTCGTCACCGCACTCGCCTTGACCGCTCTCGCCTCCTGCGGCACGAGCAGCAGCAGCGACAACGGTGACAAGGACAGTGGATCCAAGGGTTCGTCCGACCCGTCGGCCCCGCTCGATCCGAAGGCGAAGGTGACGATCTCGATCGACTGCATGCCGCCGGCGGCCAAGGCCGCGGAGCTGCGTGAGTGGAACGAGGACATCAAGACGTTCAACAAGACGTACCCGAACGTCACGATCAACGGAAAGTCCACCCCCGGGCAGTGCCTGGAGCCTCCCCGCTTCACGGCCATGCTGAAGGGGAAGTCGCAGCCGGACGTCTTCTACGCGTACTTCACCGACCTTCAGCAGGTGCTGGACAACGACGGGGCCACGGACATCTCCGCCTACGTCAACGACAAGTCGGTGCCCGCGCTCAAGGAGATCCAGCCCCAGGTCATCGATGTGGCCCGCAAGGACGGCAAGCTCTACGCACTGCCGACCAGCAACTACACCATGGGCCTGATGATCAACCGGAAGCTGTTCACGCAGGCCGGTCTCGACCCGAACACCCCGCCCGCCACCTGGGACGAGGTCCGCACCGCGGCGAAGAAGATCGCGGCTCTGGGCAAGGGCATCGCCGGCTTCGGCGAGTACAGCGCCGGCAACAACGGCGGCTGGCACTTCGCCGCCACCCAGTACGGCCTCGGCGGGGACGTCGTGGACGCCTCCGGCAAGAAGGCGGCCTTCAACGACGCCTCCGGCAAGCAGGTCCTCCAGCAGCTGCACGACATGCGCTGGGAGGACGACAGCATGGGCAAGACCCAGCTGCTGAAGTGGGGCGATCTGCAGAAGCAGATATCCACCGACAAGCTCGGCATGTTCCTCGCCGCCCCCGACGACATCGCGTACATGGTGCAGCAGCTCGGCGCCGAGTACGAGACCTTCGGCCTGGGCCCGATCCCCGGCGCCAAGGGCACCCTCTTCGGCGGCAACAACTACATGATCAAGAAGGGCAGCTCGCCCGACCAGATCAAGGCCGCTGTCGCCTGGCTGAACTTCAAGAACCTCACCCCGGGCAAGGGCCAGTTCGACTGGGCCCGCACCAAGGCCGACAAGCTGCCCGTCGGGCTGCCGCAGCCGAACTTCTTCCTGGGTGACAGCAAGGCCAAGGACGACGCGTCACGCACCACCAACGCGTCGATGCCCATCGAGAACTTCAAGGCATTCATGGACAACCCCGTCCAGGGCAAGGCCGAGCCGCCGAAGGCGCAGGAGATCTACAAGATCCTCGACAACGCCATGTCCGGTGTCCTGACCAACAAGGGCGCCGACATCGGCAAGCTGCTCTCCACCGCCGAGCAGCAGGTCAACCAGGTCCTGGCGAACCAGTAACGGACGCGCGGGGCCGGGTCACGCGGACCCGGCCCCGCATCCGGACCCGTCCGACTGCGCTTCAGTTCACCGGCACCGAGGAGACACCATGTCGGCCCCTACTCTGTCCAGCGGCAAGGCGACCAGGCCACACCGCGGACCCGCAGGACCCACCCGCCCGAACTCCGCCCGCGACGAGTTCCTGCGTGTCCTGCGCCGCAATATCTCAGCGCACGGCTTCCTGATCGGAGCGGTGCTCTGCTTCTCGTTCTTCTCCTGGTATCCGATGGTCCGGGAATTCATCCTGGCCTTCCAGAAGACCGAGAACGGCAAGACCACCTGGGCCGGCTGGTCCAACCTGTCCTACGTCGTCAACGACCCGGCGTTCTGGCAGGCCTGGCGCAACACCCTGCTGTTCACGGTGCTCGCGCTGGTGTTCGGCTTCGCCGTCCCGTTCGTCGTCGCCGTCGTGCTCAACGAGTTCCGGCACGGACAGGGATATCTGAGACTGCTGGTCTATCTCCCGGTGATGCTGCCGCCGGTCGCCTCCGTACTGCTCTTCAAGTACTTCTACGACCCCGGCTACGGACTCTTCAACCGCATCCTGGAAATCTTCCATCTGCCCGCACAGCAATGGCTCCAGGACACCGACACCGCCATGCTCTCGGTTGTCATCGCGGCGACCTGGATGAACATGGGCGGCGCGACGCTGATCTACCTGGCCGCACTCCAGGGGATTCCCGGTGAGCTGTACGAGGCGGCGGAACTGGACGGCGCCGGACTGCTGCGCAAGGTCTGGCACGTCACCATCCCGCAGACCCGGCTCATCCTCTCGCTGCTCCTGCTGATGCAGATCATCGCGACGATGCAGGTCTTCACCGAGCCCTTCCTGCTCACCAACGGCGCCGGCCCCGAGGGCTCCACCACCACCGTCGTCTACCTCATCTACCAATACGCCTTCAACTTCAACAACTACGGCAGCGCGGCGGCACTCGGCCTCGTCCTGCTCGTCGTCCTCGCGGGAGTCTCCGCGGTGTACGTACGACTGAGCCGCAGCAGCGAAGACTAGGACGGGAGCACGACCATGGCATCGAACACGCTTGTCTCCCGGCGCGGGAGCGATGTACGCAAGGCCGCACGGCGCAAGGACCGGCGCCCCGCCGACGTCGCGCGCCAGCGCACCCTGATCTCGCCGGCCCAGCTCGGCAGGGGACGCGGCAAGGCCGTCTACTGGATCATCTTCGCCGCGGTGATCCTCCTGTTCACGATGGTCTTCCTCGGACCGCTGTACTGGATGGTCACCGGCGGCCTCAAGACCACGCAGGAAGTGGTGCAGAGCCCGCCCACGGCGTTCCCCAGCTCGATCCACACGGAGAACTACAGCCGGGCCTGGTCCGTGATGGACCTGTCCAAGCTGCTCTTCAACACCCTGTACTACGCCTTCGGCGCGCTCGCCTTCCAGCTGATCTTCGACGTCGCCGCCGCCTACTCGCTGTCCAAGCTGCGGCCGGTGTTCGGCAAGGTCATCCTCGGCATGATGCTGGCCACCCTGATGATCCCGGCCACCGTCCTGGTCGTACCCCAGTACCTGACCGTCCTGGACGTGCCGATCTTCCAGCGCAACCTGCTGAACTCGCCGTGGGTGATCTGGCTCCCGTCCGTCACCAACGCCTTCAACATCTTCCTGCTGAAGCGGTTCTTCGACTCCATCCCGAGAGAACTCCTGGACGCCGCCGCCATCGACGGAGCATCCCCCCTGCGCACCCTGCGCTCGGTGGTCCTGCCGATCTCCCGGCCGATCCTCGGCGTCGTCTCCATCTTCGCCGTCGTCGGGGTGTGGAAGGACTTCCTCTGGCCCATGCTCACCCTGCCCGACCCGAGCAAGCAGACCCTGAACGTGGGCATCTACTCGCTGGCCAACGGAGTTCCGGAGAACGTACTCATCGCCGCGCTCACCATCGCGTCCATCCCGACGCTGCTCATCTTCCTGATCTTCCAGCGCAACATCATGAGCGGTCTGACCGCGGGTGGCCTCAAGGGCTGAGCGGTCCTCAGGACCGAGCCCGCCCCCGCCCGGGGACACCCCGCACAGCCGCCCTCCCCTCAGCACTCCGCCGCCGGCTCGACCGTCCTGCCCCGCACGCGGGCCGGCGGCGGAGTACCACCTGCCCGAAAGGAACGTCACGTGGCAGCCAACCGTCCGTCCGAGGCCACCGCGAACTGGTGGCGCGACGCCGCCATCTACCAGATCTATGTACGCAGCTTCGCCGATGGCGACGGTGACGGCACCGGCGACCTCGCGGGGGTACGGGCCAGGCTGCCCTACCTCGTTGAACTCGGCGTGGACGCACTCTGGTTCACGCCCTGGTACCTTTCGCCGCTCGCCGACGGCGGCTACGACGTGGCCGACTACCGCACCATCGACCCCGCGTTCGGGACCCTGGCCGAGGCGGAGAAACTGATCGCCGAAGCCCGCGAACTCGGCATCCGCACCATCATCGACATCGTGCCCAACCACGTCTCCGACCAGCACGCCTGGTTCCGGGCAGCCCTCGAAGCCGGTTCCGGCAGCCCCGAACGCGACCTCTTCCACTTCCGCAAGGGGCGCGGCCCGGACGGTGCGACACCGCCCAACGACTGGGTCTCCGAATTCGGCGGCACCCCCTGGACCCGGCTGGACGACGGCGAGTGGTACCTCCACCTCTTCGCCACCCAGCAGCCCGACCTCAACTGGGCGCACCCGGCGGTCCGCCAGGAACACGAGGAGGTGCTGCGCTTCTGGTTCGAACGCGGCGTCTCGGGCGTACGGATCGACTCCGCGGCCCTGCTCGCCAAGGACCCCGCACTGCCCGACTTCGTCGCCGGCAGCGACCCGCACCCCTTCGTCGACCGCGACGAACTGCACGCCGTCTACCGCTCCTGGCGCGCCATCGCCGACGAGTACGGCGGCGTCTTCGTCGGCGAGGTCTGGCTCCCCGACACCGAACGGTTCGCCCGCTACCTGCGCCCCGACGAACTGCACACCGCTTTCAACTTCAACTTCCTGGCCTGCCCCTGGGACGCCGGACTGCTGCGGACCGCCATCGAGGACACGCTCGCCGAGCACGCCTCCGTCGGCGCCCCCGCCACCTGGGTCCTGTGCAACCACGACGTCACCCGCACCGTCACCCGCTACGGCCGCGCCGAGACCGGCTTCGACTTCGACGCGAAGACCTTCGGCACGCCCACGGACCTGGCCCTCGGCACCCGCCGTGCCCGCGCCGCCGCCCTGCTCTCGCTGGCCCTGCCGGGCGCGGCCTACCTCTACCAGGGCGAGGAACTCGGCCTCCCGGAGGTGGACATCCCGCTGGACCGCATCCAGGACCCGATGCACTTCCGCAAGGGCGGCACCGACCCCGGACGCGACGGCTGCCGGGTACCACTGCCCTGGTCGGCGCAGGGACCGTACGCCGGATTCGGCGCCACCGCCGAACCCTGGCTCCCGCAGCCGGCCGACTGGTCCTCCTACGCCGCCGACCTGCAGAGCGACGATCCGGAGTCGATGCTCACCCTGTACCGCGAGGCGCTGCGGCTGCGCCGCGGCGAACCGGGGTTCGGGACGGCGGGAGAGCCCGGGATCCGCCGGCTGACCTGGCTGGACGCGGCGCCCGGAGTGCTCTCCTTCGCCCGGACCGACGGGCTCGTCTGCGTGGTCAACCTGGCCGCCGAGGCGGCCGAGCTGCCCCGCCACACCGCGGTGCTGCTGGCCAGCGGCCCGCTCGACGGGGCGGGCAGGCTCCCGCAGGACACCGCGGTGTGGCTGCGGGCCTGACCTCCGGACACCGGACGCACCTGCCCATGGGCCCGGCGGGGCCCATGGGCAGGATCGCGGGGGAACGAGGGCTGCGGCACAGTAGGGCATATGGACGCTCCGAATGATCTGAATGCCCTCGCCGACGAGCACCTGGCCGCAGCCCGCACTTCCCCGCACGGCCGCAGCGCCCACCTCCTGCTCCACGAGGATCCGCTGCGGCAGACCGTCATCGCGCTGACCTCGGGCTCCGCGCTCGACGAGCACAACGCCCCGCCCGCCGCCTCTCTCCAGGTGCTGCGCGGCACGGTCCGGCTCACGGCCGCCTCCGGCGATGTGGAACTGGCACCCGGACGGCTGCACCCCATCCCGCAGGAGCGGCACGGACTGCTCGCGCTGGAGGACGCCGTGGTGCTGCTGACAGCGGTCAACGACTGACAGCCCCGGTCAGCCGTTGACCGCAGTCAGCAGCCGGCCCAGGCGAATCGCCTCCGCACAGAGATCCTCGCGCACCAGCCGGTCGCCCGAACTCGCCGTGCGATCTCCCGGACGGGCGGGGCCGGCTCGTCCGGTCCGCCGCTCGGGGCGGACCGCCCCGGCGAGCCCGGCATCAGGCCTCCACTTCACCCTCGAACGGGCGGACCTCGATGGGGAGCCCGATCGCCAGCGCGGCCTTGCGGCCCCAGTCGAGCCCGGCGTCCAGATCGGGGGCCTTGATGATGCTGAGCCCGCCGAGATACTCCTTCCCCTCGATGTACGGTCCGTCGGTGAGCACCGTGTCGCCGTCCTTCGCCCGCACGACGGTGGCCGTGCCCGGCGCACTCAGACCGCCGTCGAAGACCCAGGCCCCGGCCTGCCGGAGCTCCCGGTGGAACCCCTCGACGTTCCGCATGATCCGTTCCATCTCCGCGGGCGCGGGCGGCACGCCGTCGGTCGGTGTGACGACGCTGAGCAGGTAGTGCTTCATGGTGTGCCTCCTCGGGTGAGACGCCGGTGACGTACCGGCCTCTCACCCTCTATACGAACGGCTGCCGTCCGGATCGACACGGAACACGGCCGTGTTCGACGATTTTCTCTCCCGAGCCCTTCGGGAGCGCTCCCAGATCGGCAGGCCTTCGTGATCGACGACGGCTCGGGCGGGGCGGTCGGATACATCCTCGGGACGGCGGACACGCGGCACCGATGCGGACCTGTAGAACGACGCCATGCCGGGGGTGCCACGCCGGATCGCTGGGCAGGTACAGGTGTACGACCCCGAAACGGGGCGAAGCGGCCGGTGGCGAGAGGCGTGTGACGTGAGCGAGCAGACCGTATGGCAGTTCTCCGACGACCGTGGACAGTTGTCGTCCGCCGAGCGGCGCCCGACGCGGGTGCTCGCGTACGTCCAGGCCGGAGCGACGTTATGGGACCACGGGATACGGCCGACCGCGATATTCGGCTCCGGTCATGACGACCCGGCCGTGCCCGACTCCGCGAAGACCGGATCGCTGCCCCTGGCCGAGGTCGCCTACGCCGGCGCGGGCGCCACGCTGGACGTCGAGACACTGCTGAGCGGCGAGCCCGACCTCGTGGTGGCCGTCAGCTACGGCGGCGGCCAGGTCTACGGCCTCGCCCCGGAGACGGCCAAGCACCTGGAGGAGCACGTCCCGGTCGTCGTCATCGACGTGGGCCAGGCACGCACCCTCGCGGAGACCGGCGACCGCTTCGCCCGGCTGGCCCGCTCGCTGGGCGCCGAGGAGCCCCCGGCGGCCGCGCGGGAACTGGACGCCGCCCGGGACCGGCTGCGCACCTTCGCCGCGGGACCGGACCGCACCAGGGTCCTCGCCCTGTCCCCGGCCGGACAGCAGCAGGCACACCTGGCCCGCCCCCGCATGTGGCCCGAACTGCGGGTGCTGACAGAGCTCGGCATCGACCTGGTGGAACCGGCCGAGGGCCCCGGCGCGAACTGGTCCACGGTCGGCTGGGCGCAGGCCGGGGCGCTGCGCCCCGCCGTCGTGCTCGCCGACATCCGGGTCAACGCCACCCCCCTGGACGAGCTCCGGACGAACGAGGCGTGGGCGGCGATCGAACGCACCGCACGGGTGGTGCCCTGGAACCCGGAGCCGGTGTGCAGCGCGCGGGCCCACGCCCGGTTCCTGGCCCTGGTGGCCGACGCGCTGGAGGCGTAGGGGCTTTTGTCCGGATCAGGATGGATCAGGACGGATCGGGACGGATCAGGGAGCGGGTGCACGGCGCCACCGCGGCAGACGTGCGCCGATGCGCCCGTACGGACGTGTGCGATCGCGCGGGACGCCGCGGTTCGCGAGGCTGGCCGGGAGTGTCCCGTGCCGGTACCCGCACGTCCCCAGGAGCAGGCCATGCAGCAGGACAAGCACCCTTCCTACCGTCCCGTCGTCTTCCGTGACCGTTCGGCGGGCTACGCCTTTCTGACCCGGTCCACCGCATCGAGCGAGCAGACCATCGACTGGGACGACGGAAACAGCTACCCCGTCATCGACGTGGAGATCTCCGCCGAGAGCCACCCCTTCTACACCGGGAAGGCCCGGGTGGTCGACTCCGAGGGCCAGGTCGCCAAGTTCGAGCGCAGGTACGGCGAGGACGGAGGCGCGGACGCCTCCTGACCCGTACAGGTCCCGAGTCCCCGGCCCCGCTCCACCGGGCCGGGGACTCCGTCCGTCATGACCGCACGCGCCCGCACGGGGAAGTGACCCGTTCGGCCCAGTGGGCGCATCCTTGACCGGGGCCCGGCCGTTCGACCGGGTGCGGGTGTGAACGAGGGCGGGAGGGCCGCGGCATGGTGCGGGACGGGGCGGCGACGGTGGTGACGGGCCTGGGGCTCGTGACCCCGGTGGGCGCCGATGAGCACGCCTTCTGGGCGGGGCTGTGCGCCGGGGCCGGCGTGGCCCGGCACTGCGGGGAACTGGCCGGCCTGCCGGTCGACTTCGCCTGCCGGGCCGACGGACCGGACCTGGACGAGGCGGTGGGCGGACGCGCCGTGTTCCGGATGGCGCGGTTCGTGAAGATGGCCCTCGTCGCCGCCCGCCGTGCCGTGGCGGACGCCGGGCTCCGCCCGGACCGCTGGGACGGCGGCCGGGTGGGCGTCGTACTGGGCGTCGGCGTGGGCGGTGTCTCCGTACTCGTCGACAACGTCCGCAGGCTGGACGCGGACGGGCCGCTCGCGGTCTCCCCGCTCCTCGTGCCGATGATGATGCCGAACGCGGCCGCCGGGGAGGTCGCCATCGACCTGCGCGCCCACGGGCCGAGTCTGGCCCCGGCCACCGCCTGCGCGTCGGGCGCCACCGCGATCGGCCTCGCCCGCGACCTGCTGACGAGCGGGCAGTGCGATGTGGTGGTGGCGGGCGGCGCGGAGTCCGTGGTGACTCCGCTGGTGGTGACCGCGTTCGCGGGGATGGGGGCGCTCTCGGTGCGTACCGGTGATCCGGCGGCCGCGTCGAGGCCGTTCGCCGCGGACCGCGACGGATTCGTCCTCGGCGAGGGCGCCGCCGTGCTCGTACTGGAACGGGCCGGGGACGTCCGGGCCCGTGGCGGGCGGGCGCGGGCGGTGCTGGCCGGTACGGGCGCCGCCACGGATGCCCACCACCCCACCGCACCCGACCCGGGCGGCCGGGGCGCCCAGCGGGCGGTCGAGGCGGCACTGGACCGGGCGGGCTGGGCCGCCTCCGACGTGGACCACATCAACGCACACGGCACCTCCACCCCGCTGAACGACGCCATGGAGAGCGCGCTGATCGCCCGGCTCTTCCCGCACCGGCCCTCGGTGACCGCGCCGAAGGGCGTCATCGGGCACACCCTCGCGGCGGGCGGTGCGATCGAGGCGGTGGCCACCGTACTGACCCTGGAACACGGCCTCGTCCCGCCGATCGCCAACCTCGACGCGCCGCCGGCGGAGTCCGGCCTCGACTGTGTGACCAAGGAACCCCGCAGGCAGCGTGTCGAGCGGGCCCTCAGCCACTCCTTCGGATTCGGGGGCCACAATGTCGCCCTCGCCTTCCAACGGGCCCCGGCACCACACTGAACAGGAAGAAATGGGCTTCCAATGCTGAAATTCGGGTGTCCTGGCTGATTCCTGATCGTTCCTGTCGTATGACCACAACGATCGACAGCACCGCTGTGACCGAACTCGGCACGGAACGGGTCGCGGACCGGCTCACCGCGGTGCTCCTCGGCGCGGACGCCCGCCGGGAGCACGGCTTCTGGCAGCGGATCATCGCCACCGACATGTTCCGCAGGCCGGAATTCCCCCCGCCCGGCCCCACCCCCGACGAACGGCTCGCGCTCGCCCACGCCCGGCTGCGCGCGCTCAACAACGCGCTGGACAGCGGCGCCAGGCTGGCAGCCGACCCCCGGGCCCTGGCCGCGCTGCACGAATGGCTCGCCCCGATGGACCCGTCACTCGCCACCGTCGCGGGAATCCACTACAACCTCTTCCTCGGCAGTCTGCTGGACCACGACACCGGCCGGACCCGCGACCTGTCGGACTTCCTCGCGATGCGACGCATCGGGACCTTCCTCTGTACGGAGGTGGCGCACGGCAACGACGCCGCCGCGGTCGAGACGACGGCCACCTACAACCGCGCCCGGGACGGATTCGTGCTGCACACGCCGCACCTGGGCGCGCAGAAGTTCATGCCCAACACCAGCCAGGCCGGCGGCCCCAAGACGGGGCTCGTCGCCGCCCGGCTGCTCGTCGGGGGAGCCGACCGCGGGGTCTTCCTGCTGCTGGTGCCGCTCACCGACTCGCTCCGGGCCCTGCCCGGGGTACGGATCCGCAGGCTTCCGGCACGCATGGGCAGCCCCGTCGACCACTGCCTGACCTCCTTCGACCAGGTATTCGTGGGACGCGAGGCGCTGCTCGGCGGCGCACAGGGCCGGGTCGGCGAGGACGGGGTGTTCCGCAGCGGCACCGCCGGCCGCCGACGCCGATTCCTCGCCTCCATCGCCCGCGTGACCACAGGCCGCATCTGCATGAGCGCGAGTGCGGTCGGCGGTGCCCGGACCAGCCTCGCCATCGCGGTCCGCTACTCCGGCCACCGCTATGTCTCCGGGGGCCGCACGTTGCCGCCGCTGGCGGTGATCGCCCACCGCAGCCACCACGGCCCGCTCGCCGGGGCCATGGCCACCGTCTTCGCGATGAGCCTGCTGCACCGGCGGGCCCTGGACCGATGGGAGGCGGCGGTACACGGCCCGGCGCCGGAGCGCGAGGCCGCCGCGCAGCTGGTCGACGTCGCCAAGGGATGGATCACCTGGCAGGCCAGGTCCGTGATCGTCGAATGCCGCGAACGGTGCGGCGCCCAGGGCCTGCTGGAGAACAACGGGATGACCGAGCTCATCACCGGGGTGGAGGGTGCCATCACCGCCGAGGGCGACAACCTGGCCATCCACGTCAAGGCGGCATCCGAGATGGTCATCTCCGCGGTGCCGGAGCCACTGGAGGCGGGGGGCGCCCCGGACGGCCCGCAGGACGGCGGCCTGGACGATCTGCGCTACCTCGGCCGGCTCCTGGCCCAGGTGGAGCGGATCCAGTTCGCCCGCTCCCGCGCACGCATGGCACGGGCCCCGCACGGCGGCCCGCTGAAGCGGTGGAACGCGGGGTCCGCGCCCGCGCTGCGAGGTGTCGAGGCGCACGCCTACCGGCAGGCGGCCGACGCCTACGCGGAGGCCGTCGAGGGCCTGCCCGAGGGCCCCGCCCGCGAGCGGCTGACCGATCTGGCCCGGCTGTTCGCGCTGCGCTGGATCGAACGCAACAGCGGGGACCTGCTCGTCGCCGGCCACCTCACGGCCGGCCAGGTCGACGGGCTGACGGAGACCACCGAGCAACTCGTCGCCGCCGTCGCCGCCCACCTGCCGGACCTCGCCGCCTCCTTCGGGCTGCCGGAGGAACTGCTCGCCGACTGGCCCATCGCGGGAGCCCGCTACGCCGAGGCGTACGACGACCCGGGGGCGTCCTGGCACACGGGCGGGCAGCCGGCATCCGCCGGGGGCGAGTGGTGAGAGCCGGGCCGGAGCGGGCAGCGCCCGCGCCGCTGCGCCGTGCGGCCGAGGCGGCACAGGGGCTCGGCGTCGGTGTCGTGCTCCTGGCCTTCTGGGGCACCGCGGCCGTGTTGTCGCGGTGGTGCCCGGGGGCGGGGGGCCACGGAGGCGAATCGGTTCGCCGCAAGGCGTAACTGGACGGACGCTGCTCAGTTACTCCGGCGTCGGGGCGGTGAGAGGCACCGCCCCGGACACCCCCGCCGGACGGGCATGATGGAGAGGAAGACCATGAGCGCGATTCACCCCACGATCACCGAGGTACTCAGCCGTACCTTCAGGGTGCCTGTGGCCGAGATTCTCCCGGAATCCACGATGGACAGCCTGGACATGGACTCCCTGGCAGTCGCCGAGTTCGCCGTCGTCATGAGGGAGGCCCTCGGCGTCGAGCTGGACCCGAGCAGCCTGCACAGGGACACCAGCCTCGCCGGGCTCACGGAGTTCCTCCGGGCGTCGGCCGGCGGCGAGGCACCGGTGAGCACCGCCCGATGAAGACGCCCGCCATCGCCGTCACCGGTCTGGGAATGATCACCCCGGCCGGCAACGACACCGAGTCCACCTGGGACGGCGTGTGCGCCGGGGTCAGCCCGGCCCGCACCGTCCCCGCACTCGCAGGGTGCGCGATCGACTTCGCCTGCACGGTCGACGGCATAGACCTGGACGCCGCGATCGGTCGCCGTACGGCCTTCCGCATGGGCAGGTACGCCAAATTCGCCGTACTCGCCGCGCGGGAGGCGGTCGCCGACGCGGGACTCGACCCGGGCGGCTGGGACGGCAGCCGGGTCGCGGTCGTCGTCGGCACCAGCAGCGGCGGCTCCGCCGGCCTCACCGACCAGGCGCTGGTGCTGGAACGGCGTGGACCCGAGGCGACCTCGCCCGTCGGGATCCTGCTCACCATCCCGAACATGCCGGCCGCCGAGATCGCGATCGAGATGGGCGCCACGGGCCCGAGCCTGGCGCCCTGCACCGCCTGTTCGTCCGGGATCACCGCACTGTCCGTGGCCAGGGACCTGCTCGCCACCGGGCAGTGCGATCTGGCGATCGCGGGCGCCACCGAATCGACCCTCTTCCCGATCGCCATGACCGGATTCGCCAGATCCGGCGCGGCCGCCCACGCGGACGGGGACCTGTCCCGGCTCAGCCGGCCCTTCGCGGCCGACCGGGCCGGGCTTGTCATGGGGGAGGGCGCCGCCGTCATGGTGCTGGAGCGCGCGGCCGACGCCGAGGCCCGGGGCGCCGAGCCGCGCGCGCTGCTCGCGGGCACCGGCGCCACCACCGACGCCCACCACCCCACCAGCCCGCACCCCGACGGCCGCCTCGCCCAGGCCGCCGTCGAGGCCGCGCTGCGCGACGCGGGCTGGCAGGCCGCGGACGTCGAGCACATCAACGCGCACGGCACGGCCACACCGCGCAACGACGCGGCCGAAGCCGCCCTCATCGGCCGGGTCTTCCCGCACCGGCCGCCCGTCACCGCGCCCAAGGGCGTACTGGGCCACTGCATGGGTGCGGCCGGAGCGATCGAGGCGGGGCTGACCATCCTCACCCTCCAGCGCGGAATCATCCCGCCGGTCGCCAACCTGGACGCACCCGCGCCCGGGTTCGACATCGACTGCGTCACCAAGCAGCCGCTGGTGCTGCCGGTCCGGCGCGCCGTCAGTCACTCCTTCGGATTCGGTGGACACAACGCCGTGGTCGCGCTCCAGCGGCCCTAACTAATCCGGGCCGGTGGAGCGGCCCATAGCCGGCCACGCCCGCTCCGGTGCGCTTCCGTCCGGGGCGGCCCTGAGCCGAGGGGCCCGCGGCACACGAGAGGGCGGACCCCGTGGTGCGGGTCCGCCCCTCGCTCCTGTCCGGTACGCCTGGGACGGCGCGGTGCGCGGGGGTCAGCGGCGCCGTCCCTGACCGAACTCGCCGCCCATGTCCTTGCCGCCGATGTCCTTGCCGTCCTTGGTCATGCCGTCCGCGTAGTCGATCTGCTCCTTGCGCAGTTCCGCGGAGACTTCCTTCTGCTCGGTCACCTTCTTCGTTTCCATCCGCACCCGTTCGACCGGCACGGTCTCCTTGCGCATCGTGGCGCGTTCGGCGTGCAGGGTGACCTCCACATCCTGCTCGTTGATGCCCGAGCGGGCAGCCTTGTCGCCGGGCTGGAGCGGCTCGCGCACCACGCGTACCTCTTCGTGCGTCACGGGCACGGTGCGGGTGACGTTCTCGGTGACGACGTACTTGTGCAGCCGGGCCTTGCCGCTCTCGTACTCCTCGGTGCCGATGTTCAGCTGCTCCTCGGAGCGGATGAGTTCCTCCTTGCCGCTCAGGTCGGCGGAGGCGGACCGTTCGGCGCCCGTCCCGGCTCCGGCCAGCGGACGGGCCGTACCGGAGGTCTCGGCGTCCCGGTGCTTGCCCGTGCCTGCGGTGCCGGCCGTCGCCTTGCGCTCGGCGGCGGCGTTGGCGCCCATGGTCCCGGCTCCTGCCCCGGCGGCCGCACCCGCTCCGGCCGCGCCCATGGTTCCGGTCCCGGACGTGGTCGGGGTACCGGTGCCGGCGGCACGGTCGCCGAGCTTGCCGCCGGTGTTCCTGGTCAGTCCGTAGTGCCGGTAGAGCTCCTCCTCCTCGGAGACGGAGAGATGCGCGTCCGCGTCCACCCGGGGGGCTTCCTTGACGCGGTCCTTCGGATGGGAGATGTGCAGGTCGGAGCCCACGCGACGGGCTCCGGCGAGAGGCACGAAACTCTCCTTCATAC
This sequence comes from Streptomyces sp. NPDC048671, assembly GCF_055587045.1. NCBI lineage: Bacteria > Bacillati > Actinomycetota > Actinomycetes > Kitasatosporales > Streptomycetaceae > Streptomyces > Streptomyces sp. NPDC048671. Next base: position 208,738 of record NZ_JBVJHB010000011.1, on the reverse strand, counting down.
CGAACAGGCCGGTCTTCACCGTGATCCAGTCCGGTCGGCCGGTGTTGTCGTCGACATACACCCGCCCCACGTTGCCGATCTTCTCGCCCGCGGTGTCGTACACCGTCAGGCCGTCGAGCTCTCCGGAATCCGTGAAACCGTCAGCGGCTCCCATGACCGATTCCTCCTACCCCGGGCGCGTCCTGTAGGTGGGTCCAGCAGGTAAGGCGCGTCCGGATTCCATCGCGCCTCACCCGGATGGACGCTGCAACTTCCCGGCCGGTGGGGGCGGGGTGCCGCACACCCGGCCCGTGGGCGCAGGCCCCGTGCGATGCGGCTGTGGACCGTAAAGCCGGGTTAGGCCAATCGAGTGAGGGACGGGCGGCCGCGGCCCGCCCGGCGTGCCACCGTCGCACGGTCTTTTGTGACCGCCTCTGAGCAGGCCGTTCCCGCCGCGAGGTGAATTTCCGGCAAACCCTTGACACCCGTTGGGCGTGGCAGCATCCTTTCGCCAGAAATCGCAACGCCGTTGCGATTTCCGCACCGACAGATGGACGAAGTGGACGAAGGAGGCCCGGCCCATGGCTGAGCGCGGCACGGACACCACCACCCCGGCCCGCGACGGACAGCAGGCCCCCGGAGTGCTGCAGACCGTCGACCGGGCCCTGCTCGTCCTGCTCACGTTCACCGAACAGCGGCCCGAGTGGGGCGTCAGCGAACTGGCCCGCCACCACGGCTGGGACAAGGCGGTCGTCCAGCGCCTGCTCACCACCCTGAGCGCGCGCGGCTTCCTGCTCTGCGACGACAACAGCCGCCGCTACCGCCCCGGCCCGGCACTGTCCCGGCTGGCCAGGGTCAGCGAGCACAGCGGAGTGCTGTCCTCGATCACCCGGCCGATACTCGCCCGGCTGCTCCGCGAGACCGGCGAGAGCATCGTCCTCAACGTCCCGCACGGCGGCAGCTACCGCTGCGAAGCCGCCGTCGACGGCACCGGACCCGTCCGCTACACGGCGATCATCGGCGCCGTCATGCCCGGTCACGCCGGAGCGTCCGGGCACACCCTCTTCGCGTACCACCCCGAACGCGAGATCCGGCAGATGTTCGGCGCCACCGGACTGACGCGCTTCAACGACCGCACCATCACCGACCTGGACGCCCTGCTCACCTGCTACGCACAGGTCCGTACCGACGGGTACTGCATCAGCCACGGCGAGTACGACGAGGCCGTCACCGCGGTCTCCGCCCCCGTCTTCCAGGGCGACGGCGTCCCCGCCTCGCTCACCGTCATCGGCCCGTCCCACCGCGTGGACCGGGCCGCCGACACCCTCGTGACGCTGGTACGCGCCGGAGCGGCGGAGATCACCGCCGCCCTCGGCGGCTGAACCAGCCCCGCCACCGTCCCGCCCGCGGCCTCCCGTAATGCCGCGCGCCCCGGCTCCGCCCTGCCGCGGAGAGCCCGAACATGCCTCCCAGCCCTGCAAACCGAAGGGGGTGCCCCATGGCGCACCACGTCTCCGCGCCGCACCCTGCCCCGCCGCCGTCCGCCCCCGACGAGCCCCGGTCGCACCCCAGGGTCATGGAACCCGTGCTGCTGGTGATCCTGGTGGTGCTCTCCGCCGTGGGAGCCGTCATCGGCATCGACCTGGTCTCCAAGCTGGGCATCTCCGCCAACACCTCGGTCGTCGGCGCACTCGTCGCCATGCTCATCGGCCGCATCCCCCTGGGCTTCCTGCGCCGGATGCGGTCCGTGCACCGGCAGAACCTCGCCCAGAGCGCGATCTCCGCCGCCACCTTCGCCTCCGCGAACGCCCTGCTGACATCCGTCGCCGTGCCGTACGTCTTCGGGCGCACGGACCTGGTCTGGCCGATGCTCGCGGGCGCGTTCATCGGCCTCGTCGTGGACGCCTGGGTGCTCTACCGCGCCTTCGGCTCCCGGCTGCTGCCCGCCGACGCGGCCTGGCCGCCCGGCACCGCGGCCGCAGAGACCATCAAGGCCGGCGACCGGGGAGGACGCCGGGCCCTGATCCTCGCGGGCGGCACCGCGGTCGGCCTCGCCGGAACACTCTTCAGCCTGCCGCTCTCCGCCGCCGGGGTCGCCTTCCTGGGCAACGTCTGGGCGCTGATGATGTTCGGCATCGGACTGATGCTGCGCCAGTACGGCCCGGACCTCTTCCACACCGATCTGGGCGCCGGATACATCCCGCACGGCGTCATGGTCGGCGCCGGCATCGTGGCACTCGGCCAGGCCGTGCACCTGCTGCTCAGCCGTCGCGAGCGCAAACAAACCGCGGCCGCCGAGGAGACCCCGAGCGCCGTGCCCGTCGAGGAGGCGGACCCGAGCACCGCGTACACCGTCGACGAACGCGCACTGCGGCTCTCCCTGATCCGCGGCTACGCGCTCTTCACCGGGGGCGCCGTGATCCTCGCCGTGCTCGGCGGGCTGATCGGCGACATGAGCCCGCTCGGCCTCGTCGGCTGGGTGCTGTTCGCCGCCTTCGCCGCACTCGTCCACGAACTGATCGTCGGCCTCGCCGCCATGCAGTCCGGCTGGTTCCCGTCCTTCGCCGTCACACTGATCTTCCTCATCCTCGGCCTCGCCATAGGTATCCCGTCGGTGCCGCTCGCACTGCTGGTGGGGTACGTCTCCGCCACCGGCCCGGCCTTCGCCGACATGGGGTACGACCTCAAGGCCGGCTGGCTGCTGCGGCGCGAGCACCGCCCCTGGGACCCCTTCGAGCGCGAGGGCCGCCGCCAGCAGTTCCTGGCCGCCCTCATCGGTTTCGCGGTCGCCCTCGCCGTCGTCGCCCTCGCCTGGCGCTCGTACTTCGGGCAGGGGCTCATCCCGCCCGTCGCCAAGGTGTACGCCGACACCATCAAGAGCGGGCTCAGCGATCCGGACGCGGTCCGCACCATGCTCCTCTGGGCCATCCCGGGCGCCGCCATCCAGCTGATCGGCGGCACCCGCCGGCAGATGGGCGTCATGCTCGCCACCGGCCTCCTCATCCTCACCCCGCAGGCCTGCTGGCTGGTCCTCGGCGCCCTCGTCGTCAGGGTCGGCTACCGCAAGCTGCGCGGCCCGGCCGCCGACGAGGAACTCAACCTGGTGGGCGCCGGACTGATCGCCGGCAGCTCGCTCGGCGACTCGGCCCAGATCCTCAAGACCTGACGCCCCGCCGCCCCCTGAACCACTTCCCGTACCACCGCACCACTCAGCACCACCCGCACGGCAAGGAGACCCCCATGGACATGTACAGCAGGCTCGAACCGCGTCCCGAGTACCTCAGCTTCGAACTCGCCCTGGCCGCCCGCAAGCTCGTCGAGGAGGTCATGCTCGTCAAGCGCGGCGAGCACGTCGTCCTCACCGGCGACACGAGCAGCGACCGCCGGGTCATCGAGGCCACCGCGCAGGCCGTCGCCGCAGCCGGCGCGCACCCCGTCGTCGTCTGGTACGAGACGCTGCCCGGCGCCTCCATGGAACCGCCCCGGCCCGTCGCCGGAGCCATCGCCGACGCCGACGTGTGGATCGAGTTCGCCGTCTCGTACCTGATGCACTCCGACGCGTTCCGCACCGCCATGGCGAACGGCTGCCGCTACACCAACCTCACCGCGATGGACGTCCAGATGCTCGTCGCCACCGTCGGCCGCCCCGACTTCCAGGGCGTCATACGCCTCGGCAAGGCCCTCGTCGCCCTCCTGGAGACCGCCGACGAGGTCCGGATCACCTCCGCCAACGGCACCGACCTGGTGGGCCGCAACGGCGACCGGCCGGTCAACCTGCGCGGCAAGCCCGCCGAGAAGCCCGGCGAGACGGTCATGCTGTCCGGCCAGATCTCCTGGAACCCCCTCGAAGAGACCCAGGAAGGCGTGCTCGTCTTCGACGGAGCCCTGTGGCCGCCGGACGAGATCGGCCTGCTGCGCTCCCCGGTCCGCTGCACCGTCGAGAAGGGCGTCGTCACCAAGATCGAGGGCGACGCCGACGCGGACACCTTCCGCCGCTGGATGGAGTCCTTCGACGACCCGAACATGTTCCGCGTCGCGCACTGGTCGCTCGGCTTCAACCCCGGCGTGCTCGCCCCGACCGGCCGCATCGTCGAGGACGAGCGCGTCTTCGGCTGCGTCGAACTCGGCATCGGCACCAAGGGCGCCTGGATCGGCGGCGAACCGTGGGTCTCCGCCGCCCACACCGACGGCAGCGTCCTCGGCCCGTCCATCTACCTCGACGGCGTCGCGATCGAGGAGAACGGGCGCTACGTGCACCCGGACCTCGTCGCCATCTGCCGCGACCTGGGCGTCGCAGGCTACTGACCTCCCGGGCGGGCCCGCACCCCCGGGTGCGGGCCCGCCCGTCACCCGTGAAACCGTTCCGCGACGCGAGTTCCGCGACGTGAGAGGAGCGCCATGCCCACCCCAGCCCCCGTCACCTACCGCCACGGCGGCCTGGTCTGCACCGACCACACCCTCGATGTGCCGCTGGACCACCGCACCCCCGAGGGCCCCGCCCTCGCGCTCTTCGCCCGCGAGGTCGTCGCCGAGGGCCGTGAGCACGAGGACCTGCCCCGTCTCCTGTGGCTCCAGGGCGGCCCCGGCGGCCGCGCCGAACGCCCCAACGCCGCGGGCGCCTGGCTGCGCCGCGCGCTGAGCGAGTACCGCGTCGTCCTGCTCGACCAGCGCGGCACCGGCCGCTCGACCCCCGCCGACCGGCGCACCCTGGCCCGCTTCGGTACGGACTCCGAGGCCGCCGCCGGGTACCTCGCGCACTTCCGCGCCGACTCGATCGTCCGCGACGCCGAACTGCTGCGCCGCCGCCTCCAGGGCGAACAGCCGTGGAGCGTGCTCGGCCAGAGCTTCGGCGGCTTCACCACGCTCACCTATCTCGGCCTCGCCCCCGAAGGGCTCACCCGGGCCTACATCACCGGCGGACTGCCGGCCCTCACCGGCCACGCCGACGACGTGTACCGCGCCGCCTACGCCCGCACCCTCACGCAGAACGAGCGCTACTTCGCCCGCTACCCGGGCGACCAGGCCCTGGCCGACGCCGTCGCCGCACACCTGGACACCCACGACGTCCGGATGCCGACCGGTGAACGCCTCACCGTGCGCCGCTTCCAGACCCTCGGCATCACGTTCGGCACCGCGTCCAAGTCGGAATCGCTCCACTACCTCCTGGAGACCGCCTTCACCGACGGCGCCGACGGGCCGGAGCTGACCGACACCTTCCTGCGCGGTGTGGACGCCGCCGTGTCCTTCGCCGAACGCCCGCTGTACGCCGCACTCCACGAGCCGATCTACGCCCAGGGCGGCCGCGCCACCGACTGGTCCGCGCACCGCGTCCGCCAGGAGTTCCCCGCCTTCGACGCCACCGCCGGGGGCCCGCTCCGGTTCACCGGCGAGATGGTCTACCCCTGGCAGTTCGAGGAGGACCCCGCCCTCGTCCCGCTGCGCGGCGCCGCCGAGGCGCTCGCCGCCCGTACCGACTGGCCGGCCCTCTACGACCTGGACCGGCTCGCCGCCAACGAGGTCCCCGTCGTCGCCGCCGTCTACCACGACGACATGTTCGTCGACCGCGAGCACGCCCTGGCCACCGCCGACGCCGTACGCGGCCTGCGCACCTGGGTCACCGACGCCTACGCCCACGACGGGGTCAGGGCCGACGCCGCCGTGCTGGACCGGCTGATCGCCATGGGCCGCGGCGAGGCCTGAACCGGACACCGGGGGCGGGGCGCCGCTCAAGGGCGCCCCGCCCCCGGCACATATGATGACGGGACCACAGGCCGACCGCCGGCCTGCCGCGCCACCGAGGGGTGCCTCATCCGTTCCGTACGCATCCGGCTGCCCGAACAGCGCGGTGAACTGCTGGCCCGGCACGAGGACGGCGTGGACCTGCACCATCTGGTGTGGCGGCTGGGGCCCGGGTGGCGGGTGTGCAGCAGCGCCGTGCTCGGCGGCGGCATCGGCCCGCGCGACTGGATCCTCAACGCCCAGGTGCCCGGCGGCTATCCGCGGCTGGACCCCGACCGCCACCTCGCCGAGATCGCCGAGGCCGAGCACCTGACCGGGCCCGGCGCCGGACTGATGACCGCCGCCGACGTCACCGCCTACACGGTCGCCGCGGACGAGGGCGTGACGGCGACCGCCACCTGCGGCCTCGGCGTACGCGGCTGGGCGGCGGCCCCGGCCGAGGACACCGGCGCACCACCGCGTCCCGGCACGGTCAACATCGTCGTCGTCCTGCCCGTGCCGCTCTCCGACGCCGCACTCGTCAACGCCGTCGCCACCGCCACCGAGGCCAAGGTCCAGGCCCTCCTCGATGCCGGACTCGACTGCTCCGGCACCCCCACCGACTCCGTCTGCGTCGCCGCCCCCGCACCGGACGCCGGACCCGGCGAACCGTTCGCCGGGCCGCGCTCGCGCTGGGGCGCGCGACTCGCCAGAGCCGTGCACGCTGCGGTACTCGAAGGCGCGCTGCCGCAATCCTGAGCATCCGAACCGCCGCGAGCCGACCCGGGCGCGGCCGACGAAGGGAATCGTCCTCATGAGCGCAGCAACAGCCGACGCCACCGCGCAGCGGCCGGTCGTCGCCGTCCTCGGTACCGGAATCATGGGGTCGGGAATGGCTCGGAGCCTGCTCAGGGCCGGGCTGGAGGTCCGCGTCTGGAACCGTACGCGGTCCAGGGCGGAGCCCCTCGCCGCGGCCGGCGCCACCGTCACCGACACGGCGGCGCAGGCCGTACGCGGCGCCGACGCCATCCTCACCATGCTCAACGACAAGACCTCCGTCGCCGCCGCGCTCACCGCCGCGTCCGACGGGGTCCACCGCGGCCAGGTCCTGCTGCAGAGCTCCACCGTCGGACCGGACGCCTCGGTCGAGCTTGCCCAACGCGCCGCGGACCTGGGCCTCGTCTACCTCGACGCCCCGGTCTCCGGGACCAGGCAGCCAGCGGAACAGGGCGCGCTGACCGTCTTCGTCTCCGGACCGTCCGCCGCCCGCGAGGTGGCCGGACCCGTGCTCGACGCGATCGGACAGCGCACGGTCTGGGTCGCCGAGGAACCGGGGGCCGCCTCCAGGCTGAAGCTCGTGGTCAACACCTGGGTGATCAACATGGTGGGCGGCGTGGCGGAGTCCCTCAACCTCGCCGAGGGGCTGGGCGTGGACCCGCAGCTGTTCCTCGACGCAGTGAAGGGCGGCCCGCTCGACTCCGGCTACCTGCACGGCAAGTCCGCCGCGGTGCTGTCCGGTGACCTCACCCCGAGCTTCGCCCTGAGCACGGCACTCAAGGACACCCGCCTCATCCTCGACGCCGCCGAGCGGACCGGCGTACGGCTGGATCTGACCGCGGCCTCGGCCGCCCGCTTCGAGCGCGCCGAGGCGGCCGGGCACGGCGGCGAGGACATGATCGCTACTTACTACGCGGGCCGGGCCACGGAGCAGGACGGCGGCTGAGCCGGCCGGACAGCCCCGGCCCGCTCGGGCGCCGTGGGCGCGGGGCGGCGGGATCAGCGGCCCGGACCGGTTCGGTCCGGCAGCAACTCGCGCACCAGAGCACCCACCTGGTCCGTCTCGATCAGGAACCCGTCGTGGCCGTGCCGCGACTCCACGATTCGGGCCCGGTCCGCGCCGGGCAGCAGCGCGGCCAGCTCCGCCTGCTGGCTGGGCGGATAGAGCCGGTCGGAGTCGATGCCCGCGACCAGCGCGGGCATCCGCGCACGGCGCAGCGCCTGCGCGGTGCCGCCCCGTCCGCGCCCGACGTCGTGCCCGTTCATCGCCTCGGTCAGCGTGACGTAACTCCCCGCGTCGAAACGGTGCACCAGTTTGGCCGCGTGATGGTCGAGATACGACTCGACGCGGTACCGCCCGCCCTGGCGGGGATCCTCACCCGGCTGTGCCTCGCCACCGAAGCGGGAGCCGAGCTCCGGCTCGCTGCGGTAGGTGACGTGGGCGATCCTGCGGGCGAGGCCGAGGCCCCGGTGCGGGCCCTCGCCGGGTGCCGCGTCGTGGTAGTGGCCGCCGCGCCACGCGGGGTCGGAGCGGATCGCGGAGATCTGTACGGAGCCCCAGGCGATCTGCTCCGCCGAGGCCGCGGCCGGCGCCGCGAGCACCAGCAGTGATCCGGTGCGCTCCGGCCGGCCGACGGCCCATTCGAGCGCCCGCATCCCGCCCATCGACCCGCCGATCACCGCCGCCCACCGGCCGATGCCCAGCGCGTCGGCCAGCGCCGCCTCGGCCGTCACCTGGTCGCGGACCGTCAGACGGGGGAAGCCGCCGCCCCAGCGCGCCCCGTCCGGGCGCCCGGACGACGGACCGGTGCTGCCCTGGCAGCCACCGAGCACATTCGGCGCGACGACGAACCAGCGCTCGGTGTCCAGCGCCTTGCCGGGACCGACCAGCGCGTCCCACCACCCGTCCGACGGATGGCCGGGCTCCGCGGGCCCGGCCACATGGCTGTCCCCGGTCAGGGCGTGCAGCACCAGGACCGCGTTGGAACCGTCGGCCGCCCGGCGCCCCCATGTCTCGTACGCCAGTTGCACACCGGGCAGCTCAACGCCCGACTCCAGCGGCAGCGCCCGCTCCAGGCGCACCCAGGAGCGACGGCCCGGCGGATCCCCCTCCCGCCGGCCTCCGGTGGCCGGCGGGAGGGGGAGCGCGGTCGAGGGGGCCGTCCGGTTCAGGACGCCGCCTTCGCGGCCCGGAATCCCGTCTCCAGATCGGCCTTGAGGTCGTCCACGTTCTCCAGCCCGACGGAGAGGCGGACCAGCCCGGCGGTCGCCCCGGTGGCGGCGAGCTGCTCCTCGGTCAGCTGGCTGTGCGTGGTCGACGCCGGATGGATGATCAGACTCCGTACGTCACCGATGTTGGCGAGGTGGCTGAACAGTTCGACCGCGTCCACGAACCGCTTTCCCGCCTCCACCCCGTCCCGCAGCTCGAAGGCGAGCACGGCACCGGCGCCACGGGGCAGATAACGGCGCCCCGCCCCGTACCACTTGCTCGATTCGAGCCCGGCGTAGTGGACGGCCGACACCTCGTCGCGGCGCTCCAGCCATTCGGCCAGCGCCAGGGCGTTCGCGGTGTGCCGCTCCACGCGGAGACTCAGCGTCTCCACACCCTGCAGCAGCAGGAAGGCGGAGTGCGGGGAGAGCGCGGGGCCGAGGTCGCGCAGCAGCTGCACCCGGAGCTTGACCGCGAAGGCGCTGGGGCCGAGGTCCGGCCAGTAGCGCAGACCGTGGTAGCTCGGGTCGGGGGAGCTGAAGTCCGGGAACCGCTCGGCGTGCGCCCCGAAGTCGAACGTACCGCCGTCCACCACCACACCGCCGATGGTGGTGCCGTGCCCGCCGAGGAACTTGGTCGCCGAGTGGATGACGACGTCCGCGCCGTGCTCGATCGGACGCAGCAGGAACGGCGTGGGCACGGTGTTGTCGACGATCAGCGGCACCCCGGCCGCGTGCGCGGCGTCGGCGACCGCCCGGATGTCCAGGACGTCACCGCGCGGATTGCCCAGCGTCTCCGCGAACAGCGCCTTGGTGTTCGGCCGGATCGCCGCCGACCACGCCTCGATGTCGTCGGGGTCGTCGACGAACGACACCTCGATGCCGAACCGGGGGAGCGTGTGCCGCAGCAGGTTGTACGTGCCTCCGTACAGCGAGGCCGACGACACGATGTGGTCCCCGGCACCGGCCACCGTCAGCAGGGCGAGGGTCTCGGCGGCCTGGCCGGAAGCGAGGGCCACCGCGGCGACTCCGCCTTCCAGCGCGGCGATCCGCTGCTCCAGGACGTCCTGGGTGGGGTTGTGGATCCGGGTGTAGATGTTGCCGGGCTCGGCGAGCGAGAACAGGTCCGCGGCGTGCTGGGTGTCCCGGAAGACGAACGACGTCGTCTGGTAGATCGGCACGGCACGGGCGCCGGTCGTCGGGTCGGGGACGGCCCCGGAGTGAATCTGCTTGGTCTCGAACGACCAGGCGGCACCGGGGTCCTGACGGTCCTGGCCCTCGGGGGTGTGCCCTGCGGTGACGGAGTCTACGGGCTGGCTCATGGTGTTCCTCTGTGGATCTCGGTGCGGGCGGTGGTCAGGCACCGGTGCCGCGGTCCCGCCGGGGCAGGTCAGGACCGGGCTGCGGGCGGCGCGGCCGGCCGCGGGCACGCCGGAGGCACGGCGGTGCCTGAGGTGGGGGTCAACGCTGCGGTGGCGTCCGTGCGGCTCGGCCGCTCAACGGAGCGCGGCGCGGCGGACGCGGCGGCTACACGCCGAGGATGCGAGACGACCCAGATCGACGTGGCGCCGCGAGACGAGTGTCACGGTCGCGGGCATGCGGCGAGCGTGTCAGCGGGCCCGGTGCGCGTCAACCGCCCGGTGCCGCCGCCGAGCCGTCCGCAGGGGCTGTTCGAGGCGTACGGGGCAGGGGGCACGGGCCGGTGGCGCACTGCTCCCGCACCATGCCTGACCTGTACGGACGCCCACGGAACAGCCGACTGCCCGGACCACCGGGGGGAACCGGTGGTCCGGGCAGGGGCGTGGCCGGATTTCATCCGGCCGCAACAACAGCGGCCCGCGGCCGTCGTTCAGCGTGCCGCCGGGACCTCGACGATCGAGCGGCCCGCCCAGGACGGGGCCGCCTCGGTGAGCGCGACGAGGTGCTCACGTACCTGGTCGGGGAAGGGCGCGGTGCGTCCCGCCTGCTGGTCCACGTGGAGGGCGAGCAGCTCGGTGGTGGCCACGGGCTCGGCGTCCGGGCCCGGTTCGGCGTCCTCCTGCGCGTCCGGCCCGAGCACGTACAGCTCATGGGCGAACCGGGTCTTCTTCGCGTCGGCGCCCAGCACCCGGGTACGGACGGCGAGCCGGTCGCCCTCCGAGACGTCGCGCAGATACCGGATGTGGGACTCGACCGTGTACAGCGAACAGCCCGTGCGCTCGCGGTACTCGGAGTGCAGACCGGTCTCGATCATCATCCGGTCGGTCGCGAAACCGAAGACGAGTACGTAGAACGCCTCGCTCATATGCCCGTTGTAGTCGATCCACTCCGGGCGCACGGTCTCCCGGTGCAGCGGCAGCGCGCTCACTCGGCCGCTCCCTCGGTGCGCCGGTCGGCGAGCCGGCCGGTCGCGCGCAGGACGTCGATGACGCCGCGGTCGCGTTCGGCGACGAGGTCGGCGATGCTGCGGCCGCCCGCCGCCTCGTCGCAGCCGCGTACCACCGCGTCGTACAGCTCCCGGTCCAGTTCGGGGGCTTCCAGGCGCGTCCACGGAGCCTTCAGGGAGGGGCCGAAGTGGTCCAGCATGTGTGCCATGCCGCCCTCTCCGCCCGCGAGCGCGAAGGTGAGCATCGGCCCCATGCACGCCCAGCGCAGCCCCGGGCCCTCGGTGATGGACGCGTCGATCTCCGCCACGGTCGCCTCGCCGTTGGCGACCATGTGCAGTGCCTCCCGCCACAGCGCCTCCTGGAGGCGGTTCGCGATGAAGCCGGGGACCTCGCGTTCCATCGTGATGACCGACTTGCCGGCGACCTCGTAGAAACGGGACGCCCAGCCGACCGCGGACGGTGCGGTCAGCTCGCCGCCCACCACCTCGACCAGCGGGATCAGATACGGCGGGTTGAACGGGTGCCCCACGACCAGCCGTCCCGCGCCGGCGGTCCGGGTCTGCATATCGCTCATGGGGTAGCCGGACGTCGAGGACGCGATCACGACCCCCTCGGGTGCGGCCGCGTCGAGGCGGGCCAGCAGATCGCGCTTGAGCTCCAGCTTCTCCGGAGCGCTCTCCTGGACGAACTGGGCGTCGGACACCGCCTCTTCGAGCGTGGCCATGACCGTGAGCCGGTCCGGCGAAGCCCCTTCGGCGAGGCCGAGCTGCTCCAGTGCCGGCCAGGCGGCGGTCACCAGCCGGCGCAGCTTCTGCTCGGCGTCGGGGGCCGGGTCCCAGGCGGTGACGTCGTAACCACGGGCCAGGAAGTGCGCGACCCAGCCACCACCGATCACTCCGGCGCCCACGCACGCCACCCGGCGTACGTCCTCCGGGGCGCAGGGGGCCGGTGCGACCGGTGCGGGCTGAACGGACTGTGCGGATGGCGTGGGCTGGGCTGGCTGTGCGGCGTTCATCGTGCGTCTCTCCAGAACGGGTGGGGGAGTGGGACGGGGTGAGGCGCGAGCCGGTCAGCCGCGGGGCTTGAGCCCGAGCCGCTGCCGGGCCTCGTCCGGGGTGGCGACCCGGGAGCCCAGCGACTCGGTGATCTGCACGGCGCGCTCCACCAACTGGGCGTTGGTGGCCTTGACGCCCTTGCCGAGATACAGGTTGTCCTCAAGACCGACCCGGACATGGCCACCGAGGAGGATCGACTGAGCCACCCACGGCATCTGCATCCGGCCCAGCGCGAAGCTCGCCCACTGGGCGCCCTCGGGCAGCATGTTCACCATCGACTGGAGCACGCCGGGGTCGGCGGGCGCCCCCCACGGGACACCCATGCAGAGCTGGAAGACGGTCGGGGCGTCGAGCAGCCCCTCGGCGAGGAGCTGCTTGGCGAACCACAGCTGCCCGGTGTCGAAGATCTCCAGCTCCGGCCGTACGCCCAGCTCCTGGATGCGGCGGGCCCCGGCCCGGAGCATGTCGGGGGTGGAGACGTACAGATTGCTGCCGTCGCCGAAGTTCAGGGAGCCGCAGTCCAGCGTGCAGATGTCCGGCAGCAGGTCCTCGACGTGGGGGAGGCGTTCGAGCCCGCCGACCAGGTCGGTGCCCGGCAGCTGCCGCAGCGGGGCGTCGGGGTCGATCACCAGATCGCCGCCCATCCCGGCGGTCAGATTGATGACGACGTCGGTCCCGGTCTCCTTGATCCGCTCGACGACCTCCCGGTACAGGCGGGGGTCGCGGGACGGGGCACCGGTCTCCGGCTCACGGACATGGATGTGCACGACAGCGGCCCCGGCCCCGGCCGCCTCGACGGCGGAGCGGGCGATCTGCTCGGGGGTGACGGGCACATGGGGGCTCTTGCGGACCGTGTCACCGGCCCCGGTGAGGGCACACGTGATGATGACGTCCTGGTTCACGGGCATGCGGAAGCGGCTCCTGAATCGAATGGGATCTGACGTGATCTGACGGGATCGATGAATCGATGAATCGAAGGGGAAAGAAACAGACGGAAGGGGGTGGGGAGAGGAAGGCGGGGGTCAGGCGGCGGTCAGGGTCGCGTCCACGTAGCGGAGCAGCGCACCGTGCATGTCCTCGGCGCTGGTGCCCGGTTCCCCGGGCGTCGTCGCGAGCACCTGGGAGGCCAGCCCGTCGATGAGGGCGGTGAGACTCAGCGCGGCCGCCTCCGGATCGACCGGCCGGAAGACCTCCTGCGCGACGCCGCGGCGTATCACCTCGGCGACCGTGGCCCGCCACTGCCGGTAGTACTCGACGTGGAGTTCACCGACCGCGGTGGAGCGCGCCGCCTCGGCCCAGAGATCGAGCCAGACGCTCCACTGGCGGCGCTGCTGCGTGGTGTAGGGCGTCTGGAGCTCGATCAGCAGGCGGAGTTCGTCGCCGGCGTGGTCGGTGTCGGCGGTCCCGGCCGCGCGTCTGGCGGTGTCCTCGTCCATGCACCAGCGGGCCGCCGCCTCCAGCAGCTCGTCCCGTCCGGGGAAGTGGTAGTGGATGGCGGCGGTGCTGGTCCCGCAGGCCTCGGCGATGTCCGAGACCCGCACGGAGTGGAACCCGTGCTCCGCGATCAGCCGGACGGTCTGCCGGACGATCTGGAGCGGTCTGCCGCTGTCGGCCGCCGGCCGCGCGGCAGCGGCGTTACGGCCGCGCCGGGGGCGGGCGGCCGACGGCGGGGTCTCGGCCTGCTGCGAGGGCGCCGCGCCGTGCTCCGCGTGCGCCCCGAGCAGCCAGCCTGCGTCGACCCCCGCGATATCGGCGACCCGGGCCAGTTCGGCCGTGGTGAAGCGACGGGTGCCGCCGAGTGAGCGCGAGAGCTTCGACGGATCGATGACCATCCGCCGCGCGAACTCGCGCTGACTCACTCCGGCATCCCGGATCACCTTGCGGACCCGTTCGGCCACCTCATCGTGCTGCATGGTCAGCCACCGTACCCACATGTTGAGAGGATCTCAACATCAGATGCGAGCAATGTGGTGCTGGGGTGCGCATTGAGGTACTGACTGATGTGTCAGTCAGTTCATTCGTCGACAAGCATCCCGTTTCGGAGCTTTCCGAGGATCCGGCTGATCAGACGGGACACATGCATCTGTGAGATGCCGAGCTCCACGCCGATCTGCGACTGCGTCAGCTCCTGGCCGAAACGCATCTCCAGGATGCGGTGCTCACGCGCGTCCAGATCGCCGAGCAGTGGTGCCAGTGTCTGCAGGTTCTCCACCGTCTCCATGGCGGGGTCCGACTCGCCGAGCGCGTCGGCGAAGGTGCGTCCCGGAGTGCCGTTGCGGCCGGTGTCCGTCGCGTCGGTCGGCATGTCCAGGGACCCTGCCGTGTATCCGTTGGCCGCGACGATGCCCTCGGTCACCTCGTCCTCGGTGATCCCGAGGTGCCCGGCCAGCTCCTGGACCGTGGGATCGCGGTCGAGCTCGGTGGCCAGGTACTCCTTCGCCTTGGCGATGTCGACGCGCAGCTCCTGGAGCCGGCGCGGCACGTGGACCGCCCAGGTGGTGTCGCGGAAGAACCGCTTGATCTCACCGACGATGTACGGAACCGCGAAGGAGGTGAACTCGACCTCGCGGGACAGGTCGAACCGGTCGATCGCCTTGATCAGCCCGATCGTGCCGACCTGGACGATGTCCTCCATGTCGCCGCTGCCGCGGTTGCGGAACCGGCCCGCGGCGAACCGGACCAGCGAAAGGTTCATCTCGATCAGCGTGTTGCGCGCGTACTGGTGGTCGGAGGTGCCCTCCTCCAGTACCTGGAGCCGGTCGAAGAACAGCTTCGACAGTGCCCGCGCGTCCTTGGGCGCGATCTTCCCGGCGTCCTCGATCCACGGCAGTCCGTCCGTGGCTCCCGGAGCGTCCCCGGCCGTCGTCCTGCCGGTCACACCCCTCATCTCCGTGCTGTCCACCATGAACGCCACGTTTGCTGCGGCCGGCTTCCCTGTCGCCGTCGACCGTGCACTCTCCGCTCGTTCCGCATCGGCGGTCTGCGCAGTGTGCGCCGTCATCTCGTCACGCTCCCCTGGTCGTAGGCCATGAGGTATAGGCGTATGCCCGCAGGCAGTGTGCTCATGCGGGGAAGTGAGAGTTGATCAGGTCACAACGTGGCGATGGCCGAGAGTCGACGTGATCCTTCGTCATGTCTGCGCAAGGCCGTGCTCCCGGCAGCAGAACCGCCCCACCGGTACGGGGGAGCCCGGTGGGGCGGTCGTCACCAGAGTGCCACAGGCTCGGGTGCGATGGGCGCCGACCGGCGCATATCCAGCGGTAGTTGAGTTGAAATCGACGGTGCCCCGACCGGCGGCCCATGCGCGGGACGGTGTCGGTCGCGCGGGTATCCGACGATCGTGTGTGTGACCGCGGGGGAGGCGGCGGCGCGGGCCGGCCGGCGGTGGCGGGCGGCTCGGACACGGTTCCTCCTCGCTCTCGGCGCCAACCGCTCTCCGGGTGACGATCCGCCGGATCAGCTCGGGGGCCCACTCGGCGTACTGGGTTCCGGGCATGCCCCCCGTGCCGGGCGCAGAGGCACCGGACCGCTTTCGTTGCGGCCTCGTGAATCCGGCGCCCCTGCGGGAATACGCGCACGCGGAAGGGCCTTCCTGCTGCTGTGGGGACCCGGGCGGCCGGGTGCCGGGAGACAGGAGAGTGGAGCTCATGCCGAAGGCGTACGTGTTCACCCGCAACGGCGGACCGGAGGTGGAGGCCCTCGTCGAGCAGGACGCCCCGGTGCCGGGCCCCGGGGAGCTGCTCGTCGCCGTACGGGCGGCGGGGGTCAACCCGGTCGACTGGAAGCTGCGCACCGGGTACACCAGACCCGGCAGTGAACCGCAGCCGTTCCCCACCGTCCTCGGCAGCGAGGCCGCCGGGGTCGTCCGGGCGGCCGGCCCGGACGCCGAGGGATTCGCGGTCGGCGACGAGGTCTTCGGCACTCCGGTGACCGGCGGGTACGCCGAGTACACCCTGCTGCCCGTCGCGGTCACCGCGCACAAGCCGGCCGGGCTGTCGTTCACCGACGCGGCGGCCCTGCCGGTCGCGGCGGCCACCGCGTACGACGGGGTCCGCCAGCTCGCCCCCGCCCCCGGGTCGACGCTGCTGGTCACCGGGGCCGGAGGCGGCGTCGGGAACGCGGCGGTCCAGCTCGCGCACCACGCCGGCGTCCGGGTCATCGGGGCGGCGAGCGCGGCCAAGAAGGACTTCGTCGAATCGCTCGGCGCGGTGCACGTCGAATCCGGCGCCGGACTGGCCGACCGGGTACGGGCGGTGGCACCCGACGGCATCGACGCGATCTTCGACCTGGTCGGCGGCGACACCCTGAGGGAAGTGGCCACGCTGCTCGCCGATCCCGCCGCACTCATCAGCGCCGCGGGCAAGCCGCTGGCGGTCGAGCTCGGCGGTGCGGCCGTCGCCCGCGCCCGCACGGCGGCGGTGCTCGACGAAGTGGCTGACCTCGTCGTCACCGGGGTCCTGCGGACCCATGTCACCCGGACCTACCCGCTGACCGGGGCGGGCGAGGCGCTGCGCGCCGTCGAGAGCGGCCATGCCCGAGGGAAGATCGTGATCGAGGTCGGCGCATGAGCGCGCAGCATTCCTCCTCCGCCGTCACGCATCCGCTGGACGACCCGGTCGGCACCTCGCTGACCGGCCCGCACGCCCGTTTCGCCGAACGCCGCGGCCGCATCCTGCGCTACCCGGCCGATGTCACCCCCTGGGCCGCCGTCCCGGACCGGCCGCAGGCCGCGGACTGGGCCGATGCCGCGGCGCTCGCCGGCCCCGGGGGATCCATCACCCTCACCGCTTTCCGCGAGCCGCCGCCGGCCGACTGGGAGGTGACCTTCCACGCCGAGGGCGTCCAGCTCGTCGACACGGGTGTCGCGGCCGCCCCGGACCCGGAGGCCGTCCGGCTCGGACCCGCCGATGTGCCCGAGATGCTCGACCTGGTCGCACGCACCCAGCCGGGACCGTTCCTGCCCCGGACGGTCGAGCTGGGCACCTATCTCGGGATCCGGCGCGATGGGGTACTGGTGGCGATGGCCGGGGAACGGCTGCACCCGCCCGGCTGGAGCGAGATCAGCGGCGTCTGCACCGACGAGTCCGTGCGGGGCCAGGGGCTCGCCACCCGGCTGCTCCTCGCCGTCTCCCACGAGATCAGGGAACGCGGCGAGACGCCGTTCCTGCATGCCGCGGCGGCCAACGTCCACGCGGTGCGGCTCTACGAATCCCTCGGATTCGCGCTCCGCCGCCGGACGTCGTTCCTGGCGGCGCTCGCACCGGACGGCACGGGGGCGCACCCGGCGCAAGGGGAGGCGGCCGGCGCCGCGGCCCGGAGCTGAGAGCCGGAGCCGCCGGGCGGGCAGCGGGACGTCCGTCCGGGACTTCCGGCCCGGAACGCACTGTTCCACCCCGGCCGGGGACCTTCGGCCAGCTGCCTGAGGCCGAAAGCCCCGTGCGCCGTTGAGCCGGTCAGGGTGGACTGGAGAGGAGTGCCGGGACACGCCCGGTGACTGCGGGAGGAGATGGCCGTGACGATCGGGGTACAGCGTCCGTTGACGACACGCGGTGCGGAGCCGGCGATCGACGCGGGGGAGCGGGCGGCCGTCCGCTCCCGGATCGGCACCCCGGCCCTGCTGGGCGGCCTCCTCCTGCTGTCCCTGAGCGTGGCGGGGCTCGATGTCCTCACCGGTGACGATCTGCGGCTCATCCCGCTGCTGGTCGTGGTGCCCGCGCTCGTCTCGGTCTTCTGCACTGTCCGGCAGACCGTCGCCGCCGCCCTCTGGATCATGCCCATCGTCGTCATCTCCCGGCTGGTGTCCGGCGGCACGTTCTGGGACATCGCGAGTGGTGTCGGCTTCACCGTGCTGGCCTGCGCGGTGGGCGTCGGGGCCTGTTCACTGAGAATCCGGCACGTCACCGAGATCGCCAGGCTGAGGTCGGCCGCCGTCGCCCTCCAGCGGCAGATCCTGCGCCCGTTGCCCGTACTGACCGACCAGGTCCTGGTGGACGGCATCTACGCGCCGATCGAGGAGGACCGGCTGGTCGGCGGCGACATCTACGAGGTCGTCCAGTCGCCGTACGGCACCCGCGTCATCATCGGTGACGTACAGGGCAAGGGCCTTGCCGCCATAGGGGTCGGCTTCGCCGCGCTCGGCGCCTTCCGGGAGGCGGCCATCCGTGAGCCCGCCCTGACCGGTGTGGTGGACGCGGTCGAGGACGCGGTCGCCCGGCACAACGCCTTCTCCGCCCAGACCGGCGAGACCGAGCGCTTCGTCACCGCACTGGTGCTCAGCCTCGACGGGGAGGGCCGGGTGCAGGCCGTCAACTGCGGCCACCTGCCGCCCCGGCTGCTGCACGAGGGGGTGGCAGCCGCCGTTCCGCTGCGCCGTACGTCGGTGCCGCTGGGCATGGCGGAGCTCAGCAACGAGGCGCGGGCCGCCGAATGGCTGGACTTCCCGCCCGGCGCGACGCTCCTGATGTTCACCGACGGAGTGACCGAGGCCCGTGACGCCTCGGGAGCCTTCTATCCGCTGGACGCACGCCTGAGCGGCTGGACCCGGCTCGCCCCCCGCGAGCTGCTGGACACGCTCCACGCGGACCTGGAGGCGTTCACCGGTGGCGTGCGGCGCGACGACATCGCGGTGCTCACGCTGCGCGGCTCGTCGTACGGCAGCCGCCACCGCCCCGCGACGGCCGGCGCCGACGCACGGCGGGCCGCGGAGGCGTTCAGCGGGCGGTAGGCCCGGCTCCGGAGCCGCAGGGCCGGGAGCCGCGAGGCGCACACATCCCTGCCAGGTGTCCCGATGCGGCATATGTCGCATCGGGACATTATTGCGTGTACGGTGTGGTTATGAACCGGGAACGGAAGACCCCGGAGAGGCGGAGCCGCAAGGCCCGCCGGACCCGGGACACGCTGGCCCAGGCCGCGTTCGAGCTGGTGCTCGACCGGGGCCTGAGGGAGGTGACGGTCGAGGAGATCGCGGAGCACGCGGATGTCGACCGCCGCACCTTCAGCCGGTACTTCACCAGCAAGGAAGCCGCCGTCCTGGACTCGGTCCGGGGTGACGGCGACCGGATCAACGACGCCCTGCGGGCCCGTCCCGCCGACGAACCACCGCTCACCGCGTACCGCAGAGCCGTCCTGGACTGGCTGGCGGACCCGGAGGCGGAGGCCTGGCACCGCCGCCCGAGGCTCTTCGAGCTGCTGGTTCTCGCCGAGCGGGAACCGACGCTCTACGCGGCGTTCCACCACATCCGGGTGGACGCCCAGGAGGACTCCGTCGCCATCGTCGCGCAGCGGCTGGGAACCGACCCGCGGCAGGACATCCGTCCCGCCGTCACGGTCGCCGCCGGAGCGGGAGCGCTCCTCGCCGCCCAGGCCGCCTGGGTGCGCGGAGGCTGCCCCGAGGAGCTGCCCCGGCTCGTCGAGCAGGCATTCGACGCCCTTTCGGGGGAGCTGTTCGCACGGCTCCCCGCCGGACCGGCGTCACACAGCACCACGGAAGGAAACGGAACACCATGAGCACCACCCCCACCACCACCGACCAGGAATTCGCCGGACGCACGGCCCTCATCACCGGAGGGGCCTCCGGCATCGGACTGGCCCTCGCCCACCGGCTGGCCGCCGCCGGCGCGTCCGTGGTCGTGGCCGACTACGACGAGGAGAGCGCCCGCAAGGCGGTCGCCGCGCTGGAGAGCACCGGAGCCAAGGCCGCGGCGGTCGCCATGGACGTCACCGACCCCGCCTCCGTCGAGGCGGGCGTGCGGTTCGCCGTCGACACCTTCGGAGCCCTGCACCTCGCGGTGAACAACGCGGGCATCGGCGGCCCGAGCAGCCCGACCGGCGAGTACGCCGTCGAGGACTGGAACCGGGTCGTCGCCACCAACCTCAGCGGCGTCTTCTACTCGATGCGCTACGAGCTTCCCGCGATCGTCGCCGCGGGCGGTGGTGCCGTCGTCAACATGTCGTCGATCCTCGGCACCAACGGCTTCGCCGGATCGCCCGCCTACGTCGCCGCCAAGCACGGCGTCGTCGGCCTCACCAAGACGGCGGCACTTGAGTACGCGGCACAGAACGTCCGCGTCAACGCCGTGGGTCCGGGCTTCATCGACACCCCGCTGCTGCGCAACACCGACGGCCCCGCCCGCGACCACCTCATCTCGCTCCACCCGGCCGGACGCCTCGGCACGGCGCAGGAGGTGGCGGAACTCGCCGCCTTCCTGCTCTCCGACCGCGCCTCGTTCATCCACGGCAGCTACCACCTGGTGGACGGCGGCTACTCCGCCTCCTGAGTGGCGTACGGGGGCTTCGGGGGCGAGAAATAGAACAGCAGAGGTCAAGGAGGACCCCATGAAAGCCGTCCAGTACCGCACCGTCGGCGCCGCACCCGAGGTCGTCACCGTGCCCGACCCGGAACCCGGCCCAGGACAGGTGCTGCTGAAGGTCACCGCCGCCGGTGTCTGCCACTCCGACATCGAGGTGATGAGCTGGCCCGCGGACCAGTTCCCCTACGATCTTCCGCTCACCCTCGGCCACGAGGGCGTGGGCACCGTAGCCGCACTCGGCGACGGGGTCGGCGGTCTCACGGTGGGCGAGTCCGTAGCGGTCTACGGCCCCTGGGGCTGCGGCACATGCGTCAAGTGTGCCGAGGGCAAGGAGAATTACTGCCTGCGCGCCAAGGAGCTCGGCATCAACCCGCCCGGTCTCGGCTCGCCCGGCGCCATGGCCGAGTACATGATCGTCGACGACCCGCGTCACCTGGTGCCGCTGGGAGACCTCGACCCGGTCCAGGCCGTGCCGCTCACCGACGCCGGCCTCACGCCGTACCACGCGATCAAGCGCTCCCTGCCGAAGCTGGTGCCCGGCGCGACCGCCGTCGTCATCGGCACCGGTGGACTCGGCCACGTCGCCATCCAGCTGCTGCGCGCCATGACGGCCGTCCGGGTCATCGCCCTGGACGTCACGGAGGACAAGCTCGCTCTCGCCCGCACCGTCGGGGCGCACGAGGCCGTGCTGTCCGACGAGCACGCCGCCGCGAGGATCCGTGAGCTGACCGGCGGCATCGGCGCGCAGGTCGTCCTTGACTTCGTCGGAGCACCGCCCACCGTGACCACGGCGGGCGCCGCGGCCGCCATCGACTCCGACGTCACGATCGTGGGCATCGGCGGCGGGGCGCTGCCGGTGGGCTTCGGCTCCCTGCCGTTCAACACGACGGTGAGCGCGCCGTACTGGGGATCGCGCTCCGAGCTGACCGAGGTGCTCGATCTCGCCCATGCCGGTTCGGTCGAGGTGCACGTGGAGACGTACTCGCTGGACGAGGCTCCGCTGGCGTACGAACGGCTGCACGACGGCAAGATCAACGGCCGGGCCGTCATCCTCCCCAACGGCTGACCGCCCGATCCCCTTCCTCAGGCCTGCGGGCCGTCGCACTGTGCGCCGGCCCGCATCGTCGTATCCACGACCCGGGCACGTCTCGCCGCACCCGGTGGATACTGCCCGCATGGAATTCGCCGCGATGATGACGCTGCCCGGACTGGTGATCTGCCTGACCGCGGTCGCCTTCCTCGATCAGCTGATGCTCCGTGCGGGCCGGGCGGGTCTGCTGCCGTGGCGCAACAGCGCCCGGCAGGGCCAGGTGTCGGCGACCGGTTTCGAGCAGTTGCACGCGACCTTCTCGCCCGGCAAGCAGAGCGAGCTCAAGGAGCGGCAGAGCGCCCTGCTGCTGCGCGACGACGAGGAGGACGGCGCCCCGCCCCACCGCTCCACCGTGGACCTCGACGGCGGCCTCGCCGTCATCCGCATGCCCGGCCGCGAGGGTGGTGGCGGTGACGGGGCCGATGATTCTGCGGCTGCCCCGGATGGCCGACCGAGACGCGAGTGATCGGCCGAGAGCTGAGTGGGACCGGCCGTACCCGGTACGGCAGCAGGGCCTCCGTATGGCAGCTGGGCCTTCGTGCGGCAACAGGGCCTCCGTACGGCAGCAGGGCCCGGACCGCGCGTCGCGGTCCGGGCCCTGCCCCGTGCGGTGCCGCGCTGCGGCGGCGGTGCGTCAGCTCTGTGCGGTGTCGTCGCCCGACTGCCCGGAGCCCTCGGCCGCGCCTGCCTTCTCGCGCATCTTGCGCACCAGCTCCGCCTTCTGGTCGGCCGCACCCTGGCGGTCGAGGTTGCGGTGCGGGCCGTTGTTCTGCCGCTCGGCGCGGGACTGCCTCTTGCGCTGGCCGCCGCCCATGCCCACGGGGTTGTTGATGTTCTTGCTCACGGTCATGGGTTCTCCCGGTAATGATGTGAAGTGATCTACGGATTCATCGGTGGGGGATGGGCGGCGACGTCGAAGGACGTCAGCAGAGGCCCATCACGCTCTCACTCGTAAATCGGCGTCTGGAAGAACATGCCAAAGACGTTACCCGGTTCCGCCGGCCCCGCACACCAACCCGAGACGGTCGGGTGTGAGGGCGTCCGTCATCCGGCCGGGGCACACGGATCTCTGCGGGCACGGGAATCAGTTGCGGCACGCCCCCGCGCACGCCCCCGCGCACGCCCCCGCCCCCGCTCACCGCACCGCCACCAGCGGACGCAGCCGGCTGTCGCGCAGCCGGACCACCGCAGGGGCACAGCGCCGCGCCGCGACCGCCAAGGGCCAGGCGACGAGCGCGCCGATCAGCAGCCCGACGAGCACATCGTGCGGGTAGTGCGCCCCGATCCACACCCGGGACGCCGCCATCAGCAGCGCGGCCGGCACCGCGACCGCCCCGAGCCGCCGGTCGGTCAGCCAGATCACCATGGCCGCGGCCGCCGCGATGGCGGCGTGATTGCTGGGGAAGGACCAGTCGCCGAGCGCCGGGCACGCCTCCACCGTCACGACATGCAGCGTCCGGCAGGGGCGTTGTTCGTGAAAGGCGGACTTCACCACGCCGTTGACGAGATAGGCGGCGACCACGACGAGCGGGGCACAGAGCGCCATGGCGGTACGCGCGGGATCCGCGGAACGGGAGCGCCACCAGGACGCGAGCATGAGCACCGCGAACAGGGCGAGCCCGTAGTCCGACCACACGCGGACGGCGGAATCCAGGACGGCGGGGGAGCGCTGGGCCAGCTCGGTGACCCAGGTGTACAGCCCACCGTCGATCGAGGTGGCCGCGGAGGCGAGCCGCATCAGTTGTTGTCTCCTTCGGCGGTGCGCCGGCTGCGGGAGCGGAGCAGTTCGGCGGCGAGAGGGATGAGGGAGACCAGGACCACGACGGCGACGATCGGCAGCAGATAGCGGTCGACATTCGGCACCGAGGACCCCAGCGCGTATCCGGCGAGGACCAGACCGGCCGTCCAGACCACGCCACCGACGACCTGCCACAGGGCGAACACCCTGGCCGGGACGTCGAGCACCCCGGCCAGCGGGTTGAGCACCGTGCGCACGACAGGGACGAAGCGGGCCAGCACGATCGCGCGGGCGTAGCCGTATCTGGCGAGCAGCTCCGCCGCGCGGCCGGCGCCCTCGTGCAGTCGCTTGGAGCGGCTGCGGGCGAGCAGCGCCTGTCCGCCCCGGCGGCCGAGCCAGTAGCCCGTCTGCGCACCGAGCAGCGCTCCGGCCACCGCGGCGATCAGCACCTGCGGCAACGACAGCTCGACCGGACCATGGGTACCGGAGACGCTGAGCAGGCCCGCCGTGAACAGCAGCGAATCGCCGGGGAGGAAGAAGCCGACGAGCAGCCCCGTCTCGGCGAAGAGCACGACGGCGACGCCGAGCGCGCCGAACGTTCCGAGCAGCGAACCGGCGTCCAGCAGGTTCACCGCTTGTGGCATGGTCGCCGAGAGTACGGACACGGTGGAGGGTCTCCCATAATGGTGAGCGGGTGCCCCTGTGGAACACCCGGACTGACTACAGTGATGTAGTCGGTCGACACCACTGTAGACGCCCGAAGGGGGAGGAGAGTTCCCATGCCACAGGTGAACGGGATATCCGGCGGAGAATCCGCCCCCCGGCCGTACGACGGACCGGACACCGGGCAGACCCGCCCGGCCGGGCAGGAGCCCGCCCCACGAACCGCCGCGACCGGTCCCGTCCCGGCGGAGCGGCGCCCCTCGGGAGAGCTGGAGTCCACGATCCTGGCGGCCCTCTGGGCGGCCGGTACCCCGCTCACCGCCGGTCAGGTGCAGGGCGCGATCGGGCCGGAGCTCGCGCGGACGACCGTCACCACCATCCTGTCGCGCCTCCACGAGAAGGGCACGGTCGCCCGCACCAGGTCGGGACGCGGATTCGCGTACACGCCCACCGAGGACGCGGCCGGACTGACCGCCCGCCGGATGCACAGCGAACTGCGCAAGGACGAGGACCGCGGCACCGTGCTCGCGCGGTTCGTGTCGCAGCTCAGCGACGAGGACGAGCGGCTCCTGCGCGATCTGCTCGACGGGGACGCGCGATGATCTACGCCGTATGGATTCCGCTGCTCGTGCCGTTCCTGGTGGTTCCCGCGGCCCGTCGGCTCGCGGACGCCCTGTCGCCCGTGCGGGCCGTGCGGCTGCTCGCCGCGACGGGCGCCGGCCTGGCACTCTGTACCGTGTGCGCACTGGCGCTGCTGGTGGTGCCCGGAGCCGGCCGGCTGTCCGCCGTCGCCGCCGCCGGAGAGTTCGTACGCCCGCTCGCCGCCGCCGAACCGGCCGTCGCCGTACCGCTCGCGGCCGCCGCGCTGGCGCTGCTCCTGGGCTGCGCCGCGGCCGTGACCGGGGCGGCGCGCAGCCACTGGCTACAGCTCCACCGGGCCTCGGGCCCGGGGCGGCGCGACGGGAGCGAGCTCGCCGTGCTGCGTGACACCCGCCCCGACGCCTACGCGCTGCCCGGACGGCCCGGCAGCCCCGGCCGGATCGTCGTCACCACCGGCATGCTGCACGCCCTGGACCCCGCCGAACGGGACGCGCTCCTGGCCCACGAGCGCGCGCATCTCACCGGGCGCCACCACCTGTACCTCGCCGTCGCCGAGCTGTCCGCCCGCTGCCACCCGGCGCTGCGTGCCCTGCGCGCCCCCATGGGATACGCGCTGGAGCGCTGCGCGGACGAGGCCGCCGCGCACGCCGTCGGAGACCGCAGGGTCGCCGCCCGCGCGATCGGGCGCGCCGCGCTGGCCGCCCGGACGGCCGGCGGCGGCTCCGCGCCCCACCCCGCCCCGGCGCTCGGCGCGGTGGCCGGCCCCGTCCCGCGCCGGGTCGCCGCCCTGCTGGGCCGGACCGCCGGGCGCCCGCGCATCGGCCTCGCCGCCGCCGCGACCCTGATCGCCTGCCTGGCCGTCTCTGGAGCGGCCGCTCTCGACGCGACGCACGACCTGCACAGCAGCATCGAGGTCGCCCAGGGCGAGAACCCGTAGTACCCGCCCGGCTTCCGCGTACCCGTTCGGCTTCCTCCCGATCGGGGAAAATGGCCTGACAGCCCACGTGCCCCCGTGCTTAGACTGGCCCCATGGGTTCGTACTACTTCTTCCGCTGATTCCGGCAGGGACACCACAGAGCGACACCGGGTGCGACACCGGGCGTCGCCGGGTGCCCCTCAGGGGCACCCCGTGCGGTGTCCCCTCCGCCCGTTCAGCGTCCTCGTGCGCCGCGCCCGTCATGGGCCGCCGAGGCATGTCATCCCGAGGGAAGAGCGACCCATGTCCCCCAAGCACGACCGCGCCCAGCTGGCCATGAAGGACGTCTCCAAGGCGTACGGAGTCCGCACCGTCCTCGACCAGGTGTCGCTCACCGTCCGTCCCGGCGACCGCGTCGGAGTGATCGGCGAGAACGGCTCCGGCAAGTCCACTCTCCTGCGGCTGCTGTCCGGTGCCGAGACGCCGGACAGCGGTGAGGTCACCGTCCGCTTCCCCGGCGGCACCGGCTACCTCTCCCAGACACTCGCACTGGTCCCCGACCACACGGTTCAGGACGCCGTCGACACCGCCCTGGCCGGACTCCGCGCGCTGGAGCAGCGCATCCGTACCGCCGAAGCCGCACTCGCCGTGCCCGCAGGCCCGGACGACACCCGACTCGCCGCGTACGGAGATCTGCTGACGGAGTACGAGGAGCGCGGCGGCTACCTGGCCGATGCGCGGGTCGATGCCGCGCTGCACGGCCTCGGCCTCGGGCACCTCACCAGGGATCGCCCGCTCGGCACGCTCTCCGGCGGAGAGCGGTCCAGGCTCGCGCTCGCCTGTGTGCTGGCAGCCGGTCCCGAACTGCTGCTGCTCGACGAGCCGACCAACCACCTCGACCTCAGGGCCACCACCTGGCTGGAGGACCACCTGCGCGCCCACCGCGGCACCGCCGTAGTGATCACCCATGACCGGGCGTTCCTGGAGCGGACCACCACCGTCATCGTGGAGGTGGACCGCGATCTGCGCAGCGTCCTCACGTACGGGGACGGCTGGGACGGCTACCGCACGGCGAAGGCGGCCGCCCGGCGCCGCTGGGCGCAGGACCACCAGGAGTGGCTGGACGAACTGGCCCGTACCGAAGAGCTCGTGAGCGCCGCGGGCCGGCGGCTCGCCGGGGCCGGGAAGGACCCGGGGGAGGGCTTCGGCAAGCACCGCCGTTCGCACGAGGCCAAGTTGTCCGGGCAGGTCAGAGCCGCCAGAAGCCGACTGGAGGCGCTGCACAGGGCGCCGGTTCCCGCCCCGCCGCGGCCGCTGCGGTTCACCGCCGCCCTGGAACTCTCCGCCGCCGGCGAACCGCCGGCGGGCCCACTGGTGGAGCTCGACTCCGTCACGGTCGGTGACCGGCTGCGGATGTCCGGACTGCGGGTGGCGGCCGGACAGCGCCTGCTGGTCACCGGACCCAACGGCGCCGGCAAGTCGACCCTTCTGCGGGTCCTGGCAGGAGACCTCGCCCCCGGGACCGGCACCGTGCGCCGGCGGGCCCGGATCGGGTATCTCCCGCAGGAACTCCCCTCCCGGCCCACCCGCCGCACGCTCCTGGCGACCTTCGCGGCCGGACGGCCCGGTCACGCCGACGAGTACACCGACACGCTTCTCGCGCTCGGCCTGTTCCGCCCCGAGGACCTGAGCGTTCCGGTCGCCGACCTCTCCGTCGGGCAGCAGCGGAGGCTGGCGCTGGCCCGGCTGGTCACCCGGCCGGCCGATCTGCTGGTGCTCGACGAGCCGACGAACCACATCGCCCTCGGCCTGGTGGAGGAACTGGAGGCGGCGCTGGCCGCGTACGCGGGAGCCGTCGTGGTCGTCTCGCACGACCGCAGCTTCCGCGGCCGCTTCACCGGCGACCGGCTCGAACTCCACGAGGGCGCACCGGCCGGCGCTCCCTGACCCGCCGGCCGCACCGCGGCCCAGCGGCTCCGGACCGGCCGCACCGCGGCGCAGCCGCTCCGGAGCCGCAGAACCTCAGGACCCGTCGTGCGCGGACGGTTCCCGTCCGCCCGTCACCACGTCGCGCAGCCGGTCCACGAAGACCCGCTGACCCTTGACGAGACGCCGGGCGGCAACCTCCGGCGTGCACCAGGCGAACCGGTCGATCTCCGGGAACTCCCGCCGCACGCCGGACCCCCGTGGCCACTCCATCGTGAACGTCCCCGGAACGGCGGTCGCCGGATCGAGTCCGGCCTCCAGCGCCCACACGGTCACGATCTTGCCGCCGGACTGACGGGACTCGCCCAGCGCCACCCACGCACCGTCCGGGACCGGGTGGCCGAACTCCTCCTCGAACTCCCGCCGGGCCGCGGCCGCCGCTTCCTCCTCGGGGCCGTACTCTCCCTTCGGAACCGACCACGCCGCGCTCTCCCGGCCCGCCCAGAACGGCCCGCCCATATGGCCGATGAGGACTTCCAGACCGGATTCCCCGGTGGTACGGAACAGGAGAAGCCCGGCGCTGCGCCGTTCGTTCGGTGACATGCCGTCAAGTGTGAGTGAACGGCTCGGGAGCCGCGTCCGCCGACACGGCGGCCCGCCCTACACCTTGCGGTAGTCGTACGCCTCCGACGCGGCGGCCGCCACGGCCGAGAGATCGCCGCCCGCCGACGCGGTGACCACCGCGGCCACCGCGCCCTCCACGAACGGGGCATCCACCAGCTGTGCCCCGTCCGGGAGTTCGTCGCCCTCGGCCAGCATGGCCTTGACGGTGAGCACCGCACTGCCCAGATCGACCAGTAGGGCGACACCCGCGCCGCCGTCCACCGACCGGGCGGCCTCCGCGATGAGCTCCGCACTCGTCCCGAGGCCGCCCGCGGGCGTACCGCCGGCGGCGGCCACCGGCGCTGTCGCGCCACCGGCCGCGAGCCCCCTGGCCAGCGCGGCAACCGCCTCGGCCACCGGCCCGCTGTGCGAGACCAGCACGATCCCGACCTGCTTGTCCCCGTTCACGCGTCACCCCCGTCCGCACCGTCGGTCGCCGCGAGCGCGGCGATCAGCAACGCGGAGGACGTGGCCCCCGGATCCTGATGTCCGATGCTCCGTTCGCCCAGATAGCTGGCCCGGCCCTTGCGCGCCTGCAACGGCACGGTCGCCACCGCGCCCGCCCGCGCCGCGTCCCGCGCCGCCTCGAACGACGTCCCCAGCGCCTCGGCCGCCGGCAGCAGGGCATCGAGCATCGTCTTGTCCCCGGCCTGGGCCCCGCCCAGCTGGGCCACCGCCGCCACGCCCGTGCCGAGCGCCTGCGCCAGTTCCCCGAGGGTCACGGTGGGCGCGTCACCCAGCGCCTTGCCCGTGCGCCGCAGCAGCGTCCCGTACAGCGGACCGGACGCCCCGCCGACGGTCGAGATCAGCTGTCTCCCGGCAAGCGTCAGTACGGCCCCCGGCGTCTGCGGCGGTTCCTCTTCCAGGGCGGCCACCACCGCGGTGAACCCGCGCTGCAGATTGCTGCCGTGATCGGCGTCCCCGATCGCCGAGTCGAGTTCGGTCAGGTGCGCCGCCTCGCGGTCCACGGCGGCGGCGGTCGTGGTCATCCAGCGGCGGAAGAAGTCGACGTCGAGCACTTGATCTCCTTGGGTCCATCGAGTGTGACGGCGTACGCTGCAACGAGGGACACGGAGGTTCAACGGCCCCAGCGCAGGGCAGGCGTCTCCACCGGCGCGTCCCAGAGCCGTAGCAGCTCCTCGTCCACCTGGCAGAGCGTCACCGAGCAGCCCGCCATGTCGAGCGACGTCACGTAGTTCCCCACGAGCGTACGAGCCACGGCCACGCCCCGCTCGGACAGCACCCGCTGCACCTCGGCATTGAACCCGTACAGCTCCAGCAGTGGGGTCGCGCCCATCCCGTTGACCAGCGCGATCACCGGCCCGTGCGGGCGCAGGTCCTCCAGTACGGCGTCCACCGTGAAGTCGGCGATCTCCCGCGACGTCATCATCGGACGCCGCGCGCGCCCCGGCTCGCCGTGGATCCCCACCCCGAGTTCGAGCTCGCCCGCGGGGAGGTCGAAGGTGGGGGAGCCCTTGGCGGGTGTGGTCACGGAGCTCAGCGCCACCCCGAAGCTGCGTGACGACTCGTTCACCTGGCGCGCGATCGCCGCCACCCGGTCCAGCGGAGCGCCCTCCTCGGCCGCCGCCCCGGCGATCTTCTCGACGAACAGCGTCGCACCCGTGCCCCGTCGCCCCGCCGTGAAGAGGCTGTCGGTGACCGCGACATCGTCGTTGACGAGCACCTGGGCGACCCGTACCCCTTCCTCGTCGGCGAGCTCGGCGGCCATCTCGAAGTTGAGCACGTCACCGGTGTAGTTCTTGACGACGAAGAGCACACCCGCACCGCTGTCCACGGCGAGAGCGGCCCGCACCATCTGATCCGGCACCGGGGACGTGAACACCTCGCCGGCACACGCGGCCGACAGCATTCCGGGCCCGACGAACCCGGCATGCAGCGGCTCGTGCCCGGACCCGCCGCCGGAGACCAGGGCGGTCTTTCCGGCCACAGGCGCGTCACGCCGTACGACGACACGGTTCTCGACATCCACGGTCAGATCCGGATGGGCGGCGGCCATCCCGCGCAGAGCATCCGCGACCACGGTTTCGGGGACGTTGATCAGCATTTTCAACGGTGACCTCCCAGTAGAGCCATCGGGTGGCGCCCTGATCAGGTTTTAGCAGCTCAGGGGCCGCTTGGCGAGTCGTCGAGTCCGGCAGTGGACGGCCTTGGGGGATCGGGGCCGGTACGGCCGGTGGCGACTCGCCGCCAGTGTACTGACGGCCTGTCATCGCCGGGGTGAGGTGCGCCCGGCGGCTCGCCTCGACCGGTTTGTACCGGACCGGAACTGGTTCGACGCGTCGGCCTCGCCGATGATCCGGTCGTTCGTACCGCTGCCGCTGCGGCAGGTACCAGGGTCTGTCCCCCGGGCAGGCGGACAGCTGGGTGCGGGCACTGGGCGTGCCGTCGTTGCCCGGCGGGATGGTGACCGTCTGCGAGAGGTGGTGGGCGCTCCCTGTTCCGGGTCCGGGTCAGGTGCGGTCGATGTGCACGCTGGTCGACTTCACCCGGGCGGTGGCC
The DNA here is from genome assembly GCF_055587045.1 of Streptomyces sp. NPDC048671. NCBI lineage: Bacteria > Bacillati > Actinomycetota > Actinomycetes > Kitasatosporales > Streptomycetaceae > Streptomyces > Streptomyces sp. NPDC048671. The sequence continues at coordinate 178,210 of NZ_JBVJHB010000011.1, read as the reverse complement.
TGCATGCCTACCTCAAGGCCGAGTTCCTCGACGGCCTCCCGGGTCAGCAGCGACACGAGCCGGTGCGGACCGGCCTGGATCTCCACCTGCGCCGCCACGTCCCCGAGCTTGACGGCGGTGACGATGCCGGGAAAGGCGTTGCGGGCCGAGGTGTACGACGCGTCGTCCTCGACGGCGCCGCCCTGGGCGACCTCGACGGAGAACGCCGCCAGATCGCGGCCGTCGATGAGCCGGCGCCCGCCGTCCTCGCGGTGGGTCGCCACCCGGCCGGCGTCCGCCCAGCGGCGTGCGGTGTCCGGGCTGACGCCCAGCAGGCGGGCGGCCTGCCCAATGGTGTAGGACTGCATATGCCGCACCTTAGGGTCGCGTGGCTTGCATGTGCAAGCTTTTTCTGTGCATTTCTTGGTGGACATGAACATCCGGCGGCCGCCCTCGCCGCTGTCCGCGTACTGCGGTCGGCCGCCCCGGTCCGCATCCTGCCCGTAACACCGTCCGCATACCGGCGACCCGCGCCAATGTAGCGCGCGGCGCACGGCCGGGTGGCCCTGCCGGGATGAGGAATCGGGGCGTGCGACCTAGTGTGCGAGCCATGGCAGAGAGTGCGGCGTACCGGGGTTCCGCGGGGCGGGGTGCGGAGTCCGCCGCCGGGCCGGACGCACCCGACCCCCGGCGGTGGCGGGCACTCGCGGTATGCCTGGTCGCGGGCTTCATGACGCTGTTGGACGTGTCGATCGTCAACGTCGCGCTGCCGTCCATCCGGGAGGGCCTGCACACCCCGGAGTCCGACCTGCAGTGGGTGCTGTCCGGGTACGCCCTCGCCTTCGGGCTGTTCCTGATTCCCGCCGGGCGGCTCGGTGACGCGCGCGGGCGCCGCGAGGTCTTCATGGCCGGGCTGGTGCTCTTCACACTGGCGTCCGCGGCCTGCGGAGCCGCCCAGTCCAGCCTCTGGCTGGTGATCGCCCGACTGATCCAGGGCCTGGCCGGCGGGCTGGTGTCGCCCCAGATCTCCGCGCTCATCCAGCAGATGTTCTCGGGGCGCGAACGGGGCCGGGCCTTCGGCATGTTCGGCACGGTGGTCGGCACCTCCACCGCCGTCGGCCCGCTGCTGGGGGGCCTGCTGATCCAGGCGGCCGGCGCCGAGGAGGGCTGGCGCTGGGTGTTCTACGTCAACCTGCCGCTCGGAGCCGTCTGCCTTCTGCTGGCCCGCAGGCTGCTGCCGGACACCCCGTCCGCGGGCCCCGTGCGGCTGCGGGACCTCGATCCCCTCGGGATCGTGCTGCTGGGCGCGGGGGTGCTGGCGCTGCTGCTGCCCTTCGTCCAGGCGCAGCAGTGGCGGGGCGACGGGAAATGGCTGCTCCTGCTAGCGGCCGCGGCGCTGCTCACCGCCTTCGTTGCCTGGGAGTCCCGGTGCGGCCGCCGCGGCACCCAGCCGGTGGTGAACCTCTCGCTGTTCCGCGTCCGCTCCTACTGGCTGGGCTGTCTGCTGATCCTGCTGTACTTCGCCGGATTCACCTCGATCTTCTTCATCACCACGCTCTACCTGCAGAGCGGGCTGCACTACACCGCCCTGATGGCAGGTCTCGCGATCACGCCCTTCGCCCTCGGGTCCGCCGCCGCGGCCGGCCCCGGCGGCAGGCTGGTCGGCCGGTACGGGCGCCCCCTCGTCGTCATCGGCATGACGACCGTGGCGGTCGGACTCGGGGCCACCGCGCTCGCCGTCCATCTGGTGCCCGGCAGGGGTGCCGGCTGGGCGATGGCGGCCCCGCTGCTGCTGGCCGGACTGGGCAGCGGCCTGGTCATCGCGCCCAACCAGACCCTGACCCTGTCCCAGGTGCCGGTGGCCACCGCGGGGAGCGCCGGCGGCACCCTCCAGACCGGGCAGCGCGTCGGTTCCGCGATCGGGATCGCCGCCGTCGGCTCGGTCTTCTTCGCCCAGATGGGCTCCGCCGGCTGGTCCAGCGCCTACGACCGCGGGCTGGTCGTCTCCGTCGCCTTCGTGGTGGCCGGACTGATCGTGGCGCTGGCCGACGTGGGCGGCGCACGTCGGGGCAGAAGCCGTACACAGCAGTCCGCCCGCCTTGAGGCCCCGTCGTAGGGAGAAACGCGATGAACGACCCCGCCCGCACCGAACCGGACGGCAACACGGAGTACGGCCACAAACCCTTCAAGCGGTCCAGGAGCCATTTCGCCGACCGGATCACCGCCGACGGCCGCGACGGCTGGCCCGTCGAGGCCGGCCGCTACCGCCTGGTCGTCAGCCGCGCCTGCCCATGGGCGAGCCGCGCCCTGGTCTCCCGCCGGCTGCTCGGCCTGGAGAGCGCCCTCTCGCTCGCCGTCACCGATCCGCTGCAGGACGACCGCAGCTGGCGCTTCACGCTGGACGAGGGCGACCGCGACCCGGTGCTCGGCATCAAGTACCTCGGCGAGGCGTACGACGCGCGGGAACGCGGGTACCCCGGCGGGGTCAGCGTCCCCGCCGTCGTCGACGTCCCCAGCGGCAAGCTCGTCACCAACGACTACCAGCGGATCACCCTGGACCTCGCGACCGAATGGACCGCGCTGCACCGGCCGGGGGCGCCCGACCTCTACCCCGAGCCGCTGCGCGAGGAGATCGACGAGGTCATGGAGGGCATCTACCGCGACGTCAACAACGGCGTGTACCGGGCCGGGTTCGCGACCGGGCAGGACGAGTACGAGGCCGCGTACGGGGATCTGTTCCGCCGCCTGGACCTGGTGTCGGAGCGCCTCGCGGACCGGCGCTACCTCGTCGGAGACACGATCACCGAGGCCGACATCCGGCTCTTCACCACACTGGTGCGCTTCGACGCCGTCTACCACGGGCACTTCAAGTGCAACCGCTCGAAGCTGGCCGAGGACCCGGTCCTGTGGGGCTACAGCAGGGACCTCTACCAGACCCCCGGCTTCGGTGACACGGTCGACTTCCACCACATCAAACAGCACTACTACCGCGTCCACACGGGCATCAACCCCACCGGCATCGTGCCCGCCGGCCCCGACCTGTCGGGCTGGCTGACCCCGCACCACCGGGAGCAGCTGGGCGGCCGGCCCTTCGGTGACGGCACCCCGCCGGGACCGGTGCCGGCGGGCGAGGAGGTCCCGGCGCAGGGGCGGCCCTGAGGGGCTCTACTCCGTCTCGTCCAGACGGTCGGCGTAGTACTCGATCGCGGGGCGGTACGCCTGGACCCGGTCGTCCGCACTGGTGGCCGCCGTGACCCCGAGAAGCGTCCGCACGGCTTCGCGGGAGTCGCCGAGGTTGTACAGAGTCATCGCCAGGAAGGTCAGCAACGAGGCGTCGTGCGCGAACTCCTCCAGACCGCGGCGGAGCACCCCGCGCGCCGCCTCGTAACGGCCCAGCACCCGCAGCGTGCTGCCGAGGCCGAGGAAAGCCCCGTGGCGGTCCTCGGCCGCGAGCCCCGGACCCGCCAGCGCACGCTCGTAGAACGGCACGGCCTGTGCCTCCAGGCCGAGGGAATCGTGCGACCAGGCGGTCTGATAGGCGATCGCCGCGTCCTGCGGATACCTCGCCGCCAGGGCCAGCAGCTGCTGGTGCGCCTGCGGGTCCTTCCGCTCGCGCAGCCGTACCGCCCGCGCCTGCGGCTCGTCGTGTTCGAATTCCGCGCTCATAGCGCCGCACGCTGCCAGGACCGCGGCCGTACGGCAAATCAATGGCAAAGCGCGGCGGCCGGCTCGTCCGCCCACCGGACCGCGGTGCGGTGGGCGGGTTCCGGCCCGTGCGGGGCAGGGCCCTGTCGAGGCAGCGGCGGTCACGAGATATCTTGATGTCAAGCAATGTTGCAGACGTGGAGCGGAGCACAGGGTGACTGACTCGACCATCATCTATACACACACCGACGAGGCCCCGGCCCTGGCGACGTATTCGTTCCTGCCGGTGGTCGAGGCCTACGCCTCGAAGGCCGGGGTCACCGTGGAGAGCCGTGACATCTCCCTGGCGGGCCGGATCATCGCCAGTTTCCCCGACCGCCTCCAGGAGAACCAGCGCGTCGAGGACGCGCTCGCCGAGCTCGGCGAGCTGGCCACGACTCCCGGGGCCAACATCATCAAGCTGCCGAACGTCTCGGCCTCGATCCCGCAGCTGAAGACCGCGATCGCCGAGCTCCAGGCGCAGGGCTACGCGCTGCCGGACTACCCGGACGACCCGAAGTCCGACGAGGACAAGGACGCCCGCGCGCGTTACGACAAGATCAAGGGCAGTGCGGTCAACCCCGTCCTGCGCGAGGGCAACTCCGACCGCCGCGCCCCCGCGTCGGTCAAGAACTACGCCAAGGCGCACCCGCACCGCATGGGCGCCTGGACGGCCGACTCGAAGACGAACGTCGCGACCATGGACGCCGACGACTTCCGCTCCACCGAGAAGTCCGTGGTGATCGCGGACGCGGGTTCGCTGCGCATCGAGCTGGTGGGCGACGACGGCACCACCACCGTGCTCCGTGAGTCCGTACCGGTGCTCGCGGGCGAGGTCGTGGACGCCGCCGTCATGCGCGTCGCCGCGCTGCGCGAGTTCTTCACCGAGCAGGTCGCGCGGGCCAAGGCCGAGGACGTGCTGTTCTCGGTGCACCTCAAGGCCACCATGATGAAGGTCTCCGACCCGATCATCTTCGGCCACGTGGTCCGTGCCTTCTTCCCGAACACGTTCGCCAAGTACGGCGAGGCGCTCATCGCCGCCGGCCTGACCCCGAACGACGGCCTCGGCGGGATCCTCAAGGGCCTGGACTCGGTGCCTCACATCGGTGCCGAGATCAAGGCCTCGTTCGAGGCCGAGCTCGCCGAGGGCCCCGCCCTGGCGATGGTCGACTCCGACAAGGGCATCACCAACCTGCACGTGCCCAGCGACGTCATCGTGGACGCGTCGATGCCGGCCATGATCCGCACCTCCGGTCACATGTGGGGCCCGGACGGCGAGGAGGCCGACACCCTCGCCGTGCTGCCCGACAGCAGCTACTCGGGCGTCTACCAGGTCGTCATCGACGACTGCCGCGCCAACGGCGCCTACGACCCGGCCACGATGGGCTCGGTGTCCAACGTCGGTCTGATGGCGCAGAAGGCCGAGGAGTACGGCAGCCACGACAAGACCTTCGAGGTCCCCGCCACCGGCACGGTGCGGGTCGTCGACGGCAACGGCGACGCCGTCCTGGAGCAGGTCGTCGGCGCCGGTGACATCTTCCGCATGTGCCAGGCCAAGGACCTGCCCATCCAGGACTGGGTGAAGCTCGCCGTCACCCGCGCCCGCGCGACCGGCGACCCGGCCGTGTTCTGGCTCGACGAGGACCGGGCGCACGACGCCAAGCTCATCGAGAAGGTCAAGACCTACCTGGCCGAGCACGACACCGACGGTCTCCGGATCGAGATCATGTCCCCGGTGAAGGCCACCGCGTTCTCCCTGGAGCGCATCCGCCGCGGCGAGGACACCATCTCGGTCACCGGCAACGTGCTGCGTGACTACCTGACCGACCTGTTCCCCATCCTTGAGCTGGGCACCAGCGCGAAGATGCTCTCCGTCGTCCCGCTGATGAACGGCGGCGGTCTGTTCGAGACGGGCGCCGGCGGCTCCGCGCCCAAGCACGTGCAGCAGCTCGTCAAGGAGAACTACCTGCGCTGGGACAGCCTGGGCGAGTTCCTCGCCCTCGCCGTCAGCTTCGAGCACCTCGCGCAGACCACGGACAACGCCGGCGCCCAGGTCCTCGCGGACACCCTGGACCGTGCGACCGCCACGTTCCTGAACGAGGACAAGTCGCCCAGCCGCAGGCTCGGCGGCATCGACAACCGCGGCAGCCACTTCTACCTGGCGCTGTACTGGGCCCAGGAGCTGGCCCGGCAGACCGCCGACGCCAAGCTCGCCGAGGCCTTCGCGCCGCTCGCCAAGACGCTGGCCGAGCAGGAGCAGACCATCGTCGGTGAGCTGGTCGCGGTCCAGGGCAAGCCGGTGGACATCGGCGGCTACTACCAGCCCGACCCGGCCAAGGCCTCGGCCGTCATGCGCCCGTCGGCGACGTTCAACCAGGCGATCGCGAGCCTCGCCTGATCCGACCGGTGGACGGGGGAGGGGGCACGCCCCTTCCCCCACCCCTACCGCCTCTTCACCGCTCCGCCCCGGCCGACACACCGTCGAGCCGGGGCGGAGCTGTTTCCAGGAGCGGACGGGGGAGGCGGAGGCGCTCGTCCGGGGACGCCCTGACGAGTGAATGTCGCGCCACGGCGGGCGCAGGGCCACCCCAGGCGGCCACCCGGCTGGTTTGCTGCAACCGGAAACTCGCGCGACGTGCGGGGAGGGCCGTTCGGCCGACCCCGGTGGAGGCGGCGCCACGCCGGGTGTGCAGTCCACCCGCGGAAGACAACCGAAGGAGCGTCCCAGTGACGACGACGGGCACAACAGGGACGGCGGAGGACGACGAGGCGTACGCCAACGAGCTTCCGGTACACAGCAGAGAGCCGGGAAACATCGTCATCAAGTGGATGACCACCACTGACCACAAGACGATCGGCACGATGTACCTGGTCACCTCGTTCGCGTTCTTCCTCATCGGCGGTCTGCTCGCGCTCTTCATGCGCGCCGAGCTGGCCCGTCCGGGCACGCAGATCATGTCGCACGAGCAGTTCAACCAGGCGTTCACGATGCACGGCACGATCATGCTGCTGATGTTCGCGACACCGCTGTTCGCCGGGTTCACCAACTGGATCATGCCGCTGCAGATCGGCGCACCCGACGTGGCGTTCCCGCGGCTGAACATGTTCGCGTACTGGCTCTACCTCTTCGGCTCGGTCATCGCGGTGGGCGCCTTCCTCACCCCTGACGGAGCGGCCGACTTCGGCTGGTTCGCCTACTCCCCGCTGACGAACGCGGTCCACTCGCCGGGCATCGGCCCCGACATGTGGATCATGGGTCTGGCCCTCTCCGGATTCGGCACGATCCTCGGTTCGGTCAACTTCATCACCACGATCGTCTGCATGCGCGCACCCGGCATGACGATGTTCCGCATGCCGATCTTCGTCTGGAACGTCCTGCTGACCGCTGTCCTGGTCCTGATGGCCTTCCCGGTCCTCGCCGGTGCGCTCCTGGCGCTGGAGGCGGACCGCAAGTTGGGCGCGCACGTCTTCGACGCGGCCAACGGCGGCGCGCTGCTCTGGCAGCACCTCTTCTGGTTCTTCGGCCATCCGGAGGTCTACATCATCGCGCTCCCGTTCTTCGGGATCGTCACCGAGATCATTCCGGTCTTCAGCCGGAAGCCGGTCTTCGGCTACATCGGTCTGGTCGGCGCGACGATCGCCATCGCGGGTCTGTCCGTGACCGTGTGGGCCCACCACATGTTCGTCACCGGCGGTGTACTGCTGCCGTTCTTCTCGTTCATGTCGTTCCTCATCGCGGTGCCGACCGGGGTGAAGTTCTTCAACTGGATCGGCACGATGTGGAAGGGCTCGCTGTCCTTCGAGACACCGATGCTCTGGTCCATCGGCTTTCTCGTGACGTTCCTCTTCGGCGGACTGACCGGGGTGCTCCTCGCGTCGCCGCCGATGGACTTCCACGTCTCGGACTCGTACTTCGTCGTGGCGCACTTCCACTACGTGGTCTTCGGCACCGTGGTCTTCGCGATGTTCGCCGGGTTCCACTTCTGGTGGCCGAAGTTCACCGGCAAGATGCTGGACGAGCGGCTCGGCAAGATCACCTTCTGGACGCTGTTCGTGGGCTTCCACGGCACGTTCCTGGTGCAGCACTGGCTGGGCGCCGAGGGCATGCCGCGCCGCTACGCGGACTACCTCGCGGCGGACGGCTTCACCGCGCTGAACACGATCTCGTCGATCTCCTCGTTCCTGCTCGGCCTGTCGATGCTGCCGTTCCTGTACAACGTCTGGAAGACGGCCAAGTACGGCGAGAACGTCGGGGTCGACGACCCGTGGGGCTACGGACGCTCGCTGGAGTGGGCCACGTCCTGCCCGCCGCCTCGGCACAACTTCGTCACGCTGCCGCGGATCCGTTCCGAGTCCCCGGCGTTCGACCTCCACCACCCGTCCGTGCGTGAGCTCGACGAGGCCGCCAACCACGGCGGCCGCTCGGTGACGGCCCACGGGGACAGGCGGGCGTGAGCGGAGCGGCCGGAGGAGAGGAGGACCGGATGGGCCACGACCCCGACAAGGACAGCGCCCGCGGGCTGGCCCAGATGGAGGGCTATCTGCTGTGGAACGCCGAGATCGAGGAGGCGAGACGGTTCGCCCGCCGCTTCACCGACGAGCTGCCCTGGCTCACCACCGCCCAGCGCGAGGACGTGGAACGGATCTACGTGGCTGACCGCGCCGAGGCCTCGCGGGTGATGCTGGTCCGCGTCTGCGCCCGCGCCACCGAACTGCGCGGCGAGTACAGCCGGCGGTACCGCACGCTCAGGGCGCGCTGCGTCGCCGTCGCCGTGGTCTGCCTGGGCACGGCCGGCGGCGCCTGCACCGTGGTGACGTACCTCGTCAGGTGATCACCGGTCGTCCGTTCTGCCGCCCCAGCAGGCGAAGTCGCCCCCGTCTCGTGAAGATGAGAGGTGACGGGCGCGTGTGACGGGGCAGGCGAACGGACGACCGTGCAGACCCCGAGAAGGGACGAACACTGTGGCACGACCCAGGATTCTCGTTGTCGGAGCCGGTTTTGCCGGGGTCGAGTGCGTACGCCGTCTGGAGCGCCGGCTCCGTCCGGGTGAGGCGGACATCGCGCTCGTGGCGCCGTTCTCGTACCAGCTCTACCTGCCCCTGCTGCCTCAAGTGGCCTCGGGTGTCCTCACCCCGCAGTCGGTCGCGGTGTCCCTGCGCCGCAGCAGCCGGCACCGCACCAGGATCATTCCCGGCGGGGCCATCGGAGTGGACCCGATGGCGAAGATCTGTGTCATCCGCAAGATCACCGACGAGGTCGTCAACGAGCCGTACGACTACGTCGTGCTCAGTCCGGGCAGCGTCACCCGCACCTTCGACATCCCCGGGCTGCTCGACAACGCCCGGGGCATGAAGACCCTGGCGGAGGCAGCCTTCGTACGCGATCACGTCATCGCGCAGCTCGATCTCGCGGACGCCAGCCACGACGAGCAGGAGCGGGCCTCGCGGCTGCAGTTCGTGGTGGTCGGCGGCGGGTACGCGGGCACCGAGACCGCGGCCTGTCTGCAGCGGCTCACCACCAACGCGCTGCGGCACTACCCCCGGCTCGACCCGAAGCTGATCAAGTGGCACCTGATCGACATCGCTCCGAAGCTCATGCCCGAACTGGGCGACAAGCTCGGGCAGAGCGCGCTGAAGGTGCTGCGCGACCGCGGGATCGAGGTGTCCCTGGGTGTCTCGATCGCCGAGGCGGGCCCCGACAAGGTGACCTTCACGGACGGCCGGGTGCTGCCCTGCCGGACCCTGATCTGGACGGCGGGCGTCACCGCCAGCCCGCTGGTCGCCACCTTCGACGCGGAGACGGTACGCGGCCGGCTGGCGGTCACCCCCGAGATGAGCCTGCCCGGCCACGACGGCATGTTCGCCCTCGGTGACGCGGCGGCCGTACCCGATCTGGTCAAGGGCGACGGCGCGGTCTGCCCGCCCACCGCGCAGCACGCCATGCGCCAGGGCCGCAAGGCCGCCGACAACCTCCTGGCGACCCTCCGCAACCAGCCCCTCCAGCCGTACGTCCACAGGGACCTCGGGCTCGTCGTGGACCTCGGTGGCAAGGACGCCGTCTCCAAGCCGCTCGGCATCGAGATGCACGGCATCGGCGCCCAGGCCGTGGCCCGCGGCTACCACTGGACGGCACTGCGGACCAACGTGGCCAAGGCGAGGGTCATGGCCAACTGGCTGATCAACGCGGCCGCGGGCGACGACTTCGTCCGCACCGGATTCCAGTCCCGCAAGCCCGCCACCCTGCGCGACTTCGAATACACCGACAGCTATCTCACGCCCGAGCAGGTCCGCGAGCACACCGCCTCGCTGAACACCCGGATGTGACGCCCCGCCGCCTGTGCCGGCTCGCACGACGTCCGGCCGGCGCTCAGGCGGCCGGAACGGTACTGCGGATCAGCTTGAGGAAGGCCGCGTTGTCCGGGGTGTGCCGGATCCGGTCCAGCAGCGTTTCGAGCGAGGTCTGCGCGTCCCTGGAGTGCAGGGCGCGCCGCAGGCCGCGTACGGCGGTCAGTTCTTCGGCCGGTACGAGGAGTTCGTCGCGGCGGGTTCCGGAGGCCGAGATGTTCACGGCCGGGTGGATCCGCTTCTCGGCCAGGGTGCGGTCGAGCCGCAGTTCCATGTTGCCGGTGCCCTTCAGCTCCTCGAAGAAGTACTCGTCGGCTCGGGAGCCGGTGTCCACGAGCGCCGTGGCCAGAATGGTCAGGGAGCCGCCCTCCTCGGTGAGCCGCGCGGCCCCGAAGAGGCGCTTGGGTCCGAGCAGGGCCGCGGCGTCGACACCGCCGCTGAGGGTGCGGCCGCCGGCCGCGGCCGCGTTGTTGTGGGCCCGGCACAGCCGGGTGAGGGAGTCCAGCAGGATGACGACGTCCCGGCCCTGCTCGACCAGCCGCTTGGCGCGTTCGAGCGCGAGCTCCGCCAGCGCGATGTGCTCCTTGGCGGGGCGGTCGAAGGTCGAGGCGTAGACCTCGCCCCGTACCGAGCGCAGCATGTCGGTGACCTCCTCGGGACGCTCGTCGAGCAGCACCACCATCAGGTGGCACTCGGGGTGGTTCTCGGCGACCGAGGCCGCGATCTGCTGGAGCAGGACCGTCTTGCCGGTCCTGGGCGGGGCCACGATGAGCCCGCGCTGTCCCTTGCCGATCGGGGCGACGAGATCGACGACACGCGTCGAGGGGCTGCCCGAGGGTGTTTCCAGGCGCAGCCGCTGCCGGGGGTGGAGCGGGGTGAGGTCACGGAAGTGCGGACGGGCCCGAAGGGCCGCCGGGGGAAGGCCGTTGACGCGCTCGACGGTGCTCAGCGCGCGGGGCCGGTCGCAGGTCCCCTCGACCGAATCGCCCTTGCGCAGGCCGTGCCGGCGGATGAGCGCGGCGGGGACCTGGACGTCGCGGGGGGTGGCGTGCCCGTCGGCGGGGCGCAGGGCGCCGTGCCCCTGGTGGGTGATGTCGAGGACGCCGGCCGCGGCCGTGGAGGCGGCGGGCTTGGTGGTGACGGGGTGTTCGAGTGTGGTGGTCATGCGGGGGTGGTCCTTTCGCGGACATGCGAATGAAGGGGCCCGGCAGATACGGGGGCGGAGATCTCACGCCCCGGACGACGGGCAGGAAAGCCCGGTGGGAGAGCCCGTACCGGACTGAGGAAAACAATGCGGTGAAGCTGGATCGCCGGTCGCAATGAACGGGCGCATCAGCGTGATGAAAAATGAACCGGTACCGGCGCCCGAATCTCTGGGCGTACACAAGTACCAATGGCAATGTACCACGGCTGCCGGGCACGGACGGCAGCCGTGGTAGTGGATCACCCCGTCGGCGTGGGGGAGCGGGAGGCGGTCGCGCGCTCCGGGGCCCCGGCCCCGGAGGCGTGGTCAGACCGTCGGCCCCGGGCCCCGGAACGTCTTAAGGATCTGCTCGGCGGCCAGCGTGGCCGGCAGGGTGCCCTCCCGTACCCGCAGTTCGAGTTCCGGAGCGAGCGCACGCACCCCGGGATGGCTGCGCAGGCTCTCCAGCAGCTCCTCGCGCACCATCGTCCAGGTCCAGTCGACCTGCTGATCGCGTCGTTTGGCCGCCAGCCGGCCGGTCGATTCGAGCAGTGTCCGGTGCTGTTCCAGCCGCTCCCACAGGGTGTCGAGGCCGCTCCCCTCGCGCGCACTGCACGTCAGCACCGGTGGGGTCCAGGCCGCGTCCGCCGCGTGCATCAGCCGCAGCGCGCCCGCCAGTTCGCGCGCGGCGGAGCGGGCGTCGCGTTCGTGCGGTCCGTCGGCCTTGTTGACCGCGATGGCGTCGGCGAGCTCCAGCACGCCCTTCTTGATGCCCTGCAACTGGTCGCCGGTGCGGGCCAGCGTCAGCAGCAGAAACGTGTCGACCATATTGGCGACCGCCGTCTCCGACTGGCCGACCCCGACCGTCTCCACCAGCACCACGTCGTACCCCGCCGCCTCCATCACCACGATGGACTCCCGGGTCGCCTTCGCCACCCCGCCCAGCGTGCCGGCGGTGGGGGAGGGGCGTACGAACGCCGCCGGGTCCACCGCGAGCCGCTCCATCCGGGTCTTGTCGCCCAGGATGGAGCCGCCGGTACGGCTGGAGGACGGGTCGACGGCCAGCACCGCGACCCGGTGCCCGAGCCCGGTGAGCATCGTGCCGAGGGCGTCGATGAACGTCGACTTGCCGACCCCGGGCACCCCGCTGATGCCGATGCGGCGGGCGCTGCCGGAGTGCGGCAGGAGCTCGCGCAGCAGCTGCTGGGCCAGGGCCCGGTGGTCGGGCCGGGTGGACTCGACGAGCGTGATGGCGCGCGCGATGTGCGCCCGCCTCCCGTCGAGTACCCCCTTCGCATAGCTGTTGAGATCGATCTTCGGGGCCATGGGTTCAGCGGCTCACAGCTCGTGACCGAGTGAGGCACCGAGCCGCGTCACCAGGTCGTGGGCCGCGTCCGGGATCACCGTCCCTGGCGGGAACACCGCCGCCGCGCCCGCCTCGTGCAGGGCCTCGATGTCCTGCGGCGGAATCACCCCGCCCACCACGATCATGATGTCCTCCCGGCCCTCGGCCGCCAGCTCCTCGCGGAGCGCCGGTACCAGGGTGAGATGGCCGGCGGCCAGTGACGAGACGCCCACGATGTGCACGTCCGCCTCGACCGCCTGCCGGGCGACCTCGCCCGGCGTCTGGAACAGCGGGCCGACATCCACGTCGAAGCCCAGGTCGGCGAAGGCGGTCGCGATCACCTTCTGCCCGCGGTCGTGCCCGTCCTGGCCCATCTTGGCGACCAGGATGCGCGGGCGCCGCCCCTCCGCCTCCTCGAACGCGTCGACCAGCGCGCGGGTGCGGTCCACGGACGGCGATTCCCCTGCCTCGTTGCGGTACACACCGGAGATCGTACGGATCTGGCCCGAGTGCCGGCCGTACACCTTCTCCAGCGCGTCCGAGATCTCGCCCACGGTGGCCATCGCCCGCGCGGCGTCGACGGCCAGCGCCAGCAGATTGCCCTCGAGCCCGGGGCCCGGCTCCCGGCCCGCCGCGTCGGTCAGCGCGCGCAGAGCGTCCTGGCAGGCCCGCTCGTCGCGCTCCTCGCGCAGCCGCCGCAGCTTCTCGATCTGCTGGGTGCGCACCGAGGAGTTGTCGACCTTGAGCACATCGATCTTCTCGTCGGTCTCGACCCGGTACTTGTTGACGCCGATGACCGGCTGGCGCCCGGAGTCGATCCGCGCCTGGGTGCGGGCCGCGGCCTCCTCGATGCGCAGCTTGGGGATGCCGGCGTCGATGGCCTTGGCCATGCCGCCCGCCGCCTCGACCTCCTCGATGTGCTGCCAGGCCCGCCGCGCCAGGTCGTACGTCAGCTTCTCCACGTACGCGCTGCCGCCCCACGGGTCGATGACCCGGCCGGTGCCGGACTCCTGCTGGAGCAGCAGCTGGGTGTTACGGGCGATGCGCGCGGAGAAGTCGGTGGGCAGGGCGAGTGCCTCGTCGAGCGCGTTCGTGTGCAGCGACTGGGTGTGCCCCTGGGTGGCGGCCATCGCCTCCACGCAGGTCCTGGTGACGTTGTTGAAGACGTCCTGCGCGGTCAGCGACCAGCCCGAGGTCTGCGAATGGGTGCGCAGCGAAAGGGATTTGGGATTCTTCGGCTCGAACTCCCGGACCAGCTTGGCCCACAGCAGCCGGGCCGCCCGCAACTTCGCGATCTCCATGAAGAAGTTCATGCCGATCGCCCAGAAGAACGACAGCCGAGGCGCGAACGCGTCCACATCCAGCCCGGTGTCCCGCCCGGCCCGCAGGTACTCGACCCCGTCGGCCAGGGTGTACGCGAGCTCCAGATCGGCCGTGGCCCCGGCCTCCTGGATGTGATAGCCGGAGATGGAGATCGAGTTGTAGCGCGGCATCCGCTGCGAGGTGAACGCGAAGATGTCGGAGATGATCCGCATCGAGGGCTTCGGCGGATAGATGTAGGTGTTACGGACCATGAACTCCTTCAGAATGTCGTTCTGAATGGTCCCGGCCAGCTTCTCCGGCGGCACGCCCTGCTCCTCGGCGGCCACGATGTACAGCGCGAGCACGGGGAGCACCGCGCCGTTCATCGTCATCGACACCGACATCCTGTCCAGCGGGATGCCCTCGAACAGCTGACGCATGTCGTAGATCGAGTCGATCGCCACCCCCGCCATGCCGACGTCGCCGGTCACCCGCGGGTGGTCGCTGTCGTAGCCCCGGTGGGTCGGCAGGTCGAAGGCGACGGACAGCCCCTTCTGCCCGGCCGCGAGGTTGCGGCGGTAGAAGGCGTTGGACTCCTCGGCGGTGGAGAACCCCGCGTACTGCCGGATCGTCCAGGGCTGGTTGACGTACATCGTCGGGTAGGGGCCGCGCAGATACGGTGCGATGCCCGGGTACGTACCGAGGAAGTCGAGACCCTCCAGGTCCTGCCCGCTGTACAGCGGCTTGACCGCGATGCCTTCCGGGGTCTCCCACAGCAGGTCGCCGGCGGAGCTCCCGGAGGACTCCTTCACCGCCGCACGCCACTGGTCCTCGGTCACCTCGGCGCCGCCGCCAGGACCGAGCTCGATGTCGGAGAAGTCGGGGATCCGCATTACGCCACACCCATACGGTCGAGAACGGAGGAGAGCACGGCCACCACATCGCAGCCGGCGAAGACGTACTCGTCGACACCGGCGTAATCGCCCGGACGCCCTGCCAGGTACACCCGCCGCGCACCCGCAGACACGAGCGCCCCGGCCACCTCGCCGGCCTGCTCCGCGTAGAGCGCGTCACTGGAGCACAGACACGCCACGTCCGTCCCGGCGGCCGCGAACGCCGCGCCCGCCGACGAGGCGTCCACCTCCACCGGTTCGTGGACCGGCTCGATACCGCCCGCCTGGAAGAGGTTCGCGGCGAACGAGGCCCGGACGGTGTGCGCGGCGGCGGGGCCGAGCGCGGCCAGGAACACCCGCGGCCGGCGGCCGGTCGCCGCCAGATGGGCGTCCGAGCGGGCACGCAGCTCCTCGAACGCCTCGTCGCGGCGGACCACCGGCAGACCGCCCGGCGCCACGGCCGACGGCACGGCCTCACGCTCCACCACCCGCTCGGCGAGCTGCGGGAACTCGCTCACACCGGTGATCGGCTCCTTGCGCCGCGCCAGGTTCTTCTTCCGCGCCGCCCAGGTGGCCGCCAGCCGCTCCGCGAGCATTCCGGAGTCCAGCGCGGCCGCCTGGCCTCCCGCCCGCTCGATCTCCTGGAAGAACGCCCAAGCGGCGTCCGCGAGTTCGTCGGTGAGCCGCTCCACGTACCAGGAGCCGCCGGCCGGATCGATGACCCGGGCCAGATGCGACTCCTCCACCAGGATCGTCGACGTGTTACGGGCGATGCGCCGCGCGAACGCGTCCGGCAGGCCCAGCGCGTGATCGAACGGCAGCACGGTCACCGCATCGGCCCCGCCGACGCCCGCGCCCAGACAGGCCAGCGTGGTCCGGAGCATGTTCACCCACGGATCGCGCCGCGTCATCATCACCGGCGACGTCACGGCGTGCTGACGCTGCGCCCCCGCCTCCGCGGCGCCGCAGACCTCGGCGACCCGCGCCCACAGCCGGCGCGCTGCCCGCAGTTTGGCGATCGTCAGGAACTGGTCGGCGGTGGCCGCGTACCGGAACTCCAGCTGCGCGCAGGCCTCCTCGACACCGAGCCCCGCCTCGGTCAGCGCCCGCAGGTAGGCGACCCCGGTGGCCAGCGAACTGCCCAGCTCCTGGGCGGCCGAGCCGCCGGCCTCGTGGTACGGCATGGCGTCCACGGTCAGTGCCCGCAGCCCGGGATACTCACGGGCGCAGCGCCGCGCCCAGTGGACCGCGGCCGTCAGGTCCGGTGCGGCGCCGCTGCGGGCCGCCTGCCCCAGCGGGTCCGCGCCGAGGCTGCCGCGCGCCGACTGCGGTGACAGGCCCCGCTCCGCGTACAGGCGCAGCAACTCCGTCGCCGCGGCGTCGAGTTCGTCCCCCGCGTCGAGCACGACCGGAGCCAGGTCGAGATGGACACCGTCCAGCGCCCGTGCGAGACCGGAGACCGGCACACCACCGCCGGAGTCCCCCACGGTCAGCCACAACGAGGTGACACCGTTCTCCAGATCCGCGAGCACGGCCTCGTTGAGCCGGGCGGGATCCGGTGTGCCGTGACGCTGCCGAACGCCCCAGCCGCCCGCCGTGCTTCCCTCGGGCTTGCTGCCGCGGGTGAAGGGGGCGAAGCCCGGGAGGCCGGTTTCGGGCGCGTCGTCGCGCGAGGTGTAGAGGGGGCGGGTGATGAGCCCGTCCTCCACCGTGGTGGACAGCGCTTCCTCGGCGGCCGAACCCGAAACGTCCTTGCCCGACTTGCGCAGCACACCCTCGACGAGGCTCTGCCACTGCTCATGGGCGGGGTCAGGGAATTCGGCGGCCAACGAAAGCCCGTCAGCAGGCAGGACCGTCATGCCCAGATGCTAGGGCAGGTCTCAGACAGGCAGCAGAGGCGCCGGCTGTGACCTTGCCCTCTCCCCACGCGCTTGATCCTTTACGTACTGTCGAGTAATCCCCTGGAGGGTGATTCGCCCGGCGCCTCGATCGCAGGTGTCGACGGGCGATTTGCCACAGTGCGCCACCAAATGACCGAAGTTATGCTGCTGGCAATCCATCCTTCCGGAGAGGACACCCCGTGGCAGTGGGACCTGTGGAGTACCTCGTCGTCGCCTTCCCCGGCAGCCGGTTCACCGGTGCGATCGCCCCGGCGCTGGCCGACGCGGTCGCGTCGAAGGCGGTGCGCATCATCGACCTGACCTTTGTGTACCGGGCCGACGACGGCACGATCGAGACCGTCGAGCTGGACGACCTCGACCCCGACGACCTCGTCTCGTTCGAGCCGGTCGAGGGTGAGGTCACCGGGATGCTGAACGAGGACGACATCCGGCAGCTGGGCGAGAGCGTGCCACCGGGGAGCTCCGCGGCGCTGATCGTGTGGGAGGACCTCTGGGCGGTACCACTCACCGAGGCCGTCCGCGCGTCGGGCGGACAGCTCGTCGCGCATGAGCGGGTCCCCGCCGAGGTGGCGGAGGCGGCCGTGTCCGCCGCCGGTTCCGTCCGCTGAAGCCGCACCCGCACCGGAAGGGCGTACGACATGCCGATTTTTCGAGGAGCCGGAATGAACCGCCGCGGGCCCGGCCTGCTCGGCGTGGCGGCGCGCACGGCCGTCGTCGCGGGCACCGCCTCGGCGGTCAGCGGCCGGGTCCAGCAGCGCCGACAGGCGAAGTCCGACGAGCGGGACGCGGAGCAGGCCGCCGAGCCGGCTCCGGATGATCTGATCAGTCAGCTGGAGCGACTGGGCGCGCTGAAGAAGCAGGGCATCCTCACGGACGCCGAGTTCGCGGCGCAGAAGAACAGACTTCTGGCGGAATGAGGGCGGCCGCCCCGGCGGAACCGGTGCACACATTCCCCGACCGCCGGTCACGGACGTGTGCGTCGGAGTGACCGAAGGCCGGTCCCGGTGTGTGTATTCGACCGGCCGGGGCGCCGGATATGACATGCGTGCGGAATGCGGACCCTGCCGCGATTCGGCTCCAGCCCCTTTTCCGTCCCCGTGCAGCCTCACCGAGCGCAGGACGGCGAGGCAACGGTGGCGCCCCACCTTCTCCTCCCTGTGTACCGGCGTGCCTGATCGATCATCCCCGGCGTTTTCCTTCGTCGATATCCCGACCTCATGCGACTTTTGATCCGGCCAGGCCGAAATCAATTCGGATACGTGTCGGGAAAAGAGGAAGTTCATCGTGCAAACCGTCAGGGCCGTCCCGGCAGTCTCCGTACTCAATCTGCGTGACCTGGGCGGCATCGCCCTGGAACGCGGCCGTCAGGTCCGGCCCGGCCGGGTGATGCGCTCCGGCCAGCTCAGCGGGCTGGAGCCGGCGGACGACGCCGCGGTGGCTGCGCTCGGAATCCGCACGGTCGTCGATCTGCGGACCGCGGAGGAGCGCGCGTCGGCCCCCGACCGGCTGCCGCCCGGGGCCCGGCTGTTCGTCGCCGATGTGCTCGGGGACAACCCGGGCGTGGCGCCCGCCCGGCTCCGGGCCCTGCTCTCCGACACGGTCGAGGCGGAGCGGCTCCTCGGCGACGGAAAGGCCGAGGAGATGTTCGCGGAGACGTACCGGCAGATGGTGCTCTCGCCGCGCGCCGGGGCCGCGTACCGGGCCTTCGTCGACACGGTCGCCGACGGGGCGGCGTGCCCGGTGCTCTTCCACTGCACCGCGGGCAAGGACCGCACGGGCTGGGCGGCGGCCCTGCTGCTGCTTCTGCTGGGCGCCTCGCGGGACGTGGTGAGGATCGAGTACCTCGCGGTGAACCCGGTGGTGCGGGTCGCCTTCCGGCCGTACGTACAGAACTTTCTCGACGCCGGCGGCGACCCGGAGATCGCGTCCGCGATCATCGAGGTCCGCCCCCGCTACCTCGACACGGCGCTGGACGCCATGGACGAGCGGTGGGGAGGGCTCGACGGCTATGTGCGCGACGGGCTGCGCATCCCCGAAGCGGCCCTGCGGCGGCTGCGCACCGAACTCGTGGCCCCCGCTCCCTGATCCAGCCTGATCCAAACGAGAGGCCCTAGCTGCGGTCCCGCTGCCGCCGCCTTCCGCCCCCCCCGCTCTCCGTTTCCCGTCCGCCTCCGGGTTGACTTGATACCCCTAGGGGGCGCGTCCGGGTCTCAGACGTTCAGCAGCCGTTCGGTGAGATCGCGGTACTGCTGCACGGTGATCCGCAGCTCCTCGGTCCGGGTCTCGGACTCCTCGCCCTGCCGCTGCGCGTTCATTTCGCTCCGACGTTCCCTGAGGGCGCTCACCAGGCCGTCGACGGCTGCGTCGAAGGCGCTTTCGGCTTCCCCGACCGCTCGCAGCGGGCTCTCGACGAATTCGGTCACCGCATCCCGGAGCCGCAGGGCCAGCTGCTCCTGATCGCCCTCCGGGAAGAGCGGCCGGTTCGCCGCGGGGGCGGCTCCGGCGGCCCGTTCAGGGGATACCGGTGGCTGCTCGGCCGCCCGGCCAGCGGTTGCGGGCGCCTGCTCGGCGGTAACCGGTGATTCGGCGGGGGCCGGGGGTGTGAGTTCGGTGTCGTACGTCATGACGTACCACTTCCTTCCGCGTGGTGCCGGTCCCGGCGGACCGGGCTCTGTGAACCGTTGGAGACCAGGACGTCGAAGAGGCCGCGGGCCTCGATCATGGCCTCCCGCATCTCCTCCGTGCCGCTGTCGCCCCGCTTCACGGAGTGCACCCGGCGGTAGCCGTTGATGTGCTCGGCATGGTGGACGGAGAGGGCGGCGGTCTGCTCTTCGAAGTCGCTGCCGTCGGGGAATCCCCTCTCGCGGGCCAGCTCGGCGAGGAGGGCGTCGGCCTCCGTGACGGCCTGCTGCGGCGTATCGACGAACCTGCCCTGCGTCTGGGTCCAGCGCTCGGTGTACCGCGCACGGTCCTCGGGCGACAGCGGACGCTCATCGAGGGAACGGTGACGCTTCAACCGCTCGCTCAGCTCGTGTCGGGCGGCCTTGGCGTCGCCGTCGTGACGGGCGACCGTCCGGTCGTACTCGGGTCCGAAGCGCCGCTGCAGACCGGGCCCGCCCGGCTGCCGGCCGAAGGCGAAGAAGAGTCCGGCGGCCACCACCAGGACGACCACGACAATGATCACGACGGTGGTCACGCTCACCACTCCTGTCGGTTCTCGGTTCGCTTCTTGCTGTGTTCCACGCTCACCATCCCTTTCGGTCCGTGTCCGGACGAGGGCCCGTCCGGACGTGCCGCTCGTGTACCCCGCCGCACGGATTCATGCCCGAGCGGGCCGAGTCGCCGGACGAGAGACACCCACCTGTGTCATCGGCGCCTCCTGGAGCGGACCCGCCCGCCGGGCCTCGGTATCGTGAAGGGGGCGAATCACGAGTTCTCCGAGAGGGGCGTCACGGTGACCGAACGCAAACCCGCGGGCATCAGCTTCGAGACCTGGGTCGACAGACAGATCCGCGAATCCGAACAGCGTGGTGACTTCTCCCAGCTGCCGGGGTTCGGCAAGCCGCTCGACGGCCTCGACCGCCCGTACGACGAGACGTGGTGGATCAAGGCGAAGATGCAGCGCGAGGGGGTGTCGATACTCCCGCCGGCACTCGCCCTGCGCAAGGAGGCGGAGGACATCGTCGCGGCCCTGCCCGAGGTCCGGACGGAGGCCGAGGTGCGGCGCATGCTGACCGAGGTGAACGAGAAGATCGCCGAGGCCGTCAGGCGGCCGCCACCGGGACCGCTCCTGAAACTCAAGCCGTTCGACGTCGACGCCCTGACCGGGGAGTGGCGCGCGGCGCGCGACTCCTCCTGAGCCTTCCGCCGGCGGACCGCCCAGCCGTCCCGGGCCCCCGGATGCGTAATACTCGACGCATGAGATCGAGCGTTACGCGGCCGGGGCGCCCGGCGCCCGGCGAAGGCGTACGGATCAGGCGGGCCGCCGCCCGGGACGCGAAGCGGCTGACCCGGCTGGTCCAGGCCTCGCGGGCCTACCGGGGCCCGTACGCCCCGATGGTCGCCGGATACCGGGTGGGCCCCGACTACGTCGAGACGCACCGGGTCTTCGCGGCCGTGGAGGAGGCCACCGGGAGGCTGCTCGGCTTCTACTCCCTCGTCCTGGATCCGCCCGAGCTCGACCTGATGTTCGTCGCCGACGACGCGCAGGGCGCCGGCATCGGGCGGCTGCTCGTCGGACACCTGCTGGACGAGGCGCGGCATGCCGGGCTCGCGGGCGTGCGCATCATCTCGCACCCGCCGGCCGAGGGCTTCTACCTGAGCGTGGGAGCCGTGCGGACCGGGACCGAGCGAGCCGCTCCGCCCGCGGTGATGTGGGACCGGCCCGAACTGCTGCTCCCGGTGCTCCCGGTCGGCTGAGGACGGGGCGGGGCCCGGCCGGGCCCGCGTGCGGCGGATCCGGCCGGGCCCCTGGACCGGCGCCCGCCGTCAGGACTCGTAGCCCCCGTACGGACGCGTGATGATCTCCATCGCGTGACCGGCGGGGTCGATGAAGTAGACGCCCCGGCCGCCGTCGTTGTGGTTGATCTCGCCCGGGTGCTTACGGTGCGGATCGGCGTAGTACGTGGCCCCGAGCTCCTTGATGCGGGCGTACGCCGTATCGAACTCCGCCTCCGAGACGAGGAAGGCGTAGTGCTGGAGTGTGATGGATTCGGCGGGGATGGCCGCGAAATCCAGGGTGACCCCGTTGGCCGTGGTGACCGGGATGAACGGGCCCGACTCCGCGCCCGTCTCCAGCCCCAGGATGCCGGCCAGGAACTCTGCGGATTCCCGGTTGTCCCGGGCGTGAACGATGGTGTGATTCAACTCGACTGACACTGTGGAATGCCTCCAACGGGCATCTCACGGGCACCTCCACGCCTCACCCGGCCGGTGACCGGCGCGCGATGCCGTACCGAGGATCCTAGGCGCACGCCTCCCGGATCGTCGAGGTCCTCCGGTGACGCCCAGCGGCTGTGGTCGCGTCCGGGAGCGCGACGGAGCACGACGGCCCCGTCCGTCAGGCCGGGGCGGTCGTGGTGGGGTTGTGGACGTCCGTGAGGGTGAAGAGCCCGCCGTCCGGGTCGAGCAGCGTCGCCTCCCGTGCGCCGCGCTGCGACACCTCCTCGACGAGCGAACCGCCGTGCTTCCGCGCCGCTGCGACGGCGGCGGCCACATCGGGAACGGGGAAGTTGACCTGCCAGTGTGGCCGGACCAGCGGATCGGGGGCAGCCTCGACCGCGCCCGAGCTGATCCGGGCCAGCTGACGGCCGCCGTAGGTGACGATCACCTCGTCCTTCGCGTACGTCACCTCGCAGGAGCCGGGCCGCCCGCTCGCCCAGTCCAGCACCTCGCCGTAGAAGATCGCGGAGTCGAAGGCGTCCCTGGTGTGCAGCCGCAGCCAGGCGTGCGAATGGCCGTCGGGCGCGGGCGGCGAGGTCGCGGGTTCGGTCCGCTCCCAGATGCCGAACCCCGCGCCCTCGCGGTCGGCGGCCAGCGCGCCGCGCCCCTTGCCCAGGGCCAGCGGTCCGACCGCCACCGTGCCGCTGCGCTCACGAATCCGGGAGGCGGTCACGTCGGCGTCCTGGACGGCGAAGTAGGGCGTCCACGCCACCGCGACCCGGAACGTGGTCGCCACCGCACCGATACCCGCGACGGGTACATCGCCCCGGCGGGCGACCGAGAACTCCTGGCCGAGCTTGCCCGGCCGGAAGGTCCAGCCCATCACCGGGCCGTAGAACTCCTGTGCCGACTCCAGGTCCCGGGTCATGAGATTGACCCAGCAGGGCGCCGCGGGCCCGGTCAGAGGCGCGGTCGCGGATGCCGAACCAGAGGTGCTTGCGGTCATGGTCCTACTGCCTTCATGGGGTGTGCGGCGGATGTGCGCCGGTGGCCGGCGGGCCCCCACCAGCCTCACCGGGGGCGGCCGCTCCCGCAACACGCGGCGCCGCCGCCCGCCGCGCACCCGCTCCCCGCACGGCCCCGGACAGCCCGGAATCCGGCCGGCCCGGACCCCCGGAACCTCGCGGCCCCGGTCCCGCCCCGCACCGCTCAGTCGCGCTTCTCGTCGTTCTCGGGGCGGGCGGTCTCGTCCGCGTGCTCACCGAGCTCGTAGGGGGAGAGCCCGCGGCCGTCGGCCGGGAAGCTGTCGTCGGCGTGGACGTCCCGCTCCTCGACGTGGGCGCGGTGGTCCGGCACCACCGGCTGTTCCTCGGGCCGGGGCGGGGGCGGGTCCTGGGCGCGCCGTCGCTTGCCCAGCCACACGGCACCGATCAGCAGAGCCACCAGGATCACTCCGACAACGCCCAGAACCACCCCGGCCGCGCCCCGTCCGTCCGCGAGGGTGAGGGCCAGGGAATTCAGGGCTCCATGCGATACGTCCATGCATGCGGGATACCCCGGGACCCGGCCGTCACTCGGTAGCGAGGTCGAATTCATGTTTTAAGTTGACAGGCGAGTAAAAAGCGTTTCGATCGGTACGGGACCGGCCGCGGCCCGCATTCGCGCGGCGGCGGGACCGCTCATGTCGCAGACACCCGGCCGCGGGGAGAGCCTGGAGGTAACCCTCAGGAAGGAACCGCGGTGAACAGCACACGGGAAACGCAGGCGGAGGAGAACAAGCAGGGCGGGGAGGTGTCGGTCGTTCTCAGCGGGTGCGCGAAGGGCGACGCGGGCACGGTTTTCGACGTGCTGCGGGCCGCGTTCGCCACCGACCGGGCCTCGGTCGATGTGCCGCAGGACGTCACGGGCAAGCGGCCCACCGCCTGGGTCGCGACCGTCGACGTGGCCGAGGAGCGGGTGGTGTCGGGGTCAGTGGAACTCGGCGCGCCCGTCACGGTCGATGCCCAGGGCGGCTACTGGGCGGTCGAACGGCTCAGGCACAGCCTGGCGGGAGCCTTCGCGGTACGGGTCGTGGGCACCGTGTCCGGGGACCAGGAGGAGGAAGTGCGGCTGAGGCTGGCGAGCAAGTAGGCCGCCCCCGACGCGCCGCGTCCGTCCAGGGCGAGGGCACGGAACCTCTGGCGCATATCTGGTAGAAAACAGACAAAGAGCCCCAGAGTGAAGTGACCCTGAGTGAAAGGCCCCGGCACGTGGATCCCACCACCCAGCAGGAGGACGGCGGGGGAGACCCACGGGCGACCGCCGGCCGTTCCACCCTGACCCTGAACATCAACGGAACCGAGCGGACACTGACGCTCGACCACCGCACCACGGTCCTGGACACGCTGCGTCAGCACCTGGCCCTGACCGGTGCGAAGAAGGGCTGCGACCACGGCCAGTGCGGTGCCTGCACCGTTCTGGTCGACGGCCGGCGGGCGAACAGCTGCCTGCTCCTGGCCGTCGCGTACGACGGCTCCCGCATCACCACGATCGAGGGCCTGGCCGACGGCGACCGGCTGCACCCCCTCCAGGAGGCCTTCCTGGACCGTGACGCGCTCCAGTGCGGCTACTGCACGCCGGGCCAGATCTGTTCAGCCGTCGGGGTGCTGGGCGAGGCTGCCGACGGCTTCCCCTCCCACGCCACCGGGCACACCGCACCCGTCACCGCCCCGGCACCCCTGGACGCCGCCGAGATCCGCGAGCGGATGAGCGGCAATCTGTGCCGCTGCGGCGCGTACCCCCGCATCGTCGAGGCGATCGGGGACGTGGCGCCGTGAAACCCTTCGGCTATCTGCGCGCCGGATCCGTCGCCGAAGCGGTCCGGGAGAGCGTGGCCCACCCCGGAGCCCGGTTCCTCGGCGGCGGCACCAACCTCGTCGACCTGATGAAGCTGGGGGTGGCGACCCCCGGCCTGCTCATCGACGTCAGCCGGCTCCCGCTGGACCGGGTGACGGACACCGACGACGGCGGACTGCGCATCGGCGCGACGGTACGCAACAGCGACCTGGCGGCCCATCAAGCCGTACGCACCCGCTATCCCGCCCTCTCCCAGGCGCTGCTGGCCGGTGCCTCCGGGCAACTGCGCAACACCGCCACCACCGGCGGCAACCTCCTCCAGCGCACCCGCTGCCCGTACTTCCAGGACACCTCCAAGCCCTGCAACAAACGCGAGCCCGGCAGCGGCTGCCCAGCCCGCGAGGGCGCCCACCGCGATCTCGCCGTCCTCGGCCACTCCGCCGAATGCGTCGCCACCCACCCCTCGGACATGGCGGTCGCCCTGGCCGCCCTCGACGCCACGGTCCTGCTGCACGGACCGGACGGCGAACGCGCCGTGCCCCTCACCGGCTTCCACCGGCTGCCCGGGGACAGTCCGGACGCCGACACCGTGATCCGGCCGGACGAACTCATCACCGAGGTGCTCCTGCCGCCGCTCCCCGACGGCACGGTCTCCCTCTACCGCAAGGCCCGCGACCGCGCGTCGTTCGCCTTCGCGCTGGCCTCCGCCGCCGCGGTCCTGCGCGTCCGCGGCGGCCGGATCGAGCACGCGGCCCTCGCGTTCGGCGGCCTCGCCCACCGCCCCTGGCGGGCCCGCGCCGCCGAGGAGATCCTCCGCGGCGCACCCGCCACCGACGAGACGTACGAAGCGGCGGTGGACGCCGAACTCGCCGCGGCCCGCCCCCTGCGCGACAACGCGTTCAAGGTCACCCTGGCCCGCCGGCTGGCCGTCGACACTCTGGCCGAACTCGCCGCCCGCCCCTGAAGAGCCGAGGACTCCCACCATGAGCCACACCCCCCAGCCCCTGGGCGCTCCCGTCGTCCGCCGCGAGGGCCGGGACAAGGTGACCGGCGCCGCGCGGTACTCCGCCGAACGCGACCTGCCCGGCTGCCTGTACGCCTGGCCCGTGCCCGCCACCGTCCCGCGCGGCCGGGTCACCGCGATCAGCACCGCGGGTGCGATGGCGCTCCCAGGCGTCCGCGCCGTCCTCACCCACGAGAACGCGCCGCGGACCGGGGAACCGGACGACCCGATCCTCGCCGTCCTCCAGGACGACCGCGTGCCGCACCGCGGCTGGCAGATCGCCCTCGTCGTGGCCGACACCCTCGAAGGCGCGCGGGCGGGTGCCGAGGCGCTGCGCATCACCTACGAGACCGCCCCGCACGACGTCCTCCTGACCGAGGACCACCCCGGTCTGTACACCCCGCAGACCGCCAACGGCGGCTATCCGGCCGTACGCGAACGCGGCGACTTCGACCGGGCCTTCGCCGCCGCGCCCGTACGGATCGACGCCACGTACACCCTCGGCGCCCTGCACAACCACCCCATGGAGCCGCACGCATCGACCGCCCACTGGTCGCCGGACGGGCATCTCACCGTGTACGACTCCGGCCAGGGCGCCACCAAGGTGCGCGACAGTCTCGCCACCGTGTTCGGGCTGCGGCCGGACCAGGTCACCGTCGTCTCGGAACACGTGGGCGGCGGCTTCGGCAGCAAGGGCACCCCGCGCCCCCAGGCCGTGCTCGCCGCAATGGCCGCCCTCCACACCGGCCACCCCGTCGAACTCGCCATGCCCCGGCGCCACATGGCCGCGGTCGTCGGTCACCGCGCGCCCACCGTCCAGCGCGTCCGGCTCGGCGCCGAGGCCGACGGGACCCTCACCTCGGTCGCCCACGAGATCATCTCCCACACCTCCACCGTCAAGGAGTTCGTGGAGCAGGCCGCCGTACCGGCCCGGGTGATGTACGGCTCCGCGCACAGCCGCACCGTCCACCGGGTCACCGCCCTCGACGTCCCGAGCCCGTCGTGGATGCGGGCCCCGGGCGAGGCCCCCGGCATGTACGCGCTCGAATCGGCCCTCGACGAACTCGCCTCGGCCCTCGGCATCGACCCCGTCGAACTGCGCCTGCGCAACGACCCGGCCGACGAGCCCGACTCCGGGAAACCCTTCAGCAGCCGCGGTCTGGCCGCCTGTCTGCGGGAGGGTGCCGCCCGCTTCGGCTGGCACGACCGCGATCCCCGCCCCGCGAGCCGCCGGGAGGGGGCGCTGCTGCTCGGTACGGGCGTCGCCGCCGCCACGTACCCCGTCTACATCAGCGCCTCCAACGCCTCGGCCCACGCCGCCGCCGACGGCTCCTACCGCATCGCGGTCAACGCCACCGACATCGGTACCGGCGCCCGTACCGTCCTCGCCCAGATCGCCGCGAGCGTGCTGGCGACCCCGGTGGAGAACGTGACGGTCGACATCGGCAACAGCGAACTGCCGGACGCCCCGCTGGCCGGCGGCTCCTCCGGCACGGCCTCCTGGGGCTGGTCGGTGCACAAGGCGGCGACCGGGCTCCTGCGGCAGCTCGGCGAGCGCACCGGACCGCTGCCCGACGAGGGCGTGACGGTCACCGCCGACACCGGGAGCGAGACGGCCGCCGAGTCCCCGTACGCCCGGCACGCCTTCGGGGCGCAGTTCGCCGAGGTCGCCGTCGACAGCCGCACCGGCGAGGTCCGGGTACGCCGGATGCTCGGGGTCTTCGCCGCCGGACACATCCTCAACTCCCGTACCGCACGCTCCCAGTTCATCGGCGGGATGACCATGGGGCTCGGCATGGCGCTGACCGAGGGCAGCACCATGGACCCCGTCTTCGGGGACTTCACCGAAAGTGACCTCGCCTCCTACCACGTGCCGGCCTGCGCGGACGCGGTCGGCATCGAGGCGCACTGGATCGACGAGGAGGACCCCCACCTCAACCCGATGGGCAGCAAGGGCATCGGTGAGATCGGCATCGTCGGCGCGGCGGCGGCGATCGGCAACGCCGTCCGGCACGCCACAGGTGCCCGGCTGCGCACCCTGCCGCTCACGCCGGACCGGCTGCTGCCGCACCTGCCCTGAGGGCGGGGCGTCGCCCGGCCTCCCCGCCGACGGCTAATGCGCCGGTCACCGGGGGTGCGGGGCCGGATGTGTTGCGCAACCGGCTCTACCGGGTCACTCTATGGAGTGACCCAGAAGTGACATCCGCTCACTCTTTGCATTCGGGGGTCGTTCGTTCAACGGGGCGAAGCATGTGGGCCTCGATGTGAGGAGCCTCGACGATGACCGTTCCACTCGACCGGCACTATCTGGTCGAACTCCAGGTTTCGGCAGAGCGTGTGTCCCAGCTGCGGCGGATCATCGCCGCGCATCTGCGCCACTGGAGTCTCGAACTTCACATCCGGCCCGTGTGCCGTGCTGTGGAGGAGCTGCTGACCAATGTCCAGCGGCACGTCGGTGACGACAACACCTGTGTCCTAGAACTCCGCTGGTCAGGACGGCACCTCACGGTCTCCGTCTCCGACAACGGTGCCGAAATGCCGCGGCTGCTCCACGAGGGCGGCGGCCTCAGCAGGGTGATGGCCCTCAGCGACAGCTGGGGCACCTGCCGGACCGCCGAGGGCAAGGTCGTCTGGTTCACCCGTTACGCGCAGGAGCCGCAGCACATCGCGCTGGTGCCGCTGCCGCCGCTGCCCGGAGTCCGCGAGTTCCGCCGTCCGCCCGCCCTGGTCACGGACTTCCCCATGGCCGAGCCTGTCCGGACCGACGCCCCCGCCCCCGCCCTCGTCTGAGACGCGCTGCACGGAGCGGCGCCGTGCAGCCGTCCAGCTGCTGCCCCGCACGCCGCAACCCCGTACCCCAGTGCCCCGCGGCCCTCCCGGCCGGCGTGGATCGCATGCGTTCCGCACGCATGGTCCGCGCCTGCCGGGTATGCGTGTGCCGGGGCCCGCGTTGCGCCACCGCGCGCGGCGCGGCACGGTCGGAACACCGAGGCAAGGAGGCCACAGTCATGCCCATCGCGACGGTCAACCCCGCGAACGGCGAGACCCTCAGGACGTTCGACGCCCTGGGAGCGGACGAGATCGAGCGGCGGCTCGCCGCGGCGGACACCGCCTTCCGGGCGTACCGCACCACAGGGTTCGGCGAACGGTCCCGGCTGATGAACCGGGCCGCCGACCTCCTCGACGAGGACCAGCGGGACATCGCCCGCACCATGACCCTGGAGATGGGCAAGCCGGTCAAGGCGGCCCGTGCGGAGGCCGCGAAATGCGCGAAGGCCATGCGCTGGTACGCCTCCCACGCCGAAGGACTCCTCGCCGACGAGCACCCCGCGCCCACCGACGTCGAGGACTCCGGCGCCTCCCGCGCCTACGTCCACTACCGCCCGCTGGGCACCGTGCTCGCCGTGATGCCGTGGAACTTCCCGCTCTGGCAGGTCGTACGGTTCGCCGCCCCCGCCCTGATGGCGGGCAACACAGGGCTGCTGAAGCACGCGTCCAACGTGCCCCAGACCGCGCTCTACCTGGGCGATCTGTTCCGCAGGGCCGGATTCCCGGAAGGCTGCTTCCAGACCCTGTTGGTGGGCTCCGCGGCGGTCGAGGCGATCCTGCGTGACCGCAGGGTGTCCGCGGCCACCCTGACCGGCAGCGAACCGGCCGGCCGCGCGGTCGCGGCCGTCGCGGGCGACGAGGTGAAGCGGACCGTCCTGGAGTTGGGCGGCAGCGACCCGTATCTCGTCCTGCCCTCGGCCGACGTCGCCAGGGCCGCCCGCATCGCCGTCACCGCCCGGGTCCAGAACAACGGGCAGTCCTGCATCGCGGCCAAGCGGTTCATCGTGCACACCGAGGTCTACGAGGAGTTCGCCGAGCGCTTCACCGTGGGCATGCGCGACCTGACCGTCGGCGACCCGCTGGAGGAGTCCACCGACGTCGGCCCGCTCGCCAGCGAGCAGGGCCGCACCGACCTGGAGGAACTCGTCGACGACGCCGTACGGCGGGGCGCGGGCGCGCTGTGCGGCGGCGGCCGGCCGGAGGGGCTGGGCGGGGGCCTGGAGCACGGCTGGTTCTACGCCCCGACCGTCCTCACCGGCATCACACCCGCGATGCGGATCCACCAAGAGGAGACCTTCGGCCCCGTCGCCTCGCTCTACCGGGTGAACAGCCTCGACGAGGCGGTGGAGCTCGCCAACGACACCCCCTTCGGGCTCAGCTCCAACGTATGGACCCGCGACGCCGAGGAGAGCCGGCGCTGCGTCCGCGACCTGGAGGCGGGCGGGGTCTTCTTCAACGGGATGACGGCCTCGCACCCCGCGCTGCCGTTCGGCGGGGTGAAGCGCTCCGGATACGGGCGCGAGCTCGCCGGGCACGGCATCCGCGAGTTCTGCAACGCCACGACCGTCTGGTACGGGCCCGAGCCGCAGTGACCGCACCCCGGGCCCCCGGCACTGTTCCGCACGCTGAGAGGTGACCATGAGCGACGCCCCACCCGCCTTCCCGACGGCCGGTCCGTCCGACGAAGAGATCTCCGCGCTCGACGCCCACTGGCGGGCGGCCAACTACCTGGCCGTCGGCCAGATCTACCTGATGGCCAACCCGCTGCTGACCCGGCCGCTCGCCCCCGAGCACATCAAGCCCAGACTGCTCGGCCACTGGGGCACCTCGCCGGGGCTCAACCTCGTGTACACGCACCTCAACCGCGTCATCTCCGCACGCGGTATCCCCGCCCTGTGCGTCTGGGGCCCCGGTCACGGCGGTCCGGCGGTGCTCGCCAACTCCTGGCTGGAGGGGAGCTACTCGGAGACGTACCCCGACGTCAGCAGGGACGCGGCAGGCATGGGGGTGCTGTTCAGGCAGTTCTCCTTCCCCGGCGGCGTGCCCAGCCACGTCGCGCCCGAGACCCCCGGCTCCATCCACGAGGGCGGCGAACTCGGCTACTCCCTCGCCCACGCCTACGGCGCCGCCCTCGACCACCCTGATCTGCTCGTCACCTGCGTCATCGGCGACGGAGAGGCGGAGACCGGACCGCTCGCCGGCTCCTGGCACGCCAACAAGTTCCTCGATCCGGTCCACGACGGAGCCGTCCTGCCGGTCCTCCACCTCAACGGCTACAAGATCGCCAACCCGACGGTGCTCGCGCGCCTCCCCGAGGACGAGCTCGACGCCCTGCTGCGCGGCTACGGACACGAACCCCTGTACGTGGAGGGCGACGACCCCCTCACCGTGCACCGGGCGATGGCCGCCGCGATGGACCGGGCCGTCGACCGCATCGGGGAGCTCCAGACGGCAGCCCGGACCGGCGGCGACACCGCACGCCCGCGCTGGCCCATGATCGTGCTGCGCACCCCGAAGGGGTGGACCGGCCCCGCCGAGGTCGACGGGGTGCCCGTGGAAGGCACCTGGCGCGCCCACCAGGTCCCGCTGCCCGGGGTCCGCGACAACCCAGCCCACCTGCGTCAGCTGGAGGAGTGGCTGCGCTCCTACCGGCCCGAGGAACTCTTCGACGCCGAAGGACGCCCATCCGCCCAGGTCCTGGCCTGTGTGCCCGGGGGCACGGACCGGCTCGGCTCCTCGCCGTACGCCAACGGCGGGCTGCTCCTGCGCGACCTGCCCGTTCCGCCGCTCGACGGGCACGGGGTCCGGGTGGACCGGCCCGGCACCGTCCTGCACGAACCGACCCGCGTGCTGGGCGGACTGCTGGAGGCCGTCATGGCGGCCACCGCGGACCGCAGGGACTTCCGGGTCGTCGGCCCCGACGAGACGGCCTCGAACCGGCTCGACGCCCTCTACGAGGCCACCGGAAAGGCGTGGCAGGCCGGGACACTGCCCACCGACGAGCACCTCGCCCGCGACGGCCGGGTCATGGAGGTCCTCTCCGAGCACCTGTGCCAGGGCTGGCTGGAGGGCTATCTGCTCACCGGCCGGCACGGACTCTTCTCCTGCTACGAGGCGTTCGCGCACATCGTCGACTCGATGGTCAACCAGCACATCAAATGGCTGCGGACCTCGCGCCGGCTGCCGTGGCGCCGCCCCATCGCCTCGCTCAACTACCTCCTCACCTCGCACGTCTGGCGCCAGGACCACAACGGCTTCTCGCACCAGGACCCGGGCTTCGTCGACCACATCCTCAACAAGAGCCCCGAGGTCGTCCGCGTCTACCTGCCGCCGGACACGAACACCCTGCTGTCCGTGGCCGACCACGCGCTGCGCAGCCGCGACTATGTCAACGTGATCGTGGCCGGCAAGCAGCCGAGCTTCGACTGGCTCACCCTCGACCAGGCCCGTGCGCACTGCGCGCGGGGCGCCGGGGTCTGGGAGTGGGCGGGCACCGAGGACGGCAGCCGCGAGCCCGATGTGGTGCTCGCCTGCGCCGGGGACGTACCCACCCTGGAGATCCTGGCCGCGGCCGGTCTGCTCCGGCGCCACCTGCCCGAGCTGGCGGTGCGGGTGGTGAACGTCGTCGACATGGCCCGGCTGATGCCGCACGGCGAGCATCCGCACGGGATGCCGGACTCCGAGTACGACGCCCTCTTCACCCGCGACAAGCCGGTGATCTTCGCGTACCACGGCTACCCCTGGCTGATCCACCGGCTGGCCTACCGCCGCACCGGTCACGCCGAGCTGCACGTGCGGGGCTACAAGGAGGAGGGCACGACCACCACGCCCTTCGACATGGTGGTCCGCAACGACCTCGACCGCTACCGGCTGGTCATGGACGTCATCGACCGGGTTCCGGGCCTCGGCGTCCGTGCCGTGGCGGTGCGCCAGGCGATGTCCGACACCCGTACCCGCCACCACGCCTGGATCCGCGAGCACGGCACCGATCTGCCCGAGGTCGCCGACTGGACCTGGGAGGGCTGAGGCCCGCACCGCACACGGCAGGGTCCGGACGGCCGCACCGTCCGGACCCTGCCGTGTGCATGGGTCAGCGGCCGACGGCCCGTGCCAGCTGGGCCTTCGTCATCGACGAACGCCCCTTGACGTTCTTGTGCCGCGCCTCTTCGTAGAGCTGGTCGCGGGTGGGGCCCTGCGCGCCGCTGTGCGACCGCAGACCGCCGCGCCGGGAGGACGAGATGTCCTCGGTCGACGTACGGCTCGCGGTCCTGGACTCGCCGGAACGGGCGCGCTCCTTGTTGACGGTCCGGGCCGCGATCTCCTCGGCCCGGTCCTCACCGACCCCGCGCTCCTGGGCGGACTCCTTGATGTGCTCGTACTGCCGTTCCCGCTTGGGACTCGATCCGCGTGGCATGGTGTGCTCTCCTCTCGCAGGGGGCTCCGTCCGCCCCGGACTCCGTGAGTGCGGTCCGTATCAGTAGCGCAGCGCCGCCGCGATCCGCCCGTGCTCCTTGAGCGAGTCGTCCGCGACGAACACCACGTCGGCGCCGCTGTCCAGCGCCGCCTCGACCAGCTCGTCGACGATGTCCTCGCGGACCTTCTCGTCCGCCGGGTCCGCGGCGTCCCCGCTCACCGGCTCAAGGTGCTCCTGGGCGACCCGGACCGTCTGCTGGTAGTGCTCCTCCACCGCCACCAGACCGGCGCGCGCCTCCCGCACGGCGGCCCACACCTCGTCGAGACCCCCGGCGAAGGCGTGACGGCCGCGCGCTTCGTCCAGCTTGCCCTCGATCTCGGCGGCGAACCGCTTCTGGCGGGCCTCCAGCGCGGGCCGCAGCTCCGTGAGCAGATCGCCGGGCGTCGTGTCGGCGGGCGCGCCCTTGGTGACCCGTCCGACGGCCGCGTCCGTGCTCTCGCCGACCTCGTCCAGCAGCGCCAGCGCGGGGGCGAGGCCGACCAGGTACAGCGGGCGCGGATCCGTGGCCAGGACCGCGCGCAGCTTCTCGTCGACCGTGCGCAGGAAGTGACGGGTCTCCTCGTCGCTGAAGGTGCTCGGGGTGTCGCCGATCCGCTCCTCGCGCTGCGGGTTGGGCGCCTCGTGCGGAGCCGTCAGCGGGAAGCCGCCGATGTGCTCCTCGTGCGTGGTGTCCGCCGTGCCGCTGAACAGCGACGCGTGGTCGGCGGAGACGGTGAGCGCCCAGAACGGCCGGGCCTGGGCCTTCGCGGCGACCAGGTTGCGGGTGAGGTAGGTGTCGCTGAGCACCACTCGTTCGGGTGCGGTGCGGGGGAGCTGCCAGATCTGGTACTCGTCCGCCGTCGCGAGGACGACCAGGGAGTCCAGGGCCCGGCGCGGATCGATCTCGGCGACCGCCCGGTCGAGCTGCTGCTTGATGGCGGTCCGGGTCTCGCGGTCGACCCTGGGGTCGGCATCGAGCCGGTTGCCCGCCGCGGCGACGAGGTTGCGCAGCCGGACGGCGTCCTGCGCGTTGTCGGGTGCGCGGCGGTGGGTCGGCATGGTCAGGGACAGGGCGGGATAGGGCTTGGCCGCCCGGAGCTCCTGCAAGAGGCCGGCGGTCAGGGCATCCGTGTCCATCTGTTCCCTCCCGGGGACTTGGCGTGCTGCCGCGCGAAGCGGGTGATTCGACGAGTCAATTCATACCTTTTGATCCTAATATGGGCGAGTTGGTGCTCCCGGCTCCAGGAGGCATGTGCCCTGCCCGCCCCCTCCCCTTCGCTTTCCTGCCGCCTTCCTTTCCTGCGTATTCCTTCGTACGACCGAGCAGACGGAGCGTCCGTGAACCAGACCAGCCCCGTGCGGCGTGCCACCGGCGGCCGCGCGGCCCGCAGCCTGCCCCCCGCCGTCCTGGCCGCGGTGATCGTCGCCGGTACCGCCGCCTGCGACAGCTCCGGCACCTCCTCGCGGGGCACGGCAAGCAGCACCCGTACGGTGTCCGCGGAACCGGCCGCGTCCCCGAAGGTCACGGAGAGCCCGCGGACCCAGCAGGAATTCGAGGCCTCGGTCTCCGCCGAGGCGGAGCGCAGCCGGCAGAAGGCCGTCACCACGCTCAAGGGTGTGAAGGGGAAGGGTGACGCGGTCAAGGACGTCTCCGTCAACGGCCTCGCGGTCGAGCCCTCCGAACAGTTCCGCAGTGCCCTGGTGCGGGTGACCAACCCCACCGGCGAGGCGGCCTTCTACGCGGTCGAGGTGGAGTTCGTGGACTCCTCCGGGAAGGTCCTGGACTCCGTGGTCCTCAGCTTCACCGACGCCCCGCCCGGCCGCACGGTCAGCCGGCACGCCAACAGCCGCAAGGCCGCGGGTGTCAAGACGTTCCCGCGGATCGCCCAGGCCGAGCGCGGCTGACGGCCGGCCGTTGAACGCCGCCGACGCGGTCACGGACGCCCTGCGCGAGCTGCACACCCGGTTCGCCGGCCGGCGCGACGGCCGGCTCGCGGACTACATCCCGCAGCTGGCCCTGGCCGATCCCGACGCGTTCGGGCTGGCCCTGATCAGCATGGACGGTCACCGTTACAGCACCGGTGACGCCGAGGTGCCGTTCACCGTCCAGTCCGTGTCGAAACCGTTCGTCTACGCCCTGTCCCTGTCGGTCCTCGGTCTCGACGAGGTGGGCCGCTGGGTCGGCGCCGAGCCCAGCGGCGAGGCGTTCAACGCCATCAGCCTGGAACCCGGCACCGGACGTCCCGCCAACGCCATGGTCAACGCCGGCGCCATCGTCACCACCGCCCTGGTCCCCGACACCCGGGACGCCCCGAGGTTCGACCGGATCCTCGACTTCCTGAGCCGCTTCGCCGGCCGGCGGCTCGACGTCGACGAGCAGGTGTACGCCTCCGAGGCGCTCACCGGCGACCGCAACCGCGCCCTGGCGTATCTGATCCGCAGCGCGGGGCCGCTGCCCGTGGACCCGGTGGCGGCCGTGGAGACGTACTTCCGCCAGTGCTCGGTACGGGTCACGGCGCTGGACCTCGCCGCGATGGCGGCGACCCTGGCCAACGGCGGGGTCAACCCGGTCACCGGGGACGCGGTGGTGCCGGAACCCGTTGCCGCCCACGTCCTCGCCGTGATGGCGACCTGCGGCATGTACGACGCCTCGGGGGACTGGCTGCTCCGGGTGGGGCTGCCGGCCAAGAGCGGGGTGTCCGGCGGACTGATCGCCGCGGGACCCGCCCGGTTCGGGCTGGCGACGTACAGCCCGCTCCTCGACCCGGCCGGGACCTCGGTGCGGGGACGCCTCGCGCTCGGCGCGCTGTCGGAACGGTTCGGGCTGCACCTCATGCACAACCCGGCCCTGGCGGGCTCCACCGTCACCCTGGTCACCACGGCCGACGATCTGCCCTCCGCGCCGACGGGGGAGCGGGAGCGCGCCCGCCGTGAGCGGGTGGCGGTGGTCGCCGCCCAGGGCGCGCTGGACTTCACCGCGGCCGAGCGGGTGCTGTACGCCCTGGACGAGGCGGGCGCGAGGGAGACGGTCGCCGTGGTGCTGGACCTGGGCCGGGTCACGGACATCGACAGGGCGGCCCGAGCGATGCTGATCAGAGGGCTGGCCCGGCTCACGGGCGGCGGCCGGCGCGCCGCCGTGGCCGACCCGGCGGGCCGCCTCACCGAGCAGAGCGCCGCCGCCGGCGCTCCCCGGAACTTCGCCTCCTGCGACGAAGCCGTGGACTGGTGCGCGACGGGGCGGGCCGGCTGAGGCGTGCCGCGCGGGCCGGAAGGTCGCACCGGCCCGCGCCCGGTCCGTCTACCAGATGGCGTCCACCCATTCGGGGTGGTCGACGAACGGATTCCGGTTGTGCTGGTACTGGTCGAATATGACGTCGTTGCGCCGCTTCTCGAAGGTGTCCGGCGGGTCCTCCTGGCTCCACGCCTTCAGTACGGAGAGCCGGCCGATGTTCGGGGCGGAGCCGTTCGACACCTGGTCGTTGGGTTCGAGATCGGCGAAGGAGTCGTCGCCCTCGTACCGCACCGCCATGTAGAGGATCATGCGGGCGACGTCGCCCTTGACGGCGTCGCGCGGTTCGAAGGAGTCGCTGTCGGTGTAGTTGCCGGGCGCCCCGCTGACCTCGCTGCCGCCGTCGTCGAAGTCCTTGTTGCCGCGGACGGAGTTCACCGACACGTCCGCCGGGCGCAGGTGGTGGATGTCGGTGCCCGGCCCGGTGGCCGTACCGAAGTTGCCATGGGACTTGGCCCAGACGTGCTCCCGGTTCCACTGGTCGGCGCCGCCGCCGTTGTCGCTCTTGGGCTCCGAGCGGCCGGAGTAGAGAAGGATCACGTTCGAGGAGTTCGCCGGGTCCTCGTCCGTGTCCTTGAGCGCGTCCCAGACCTGGCTGTAGGTGAGTGTGGACTGGTCGCTGATGATCGTGTGCAGGGCGCCCTTGAGTGTGGTGCCGGTCTTGCCGAGCGCGTCCTGGTAGTACGTGTCGTCCAGCGCGCCGAGCGGGGTGGCGGCGGCCACCGCGGCCCGCGGGGTGTCGGCCGGTGCGGCGGCCGCGGTGCCGGTGAGCACGGCGAAGGCGGCGAGAGTGGCCAGCAATGGGCGCCGGTAGGGAAGGTGACGACGGGACATGTGGGGTGTCCTCTCCGGAAAAACGGGCACCGCGGCGCCGGCACAGGGTGGGGGCGGCGCCGCGGTGGTCGTGTGACAAGTGGTCAGCGGAGCTTTCCACACGCACCGTGACCCACGTGTGAACGCTGCGTACCTATCATGTGCAGGTCAAGTGAGGGGTCGGCCCGAGGCCGGCGGACGATGCTTTCGGACATCGGATGCGCCCCCGTCGGCGCGGGGCGAGAATTGCCACAAGGACGAGGAGGCGGCATGAGCGAAGAATCCGTATCCGCATCGCGGGGAGTGACCCCCGACAGCCTCTTGCACACCGGCGCGAGCGACGATCCGTCGCCCGAGGACCTGGTGCTCGCCTCCGGGCGGGACCTGACGCCGCAGACCCTCGAGTGGGCGCGGCGCACGCTGGCCAGGGAGGGCCGGGCGGCCATCGACAAGCGACTGCCGTAGCCGCCGTCGGGCGCCGCACGCGGGGGAGTGCGGCCGCTCCTCGCCATCGCCGCGGCCGGAAGTGTTCGGGTGTCTCCCGCTGCTCGGTTAGCCTGAACGCACAATGAACCGTTTGACGACGTCAGGGGCCGGTTACGACCTCGCCCGATTCCCCGAGGACCCCCGCGACCCGTTCCGAGCCTGGGACGCGGCCGACGAATACCTGCTGCGGCATCTGGAGGGGATCGACGGAGCGAAACCGGTCGACCTGTCCGGCAGTGTCGTCGTGGTCGGCGACCGCTGGGGCGCGCTGAGCACGGTACTGGCCGGCCACCGCCCCGTGCAGATCACCGACTCCTACCTCGCGCAGCGGGCGACGGCGGCGAATCTGGAACGCAACGGGGCCGACGCGGACGCCGTACGCCTGCTCTCCGTGCGCGACACCCCGCCGGAACGCGTCGACGTCCTGCTCGTACGGGTACCCAAGAGCCTCGCGCTCCTGGAGGACCAGCTGTACCGGCTCGCGCCCGCCGTCCACCCCGGCACCGTCGTCATCGGCACCGGGATGGTGAAGGAGATCCACACCTCCACCCTCAAACTCTTCGAGCGGATCATCGGTCCGACCCGCACCTCGCTCGCGGTCAAGAAGGCCCGGCTCATCCACTGCACGCCGGACCCGGCCCCGGCCCGCACCCCCAGCCCCTGGCCCCACCGCTACGAGCTGCCCGACGACGTCGGGGCCGTCGCGGGGCGGACCGTCACCAACCACGCCGGGATCTTCTGCGCG
Organism: Streptomyces sp. NPDC048671; assembly: GCF_055587045.1. Classification (NCBI taxonomy): domain Bacteria; kingdom Bacillati; phylum Actinomycetota; class Actinomycetes; order Kitasatosporales; family Streptomycetaceae; genus Streptomyces; species Streptomyces sp. NPDC048671. The sequence continues at coordinate 140,244 of NZ_JBVJHB010000011.1, read as the reverse complement.
GAGCGGCTCGACATCGGCACCCGCTTCTTCCTGAAGCACCTGCCGGCCCGCAGCGGCCCCGAGCGGGTCGTCGACCTCGGCTGCGGGAACGGGGCCCTCGGGCTGTCCGCCGCACTCGCCAACCCCGAGGCCGAGGTCACCTTCATCGACGAGTCGTACCAGGCGGTCGCCTCGGCCGAGGAGACCTTCCGCGCCAACGCCGACACCGGTGCCGAGGCCCGCTTCGTGGTCGGCGACGGCATGGCCGGCACCGCGCCGGCAAGCGTCGACCTGGTCCTGAACAATCCGCCGTTCCACTCGCACCAGGCCACCACCGACGCGACCGCCCGGAACATGTTCCACGCCGCGCGTGCCGCACTGCGCCAGGGCGGCGAGCTGTGGGTCGTGGGCAACCGGCATCTCGGCTACCACACCCAGCTGCGCCGGACGTTCGGCAACTGCACCACGGTGGCGGGCGACCCCAAGTTCGTGGTGCTGCGCGCCGTCAAACGCTGACCCGGCCCCCGGCCACCCGGCCACCGGGGCTCCGCGCTTCTCCATGCCCCTTCCAGATTCTTGCAACACGTTCTACTGTGTGCGCCGCCGCACACGGGCGACGCGACCGCGAGACTCCTGGAGGGGCCGTGCACCTCGAATACACGCCTGAGCAGCAGCAGTTGCGCGCCGAACTGCGCACCTACTTCGCCGCCCTGGTCCCCGACAACGCCTACGCGCGCTACGCCGACCCCGCGGCGCAGAAGCGCTTCTACCGGGAGACCGTCCGGCGCCTGGGTGCCGACGGCTGGCTCGGCGTCGGCTGGCCCACGGAGTACGGCGGACGCGGCCTGTCGCCGATGGAGCAGTTCATCTTCTTCGACGAGGCCGCGCAGGCCGGCGTACCGCTGCCGCTGATGGCCCTCAACACCGTCGGTCCGACGATCATGCAGTTCGGCACCGACGAACAGAAGGCCTACTTCCTGCCCAAGGTCCTCGCCGGGGAGATCGACTTCGCGATCGGCTACAGCGAGCCCGACGCGGGCACCGACCTCGCCGCCCTGAAGACCCGGGCGGTGCGCGACGGCGACACGTACGTCGTCAACGGACAGAAGATCTGGACGACCAACGGCGACACCGCCGACTGGGTCTGGCTCGCCGCCCGTACCGACCCGGACGCCCCGCCGCACAAGGGCATCACGATGCTCCTGGTCCCGACCTCCGACCCCGGCTACTCCTGCACCCTGATCAACACCCTCGCCTCGCACGACACCGCCGCCAGCTACTACGAGGACATCCGCGTCCCCGTCTCCCGCCGGGTCGGCGAGGAGAACAAGGGCTGGCGGCTCATCACCAACCAGCTCAACCACGAACGCGTCACCCTCGCCGCCCACGGCACCATGGCCATCCGCGCCCTGCGCAACGTCCGCCGCTGGGCCGCCGACACCAGGCTCGCCGACGGCCGCCGCGTCATCGACCTCGGCTGGGTCCGCGCCCGACTCGCCCGCACCCACACCCGGCTCGACGCCATGAAACTCCTCAACTGGCAGATGGTGTCCGCCGTCCAGCACAACACCCTCACCCCGCAGGACGCCTCCGCCGTCAAGGTCTACGGCTCCGAGGCGCGCCGCGACGCCTACGCCTGGCTGATGGAGGTCGTCGGCTCGGCCGGACCGCTCAAGGAAGGCTCGGCCGGCGCCGTACTGCACGGCGAACTCGAACGCGGATACCGGTCCGCCGTCATCTTCACGTTCGGCGGCGGGAACAACGAGATCCAGCGGGAGATCATCTCGTGGATCGGCCTCGGAATGCCGCGCGTACGGCGCTGAGCGGGTGTGACTACAGATTTTAGTTGTCACAAAACGGGACAGCCCTTAGTCGGCGCCGAACACATTCACGGAGGCACCAGGCGAATGAGCCGGGACACGGTAGTTGGAACCTGGCCTTGATTTGTTGGCACCGAGTCTTGATGGCTGACGCCAAGGCCTCGCCCTGTCAACGATCGCGGTATTTACCAGAGCCCGTAATTCCCCAGGTCCCTGCTGTGTGAGCCACTAGGTTGGTGTGCGTGGAGACGCGGGGGCAGAAGTATCGGTATGTGGGTCTCCGGTGTTCAATCACTTGACCCGGTCCATACGCTGTTCGAGTGAATGACACTCTGATCAACGAACTCCGCATCGCGTATGACGCCCAACTCCGTGGTGTGACCCCGCCCGGCGGCAGCGCGCGCATCGAAAAGGACGGCCCATTGACCCGTGTCGTCGGTTGGCACCGTGGCTTCGTCACGGGCCCACGCGACCTCGGCGTGTACGGGGCAGAACTCGACACACTCATAGCGCGGCAGCGTGACTTCTACGCTGCCCGTGGTGAGGGGGTCGAATGGAAGACTCGCGCCCATGATTTCCCCGCCGACCTCACCGACCGGCTCACGGCGGCCGGCTTCGTCGCCGAGGACAGCGAGACCGTGCTCGTCGGGCGGTCCGCAGACCTTGCCGCAGACCCCGTCCTGCCCGACGGCGTGACCCTCCGCCGTGCCACCTCCCGATCAGACCTCCAGCGCGTCGCCGCTATGGAGAGCACCGTCTGGGGCGAGGACTGGAGCTGGCTCGCCGACGACCTGACCGCCCGGATCGAGAACGCCCCAGAGAACACCATTATCCTCGTCGCCGAAGCGCGCACCCAAGTCGTCTGCGCCGCCTGGCTGGTGTTCAAGGACGGCATCGACTTCGGCGGTCTCTGGGGCGGCTCAACACTCAAGGAATGGCGCGGACAGGGCATCTATCGGGCCATGGTCGCCCACCGAGCCCAACTCGCTGCCTCTCGCGATGTCCCCTACGTCTACGTCGACGCCTCAGCCGACAGCGCCCCGATCCTCACCCGCCTTGGACTGCACGCGGTGACCACGACGACGCCGTATGTGTGGTCGCCCTGAGCTCAGCCGGCCTTGGCGGGCTGTCCGGCTCGTGCGCGGGTACCGGCCAGACGGTAGGAATCGGTACCGGTCTCGATGATCGTGCCGTTGAAGGTGAAGCTGTCGCCGCACCCGAAGGCGGGCCACGACCTGCCGACCGTTCGGACGTGATACCCGTGCACCTTCCCCGAGCGAGTTGACATCTCGCACATAACGTCAACGACGCCCGTCACCTGCCGTCACCACCGACTGCGGAACAGAGCCGCACGGTTGACGGACCCACGGCCCCACGGACCCCCCCGGCCATGGCCGGTGTCACCGTCAACGGCTGCCCGCAGGTGCGTCGTTCAGAGTGGTGACCGCATCTGGATCAGTGGAACGTTGCGGTGTTGCGGAGCCTTCCGCAAGCTTGGGCTTTGCCAGCCACAGTCCGGTGAACACGGCGGTGGCCAAAGTGACGATGCCGGCAGCGAGGAAGGCGCTGTTGAGGCCGGCCTCGAAGGTGGCGCCGCTGGATTGCCGGGCGCGGACGATGGCTCCGAGTACTGCGACACCGAAGACGGCACCGATCTGCCGGGTGGTGCTGCTGACGCCGGAAGCCAGGCCGCCTTCCTGCGGGCTGACTGCTTGGATGGCGGCTCCCGTAAGTGGGGACATGGCCAGGGCGAATCCGGTGCCGGCGACTGCCAGCCGCCACCACACGTTCCCGTATCCGGTGTCGGCGTGGACGGTGCCGAGTGCCATCAGTCCCAGGCCGGCCAGGGCGAGGCCGGTGGTGACCACGATGCGGAAGCCGTATCGGGCGGCGAGTCGTCCCGCGTACGGGCTGACGATGACCATGGCGAGGGACAGCGGCAGGGTCTGCAGGCCGGCACGCAGGATCGAGCCGCCTTGGACGTAGACGAAGAACTGGGAGAAGAAGAACGAGGAGCCCATGAGGGCGAACCCGACCACGACCATGGCGGTGTTCGACACGGTGAACAGGCGCTGCTTGAACAGCGGCAGGGACAGCATGGGCGCGGCGCGGCGGGCTTCGACGGCGATGAAGGCGGCGAGGAGGATCACTGCGGCGGCGAAGCAGCCCAGGATCTCCGGTGATGTCCAGCCGCGGGCACCGCCCTCGATCAGGCCGTAGGTCAGCACGCCCACGGTCAGGACGGACAGTGCCGTCCCGGGGATGTCGATCGCGGGAGCGTTCGGGTTACGGGACTCGTCGAGGTGGCGCAGGCCGACCAGCAGAAGGCCCACGCCGAGGGGCAGGTTGACGAGGAAGATGGCGGGCCAGCCGAAGGCCTGGGTCAGCACGCCGCCGGCCACGGGGCCCGCGGCGAGGCCGATTCCGCTGAGTCCGGCCCACAGCCCGATCGCCTTGATGCGTTCTTGCGGCAGGGGGTAGGCGGCGGCGAGGAGGGCGAGCGAGGCGGGGGCGAGTGCCGCGGCTCCGATGCCCTGCAGTACCCGGCCGGTGATCAGCCAGCTGACCGAGGGCGCGAGGGCACAGACCAGTGATGCGGCGGTGAACACCGCCACGCCGGTCAGGTACACCCGCTTGCGGCCGAACCGGTCGGCGAAGACGCCACCGGACAGGAGCAGCATGGCCACCAGGAGTACGTAGGCGTCGACGATCCACTGCAGGCCGGTCAGTTCCGTGTGGAGCCGGTGCTGCATGTCGGGCAGCGCTGCTCCGACGACCGTGTTGTCGAGCAGGACCATGAACTGGCCCAGGCAGGTCACCGCGAGCAGCACGGCCCGGTTCGGTCGGCTGCCTACTGTCGCAGGCGATGCAGCCATGGGATTCCCCTCAATCGTCGATTGCGCCCGGCCACGACCGGCGTGGTCAGCCTCTGAACGCTTTAAAACAGTTAGTAGCTGCGTTAGTGGACCATAACGGGGGGTCACTCGTAAACGCAAGTCTTGACTGCGTTAAGGTGGAGGCATGAACGAACGACAGCGAGCCCGACGGCCCGGCGGGCGCAGCGCCCGCGTCGGCGCACAGGTGCATCAGGCGGTGACCGCTCTGATCAGTGAGCGGGGCTACGGCCACTTCACCGTAGGAGAGGTCGCAGCCCGCGCAGGTGTGGCCGACAGCAGCATCTACCGCCGGTGGGGCAGCCTGGAGGACCTGCTCTCCGAGGTGGCGCTCACCCGCCTCAACGCGCAGTCACCCATGCCCGACACCGGAAGCCTCGCCGGCGACCTGCACGCCTACGCGGCCAACGTGGCCCGCGAGATCACCGGACCCGACGGCCTGGCACTCGTGCGCCTCGCCGTCGCCCTCACCGGCACCGGCCAGCAAGGCCAACTGGGCCGGCAGGCACGTGACAGCCTCCGCGACGAACGCACCCGGCAACTGCAGTCCATGCTCGACCGCGCCGGCGAGCGCGGCGAGAGGGCCCCCGCCGCGCTCGACGTGCTGGACCACATTCTCGCCCCGATGTACATCCGCGTCCTGTTCGGCATGGAACTCACCCCGGACTACGTCGACGGGCTCGTCGACCGGCTGCTGTGACCGCCGGACGCGCCCTCGGTGGCAACGCGGGCGCGGAGTAGTCAGGCGGGCTGGACGGTAATGGAACAGAGGCGTTTGGTGGCCCGGGTCAGGGCCACGTACAAGTCCCTCTCCCCACCGGGGCGGGCCGTGATGATTTCCTCGGGGTTCATGACGACGACCCCGTCGAATTCCAGGCCGCGTGCTTCGGACGCCGGCACGATGCGTGCGTGGTGCCCGATACCCCGGGCCGCCAGCTCGCTCACCCTGGTGTCCGCGCAGATCACCGCCAAAAGCTCGTCCGGATGCGCGGTGCTCTGCGTACGGAGTTCCTGGACGACGGCCGTGACCGACCCGTCCTGAGGTGTGGTCACGGAGCGAGGGCTCTCACCGCTTCGCAGTGACCGCGTGGGCTTCTGGTCCGGAGCGATCCGCGTGAGCAGGTCCCGGACGCTCTCCAGGATCTCCTGCGTGGTGCGGTAACTGACGGTCAGGTTGTGCAGTCTGAACCGCGGTCCGACGTGGGGGCTCAGCGCTTCCCTCCAGTCGCGTGCTGTCGCGACCGGGCCTGCCTGGGCGAAGTCGCCCACCAGCGTCATCGCTCTTGCCGGGCAACGGCGGACGATCATCCGCCACTGCATGGCGGTCAGTTCCTGCGCCTCGTCGACGACGACGTGCCCGTACGTCCGCCCGGGGGGACCCTCGACCAGGCTTGCCGCCTCGTCCAGCAGCGGGACATCGGCATCGGTCCACGGGTCGTCCGGACCCCGCAGCAACAGGGACCGCTCCTGCGCGGTCAGACCAGGCAGGTGCTCGGCGAGAGCGCCTGCATTCGTCACGAGCTCTTTGACGAGGCCGCCCGGCAGGAGCCGCGGCCACAGCGCCTCGACCGCCCGGTCAACGCCGGCGTCCTCGAGGAGGTCCGCCCGGATGGCGTCCAGGTCCAGCTCGTGGGCCGGATCCGGGTCGGCCGCCCCTTCGGCACGGCGCTGGGCGGCTCCCGTGAACCGGTCGAGGTTCAGGCCCGTCATCTTCTCGGCATCGGCGTCGATCCGCTCCAGGATGTCGCCCATATCCCGCTGCATCGCATCGGTGACGGCATCGGCCAGGAGCTCCTTGAACACCTGCCGCGCAGGGTTGTGCCCAGGTGCGGCTGCCACGGCGGCGTCGCGTGCCGTGGCCACTTCCTTCTCGGACAGGTGGACCACTTCCTGACCGACCCGCACGGTGAAGTCACCGGCGGGGGCTTGGTGGACGCGCAGCAGGCCGGCCAGGGCGTCGGCGAGGCCGGAGCTGCCCTTGAGACGTGCCGCGTCGAAGGGGTCCGCCGCCTCCGTGAACACTCCGGCCAGTTCCTGGCATGTCGCCAGAACCACGTCGTTCTCTCCCAGTGAGGGAAGGACCTGGGAGATGTAGTCGAGGAACCGGGCGTTCGGGCCCACCACCAGGACTCCCTCTTCCGCGGCGCGCGGAAAGGCGTACAGGACGTAGGCCGCCCGGTGCAGGGCGACGACCGTCTTGCCGGTGCCGGGCCCGCCCTGCACCACGGTCACCCCTCGGTGGGGGGAGCGGACGATCTCGTCCTGCTCGGCCTGCAGCGTCGCGGCGGCAGCGTGCATCTTGCCCGTGCGCCTGGCCGACAGGGCCTCGGTCAGCGGGCCGTCCCCCACGATGTCCTCGTGGGTCGGGGCGGTCCCGTCCAGCAGTTCGTCGCTCACCGAGATGACGGTGCGGTCCTCGATGCGCAGATGCCTGCGGCGCCGCAGGTTCATCGGGTGGACCGGTGTCGCCTCGTAGAAGGGCCGCGCCGCGTTCGCGCGCCAGTCCACGAGCAGCGGCAGGTCGTCCTCCTCCGTGTGCAGTCCGATCCGTCCGATGCGCAGGGCGGTGCCGTCCGTCCAGTCGATGCGTCCGAAGACCAGCCCCTTTTCGGCACCCTCCAGCCGGCTGATTTCCTTGGCCAGACGGTCGGCGGCGATTTCCCTCTCGTATGTCTCACCGGCGCTTTCGGCCGGGGCCTTCAGCACACTCGCTCTGTGTGCTCGTGCCTCGGAAAGCCGCTCGGTGACCAACTCGTACAACGAGGACACATAATCCTGCTCCAATTCAACCGCGCGCACAGCAGAACCATTCCTTTTCGACAACAAGAAGCTCCTTCGATTCGAGTCACACCATACGGACGAAGCTCCCCAAAGGTAAGTCTTGACTTGCTTGTTGGGGCTATGCCCCTATGGCTGGGTCCATGGCGGCTGACCACATTTACGTGTCACGCATTTGGCTGCTCCGTATATCGGAATGCTGGATTGAATGGCCCTCGAGTGAATCGAGTCAGTGCCGGAGGCGCGCGGCGGTCTCTGCCGCCTGATCCTCGATCATCGAGAGATGATCGAGAAGTGATCTGCCTCGATGTACTCAGCCGGTCCACGGTGTTGTCCGTCGGGGACGGGGACGGGGACGGGGATAGGGACGGGGTCGAAGTCGCCGAAACCGCTCAGCGTCACGGTGGCCCGCAGATTCAGTGTCGGAGCGGCGACCCGCTCGGCCTCGCGCTCGGGGTAGATCCGCACGTAGCCGCCCATGGAGAGCAAGCTGTGGTCGTGCGCCCGGCTGACATCGGTACTCGCGGCGGCCGGGGGAACCCGGATCATGCCGCGCGGCGTCGCGGGCAGGGTGCCGCCGCACGCGCCAGCGCGTCCGGCGCGCTGTTCGCGGCGGCGTAGTTGCCCTGCCCTTGTCCGCCGAGCACCGGCGCCGCGGACGAGAACAGCACGAACGCCGACAGATCCAGGTCGCGGGTCAGCTCGTGCAGGTGCATTACCGCATCGACCTTCGCTGCCGGCACCCGCGTCGGCTGCGCGGTGGTGAGGGTGTCGAACGTGCCGTCGTCCAGAACGCCCGCCGTGTGGATGACAGCGGTCAGCGGGGTGCCGGTGTCGGTGCCGATACCGGCCAGCAGGGTCTGAACGGCAGCGCGTTCGGTGACGTCGCACCCCACGACCTGGACGTGCGCGCCGAGAGCGGTCAGTTCGGCAACCAGTTCGTCGGCGCCGTCCTCTGCCGGCCGTGTTCGTGCGGCTACGGAGTAACCGCTTCACGGCGCAGGGTCCGGGCGTCGAAGGTCAGGGAAGGCGGCGGGGGTTGCCCAGCCGCGCAGTACGGCATCAATCGTTGACCGGAACGCGGTCTCGGCTGCGGTGCCGTCGAGGCCGCCGGCGAGTTCGAGGGTCACGAGTCCGTGCAGGGCGACCCACAACGAGACGGCGATCAGCGTGGTGTCGCCCGCGAGGATCTGGTCCGCCACGGCACGGTCGATCGCCGCGACGAGCGGTCGCACCGGGTCTCGGTCGCCGACCCGGGTCGACGGTACGAAGGACTGTGCGCCACCGAACAACACCGCGTACAGGTGGCGGTGTTCGCGTCCCCAATGGCGATACGCCACGGCCAGCGCATACAGATCCTCCAGGGCGGAATCCGAGCCGGGAACGGCCGTCAGGTTCTGGAACAGGCCGGCGACCGCCTGGTCGCGCACCTCGCGGATCACTCCGTCCTTCCCCTGGAACAACGTGTACACCGCCGCCGTCGACGTTCCGGCGGCGGCGGCCAGCGCACGGACTGTGACCGACTCCTGGGGGCGGGTGGCGAGCATTTCGGTCGCGCATGCGACGAGCCGCTCTCTGACGGCGGTGTCGTTCGTTCTCGGCCTTCCCATGGAAAGCAGTTTACCCATGCTGATAACATCGTTTCAAAACAGCGTTCCAAAACCCTGGGGAGCTCATCATGGCACCGTCCGTCATACGTCCCTTGCGCCTTGCCGGCCGCCTGCTGGCGGCCGCCGCCGCGGTGGTGGGGCTGGTCACCGTCTTCCTGGCACTGATCGTCGCCACCGACGGCGCGGGATCGGGGTTACCCGCATGGTCCGCGGCTGTCGGGGCCGGGGTCATCGCGGCGCTGTGGCGGGGCCGCCGCCGCTCCTGGCGGGGGCGGCTGGTGCCATTCCTGCCGGTGGTCGTCGCGGCCGCGCTGACGCTGTCGGTGTGCGTCCCCACCGTCCCCACGACGCGCCGTTACCCGCCTGCCCTGGCGTTCGTGGCCACCGAGCACTGGCGTCTGTCCACCGGCAGCCAGGTCGCGGTCTACCACTACCCGCCCACCGGCAACAGCCCCCGGCAACGCGTCCCGCTCGTCTACCTCAACGGCGGCCCGGTGCGCGGCATCTCAGTGCTCGACCACCGCTTCCTGCAGCGGCTCGCGGGACAGGGCTACGACGTGTACGCCTACGAACAGGCCGGCGGTGGACGCAGCGACCTGCTGCCCATGAACCAGTACTCGATCACCCGGTCCGTCCATGACCTCGGCGCCTTCATCAGCGAACTCGGCAAGGGCCGCGCCGACGTACTGGGTTTCTCCTCGGGCGCGGTCGTGCTCACCCGCGCGCTGGCCGACCCGGCCATCGCCGGCCATCTGCGCCGGGCGGTCATCGCCGAGCCGGGCCCGATGGACGGCCCCACCACCCGGATGTCCGAGCAGAAGGGTCGGCCATCGGCCCGCGACATCGCGCCGGCCATGACCGGACCACGCTCCACACGCGTCCCGCGGTACGCGGTCACCTTCGGCCTCATGCGGCTCGGACTGCTCAGCCCGGACAACGGGCTGGTAGGACAGGCGGAAGGCGACAACGCCTTCACTGCCGCCGATCTCGGCAGCGACACCGCGTCCGCTTACTGCGCGCGGGACGCGCACCGCATCCCGGTCGAGGACACGGAGCGGAACTTCTCCTTCAGCGCCGCCGCCAGCCTCCGCATCCAGCAAACGATCAAGGACTCCCCCTCCATCGTCCCCCAGCTGAGGCGCTCCCGGACACCCGCGATGCTGATGATCGCCGAGTGCTCCTCCCAGGTCCGGCAGTGGCAGACAACCGTCCTCGCGGACAACCCCGCCATCCAGCGCACCCAGTACATGCCAGGTGTCGGACACCACATGTGGAACGGCCTGGGTGGCAACGACCAACGAGCAGCAGCCGTCATCACCGCATTCCTCCAAGACAAGCCCGCACCGCTGCCCGACTACCCGACCCGAGCCGACATCCCGGCCTTCCTCCGTGACCACAAGTAGGCGGGCAGGCCCTGGACGTCGCACCCAAGTCGCAGGGATGAGTTGGCAAGATCCACGGGGCAGGTCTTACCGGTAGCGGCGGCGAGCCGTGCGCCTCTCACAAACGATCTTTGGGCCATGGCCCCGGATCCGGGGCGGGCCGGCACCGATAGACTCCTCGCCATGGTTCGAGTGTCCCGTGGTGCGGTGACCCCCGGGATGTGGCGGCGCGAGGTGGGCACTGTGGTGCGGCCGGCCGAGCCGCTCCCGGAGCCGGCGGCGGGAGCCATCCTTGCCGGGTTCCGGATCGTTCCCGGCCCCACGGAGTGGTCGCCGCACTCGCATCCCCTGCACGAACTCGTCTGGGTGCGCGGGGGAACGCTGACGTCCCGCGTGGGGGACCGCGTTCTGACCGTGGTCGAGGGGCACGGGCTCTGGATGCCCGCGGGAATGGTCCACGGGGGCCGCGCGACGGCGGGTGCGGAGTTCTTCGACGCCTTCTTCGCCCCCGATCGCACACCGTTCGCGTTCGCGGAACCCATGGCGATCGCGATGACGCCGTTGCTGGAGTCGCTGCTGACCCATCTGTCCTCCGCCGACCTTGACGCGGAGGCCAGGGCGCGGGCGGAATCGGTCGTCTTCGATGTGGTCCAGCCCTCGGAGCGTCAGTTCGCGTTGCAGTTGCCGGGCGATCCGCGGATCGACGCCATCGCCGAAGCCTTGCTGGACGATCCCTCCGACGGCCGCTCGCTGGAGGACTGGGCGCGGCGGCTGGGGACCAGCGACCGCACGATCACACGCGCCTTCCGTCAGGCGACGGGTCTTTCTTTCGCGCAGTGGCGCCGGATGCTGCGCGTGCACCGGGCGCTGATGCTCCTCGCCGAAGGCTTCGAGGTGACCACGGTCTCCGAGGTGCTCGGCTACGCGCAGCCCAGTTCCTTCATCGTCGCCTTCCGGCGGGTCACGGGGATCACGCCGGGTGCGTTCTTCGATGCGGCGGCCGGCCCGTCGGGCGATGTCCGGAATTCCGTATCGCGTGACCAGAACTCCTGATTGTCCACGCGGCAAGCGGAATGCTACCTTCACGGAGTTAGGTAACCCTTAGTTGTTGCTCGCCGCGCACGACACTGTCCGTGCGTGGGCGAGCGCACGCCCTGGCCGGTCGAACCGGACGGAGGTTACCGCGGTCCCCCGCCCCTGCGATCGTCCGGACATCTTTATGTTCACACGCCCTTTCCGGTCTGCCGGAGAACCCACGGCCGCCCCTGCCGCCGCCGCCCCGGTGGCCGCGCTCATCGGGCACGACCTGGTGCTGCGCTACAGCGGCAAGCCTGTCGTCCACGGTGTCTCGGTAGCCCTGGAACCCGGCCGTGCGACCGCCCTGGTGGGGCCGAACGGCAGCGGGAAGTCCACGCTGCTGCGCGCGCTCTCCCGACTGCACCGGCTGGACGGCGGCCGGGTGACGCTCGGCGCCCCCGATGGAGAGCCCGAACGTGACGCGGCCCTGCTCAGCTCCCGTCGGTTCGCGCGCGAGGTCACGCTGTTCTCCCAGTCGAGGCCCGCTCCCCAGGGGCTGACGGTCGCGGAGGTCGTCGCGTTCGGGCGCCATCCCTACCGGCGTGGCTTCGCCGGACCGACCGCGCAGGACCAGACCGCCGTCGACCACGCCATGGGGGTCACCGGAGTACGCGACATGGCCGGGCGGCAGGTCGGAGAACTCTCCGGCGGGGAGATGCAGCGTGTCTGGCTCGCGGCCTGCCTTGCCCAGGACACCGGCGTCGTGCTGCTGGACGAGCCGACCAACCACCTCGACCTGCGTTACCAGTTCGAGACGCTCGACCTGGTACGGGATCTCGTCGAGGAACACGGCATCGCGGTCGGGATCGTGCTGCACGACCTCGACCAGGCCTCCCGTGTCGCGGACACGCTCGTCCTCATGCGCGCGGGCCGGGTGTACGCGGCCGGCGCACCCGCCGATGTCCTCACCGCCGAGAACATCGGTGAGGTCTACGACATTCGCGTCGAGGTGGGCATCGACCCTCGAACGGGGCGGCTCCGCATCGATCCACTCGGGCGCCACCTCTCCTGAACACGGCGGCACATCTCCCGGAGCGCCACATGGGCCGTTCCGTCGGTGATGCGCCGACTCGAAAACGCCGACGCACCGTCCCCGCGTCGCTCACACATCACTTGTGAAAGAGGAACCTTCATGAACCGTGCCCGTCGCCTGGCGGCGTCAGCCTCGACCGGGCTCGCTCTGCTCGCCGCAACGGCCTGCGGAACGACCGACGTCGACAAGGCAACGGCCGGCAGCAGCGCCGGCGCGTCCCCCGCGTCGAAGGACTGCGCCCAGGACACCACGACCCCCTCGACGGGGGCCGTCTCCTTCAAGGACGGCGTCGGCCGGCAGGTGAAGCTCGACAAGCCCGCCCAGCGGATCGCGGTCCTCGAATGGCAGCAGGTCGAAGACGCGCTGACGCTGTGCGTCACCCCCACCGCCGTCTCCGACGCCAAGGGATACCGCACCTGGACCAGCGCGGAGAAGCTGCCCAGCGGCGTGACGGACATCGGCACCCGCGAGGAGCCCGACCTCGACACCCTCTACGCGGCCAAGCCCGATCTCATCGTCGTGGAGGCCTTCGACGCCAAGGACGAGATGATCAAGAAGCTGGAGAAGAGGGGCGTCCCCGTGATGGCCACGCGTGGGGCGGACCCGAAGGACCCGATCGGGAACATGCGGAAGGTGTTCAGCATGATCGGCGAGGCGACGGGACGCACCGACCGGGCGGACCAGGTGCTCAAGGAGTTCGACCAGCACCTCGCGACGGCGAAACAGCAGGTCACCGACGCAGGCCTGCCGACGAAGGACTTCGTGTTCTTCGACGGCTGGCTCGAGGGGGGCAACCTGACCGTACGCCCCTACGCGAACGGCGCCCTGTTCACCGAGATAGGCAAGGAACTCGGCATGACCCCGGCGTGGACCAACGACGTCAACAAGAAGCACGGTGACGGAGGCGTGGACGCCGCCTACGGCCTCGCGCAGACCGACGTCGAGGGACTCACCGCTGTGGGCAACGCCAACCTCTTCTACGCGAACGACGACGGCGCCGGCGGGTACGTCGCGGCGCTGAACAAGAACCCGATCTGGAAGAAGCTCCCGGCCGTGAAGGAAGGCCGCGCCCACGCGTTCCCGGCGCAGGTCTGGGGCGCCGGCGGTCCGCGCTCCTGCGCACAGGCGATCGACGCGTACGTCGACGTACTCGACAAGAAGTGAGCACTGTACGCACAGCGGCACCTGAGGCGGGGCCGCTGCCGGGCGCGGGGCGCGGCAGCGGCCCCGCCGGGGCGGCCGTCCTGGCGCTCCTCCTCGTCGCCACCGTCCTGGTCGGCATGTGGCACCTGACGCAGGGGACGTCGGGCGTCGGCGTCGGCGATCTGGTGCGCCATCTCGCCGGGGAACGCGAGAACGCCCGCGGGGCGCCCGTCGGCGAGATCCTCACCGGCTCGCGCCTGCCGCGCCTGTTCGCGGGCGTCGCGGTGGGCTTCGCCCTCGGCTGCGCCGGCGCACTGCTCCAGTCGGTCACCCACAACACGCTCGCCTCGCCGGACACCCTCGCGGTCACGGCCGGGGCCTACTTCACCCTCACGCTCGTCGCCGCCTTCGGCCTCACAGTCCCGCTGTGGGCGTCGGGCGCCGTCGCCTTCGCCGGCGGCCTCGTCGCGGCGGCACTCGTGCTGCTCCTCGCGGGCCGCGCCGCGGGCACTGCGGGCACCCGTCTCATCCTCGCCGGAGCGGCGACGGCGATGGCCCTGGACGCGGCGACCGGCATGCTCCTCATCCTGTTCAACCAGAACACGACCGGTCTCTTCGCCTGGGGGAGCGGCTCGCTGGCGCAGCTGAACATCGACGCGTCGGTACGTGCCGCCCCCCTCGTCGTCGTGCTGCTGTGCGTCGCTCTGGCGCTGTCCCGGCGGCTGGACGTGATGAACCTCGGCGACGATGCCGCGTCCACCCTTGGTGTGCCGATCCGGACCACCCGCGTGGCCGCCGTGCTCTGCGCGGTGCTGCTGACCAGCACGGCGGTGACCCTCGCCGGCCCGATCGGCTTCGTCGGTCTCGGCGCGCCCGTCGTGGCCCGCCTGATCGCGGGGCGGGTTCCCGCGCTCCGCCGGCACCTGCTCCTGATCCCCGCGGCCGGACTGCTCGGCGCGCTGCTCGTCCTGCTCGCGGACGCGTCCCTGCGCGCGGTGCAGGGGGCGGACGGGGCCGCCGCCATCCCCACCGGCGTGCCGACCGCGCTGCTCGGCTCCGTCGTGATCGTGGTCCTCGCACTGCGGCTGCGTGACACGGGCGGTATCCGGCAGCCACCGCGCGCCCGGGTCGCCGTACGCTCACGCCGCGCCTTCCTCCTCGTCACGTCCGGCGCGGTGGCCCTGCTGGTTGGAGCGGCCCTCACGGCGATCCTGGCGGGAAGCCTCTGGCTGCGGACCGGGGACATCGTGTTGTGGCTCCAAGGCGCCGCCCCGGACCTGATAGGCCAGGCACTCGACGACCGGGTCCCGCGCGTGACCGCCGCGATCCTCGCCGGCGCGGCGCTCGGACTGGCCGGATGCGCCGTACAGAGCTCGGTGCGCAACCCGCTGGCGGAGCCCGGAGTGCTCGGCATCACGGCGGGCGCCGGCCTCGGTGCGGCGAGCGTCGCCACCTCGGGCCTGCCCGGTGGCCGGCCGGTACTCATCGCGGTAGCGGTCACGGCGGGGCTGGCGACGTTCGCGGTGATCGCCCTGCTGGCCCGGCGCGGCGGCTTCCTGCCCGACCGGTTCGTACTGATCGGCATCGGCATGGGGTACGGCCTCAGCGCCGTCACCACCTTCCTCCTGCTGCGCGCGGACCCGTACAACACGCCCCGGATCTTCACCTGGCTCTCCGGCACGACCTACGGCCGCACGTTCCCCGACGTCGTCCCGGTCGCGGTGGCCCTGGCTCTCGCCCTTCCCCTGCTGCTGTTCATGCGCGGCCGGCTCGACCTGCTCGCCGTCGACGAGGACACCCCGCGCATCGTCGGTGTCAGGGTGGAACGCACCCGCTTCACCGCCCTGTCGATCGCAGCGGTGCTCGCGGCCCTCAGCGTGATCGCCGTCGGCGTCGTCGGTTTCGTGGGGCTCGTCGCCCCGCACCTCGCCCGTTCCCTGGTGGGCGCCCGGCACGGCCGCGCGATCCCGGTCTCGATGGTGCTCGGCGGACTGCTGGTGTGCGTGGCGGACGCGCTGGGCCGCACGCTCGTCGCCCCCGCCCAGGTGCCGGCGGGCCTCATGATCGCGCTGGTCGGCGCACCGTACTTCGTGTGGGTGCTCCGGAAGTCCCGCGCATGACCCCGGGGAGGTGATGGGGTCCGCGCCCATACAGCGTCAGGCTCCAGCCCCTCTCCCTTCCCCTCGTCCTCCCCGTCCCGCCAGGAGCACCGCAATGCTGCCCCGTCAGGAAACGCCCGCGCCGCTCGCTGAGCCCGTGCGGCCCGCGAAAAGCATCGTCGTCCCCTATGAGCCCGACACCCCGCCGGCTCAGCTGGCGCGCCTCGTCGACCACGAGGTGTCGGAGCGCTGGCGCGCGGTCGACCGCTCCGCCCACGCCCCTCACCTCGTGGCCGTTCCCACAGATGACGGCGAGGGCTGGACCGCCGCGGCGCTCGTGACAGCACGTCCGAACACGGCCTATCTGAAAATCGTCGATGCCGTCGGCGACGTGCGCGCGGCCGTAAGGGCCGTCGTCGCCCACGCGGGCCGCCGAGAGCTCGCGCAGGTCAAGTGGGAAGGGTGGACGGCGCGTCCCGACGACGTCGCTGCCACCGGCTTCGCCGCCTTGAGGCCTCCGCTCACGCAGCCGCAGGGCGCGGCCGGGCCGGCCGCAGGCTACGTCCGCTGGCTGCGCGACGGCGTAACGAGCACACCCGCGTACTACGGACAGACCACGCACTTCACCTGCGGTGCCGTCACCGCTCTGGTCGCGCAGGCGCACGCGGGCACGCTGGAATGGGGGGCACTCGACCGGCAGAGGGAGCTGACGCTGTGGCGCGACGCCACCAACTTCCTCGCGTGCGAACCCGTCGGGCTGGGCGTCGCCCTGCGCCGAGCCTGGCCCTCGTCCCCGGTCACGATCCATCTGGACAACGACCGGCCGGTGTTGCTCGACCACCTCCCGGAGAACGAGCAGGAGTGGCGTGCCCTGCTCCAGCGGGCCTCCCGGACGGAGGCGGAGCGCACCGGTGTCCCCATTGACCCGAGCCGCCTGGCCCTGACCGCGATCCGGGACGCGATCGGCCGGCACGAACACGTGCTGCTCCTGCTCTCGCTCGCCGGGATGCAGGGATTCGACGTGCCGCACTGGGTGCTCTGCCACGGCGCCGTACCCGGCGCCATCGTGATCGAAGATCCCTGGACCAACGCGACAACGGGGGACACCTGGGTCGACGCCCACCTCCTGCCGGTCTCCGACTCGTCGCTCGACACGATGTCGGTCATCTCGCCGGAGGGCTTCCGCGGAGCGGTGACCATCGGCCGTCCGCAAGGGCGGGACGCGGCGCCATCCTCGTGAACGAACACCATGACTCACCGTGCCGGTACTTCGAGAAGGAAGCGACAGCGATGGAGATTCGACCCACGACCGATGAGGACCTGGACGTCTTCGTCGACACGGTCCACACCGCATTCGGGCACTTTCCGGAAACCCCGATCGCGGGTGGCGGACGCTGGTGGTCCGCGCTCGAAATGGACCGCGGCCTGCTCGCCCTGACAGCGGACGGCCGGCCCGTGGGCACCGCCGCCGCGTACTCCTTCGAACTCACCCTGCCCGGCCGGACCCTCGCTCCGGTCGCCGGGGTGAGCGCGGTCGGCGTCCTGCCCTCGCACCGGCGGCGCGGTGTGCTCAGCGAGATGATGCGACGGCAGCTCTCCGAGGTGCGGTCCCGGGGTGAGTTCCTCTCGGTGCTGCTGGCTTCCGAGGCTCCGATCTACGGCAGGTTCGGTTACGGACCGGCGACCTTCACCACCCGGCTGACGGTGCCGCGCCACCGAGCCGCCCTCGCGGTTCCCCGGGCCCGTGCGACGGGCGACGCACCGGCGACCGGAGCGGACAGCGGAACGGTCGAGGTGCTGCGGCGTGCCGAGTGCGGCGAGATCCTCGAAGAGGTTTACGACGGCTACCGCCGCGCCCAGCCCGGCGCGCTGTCCCGGCCGCACCGCTGGTGGGCCCTGGGAGCGGGGCAGTCGCCGGTCTCCTCGGCACCGCGCTACGTCGCCGTCCACCGGGACGCCGCCGGAACGGCGGACGGGTACGCCAGCTACTCGATTGGCGAGCCCGGCACCCTGACGGTCGACGAGACCATCGCCACCGACGACGCGGTCTTCATGGCCCTGGCCCGGTTCGTACTCGGACACGATCTGGTGTCACAGGTCGTGTTCCGGCATGTCCCGCCAGAGCACCCGCTGCGCTGGCAACTCGCCGACATTCGCGCCGGCGATGTCGGCGAACCCGCCGACTGGCTGTGGGTGCGGCTCCTCGATGTCCCGCGCGCCCTGACCGCACGCGGCTGGTTCACGGACGGTGAGCTCGTCCTCGACGTGGACGACCCGTTCCTCGGCGAGCACGGCCGCTACCTGCTGACCGTCCGCGACGGCAAGGCCGGCTGCGTCCCCACGGACCGGCACCCCGACCTGTCGCTGGACGTGCGCGATCTGAGCTCGCTCTACCTGGGAGGCGTCGCCCCGAGCACGCTCGTGCGCGCGGGACACATCCGGGCCTGCCGTCCGGGCGCCGCCGCCCTCGCGGACGCGCTTTTCCGCACCGAACGCGCCCCGCACTGCCTGCACTGGTTCTAGGGCCTCTCGTTTGGATCATGCTGGGCTCGCGGGGGCCGGCACCGCACCTCGCGGCGTCGAGGCGGAATCTGAGACCGCCCCGCGAAAGGGCTCCGGATCGCGAGGGCTGGAGCGATACTGATCGTGACAGTCGCCCCGCTGCCGGGCCGGCCCCGGACGCGGGCCGGCCCGGTGGGGCGCACCACCGTCCATGTCTCCGAGAGGAGCCGTTCATGACCACGGCGAAGGACCTGTTCACGATCGCCACGGACCCCGGGTCGAAGAATTCCGTGGGACAGGGGGACCTCTCGCTCGCGCTCGCGGGAGCCGAGCTGATCGATCTCATCGGGGCGGAGGCGGTCGGTGTGGACGGCGACCGCATCGTGCCGGGTGTGCCGCCGGGGCCGGAGGACCAGCTCATGGGTGAGGCCGCCGCAGCGCTCGTTCGACAGGCACCCTACGAGCGGATCGAGGACTGGCTGTGGCGCCGGGGCCGAGACCTCTCGGCCGCGTACCAGCGCGCCCTGGAGGAGGCCGGTGAGCTGACACCGAAGAGCGGCGGTCGCCTGTCCTTCGGCTCTGAGCGCGTGGAACCGGCTGATACGCCCGCGCGCCGCCGGGCAGCCGACCGCTGGGAGCGGCGGGAGCCCGTCCTGACCGCCCTCGCCTCCATCGTGGGCATCGACGGCGAGCACCCCGACGGCGAGCACCCCGACGCCGAGCCCGGCTTCGACGCCGAGCCCGGCCCCGACGCCGAGCCCGGCTTCGACGACGACGCGGTGACGACCGTCGTGGCCATCGTCCACGACGCGGTGATGGAGCTGGAAGCCGTACGCCAGCGGCGATCCATCGAGAACGCGGCGTTCGCCAACGTCTGGCGCGGACCGTGAGCCGAGCGGGGGCGGGCGCCGGGTAGAACCCGACGGCGAGGGGCGAAGGGTCGAGCGGGAGGCAGGACGAGATGACGGAAGCCGACCCCGGGCTCTTCGGGCCCGAATCGGTCACCTGGCAGATACACGGCGACCCGATGATGTGGGTGGCCGGGGTGCGCGCCCTGTACCTCCAGGCGCTGCACCCGCGCGCGGTGCGCGGCGTCATGCAGAACTCCGACTTCCGCAAGGACGCCTGGGGCCGGCTGATGCGCACGGCCGGCTTCGTCGGAACCATCACCTACGGCACCACCGAGGCCGCCGAGAAGGCGGGCGCCCGGGTCCGCAGGATCCACCGGCTCCTCAAGGTCACCGACCCGCGCACCGGCGAGACGTACGGCGTCGACGACCCCGCGCTGCTGCTGTGGGTCCACTGCGCCGAGGCCGACTCCTACCTCCAGGTCGAACGGCGCTCCGGCTTCCCGCTCACCGACGCGCAGGCCGACCGGTACATCGACGAACACCGCCGCGGCGCCCGGCTCGTCGGCCTCGACCCGGCCGCCGTACCCGCCACCACCGCACAGCTGGCCGCCTACTTCGAGCGGGTGCGGCCCCAACTGGCCTCCTCACCCGATGCGCTGGACGTCGACGACTTCCTGCGCCGGCCACCGGTCCACCCCCTGCTGGTGCCTGCCCGCGCCCTGCTGTGGCGGCGCGTCGCGACGCTCGCCTACCAGTCGCTGCCCCCGTACGCCCACGAGCTGTACGGCAGACCCGCACCGCCGGCGGCCACCGTCGACCGCCGCCTGCGCACCGCCGGAACCCTCCTGCGGGGTATCCCGTCGCGGCTGCGCTGGCAGCTCCCGCCGGGTCATATTCTGAAGGCGGTGGCGCGTCTGGGTCCCGGCAGCCGCCCCACCCCGTACAAACTGAAGAGGCAGGCAGCCATACTGGACGGGCCGGGGAGGGCGCGGCAACAGTAGGCGCAATGACGGGGGCGACAGCAGGGATGGCGGAAACCAGGCTGATCCAGAGCCGGTACCGGCTGCTCGATCTGATCGGGCGCGGCGGCATGGGCGAGGTGTGGCGCGCCCGCGACGAATCACTCGGCCGCCAGGTCGCCGTCAAATGCCTGAAGCCGATGGGTCCTCAGCACGACCAGGACTTCACCCGCATCCTGCGCGAACGCTTCCGCCGGGAGGCCCGGGTCGCGGCCGCGCTCCAGCACCGCGGCGTCACCGTCGTCCACGACTTCGGCGAGCACGAGGGCGTGCTCTACCTGGTGATGGAACTGCTGGACGGCCGCAATCTCAGCCAGCTCCTGGAGGACAACGAGCAGCATCCGCTGCCCGTGGACGACGTCGTCGACATCGCCGAACAGGTCGCCGACGCCCTCGGCTACACCCACCAGCAGGGCATCGTCCACCGCGACCTCAAGCCCGCCAACATCATGAGGCTGGCCGACGGGACGGTGAAGATCTGCGACTTCGGCATCGCCAGGCTCGGCCACGACATCAGCGTCACCTCACGCCTCACCGGTGTCGGCATCGCCATGGGCACCCCGCACTACATGTCGCCCGAGCAGATCAGCGGCGGCCAGATCGACCACCGCAGCGACCTCTACTCGCTGGGCTGCGTGCTGTACGAGATCGCCACCGGGGCGCCGCCGTTCGACCTCGACGACGCCTGGGGCGTCCTCGTCGGACACCGTGACACCCAGCCGGAGCCACTCCGCTCCCACCGGGCCGAACTCCCGGGATTCTTCGACCGCGTCGTCCTGGAACTGCTCGCCAAGACCCCGGAGCAGCGCCCCGCCGACGCGGGTGACCTGCGCCGCCGCATCGCCGTCGGCCGCACCGGCGCGCAGCCGCACCTGGAGCCGACCGGCCGGGTGCTGCTCGCGCCGCCCGTCCCGGTCGAGCGCCCCGGCGGACACGCCGGCCCCGGACCGCGGCTGCCCGACTGGACCCGTGGCATGACGAGCGGGATCAAGGCGACGGGCGCCGCGGCGCCGGGACTTGTGCCGCCCGACCACTCGGCGGGCCTGACCGGCCAGTGGACCACCGGCACCGACCCGCGGGCCGGCACCGGACCCGTGCCGCCGGCCGGGACCGAGCGGCCCACGCCCTCGCCGGAACTCCTCGCGATACTCGCCAGCCGCCACAGCGCCGGCCTCAACCTGAGCCGCCTCGGCCACTGGGACGAGGCGGGTGAGGTGCACCGGGCGGTCGCCGCCGAACGCGAGCACGCGCTTGGCCCCGACCACCCCGACACGCTCTCCAGCCGCTACGAGGTCGGGTTCACCCTCAGCCGCACCGGGCGCGCGGCGGACGCGCTGCGGGAGTTCGGCCGGGTCGCCGAGGGCCGCGAGCGGACCCTGGGCCCCGACCACGCGGAGACCCTCGCGGCCCGCCAGGAGGTGGCGTACGTACTGGGCCAGCTCGGCCGCCACTTCGAGGCCCACCAGGTCTACGCCGCCGTCCTCGCCTCCAGGGAACGCTCGATGGGCCCCGATCACCCCGACACCCTGCGCTGCCGCCACAACCTGGCGTTCAACCTCAGCCGGCTCGGGCGCCTGGAGGACTCGTACCGCATGGCCCGTGACGTGGCGGCGGCCCGCGCCCGGCTGCTCGGCGCCACCCACCCCGACACCCTGGTCACCCGCTACGAGGTCGGCTACACGCTCGGCCGGCTCGGCCGGTGGGCGGAGGCACTGCAGACCTACCGGGAGATCGTCCAGGTCCGGTCGCACGTGCTGGGCGCCGACCACCCCGACACCCTCGCGGCCCGCTACGAGGTCGGCATCAGTCTCGGCCGGCTGGGCCGCAGCACCGAGGCGCTGGAGCTGTACCGGGTGCTCGTCGACGACCGGACCCGGGTCAGCGGCCCCGCCGACCCCGAGACCCTCCGCGCCCGCCACGGACTGGGCGTCAACCTGGGCCGGCTGGCCCGCTGGGAGGAGGCGCTGACCGAATCGCGCGAGGTGTGCGCGACCCGCGAACGCGTCCTGGGTCCCGACCACGCCGACACCCTCGTCAGCTGCCGCGAGGTCGCCGTCGGCCTCGGCTGGCTCGGCCGCTGGACCGAGGCGCTCACCGTCTACCGCCAGGTCGCCGAGGTGCGGACCCGGCTGCTCGGCGCCGACCACCCCGACGCACTCGCGAGCCGCAACGACGAGGCGCACTGCCTCGAACAGCTCGGCCGGGGGACGGAAGCGGTCGAGCTGTACCGGCAGGTCGCGGCGCTGCGACAGCAGCGGGGCATCGCGTCGTCCTGACCGGCGCACCCACGGCACCGGCCCTGGCCAGGGGCCGCCGTCCGTGTTACCAAGAGCCATGCCCGTACCCGACAGCTATGACGCAGTCATCGTGGGCGGCGGCCACAACGGACTCGTCGCCGCCGCCTACCTCGCCCGAGCCGGGCAGTCCGTCCTGGTCCTGGAACGCCTGGGCGCCACCGGGGGAGCGGCCGTCTCGACCCGGCCCTTCGCGGGCGTCGACGCCCGGCTGTCGCGCTACTCCTACCTGGTGTCCCTGCTGCCGCACAGAATCGTCCGGGAGCTCGGCCTCGACTTCGCCGTACGTAAACGGACCGTCTCCTCGTACACCCCGGCGGTACGCGACGGACGCGCCACCGGGCTGCTCGTCGGCGGCGACGGCACCCGCGACTCCTTCGCCGCGCTCACCGGCTCGGACCGGGAGTACGAGGCCTGGCAGCGCTTCTACCACCGCACCGGGCAGGTCGCCGAGCGGGTCTTCCCCACCCTCACCGAACCCCTGCCCAGCCGCGAGGCGCTGCGCGAGCGGATCGGTGACGCGGACGCCTGGCGGATGCTCTTCGAGGAGCCCATCGGCGTAGCCGTCGAGGAGAACTTCGACGACGACCTCGTACGCGGCGTCGTGCTCACCGACGCGCTGATCGGCACCTTCGCCGACGCGCACGATCCCTCGCTGCTCCAGAACCGCTGCTTCCTCTACCACGTCATCGGCGGCGGCACCGGCGACTGGGACGTGCCGGTCGGCGGGATGGGCGCGCTCACCGACGCCCTCGCCGGGGCGGCGCGTGCGGCCGGTGCGCACATCCGCACCGGGCACGAGGCGATCCGCGTCGAAACCGACGGGACGCATGCCGAGGTGACGGTACGGGCGGACGGCGCCGAGCGGACCATCGGCGCGCGCCGCGTCCTGGTCAACGCCTCGCCCCAGGCACTCGCCGCCCTCCTCGGGGACGAACCGCCGGCCCCTGCCGAGGGGGCCCAGCTGAAGGTGAACATGCTGCTCACCCGGCTGCCCCGGCTGCGCGACCGCTCCGTGGACCCGCGCGAGGCGTTCGCCGGTACCTTCCACATCGCCGAGGGCTACGGGCAGCTGGCCGACGCCTACCGGGACGCGGAAGCGGGCCGGCTGCCCGCCGCCCCGCCGTCCGAGATCTACTGCCACTCGCTGACGGACCCCTCGATCCTCGGCGCCGATCTCGCCGCCCGCGGCTACCAGACCCTCACCCTCTTCGGCCTGCACGCCCCGGCCCGGCTCTTCGCCGCGGACAACGCGGCGACGCGCACGGCCCTGCTCAAGGCCACGCTCGCCGAGCTCGACACCCATCTGGAGGAGCCGGTCGCGGACTGCCTGGCCCTCGACGGGAACGGCGAGCCCTGCATCGAGGCGAAGACACCGCTCGACCTGGAGCACGACCTGCGGCTCCCCGGCGGCCACATCTTCCACCGGGACCTCGCCTTCCCGTACGCCACCGCGACGACCGGCCGCTGGGGCGTGGAGACCGCACACCCCAACATCCTGCTGTGCGGGGCCGGCGCGGTGCGCGGCGGTGGCGTCAGCGGGGTCCCCGGCCACAACGCCGCGATGGCGGCGCTGGGCCGGTGACCGGTACCGCTACCGCCCGAACGCGCCGCGCAGGGCTGCGATCTTGCGCGGCAGGTCGTACTCCGCGCCGCCCTCGTGGCCGTTGTACGTGAACACCTCGATCCGCGCCGGACCCGCATAGCGGTGGTAGGCGGCGAACACCGTGGACGAGGGGCAGATCTTGTCCATCAGCCCCACCGAGAACCAGGCCGGAGCGGTGGCCCGCGCCGCGAAGTTCACCCCGTCGAAGTAGGACAGGGTCTCCATCGCCTCGTCGATCCGGAACCGGTGCCCGGACAGCCAGCGGGCGATCTCCGCGTACGGCCCCGCGTCCGTGATCTGCGAGGCACGCCGGTAGTGGCAGAGGAACGGCACATCGGCGACGGTCGCCGCGACGTCGTCGCGCAGCCCCGCCACGGCGAGCGCGAGGCCGCCGCCCTGGCTGCCGCCGAGCACCGCCACCCGTGAGGCGTCCACCGCGTCGTGCGCCTTCACGGCGTCGACGGCCCGCACCGCGTCCGTGATCAGCCGGCGGTAGTAGTGCCGGTAGGGGTCCTCGATGCCCCGGGTCAGGAAGCCGGGGGAGGAGGAGCCGTTTCCGTCCGGGCCGATGTCCACCGTGTCGGCGGTGTTCTTGCCGCCGCCGCCCTGACCGCGGTTGTCCATGATCAGGTGCGCGTAGCCCAGGGCGCTCCAGGTGAGCCAGGAGTACGGGATGCCCCGGCCGCCGTTGTACCCGATGTACTGCACGACGGCGGGCAGCGGACCCGAGCGGAGCCGGGGCAGCATCAGCCACGCCTTCACCGGCTGTCCGCCCCAGCCGCGGAACGTCACGTCGAAGACGTCGACGGTGGCGAACCCGGCGTCGTACGGGACGAACTCGGCGTCCAGGCCGTGACGGGACGTCTCGGCGAGGGTCTTCTCCCAGAAGGCGTCGAAGTCGGCCGGCTCCTCCGGCTCCGGCCGGTAGTCGCGCAGCCGGTCCAGTGGCATGTCGAACAGCAAGGGTCTAGCTCCTCTTCAGGGTGAGGTTGAGGGTTGCGCCGTGGAGTGCGGCGGTGTCGGCGGTGATCCGGATGCCGCTGCCGGCCGGCGCGGCGCTCACACCCGGATCGGCGGAGACGACGGTCAGCCCCCGCAGCGCCAGGTCCAGCACCACGGAGGACCGCAGCTGGGTCGGGTCCGACAGCGACACGGTCACCGTCTTTCCCCCGGGCCTCACCAGGACCGAGGCCGGACCGTCCGCGGTGAGTTCCTGAGCGGTTCCCGCGGTCCAGAAGTTCGCGGCGAGCAGTCCGTCCGCGCAGCGGCGTACCGCGTGCACGGCGGTGGAGTCCGCGACCGGTTTCACCGGCGGCGCGGACGACCACTGCTCCGTGCGCCCGGCCGATGCCGCCGGGGCCTGCAGCCAGAAGTAGCCCGCCCCGCTCGGCGCGCTCCCGTGGTCCTGCCACAGCGTCAGATAGGGGCGGGTGACGGAGGTGTCCGTGCCGTACTTGAGGTTGATCTCGCGCCAGGTCGCGGTCCGGTCCTCGCGCAGGCCGTGCAGCGTGACGGGCTCCGGGAAGACGTAGCCGCCGGTCCCGGCGACATGCAGCCACCGCACCCCGTCCAGCCGCGCCGACCAGCCGGTGTCCGCCGGGGCGGCCTCGCCGTTGACGAGCAGCGCCGCCCGCGGGTCCCGCAGCTTCCGGTTCTCCACGACCGTCTCGGCCGTACCGGCGTCGGCGGTGATGCCCGAACCGACACAGGCGATGACGTCGTCCAGGCAGAACCAGCTCTTCAGACCGTGCAGCGAACCGCCGAACGCCCTCAGCTCCATGCCGTACGCGCCGAGCGTCGTCCCCGGCAGCGCGGCGCCCCCCGCCCAGTCGGCGGTGCTGGTGGTGCGCTGCCCCGCGGCGTCGTCGGGCCGGCCGGCGATGACCGTGGTGCCGGGCAGCCGCTCCGGGTCGACCGTCGGCCAGTAGTCCTCGCTGTAGTGGCCGAGGTCGTCGGTGTAGAGGAGCACCATGCCGTCGGAGAGGTGCCAGGCGTGCAGGTTCTCGTTCTGGATCGACTCGTAGTTGTAGATCCGGGACGAGTACGCGGAGATGCCGAGGGCGAACGAGGGCCGGTGGTGGGCCGCCTTGTCCATCCTGGGGTGCTGCTTGTGGACGACCAGCGGACCGCGCGCCGGCACCGGCGAGGCGATGACCTGCCGGGCGGCGACGAGCGAGGCGAGGTCGGTGACGGCGAGGAAGTCCCGGTAGGTGTCCTCGGCGATCCACTGCTTGACCAGCGCGGTGAACCGGTCGGCGGTCTCGCCGGGGAAGCCCGGGATCAGCCGGACCACCGCCTCGATGACCGTCTGCGCCGAGACGTGGCCCTGCTTGCTCGGGCGGGCGATCTCGCGCCCGCACACCGACGCCATGACGTCGCCGCGTGCCAGCAGCGGGTCGAAGCCCTCGTCGACCCAGCCGCGGACGTTGTCCAGGTCGGGATCGGTGACCGTCCACGCCGTACCGGCGAGAAGGTTCAGCAGCCGCGAGAGGTTGTTGAGCAGCTCCTTGCCGTAGCCGCCGTTGTACGGGTGCTTGTAGTGCTGGAGGAACGAGCCGTCGGAGTAGAAGCCCTCGCCGGTGCCCTCGGCCGCCGCGCTCGTGTCGTTGTGGGCCAGGACGCTGTTGGCGCCCGAACCCTCGACGTCCGAAAGAGCGTCACGGACGCGGGCCAGATCGTCCCCGTCGTCGCGGAGCACGGCGTTCACGGCGACGACGGTGGAGATCCACACCCGGTTGGCGCCGGTCGCGATCTGCCGGTCGGCCCGCCACAGGTTCGGGTCGGGCGTGTAGTGCCGGACGGCCTCGGTGATCCGGGCGAGCCGCTCGGCGCCGAGCACGTCGTGGAGCAGCACCGTCGCGTCGTTGAGCGCGAGCGCGGAGCCGATCTCCCAGTCCCAGTCGTTGTCGAACCGGGTGTGGCCGGGGCCGTAGCGGTTGGTCAGCATCCAGTCGATGCCGGCAAGCAGCAGATCGCGCAGCGCGGTGTCGCCGTACTGCGGGGTGCCGGGTACGGCCCACGCGGTCGCGACCGTGGCGAGCCGCTTGAACGACGTCGTGACGTGGTTGGAGAGCGTGGTGCTGGTCAGGTCCGGGAACAGTCCGTCGGTACGTGACGGGTCCATGCCCTTGGCGGAGGTCGTCGCGGCCTTGCCGGCCCTGGCCACGGCCGCGGCGATCTGCGGGTCCGTGAGATCGAGTCCGGGACCGCCGGTGAGCAGGGTGTGCCACCGGGTGCGCAGGGACGCGGCGTCATCGACGGCGGGGTCCCCGGCGGCGGCCTGCGCGGTGCCGGCCGGGAGGACGAGCGGCAGGGCGGCGATCGCGCCGAGCGCCGCCGCACCCGCGAGGACGGTGCGGCGGGTGGTGGTGCCGTTGGTGCTCCGGGTGGTGCCTGGGTTCATGGCGCTGCCCTCACAGAAGGTGTCGGCGGTCGACGGCCGCGGCGAGCGCCGCGTGGCCGGAAGGGTTGGGGTGGAGCCCGTCGCCGCTGTCGTACGCGGGCCGCAGCCGCTCCGGGTGGTCCGGGTCGCGCAGGGCCGCGTCGAAGTCGGCCACGGCGTCGAAGACCCGGCCGGTCCGCACCGCCGCGTTGATCCGCAGCCGCACCGTCTCCAGCTCGGGCGTCCAGCGGGTCCAGCCCCCGAACGGGGCGATGGTCGCGCCGACGGCCCGCAGCCCGGCGTCACGGGCGCGCAGCACCAGCTGCCGGTAACCGGCCAGGACGAGCGCGGGGTCGGTCTGGCTCGGCGGCTGCTGGAGGTCGTTGACGCCGAGGTGGACCAGGACGGTCCGCAGCCCGGGGAGCGACAGCACGTCGCGGTCGAATCGGGCCTGTCCGCCGGGACCGAACCGGGCGTCGTCCAGCAGCACCCGGTTGCCGCTGATCCCGAGATCGGCGACCGCCGAACCGGGCAGCCGCCCGGCCAGCCGGTCGGGCCAGCGCAGCCCGGAGTCGTCGGGTGTGCCGACGCCCTCCGCGATGGAGTCGCCGAGCACCGCGACCACCGGCCCGTGCGCGCCCGTCACCTCGACGCCCGTCAGCAGGTACACCGACGTGGTGCGCTCCCCGTCGACATCGTGCGAGGCATGGGTGTTGCGGTGGAAGGACAACGGCCCGGTCGGACCCGGCAGTCCGGTCCGCACCGTGAGCAGGGACGCCTCGGCGGCCCGCAGGCCGGCGACCGCGTCACTGGTCAGCGAGGCGCCCGTGGCGAGCCATGCCTGCCGTTGCCCGCCGAACGTCACGGGCCTGCCGCCCGCGGTCACCGGGCCGATCAGCACGGGCGCCGTTCCGAAGGCGTGCCCGTAGCGCAGCCGGAGCTGTCCGCCGGCCGACAGCCGGACGTTCGCGGTGAACGTCGCGTCGGTCAGCCCGGCGCTCGCCACCGGGTCGGTGTCGGTCGGCGCGGTCTGCGCGGTCGCCCAGGAGGTCGTCCAGCGCGAGCGGCGCGCACCGCCGGCCGGTCCGTCGGCGGCCCGAGCACCGGGCGCCGCCACCGCGACGGCGGCCAGCCCGGCCGCGGCCGTCAGTACCCCGCGTCTCGCGGGCCCCCGCCCGCTCACTGCGGGCACGCGCCGGTCGGGGCGTACTCGCTGCCGTAGGTGCCGACCGCGTCGCCGCCGGTGTTCCCGCTCATGGTGTTGGTGCAGACGGGGCCCTGCGGGGTGCGCATGAACTTGATGCCGCCGCCCGCGTTCCCGGTGATCGTATTGCCGTAGACGCTGGTCGCGGTGCCGTCGGTGGCGGTGTCACCGCCGAGCCGGATGCCCGCGCCGACGTTGTCGTGGATGGTGTTGTAGCGGAAGATGTTGCCGCTGCCGCGTGCGTCGAGTCCGCCGGAGCTGGGATCCT
Organism: Streptomyces sp. NPDC048671; assembly: GCF_055587045.1. Taxonomy (NCBI): domain Bacteria; kingdom Bacillati; phylum Actinomycetota; class Actinomycetes; order Kitasatosporales; family Streptomycetaceae; genus Streptomyces; species Streptomyces sp. NPDC048671. Next base: position 111,303 of record NZ_JBVJHB010000011.1, on the reverse strand, counting down.
GCTGTTCGCCGCAGTCGTTGTACTCGACGTAGTTGTTGGTCGAGTTCTCCTTCACATCGACGCACTCGTTGCCCCGGGTGGCGATCGTGTTGTGGTGGATGCGGTTGTCGCGGCTGATGTCGGGGGCCGCGTCCGGAGCGCCGTTCGCGCCCTGCTGCTCGGGAGCCGTGCCGAGGTAGATGCCCTCGCCGTTCTTGCCGCCGCCGCCGAACTTGAAGTCCGCGACACCGCAGTCCGTGATCGTGTTGCCGGAGATCTCGGCGCCGGTCACCAGGTAGCGCACCCGCAGGCATTCGTCGGCCGCGTTCTTGAGCGTCATATCGGTGATGCGCAGGCCGCCCACACCGTTCCCGGGGGTCGTGCTCATGACATAAATGAGCTTGAGGCGGTACCCCGACACATCGGTGGACGAGCCGTGCAGCCCGTCCACGGTGAATCCGCTCAGGGTCGTCGAGTCGTGCCGCACCTGGATGATCCGGGTGTCTCCGGCGCCCTTCACCACGGCGTTCGACGGGCCCGTGACGGTGACCCCGGCGCGCTTGGTGACGACATCCTGCTTGTACGTGCCTGCGGCGAGGTTCACCACCGCGCCCGCCGGCGCCAGATCGACCGCCTTCTGGATCGTGGCGAACGGGGACCCCGCCGACGTACCGGAGTTGTTGTCGCTGCCGGACGGCGACACGTAGTAGGAGGTGGCGGTCGTAGCAGCTACCGACGGCGGGGCGAGGGCGAGCGGGGTACCGACCGCGAGTGCGGCGACGAGGGTGGTGCGCAGTGCGTGGCTCATGGGGTGTGCCTCCTGGGATCAGCGAAGGACAGAGCGAGCAGTACGGGAATGCTCGGGCCGAGAAGCAGTGGCCCCAGCGGTACGACGAGAGAGAGCAGTACGGCGGAGACCACCGCACCGAGCAGGGCGGTGCCTCGGGCGGCCGAGCCGAAGCCGAGCGCCAGCGCGCCGCGGGTCCAGCTCCGGACGGTGCCGCCGGGTGCCCGGCCGGCCTCGGCCGCGAGCGCCACATGGTGGATGACCAGGGCGGCCGCGATGCCCGCCTGGGCGGCGAGCAGTAGATACGTCCAGGGTTCGGAACGGCCCAGCAGATAGACGATGTTGGCGGTCAGGACGGCCGCGGCCGCCGTGGAGGCGAGCCCGTGCCGCCACAGGGAGCGCCAGTACCGCGGGAAGGACGCGAAGGTGTTGGTGAAGCAACCGCTGTCGCCCTCGGCCCGCCACCGCTGTAGCCCGTGCGCCATCGCGGCGAGCGCGGGCAGCCAGGTCACCACACCCAGCGACAGCACGACGAACGCGGCCCCGGCGGCGGCCGGGTAGGCCACGAACTCCAGCCGCCGCAGCAGCGTCGGCCAGTTGGACGAGAGGGTTGCCTGCATGGGTCAGCCGACCTTTCCTGTGTACGGTTCCGGCACATCGAGGAGCACCGTGCCGTCCATTTCGAGCCGGGTCGCCGCCACCACGTACGGATCGCCGCCCGAGGTGAGCAGTACGGCCGCGGCGTCGGCGCTGACGCCTTCGGTACGGATCCGGCGGGCGACGGGGGAGAGCAGCACGGTCTCCGTACCGAAGGTCACTCCCTGACCCTGCGCGCACGGGACCCGCTCGGAGTCCGTCTCCGTTCCCGGAACGATCGCCGTGAGGAACAGCCCATCCGTGGAGCGGGCGGTCGTCGAACGCAGCGTGTGCAGGGTGCGGGTGAGGCTCAGCTCCGGCGTGCTGGACGTCGGATTGGCCACCACCTCGGTGACCTCGCTGACGGTCCGGCCGTCGGTGGGCGCGAACTGCCGCACCCGCGCGGTGGCCTCCCCCGACCGGATCAGCCGGCTGCCGTCGGGCCGGGCCTCCGTGGGCCCGTCGGTCTGGAGCAGGAACGTCCACTCACGTGCCGCTTCCGCCTCTGCGAGGTCCAGCAGCACCAGCCGCCCCGACGGGGTGAACACCAGCGTCCGGTCCAGCCGCCGCACCCCGAGCGCGGGGTCGTACATCGCGGCGATCTCCGCCGTGGCGTGCGCCCACCCGCAGTCGGGGGAGACCAGCACATCGCGCTGCCTGGCCTGCCGCTCGAACGGGATGTCCCGGTACACGTGGTACCGGTCCTCGTCCGCGTACCCCTGCCCGTCCACCAGCAGCAGATTGTGATGGGCGGCCCGCTTGCGGTTGCTGTAGCCCTCGTCCACCGCGAGGAACGCCCCCTGCGAGACCAGCACGAAGGAGCCCGAATCGGGGTGGTGGTGCCCCTGGTTGAGCGTCTCCCAGCCCAGCTCGGCCCGGTGCTTCGCGGCCGTCTCCCAGGCCCGGTGGCCACCGCCGGGGCTCGCCTTGAACGAGACCAGGGTGGCGTCGTCGTCCCACCCGGTACGCGCGGCCAGCAGCCCGAGGTCCGGGAAGAACGCCCGGGTCTCGGTGGGCCTCGCGGCCTCCACGGAAGGGTCGTACCAGAGGTATTCGAGGTAGGCCTCCGGCAGGATTCCCGGCCGTACCCCGCTCTCGGCCGCCTCCTTCCACAGCAGCTCGCCCGATGCCAGATCACCCATCCACTGGGCCTCCGGGATGCGGTACTGCGCGCCCAGGCGGTAGTACAGACCGGCGCTGTGGCCGCTGCGCCGGTCGTGGCAGTCGCCGTGGTCGACGTTGAACGCGAAGCCGGGCGCCGTCTGGTGCAGCCGGTAGCGGAACGTGTGGGACATGAATCCGCCCCGGTCCCACCAGTCGATGCCCTCCGCCTCCTGGAGGAGGTCCAGGTGGATGGCGAGGAAGGGCACGCCGTAGCGCCAGTACACGACGCCCTCCGCGTGCGAGCCGTCCTCGGGCATCAGGTCCAGGACGGTCCCGAGGTTGTCCTTGGAGCGCTCGGTCCACTCCTCCTTGCCCAGCACGTATCCGGCCGTCGCCAGGCCCGCATAGCAGATCCAGTTGTGGTTCTGCCAGTACGACGAGGACCACCAGCGGCCCTCGCTCGCCACCGCGAACTCGTACATCCGCCGCCCCTGGAGCAGCAGCTTGTACCGCAGCAGCGCCCGTACCCCGTCCGGCAGGTCGTCGCCGATCCACTTGTAGGCCAGGGCCAGATGGTGCAGCAGCCAGCCGGCGTCCAGATCGTGGTCCGGCATATGGGCCTTGCCCCAGTGGGGCAGCCGCACCGCGGCCTCGATCCAGCGCCGGCTCTCCGCCAGCTGGGCCGGATCGCCGCCGACCCGGTAGGCCAGCGCCGGGTTGGAGGCCGCGGGGCCCAGCCAGGTGATGCTGGCCAGGGGGTGCGTACGCGGCGGGGTCAGCCCGCGGTGGCGGGTGGCCTCCTCGTACAGCCGCACCTCCTGCGCGGGGCGCGGTCCTGGCGGCGGGGTCGCCGAGAGCAACAAGGGTCAGTCCTCCGATCGGAACCGTGCGGTGCTGCCGTCGGCCAGCCGGACCGTCAGCCCGTCGTCCGCCAGCCGTACGTCCGTGACGGCGGGCCCGGCCGACCCGGCCTGGTACACCGAGGCGAAGACGGCTCGGTCGGTGACGGCGGTGAAGTCGACGCGGGTCCGCACCCGCTGGGGGTCGTCGGCCGGGCCGGGACCCGGAGTGCTCACCGGGCGCACCGGGACCGCGGCGCGGTGCGTGTGCCAGCCGTGCAGGGTCTGGTCGCCGTACCAGGTGGTGCGTACCGGACCGGTGGCCTGGACCTGGACGTCCAGGGCGGTGCCCGGACGCAGCTGCGCGGTGATGCGCCGGTCCTCGCCGGCGGTCACGGTCAGCAGATCCACCAGGAAGCCCTCGCCCGCCACGATCCGCCGGACCGCGCGCACTCCCTCGTACGCGGTGGTCACCTCGGCGGTCACCGAGCGGTCGTCCGAGCCCAGCAGCGTTCCCGTGCACTCAGCCTGCTCGGCGCCGTCCACCCGGAACGCCGGATGCGCCTCGGTCGACGCGTACAGGTCGCGGAACTCGGCGTGCGCGTAGGGGACCTGTCCGGGGTCGGGCTGCCACGGGGTGGTATCTCCGTAGAGATAAAGAGACAACTTGTCCCGATGGCCGTGCGAGCCGCCGTGCGGACCGAAGTCCAGCACCGCGTGGATGCCCGCGACGCGCAGCACCGCGTAGCCCGCGGCCCCGAACACCGTCAGCGCACCGGGCGCGGGACGGGCCGGCAGCGCCGGGCCGGCGAACCAGCCGCCCAGCTCCCGGTCGAGACCGTCGTCCGCGTCACCGAGCTCCGCACGGGCCCGCCCGGCCACCGCTTCCAGTGCGGCGGACGGCACCAACTGCTGTGCCAGCGAGACCAGTTCGAGCCACTCCAGAGCCAGCGGACGGCGCAGATACGGACCGTCGTGCAGCGCGGGCAGAATGCCGCCCGGCGTCGCGATCGTCGCCAGCACGTCCGTCATCCCGGCCAGCACACCCACCACGTCGGCCGGAACGGCCGCCGGATCGGTGCCCCGCAGCGCCAGCAGCGCCGCCCGCAGGACGAACCCGTGGTAGTAGGTGCTGCCCTCCCACTCCCAGCCGTCCTCGGCGACCGCGACCCGCAGATGCGCGTACAGACCGTGCTCGCCCTCCAGCCACTCCTTGCCGCCGTCCCACTGCCGCCCGCGCGCCGCGGCGGCGCCGCGGCCGGCGGCCACCCCCGCGGCATTGAGCCACGCGGTGTAGTTCGAGGCGAGCTGCCCCTTCCCGGTCAGCACGTCCCGGGCGTCCAGGGCCGCCCGCTCCAGCGCGTCGAGGAGCGGCAGTACGCCGGCCAGGTCATCCGTGCCGTCCTCGGCGAGCGTGATGACGGCGTGGCCGATGTTCACCGCCCAGATCGCGTCGGTCAGCGCCTGGTGGAAGAGCCGGCCGCGCAGCATCCAGCCCTGCGCCTCGCCGTGCCGCGCGGTGGCGAGTTCCTCGTACAGACCCGCGTACTCGACGAGCCGCGCCACTGCCTCGGCGCGCTCGCCGCCATGGGCGAGCACCCGCAGATGCCGCGCCCACGCCTGGTGCGACAGCACCAGCCAGGCGCCGCGCACCGCCTCGTTGTCCACCCGGCAGCCGTACGCACAACGCGCTCCGCCCTCGGGGAACACCCCGCCCAGCACATCGCCGTGATCCAGCTCCACACCGTGCGCCGGGCACACGTACGCATGCCACCAGCCGCCCCGCTCCCGGGCGATCCGCCTCAACGCGGCCACACGCCACCGTCGATGTCCACCGTGGTGGCGGTCAGGAAACCGGACGCGGGCGACGCCAGGTGGACGACGGCCGAGGCGACGTCCTGCGGAGTGCCTGCCCGGCCCACCGGGATGCCCGCCTCCATCGCCTGCTGGGCCTGCGGAGCGGTGAACGTGTCGTGGAAGGCGGTGCCCTTGATGAAGCCGGGGGCCACGGTGTTCACCGTGATGCCGGTGCCGCCCAGCTCCTTGGCGAGGCCCTTGGTGAATCCCCGGATGCCCGCCTTGGCGGCCGCGTAGGCGACCGAGCCGGGGCCGCCGCCGTTGTGCGCGGCCAGCGAGGACATGGTGATGATGCGCCCGGCCGACGACTTGGCCAGATGCGGCAGAGCGGCCCGCACGGTGCGGAACGTCGAGGTCAGATTGGTCGAGATGACCTGGTCGAAGTGGTCGTCCGACATCTCGGCGATCTTCTCCCGGCCGATCAGGTGGCCCGCGTTGCAGACCAGGACGTCCAGGCCGCCGAGGAATCCGGCCGCCTCCTCGACGAAGCGGTCCACCTCGGCCGTCACCGTCACATCGGCCTGGAACGCCTTGGCCCGCCGGCCCAGCGCCTCGATCTCGGAGACCGTCTTCGCGGCCTCGTCGGCGGAGGAGTGGTAATGGACGGCGACATCGGCGCCGGCCTCGGCGAGGGCGACGGCGATGGCACGGCCGATGCCGTGGCCCGCTCCGGTCACCAGCGCGCGGGAACCTTGGAGATCAGCAGACATGGGGGGTAAACCTTTCGATAACCGGTCGCTGAGGACCGGGACCGGTCACTTGAGACCGGCGGTTGCGAAGCCCTGCACGAAATAGCGCTGGCCGATGAGGAAGAGAACGACCATGGGCAGGGTGGCGAGCGTGGTGCCCGCCATCAGGAAGTGCCACTGGGTGCCGTTCTCGGTCTTGAAGACGGAGAGCCCGACCTGGATCACCCGGAGGTTGTCCGAATGGGTCACCAGCAGCGGCCAGAGGAAGTTGTTCCACGACGACTCGAAGGTCAGCAGCGCCACCGTGATGAACGCCGGCTTGACCTGCGGAGACATGATCCTGGAGTAGATCCGGAACTCCCCGAGCCCGTCGAGGCGGGCCGCCTCCTCCAGCTCCACCGGCAGATCCAGGAAGAACTGCCGGAAGAGGAAGACCGCGAACGGGGTGACCGCGCCGGGCACGATGAGCGCCCACCAGGAGTCCAGCCAGCCGCTGCCGCCCTGGCCGAAGAGGTCGTTCCCGCCGGCCAGCGGCATGAAGCGGACGATCAGGAACTCCGGCAGCACCTTGGTGTACGTCGGGATCATCAGCGCCGCGATGAAGAGGTAGAAGATGACCTCGCTGCCCCGGAACCTGATCCGGGCCAGTGCGTACCCGGCCATCGATGCCACCAGGACGTTGATGGCGGTGTGGCTGAACGCGATGATGAAGCTGTTCCGGGCGTACGTGGCGAAGGGCGCGGCCCTCAGCGCTTCGGCGTAGTTGCCGAACTCCCAGTGCTCCGGCAGGAGTCCGGCGTCCTGCGACGCGATCTCCACCGGCGTCTTGAGCGAGGTCAGCACCATCCAGATGAACGGCACCACCATCAACAGCGAGACGACGCAGAGCGTCAGGAGGAGCGCGATCCGGCCGGTCGAGCGGCGCCTGCCCTTCGCGGCGGGCCGGGGCGGACGTACGGCCCCGGGCTTGTGGAGCTCAGCTGTGGCCACGGGTGCCTCCCATGATCCGCCGGTTGACCAGGGTGAAGCCCATCAGCAGGACGAACAGCACCAGGGACTGGGCGCAGGCGTAGCCGACGCGGAACTCCCGGAAGGCGGACTTGTAGATCTCATACGTCATCATCGTGGTGCTGTTCGCGGGCCCGCCGTCGGTGAGGATGTAGATCTGGTCGAACGACTGGAACGCGTTGATCATCGAGGTGATGAGCACGAAGAACGTCGCGGGCTTCAGCAGCGGCAGCGTGATCGAGAAGAACTGCCGCACCTTCGAGGCGCCGTCCACCGAGGCCGCTTCGTACAGTTCCTTCGGCAGGGACTGCAACGCGGCCAAGTAGATGAGCATCTTCATGCCGATGCCCTGCCAGATGCCGACCAGGATCACCGAGGGCATCGCCCACGAGGTCGACGACAGCCAGGCCGGACCGTCGATTCCGAGGAACGAGAGCAGGGTGTTGAGCAGCCCGTTGCCCGGGTTGTAGATCCACAGCCAGACCAGGGCGATCGCGACCGTGGCGGTGACCTGGGGCAGGAAGATCGCGGTGCGGAAGATGCCCCGCGCCTTCAGGCCCGTGTGCAGCGCCAGCGCCACCAGCAGCCCCAGCATCATGCCGAACGGCACGGTGAAGAAGGTGTAGATGACGGTGTTCACGATGGACTTGCGGAACACCGCGTCGTCCAGCATGTCCCGGAAGTTGTCGAGCCCCACGAACTGCGGCGCCGTCAGCACGTCGTACTTCGTGAAGGCCAGCGCCACCGCGGCCACGACCGGCAGCCCGATCCAGAGGGAGGCGTGCAGCAGGGCGGGCGCCACCATCAGCATGCCGGCCCGTCGCCTGCGGCGCCCAGGGCCTGTCGGGGTCCTGCCGGTGCGCCGTTTACCGGACGCGTATGGCTCAGTCGGGGAAGGCGGCCGCGCGGGCCGTGCCTTCACTACGGATGTCGCTGTCACAGTGACGCCTCACATCCGGCCGATGGCGGCCTCGGCCAGCCGGCCGAGTTCCGCGATGGCATCCTTCGCGGACTGATTGCCCACGATCGCGGGTTCCAGCGTCGGCTTGATCTTCTCGCGGATCTCCATCCACGCGGCGGTGCCGCCCTCCGAGCGCGCGGCGCTCATGTTCTGGAGGGAGAGGTCGACGAACTTGTTCTCCTTCACATAGCCGCTGTCATTGAGGTCCTTGAGCCCCGGTACGGAACCGCGCTGCTTGGCGGCGCCCAGGATCGATTCCGGGGTCGCGAGGTACTCGACCAGCGCACGCGCCGCCGCGGGGTGCTTGGAGCTCGCCGACTGGGTGACCAGCGTGCCGCCCTGGAGCATCGCCGGCCGGCGGTTGGCCAGGATGAAGCAGCCGAGGGTGTCGTCCTTCAGCAGGTCCGGCGACTGGCTGCGGACCTGTTCCCACAGGGCACTGGTCGTCATCATCATCGACGCCTTGCCGGTCTGGACGTTCGACGGTGCGCCGGCGTCCGTCTTCTTCGTGTAGTCGGCGGAGCCGTCCTTCGTCAGGTCCTTGAAGAACTGCAGCGCCTCGACGCCCCGGTTGTCGGTGAACAACACCTTCTTGCCGTCCTCGCTGAACAGCTGACCGCCGTTGGCGAAGAGGAAGGTCTCCCAACACTGCCGCAAATCAATGGAGAACGGGTCGAAACCGATGCGGCCGTCCTTCGTCAGCTGCTTGGCCACGGCCCGCAGCTCCGCCCAGTTGGCCGGTGTCTTCTTGATTCCGGCGTCGGCGAAGTGGTCCTTGCGGTAGACGACGATGCGGGTGTCGAGGACCACCGGCAGCGCGTACAGCTTGCCGTCGTAGCGGGAGGGTTCCAGCACCCGCTTCTCGTAGTCGTGCGCGGTGGCGAACTTCTCGGGGAGTGGGGCGATCGCCTTCTTGGCCGCGAACGGCGGGATCCAGCCGACGCCCATCATCAGCACGTCGGGCAGCAGGCCGCCCGCGAGACCCGTGGTGATCTTCTCGTTGAGCTGGGCATACGTGGTGTAGTCCACGTTCACCTTGACGTCCGGATACTTCTTCCGGAAGCCGCCGAGGATCTCCTTCTCCAACAGCGTCTTGCCGTCGGCACCTTCGTAGATCGGGGTGAGCAGCGTGATCTCACCCTCGGCGGGACCGTCGGCGGAGCCGGCCGCCGAGGACCCGGTGCCGCAGCCGGAGAGTGCGGCCGCGGCGGTACCGGCGCCGATGGCGGCGAGCAGCGACCGTCGTTTGAGTTCCATGGGCACCCCTTTTGAGGTGGAGGCAGTGGATCGATCCAGCGATGGCAACTCGGCCATGGCTGAGAAGCGCTGGTAAATCGATGCACTGAGACTAGGAACGCTCCGAGAGGCGCGTCAACAGCTGATGCACAACAATTTTCAGGGAAGTTAACGGGTATACCGGTGAAGCAAGTTCAGTAAATCGGTACACTAGTCTGGCTGAACGCGTTCCGAACCGGAGGTGGCATGAGCGGGGTAACGATCCATCAGGTCGCGGAGGCCGCGGGAGTATCCGCGAGCACCGTGTCGAACGTCCTCAACGGGCGTACGGACCGTATGCAGGCGGCCACCCTGGCCCGCGTGGAGCGGGTGATCGAGCAGCTCAGCTACCGGCCCAACCGCGCGGCGAGGATGCTGCGCACCGGCCGGATCAAGGTCATCGGCCTGATCGTGCCGTCCGTCGCCAACCCCTTCTGGGGCGCGCTCGCCCGGGAGCTGGAGGCCATCGCGCTCACCGAGGGCTACCACGTACTGCTCTGCAACAGCGAGCGAGACCCGGCCCGCGAGCTCAAGTACAGCGAGGAACTGCTCGCCGACGGGGTGAGCGGAGTGGTGCTCTGCTCCTCGCTGCCCTCGCTCGACCATGTGGCGCCGCTGCTGGGCCGCGGGCTGAAGATGGTCGCCTTCGACCGCACCGCCCAGGCGGGTGACCCGCCCTCACTGTCCTCCATCAGCGTCGACAACGCGATGGGCGCCGAGCTCGCCACCCGTCACCTGCTTGAGCTGGGACACCGCAGGCTGGCGTTCGTCTCGGGCTCGGTCAACAGTGTCAACCGCCGCGAGCGGCTGCGCGGCTTCCGGGCCGCCCTGGAGTCGGCCGGCCTCGACCCGGCCGACGCGATCGTCTGGCCGGGCGCCGACACCGCCGAGTTCGGCGACAAGGACGCGGCCGAGCTGGGGCGCAACGCCGCCCGCGAACTCCTCGGCCGCCCGCGCCCGCCCACCGCGTTCGTCGCCATCAACGACATGTGCGCGATCGGGATCTGCCGGGGCGCGAAGGACGCAGGGCTCAGCGCCGGACAGGACGTCTCCGTGGTCGGGTTCGACGACATCCTGCTCGCCGACCTCTTCGAGCCGCCGCTCACCACGGTCCGCCAGCCGCTGCCGGAGATGGCCGCCGAGACGTTTCAGCAGTTGCGCGCCCGTATCGACTCGGCCCCGGTCGCGGGGCGTTCGCTCCTGATCAGGCCGAGGCTCGTCGTACGGGAGTCGACCGCGCCCGCACCCGCCGGGGCGACGGTCCCGGCGAGCCGTGCGCGCATCGGTGAGCCGGCGGCCCCGACGGGGGCACGCGGGTGACCGGGGTACGGCAGGCGCGAGGGCGCCGCCACGGGGGTGCGCCCTCGCGGCGGTGACCGGGCGGGCTTTCCGGGGCGCGGGCGCCGAGTGGCCGCCGCGCCCCGGAAGCGCGGGTCAGGAGGCGGTGCGGGCGCCGACGGCGGTGCCGAAGTACCGGCCCTTGGCGGCGGCCGGGTGGGGAATTGACGATCAGTTTCCCCGGGGCCGGGCGCCGTAGCGCAGCCCGTCGACGAGTAGTGCGACCATCCGCTGCGTGTGGCCTTCCCCGTCGTCATGGGCGGGCATGGCCAGGTTGCCCGTGGCGCGCAACAGGTCGTCCGGGTCCGCGTCGGAGCGGATCTCGCCGGCTTTCACCGCGGCGTCCAGGAGTGTGCCGAGGACGGGTACGAAGCGCTGCTGGAAGTACCCGGGCAGGGTGTCGTAGGCCCGGTCACCCGAATGGAGGGCGGCGCTGAGCCCGCGCTTCGTGCCAATGAAGACCGCGAAGCGTTGAAGCCATCTGGCGAGCGCCTCGGCCGGCTCGTACCGCGCCGCGAGCGGTGCCGCGGCGTCGGCGCAGGCGTCGACTTCGTTGCGGAAGACCGCGGCGATGAGGTCGGAGCGTTGTGGGAAGTGCCGGTAGAGGGTGCCGGCGCCCACGCCCGCCCTGGCGGTGATCTGGCGTACGGGTGCGTCCACCCCCGAGGCGGCGAAGACCTCCGCGGCCGCCGTGAGCAGGGCGTCGGTGCTGCGCTGCGCGTCGGCGCGCACCTTCTTGCGGGGCTGCGCCGCCCCGGCCGTGCCGGCGCCGGTCTCCCGGTCCGTGTCCTCGTGCACGATGCCCCCTTGCTAAACGGAACACTGTTCCGTATCGTCTGGACGGAACGCTGTTCCGTTTGTGCCAGCGTAACGCTTGGACGCGTTGTGCAGGGCACCGGCCAAGACACGAGGAGACTCATGAAATACCGCACTCTGGGCCGAACCGGCATCAAGGTCAGCCCGTACTGCCTCGGCGCGATGATGTTCGGCGCCGCGGGCAACCCCGATCACGAGGACTCCGTCCGGATCATCCACAAGGCGCTGGACGCGGGGATCAACTTCGTCGACACCGCCGACGCCTACTCGCGCGGTGAGTCCGAGGAGATCGTCGGAAAGGCGCTCAAGGGCCGCCGGGACTCGGTGGTGCTGGCCACCAAGGCCCACCTCCCGATGGGCGACGACCCCAACCAGCAGGGGAATTCACGGCGTTGGCTGGTCCGTGCGCTGGACGACTCGCTGCGCAGGCTGGGGACCGACCACGTCGATCTGTTCCAGGTCCACCGGCCCGCGCCCGACACCGACGTGGAGGAGACCCTCTCCGCCCTCACCGATCTGGTGCGCGCGGGGAAGGTCCGGGCCATCGGCGCCTCCACTTTCCCGGCCTCGGACATCGTCGAGGCGCAGTGGGTCGCCGAGCGGCGCGGCCTGGAGCGGTTCCGTACCGAGCAGCCGCCGTACTCGATCCTCAACCGGGGGATCGAGCGCGAGGTACTGCCCGTCTGCGAGCGCTACGGCATGGGCGCCATGGTCTGGAGCCCGCTCGCACAGGGTCTGCTCACCGGCCGCTTCCGCAAGGGCCGGGCCACCGACAGCCTCCGGGCGGGCCGCGGCTACCGGCACCTGACCGACGAGCGCCGGCTCGACACGGTCGAACAGCTCATCCCCGTGGCCCGGGACGCCGGGATGTCGCTGACCCACCTGGCGATGGCCTTCGCCATCGCCCATCCCGGCGTCACCTCGGCGATCATCGGCCCGCGCACCATGGAGCACCTCGATGACCTCCTCGCGGGCGCGGGGGCCGTGCTGAGCGACGAGGTGTTCGACCGGATCGACGCCATCGTGCCTCCCGGCACCGACGTGGGGATGCTCGACATGGCCTACGACCCGCCCGCCATCGGGCAGGCCGCACTGCGCCGCCGCCTGCCCGACGAGCGCTCCGCCGCCTGATCCGGCCCGCCGGTGATCCGCCGGTGGTCCGCCGGTGATCCGTCCGCGGGCCGTCTCCGGGCCGGACAGGCGCCGGTTCCAGTCGGTTCGCGTCAGTTCGCCGAGGGGGACCATCCGTTCGCGTCGATGCGGCGGGCGTCGCCCGGCCGGCCCTCGTCGAAGACCGTGCGGCCGCCGTCCTCGACCCGGATCGCGTCGACGTAGACCCCACGCCCGACGTACAGCTGGTCCGTGGCGTACCGCCAGCGCAGCCGCACCTCGGTGCCGTGCCAGGCCGACAGGTCCGCGTCCAGCCGGTGCCAGACGCGGCCCGACCAGCCGGAGACGGAGCCGTCCGGATGGGGTTCGGGCCGCGGCCGCTGGTCCTGCGGCGTCGGTACGGTGGTGAAGGGCACCGGCTGCCAGCTCGCCCCGGCGTCCGTCGAGCCCTCCAGGAGAAGGAAGTCGGAGCCCGGTTCGGTGTCCCACCACAGGGCGCAGCACAGCCGGGCGCGCGAGGACGCGAGAGCCAGCGGGGGCAGTGCCAGTGTGGCCGATGACGCACTGGCGAGGCCGGAGAACCATGCCGTACGCCCTCGGGCGGGCGGAACCGCGACGGCGCGCGCCATCAGGTTGGCGGTGGCGACGCGCGGCGCACTGCCGGAGCGCCAGTCGCGCACCGGGTGGACCGAGTTGCCCAGCACGATCAGGAACGAGTCGGTCGTCGGGTCCAGGACCAGGCTGGTGCCGGTGAACCCGGTGTGGCCCGCGGTGCGCGGGGTGGCCATCGCCCCCATGTACCAGTGCTGGTAGAGCTCGAAGCCGAGGCCGTGCGCGTCACCGGGGAACGCCGTGTTGAAGTCGGTGAACAGCAGGTCCACCGAGTGGGCGGAGAGGATCCTCGCGCGCCCGTACACCCCGCCGTTGAGGAGTGTGCGGGCGAGGATCGCCAGGTCCCAGGCGCACGAGAAGACACCGGCGTGACCGGCGACGCCGTCGAGGCTGTACGCGTTCTCGTCGTGCACCTCGCCCCAGACCAGCCCGCGGTCCAGCCCGGACCACGGCGGTCGCGCGTCCTCGGTCGCGGCGATCTTCGGTTTCCAGGAGGCCGGCGGGTTGTAGCGGGTGCGGTGCATCCCGAGCGGAGCGGTGATCTGCTCGCGGAGCAGTACATCCTCGGTGCGTCCGGTGATCTTCTCCAGCACCAGCTGGAGCGAGATCAGGTTGAGGTCGGAGTAGAGGTACACCGTGCCGGGCGGGCTCGCCGGGACCTCGTCCCAGATCAGCGCGAGCTTCCCCTCCCGGGTGGGCGCCGAGTAGAGCGGAATCCAGGCTTGGAAGCCCGAGGTGTGCGTGAGCAGCTGACGGATCGTGATGTCCTGCTTGCCGCCCCCGGCGAAGTCGGGGAGGTACGAGGCGACGGTCGCCTCCAGCTCCAGCCTGCCGCGCTCGATCTGCTGCACGGCCAGGATCGAGGTGAACAGCTTCGACACCGACGCCAGGTCGAAGACCGTGTCCTCGGCCATGGGGATCTGCTGCTCCGGCGGGAACTCCACGCCGGTGTCGGTCTTCTCGTCGTACGCCGCGTAGCGCAGTGCCTTGCCGATCGGCCGCTGCAGCGCGACCGTCCCGCCCCGCCCGGCGAGCAGCACCGCACCCGCGTACCAGGGGTGCCCGGGGGAGTCGGCGAGATATCTCTCGGCCTCCGTGACCAACTGGTCAAGCGGCTCCTGAAGCAGCCCGGCACGGGCGGCGGACCCACGCCGCAGCGTCGGCCGGTTCTGCCCGGACGGCGACCCCGCCGCGGTTCCTGCGCGCATCTCCGACGCCCCCGCCCCCGACTCTGTGGCAGACGCCCGCTCCGCGAACGGAATCGGCGCCAGGGCGAGTGCTCCGCCCAGGGCCAGCATCCCACCGCCCAGCCTCCGCCGGCTGATGCCCCCGCCCGCCGTGTCCTCGGTCATCCGGAACCCCTTCCCACTGCCTGAAAGTAACTTTCGAAATCTCTTCCGGTACTGAAACTTCCTGCCGGACCAGAGGGTACTGTCACTCTCCGCCGCCCCGGAGGCCCCTGGAGCCACAAAGAATCTGACACTGCATCAGAAAATCTCTTCCTTCGGCTGTCCGACTGCGGCATCCTGCCGCCCATGGAGACGGAGCTGAGCAAGAAACTGGGGATCGAGCACGCCATCTTCGGCTTCACGCCGTTCCCCGCGGTGGCCGCGGCCATCACCCGGGCCGGCGGATTCGGCGTGCTCGGTGCGGTCCGCTACACCGCCCCCGACGACCTCGCACGCGACCTCGACTGGATGCAGGAACACACCGACGGCAAGCCCTACGGCCTCGACGTCGTCATGCCCGCGAAGAAGGTGGAGGGCGTGAGTGAGGCCGATGTCGAGGCGATGATCCCGGCCGGACACCGGCAGTTCGTCCAGGACACCCTCACCAAGCACGGCGTCCCCGAACTCGCCGAGGGCGAGGCCTCCGGCTGGCGCATCACCGGCTGGATGGAGGAGGTCGCCCGCAACCAGCTCGACGTCGCGTTCGGCTACCCCATCAAGCTGCTCGCCAACGCGCTGGGCTCACCGCCCGCCGACGTCATCGCCCGCGCCCACGACCAGGACGTACTGGTCGCCGCCCTCGCCGGCAGCGCCCGGCACGCCCGGCACCACGCGGACGCGGGCATCGACGTCGTCGTCGCCCAGGGCTACGAAGCGGGCGGCCACACCGGGGAGATCGCCTCCATGGTGCTGGTCCCGGACGTCGTCGACGCGGTCGGCCCGCTTCCCGTCCTCGCCGCGGGCGGCATCGGCAGCGGTGAACAGGTCGCCGCCGGGCTCGCCCTCGGCGCCCAGGGCGTCTGGCTCGGCTCCCTCTGGCTCACCACAGAGGAGGCCGACATGCACTCCCGCGCCCTGACCGCCAAACTCCTCGCCGCGGGCTCCGGCGACACCGTCCGCTCCCGCGCCCTCACCGGTAAACCCGCGCGCCAGCTGCGTACCGAGTGGACCGACGCCTGGGACGACCCGTCGGGCCCCGGCCCGCTGCCCATGCCGCTCCAGGGGCTCCTGGTCGCCGAGGCCGTCTCCCGTATCCAGAAGTACGAGACGGGCGCCCTGCTCGGCACCCCCGTCGGCCAGATCGTCGGCCGGATGAACACCGAACGCAGCGTGCAGGCCGTCTTCGACGACCTGACCCGCGGCTTCGAACGCGCCGTGGACCGGATCAACCGCATCGCCGGACGGAGCACCGCATGAACCAGCCGCCCAACGGCTTCTGGGCCCAGGCCACCGCCGACCCCGACCGTACGGTCCTGATCGCACCCGACGGCGAGAACTGGACGGCCGGACGGCTGCACGCCGATGCCAACCGGATGGTCCACGGACTGCGCGCGGCCGGCCTTGAGGAGGGCGACGCCTTCGCCGTCGTCCTGCCCAACGGGGTCGAGTTCCTCACCGCCTACCTCGCCGCCTCGCAGGCCGGGTTCTACCTCGTCCCGGTCAACCACCACCTCATCGGTCCCGAGATCGCCTGGATCGTCTCCGACTCGGGCGCCAAGGTGCTCATCGCCCACGAACGCTTCACGGCCGCCGCGACCGCCGCCGCCGACGAGGCGAAACTGCCGGCGAGCCACCGCTACGGCGTCGGTACCGTCGAAGGCTTCCACCCGTACGCCGAACTGCTGGAGAACCGGCCGGTATCGCCCCCCGAGGGACGCACCCTCGGCTGGGTCATGAACTACACGTCCGGCACCACCGGCCGGCCGCGCGGCATCCGGCGCCCGCTGCCCGGAAAGCTGCCCGAGGAGACCTACCTCGGCGGCTTCCTCGGCATCTTCGGCATCAAACCGTTCGACGGCAACGTCCATCTGGTCTGCTCACCGCTGTACCACACGGCGGTCCTCCAGTTCGCGGGAGCCGCCCTGCACATCGGCCACCCGCTGGTCCTGATGGACAAGTGGTCGCCCGAGGAGATGCTGCGGGCGATGGACACCCACCGCTGCACCCACACGCACATGGTCCCCACCCAGTTCCACCGCCTTCTCGCCCTCCCCGAGGAGGTGAAGCGGGGTTACGACGTCACGGCGATGCGCCACGCCATCCACGGGGCGGCCCCCTGCCCCGACCACGTCAAACGGGCGATGATCGACTGGTGGGGCCAGTGCGTCGAGGAGTACTACGCGGCCAGCGAGGGCGGCGGCGCCTTCGCCACCGCCGAGGACTGGCTGCGCAAACCGGGCACCGTCGGCCGGGCCTGGCCGATCAGTGAACTCGCGGTCTTCGACGACGAGGGCAACCGCCTCGCGCCCGGCGAGCTCGGCACCGTCTACATGAAGATGAGCACCGGCGGTTTCAGCTACCACAAGGACGAGGGCAAGACGAGGAAGAACCGCATCGGGGACTTCTTCACGGTGGGCGACCTCGGCATCCTCGACGAGGACGGCTACCTCTTCCTCCGCGACCGCAAGATCGACATGATCATCTCGGGCGGGGTCAACATCTACCCCGCCGAGATCGAGAGCGCGCTGCTCACCCACCCCGCCGTCGCCGACGCCGCCGTCTTCGGCATTCCGCACGCCGACTGGGGCGAAGAGGTCAGAGCGGTCGTCGAGGCCGCCGAGGGGCACGAGGCGGGTGACGCGCTCGCCGCCGAGATACTCGGCCACTGCGACGCGCAGCTCGCCGGGTACAAACGCCCCAAGACCCTCGGCTTCATCACGACGATGCCCCGTGACCCCAACGGCAAGCTGTACAAACGGCGTCTGCGCGAGCCCTACTGGGAGGGACACGCCTGACGCCTCTTCCGGGGTCCGTCCACCGCGCGGGCCCCGGCCACCTCTGGCAGCGTATGGCCCATGAACACGAGCGCCACGATCCGGTCACTGGCGACCCGGTGGACCGTGGTCGTGCCGCTCCTCGCAGCCGTCGCACTGGTCCTCAGCTGGGGGCGCGAGCCCTCGCCGTTCGCCGTCGCCGTGATCGCGCTCTTCCTCGCGGGCGCCGTCCTGGCCGCCGTTCACCACGCGGAGGTGATCGCCCACCGGGTCGGTGAACCGTTCGGATCGCTCGTCCTGGCCGTCGCCGTGACCGTGATCGAGGTGGCGCTCATCGTGACCCTGATGGTGGACGGCGGTCCCAAGACGTCCGCGCTCGCCCGCGACACCGTCTTCGCCGCGGTGATGATCACCTGCAACGGCATCGTCGGACTGTCCCTGCTGGTGGGGGCGGTCCGCACCCGCGTGGTCGTCTTCAACGCCGAGGGCTCCGGGGCGGCCCTGGCGACCGTCGCGACGCTGGCCACCCTCAGCCTGGTGCTCCCCACCTTCACCACCGGCAAGAAGGGCCCCGAGTTCTCCACCGCCCAGCTCGCCTTCGCCGCGGTCGCCTCCCTCCTCCTGTACGGCCTCTTCGTCGCCGTACAGACCGTCAGACACCGTGAGTACTTCCTCCCGCTCACCCAGGACGGCAGGCTCAAGCAGGACGACCACCGCGCGCCGCTGCCCGGCAGGGGCGCCACCGTGCTGAGCCTCACCATGCTCCTGGTGGCGCTGGTCGCGGTCGTCGGCGACGCGAAGGCGGTCTCGCCGGCCGTCGAGTCCGGGGTGGAGGCCGCCGGAATGCCGCAGGCCGTCGTCGGCGTGATCATCGCTCTCTTGGTCCTGCTCCCGGAGACCCTCGCCGCCGTCCGGGCCGCGCGCCGCGAGCGCGTCCAGACCAGCCTCAACCTCGCACTCGGCTCCGCGATGGCCAGCATCGGCCTGACCATCCCGGCCATCGCACTCGCCTCGATCTGGCTGTCGGGACCGCTCCACCTCGGACTGAGCGCCACCCATATGGTGCTGCTCGCACTGACGGTGGTGGTGGGCGCGCTGACCGTCGTACCGGGACGCGCCACCCTCCTCCAGGGCGGCGTCCACCTCTCGATCTTCGCCGCGTTCGTCTTCCTCGCCATCAGCCCCTGACCCCCCGGCCGGGCCCGCCCGCACCTGCCCCGGCATCCCGGCCGGTAACCGGACCCTTGACCGCGCGGCCCCGCCCGCACAGGATCACGCCATGACAGGTGTACGAAGCAGCACAGTGGACGGCGTCGTGACCCGCAGCGCACGGCGCACCCCCGAGCGGACCGCCCTGCGGTACGCCGACCGGACCTGGTCCTATCGCGGGCTCGACGAGGCGGTCGGTACCGCGGCCGCCGTCCTCATGGACGGACACGGGCTGCGGCCGGGGGACCGGGTCGCCTCCTACGCCCACAACTCCGACGCGTATCTGATCGGCTTCCTCGCCTGCGCCCGCGCCGGACTCGTCCATGTCCCCGTCAACCAGAACCTCACGGGCGATGACCTGGCGTACATCCTGAGCCAGTCCGGCAGCTCCCTGGTCCTCACCGACCCGGACCTCGCCGGCCGCGTCCCGGACGGCTACGCCGTACGGGCGCTGCGCGACGCCCCGGACTCCCTCCTGGACGAACTGGCCACGCCGCGCGCCTTCACGGCCGCCCGCGAACCGGGCGCGGGCGACCTGGCCCAACTGCTGTACACCTCGGGGACCACCGCGCTCCCCAAGGGCGCGATGATGACGCACGGCGCCCTCGTCCATGAGTACGTCAGCGCCGTCACCGCCCTCGACCTGCGCGCCGGCGACCGGCCCGTCCACGCCCTGCCGCTCTACCACTCCGCGCAGATGCACGTGTTCCTGCTGCCCTACCTCGCGGTCGGGGCCGAGAACACCGTCCTGGACTCCCCGGACGCGGGCCGGATCTTCGACCTCGTCGAATCCGGACAGGCCGACAGCCTCTTCGCCCCGCCCACCGTCTGGATCGGCCTCGCCAACCACCCGGACTTCGCGCGACGCGACCTCGGCGGGCTGCGCAAGGCGTACTACGGCGCGTCGATCATGCCCGTACCCGTGCTGGAACGACTGCGCGACCGGCTGCCCGGACTCGCCTTCTACAACTGCTTCGGGCAGAGCGAGATCGGCCCGCTCGCCACCGTCCTCGGACCCGACGAGCACGAGGGCCGGATGGACTCCTGCGGCCGGCCCGTCCTCTTCGTGGAGGCCAGGGTGGTCGACGAGAACGGCGAGGACGTCCCCGACGGCACGGCCGGCGAAGTGGTGTACCGCTCACCCCAGCTGTGCGACGGCTACTGGGACAAGCCGCAGGAGAGCGCCGAGGCGTTCCGTGACGGCTGGTTCCACTCCGGCGACCTCGCCGTACGCGATCCGCAGGGCTACTTCACCGTCGTCGACCGGGTGAAGGACGTCATCAACTCCGGCGGCGTCCTCGTCGCCTCCCGACAGGTCGAGGACGCCCTCTACACCCACCCCGCGGTCGCCGAGGCAGCCGTGGTCGGACTGCCCGACGAACGCTGGATCGAGGCCGTCACCGCCGTCGTCGTGCTGCGCGGGGAGGCGACGGAGGCCGAACTGATCAGCCACGCCCGCGAGAGGCTCGCCCACTTCAAGGCCCCGAAGAGGATCCTTTTCGTGGACGGCCTCCCGCGCAACGCCAGCGGAAAGATCCTCAAGCGGGAACTGCGCGACCGCTTCGCCTGAAACGGCCTACCGCAGGACGCGGGCGACTCCGACATGGAAGCTGTCGGTGACCCCGCTGTCCTGCGGGAGCGGAGTGTCCTTGTGCCACCGGGGGGCCGTGACCAGACCCGGATCGACGAGGTCGAGTCCGTCGAAGAACCGCGCGACCTCGGAGCGCGTCCGGGGCCGCAGGCTGATCCCGCTCGACCGGTACTCCTCGGTCTTGTCCTGTTCGACGGAGAGGAAGTCATTGGTGAAGTGCGAAAGCACCAGACAACTGCCGGAGGGCAGCGCGTCCAGGAGGGTACGGGTGATGCCGTAGGGGTCGTCCTCGTCGGGAACGAAGTGCATCAGGGCGATGAGGGACAGCGCGATGGGCCGGTCGAAGTCCAGCAGGGCCCGTGCGTGACCGAGGATCTTCCCGGGCTCGCGCACATCGGCGTCGAGGTAGTCGGTGGTGCCTTCTGGGGTGCTGACGAGCAGCGCCTCGGCGTGACGCAGGACGATCGGGTCGTTGTCCGTGTAGACGATCCTGGCCGCCGGGTTGATCTCCTGGACTATCTGGTGCAGGTTCGGCTGGGTGGGAATCCCCGTACCGATGTCGAGGAACTGGTCGATGCCCGTGCGCGCGGCCCAGCCGGCCGCCCGGTGCATGAACGCCCGGTTCTGCGCGACGCCGGCCTTCGCCACGGGCGGCATCCGCTCACCGAGTTCCTGGTCGACGGGGTAGTTGTCCTTGCCGCCAAGAAGGTAGTCGTAGACGCGCGCCGGGTGCGGCCTGCTGGTGTCGACGATCGGAGAGTTGGCCGGACCTGGCGTCATGGAGAGCTCCAGAGTGCTTCGGTGCGCAGAGCGTGAGGAGTACGCGGGGTGCGCGAACAGGCGGGACGGGGTGACGCTGGCCAGGCATTCCCCCTGCGGGCCGTCGCCACATCGACGCATACTGCCACAGCAACCACGCAGGGCCCATGGCACGTTGGACCAGACCTTCCGGCGCCCCGGTCAACTGCCCGGCCGGTCCCGCTCGTCGACGATCCGCCTGAACTTTCCGACCGACCTCTCCAGCGTCTCCGGGTCGAGGATCTCCACCCCGACCGAGACCCCGATCCCGTCCTTGACGGCCGCGGCGACCGACGCGGCGGCGGCCGCGCGCTGCTCCGGTGTCGCCCCCGCCCGCGCCTCCGCCCGCACCGTCAGCACGTCGAGACGGCCCTCGCGGGTCAGCCGCAGCTGGAAGTGCGGCGACACCGCCGGCGTACGGAGCACGATCTCCTCGATCTGGGTCGGGTAGAGGTTCACCCCGCGCAGGATCACCAGATCGTCGCTCCGCCCGGTGACCTTCTCCATGCGCCGGAAGACCCGTGCCGTCCCCGGCAGCAGCCGGGTCAGATCCCGGGTCCGGTAACGGATCACCGGCATGGCCTCCTTGGTGAGCGAGGTGAACACCAGCTCGCCCTCCGCGCCCTCGGGCAGCACCTCGCCGGTGAACGGGTCGACCACCTCCGGATAGAAGTGGTCCTCCCAGATGTGCAGGCCGTCCTTCGTCTCCACGCACTCCTGGGCGACACCCGGGCCCATCACCTCGGACAGCCCGTAGATGTCGACCGCGTCGATCGCGAACCGCTCCTCGATCTCGCGCCGCATCTCCTGTGTCCACGGCTCGGCGCCGAAGATCCCCGTCCTCAGCGAGGTCGCCCGCGGGTCGACGCCCTGCCGCTCGAACTCGTCCAGGAGCGTCAGCATGTACGACGGCGTCACCATGATGATGTCGGGCCGGAAGTCCTGGATCAGCTGGACCTGCCGGGCCGTCATCCCGCCGGACGCGGGAATGACCGTGCAGCCGAGCCGCTCCGCCCCGTAGTGCGCGCCGAGCCCGCCGGTGAACAGCCCGTATCCGTAAGCGACATGCACCTTCTGCCCCGGGCGGCCGCCCGCCGCCCGGATGGAGCGGGCGACCACGTCCGCCCAGGTGTCCAGATCGCCCTGGGTGTAGCCGACGACGGTCGGGCGGCCCGTCGTGCCGCTGGAGGCGTGGATCCTGCGCACCTGCTCTTCGGGCACCGCGAACATCCCGAACGGGTAGTTGTCCCGCAGGTCGGCCTTGGTGGTGAACGGGAACCGGGCGAGGTCGGCGAGCGAGCGGCAGTCGTCAGGATGCAGCCCCGCCCGGTCGAACGCCGCTCTGTAGTGGCCGACGTGGGCGTAGACGTGGTGCAGTGTCGCCCGCAGCCGTTCGAGCTGGAGCGCCCGCAGCTCCTCGCGGTCCATCCGTTCCGCCGCGTCCAGCAGAGCCGTCATGCGGATCTCCCTCTTCCGTGCGCCGTGCAGACGACCGATCATTCGGTCGTTCCTCCCGGGAGCAGTAATTCAGGATCTTCCGCCCGCTGGCAAGAGGTGGGACGCGACGCATGTCGTGCGACCGCACCCGACGCGGGACCGTTCCCGTACCGCGGATACGCTCGTACCGAACAGAGCCGCATCACCAGGCCGGCCCTGTTTGGATGGTTCCATGCCGACTTTCCACACGTACGACGGAACCGAGCTCGCATACCACCTCGAAGGACAGGGCACCCCCCTGATCTGCCTGCCGGGCGGCCCCATGCGGGCCAGTACCTGTCTCGGACGCCTGGGCGGACTCGACGGCCACCGGCAACTGGTGCTGCTCGATCTGCGGGGCACCGGGGACTCCGCCTTGCCGGACGACCCCGCCACCTACCGCTGCGACCGGCTGGTCGACGACGTCGAGGCACTGCGCGAACACCTGGGACTGGAACACATCGATCTCCTCGCCCACTCGGCGGCGGGGGACCTCGCCGCGCTCTACGCCGCGCGGTATCCGCGGGCGCTGCGCAGTCTGCTCCTCATCGCGCCCGGAACACGCGCCGCCGGATTCGGGTTCGACGAACGCGAGGCCCGGGAGGCCGCCGGGCTGCGCCGCACGGAACCGTGGTACGAGGAAGCGCTCCCGGCCCTGGAGGAGATCTGGGCGGGACGCCTCACGGACGAACTCCGTGCCGCCGCACGGCCGTTCCTCTACGGACGCTGGGACACCGCCGCGCAGGACCACGCCGCGTCGTCCGCGGCGCAGATCAACACCCTTGCCGCCCAGGGCTATTACGGGCAGGGCGCGTTCGATCCAGCCACGACGGTCGCCGCCCTGCGCGAACTGCCCGCCCCGGTACTCGTCCTCGCCGGAGAGCTGGACGGTGTGACGACCCCCGACCGCGCCGCCGAACTGGCCGCACTCTTCCCGAACGCCGAATTCGCCGTCCAGCGCGGCGCCGGACACTTCCCGTGGCTCGACGACCCCGGGGCCTTCGCCCGCACCGTCACCGCCTTCCTGGACCCGGACGTCCACAGCGTGCAGGCCGGCGGGATACGGCTCGCCTACCGGGTGTGGGGAGACCCGTCCGCGCCGCCGGTCGTCCTGGCCCACGGACGCTGCGGCGACAGCCGCACCTGGACTCGGGTCGCCGGAGAGCTGGCAGCCCAACACCGCGTGTACGCCCTCGACTTCCGCGGTCACGGCCTCAGCGACTGGCCCGGCCGCTACTCCTTCGAGCTGTTCCGCGACGATCTGCACGCGTTCCTGGAGGCCCGCAACCTCTCCGGCGCCACGGTCATCGGGCACTCCATGGGCGGCGCCGCGGCCTGTCTGCTCGCCGCGCGGCAGCCCGGACTCATCGGCCGGCTCGTCCTGGAGGAGGCCCCGCCGCCCTTCCCCCTCGACCCGCCCCGCGGCCCCGCCGAACGCCCCGAAGGGGAGCTCGACTTCGACTGGCCCGTGGTGCCGGCCATCAACGCCCAGCTCAACGACCCCGATCCGGCGAGCCGCGAACGCCTCGGCGGGATCACCGCGCCCACCCTGGTCATCGGCGGCGGCCCGAGCAGCCAGATCGACCAGGAGGACCTCGTCCGGATGGCCCGGTGGATCCCCGACTGCCGGCTCGTCACCATCGACGCCGGCCATCTCGTCCACACCGAACGGCCACAGGAGTACCTCGCGGCCCTCCGGTCGTTCGGACTCGCCTGACGGGGCGTCACAGGGCCACCCGCCGCGTCAGTCCCGGCGCAGCAGCGACACCATGACGTCAAGCAGCGTCGCCTCGGCGTCCGCGACTCCCGTCTCCGAGCGCCAGGCGACGAACCCGTCGGGGCGCACCAGCACAGCGCCCTCGGTGCTCGTTCCGTGCGCCCCGGCCCAGTCGGCACCGGCCTCCGGCTCCAGATCGCCGCCGGGGCCGGAGCCGATGCCGAACGCGTCCAGACGTACGGCCAGTTGGTCACCGACCCGCGCCGCCGCCCGCCGCCACGCCACGTCCGCGCCATCGGCGAGCAGCACGAACGACCGCTCGTAGAGATCCAGCGTGGAGATCCGCTCACCCGCCCGCCGGACCCACAAGTGCGGTGCGCGGCTGCCCGGTTCACCCGTCAGCCGCATCCCCTGGGGCACCACCGGCTGATCCGGGGCGACGCCCAGCACCGCGCCGTCCACATAGCGGTAGCCCAGCGCCACGTTCAGCATCCCGCCGCGCTTGCCGCCGCCCACGGTCGGCGGCGGCGCATACCCGGGGTGGCTGTGCTCGCCGGAACGCTCCGAGGCCCGCTCGCTCGTCGCCCGAGCCACCGGCAGCCGCTCCGCCCCGTACGTGTCCAGCAGACCGGGCCCCGCCTCACCGCGCAGCACGGCGGCGAGCTTCCACGCCAGGTTGTGCGCGTCCTGGATGCCGGTGTTGGAACCGAACGCCCCGGTGGGCGACATCTCGTGCGCCGAGTCACCGGCGAGGAACACCCGGCCACGGAAGTAGCGGTCGGCCACCCGCTCCGCCGCGTGCCACGGCGCCTTGCCGGTGATCTCCACGTCGATGTCCGGGGCGCCGACCGCCTTGCGGATGTGCTCGGCGCACCGCTCGTCCGTGAAGTCCTCCAGCGTCTCGCCCCGGTCGGGCTGCCACGGGGCGTGGAACACCCACTGCTCCGTGTTGTCCACCGGCAGCAGGGCGCCGTCCGCCTCCGGACCGGTCAGGTAGCACACGATGAAGCGCCGGTCACCGAGCACATCGGCGAGCCGGCGGGAACGGAAGGTGATACTCACGTTGTGGAACAGGTCACCGGCACCCGAACGGCCGATGCGCAGCTGCTCACGGACCGGGCTGCGCGGGCCGTCGGCGGCGATGAGATAGTCCGCCCGCACCGTGGTGTGCTCGCCGGTCTCCCGGTTCTTCAGGACCGCCCCCACCCCTGAGCCGTCCTGGTCGAACGAGAGCAGCTCGGTGGAGAACCGCAGATCGCCGCCCTGCTCCCGGGCCCGGTCCAGCAGCACCGGCTCCAGGTCGTTCTGGCTGCACAGGCACCAGCCCGTCGGGCTGAAGCGGGCGAGCGCGCCCCCCGGGTCGATCTCCTTGAACAGCCACTCCTGGTCGTCACCGGTCAGCGATCCGGCCTGCAGAATGCCGTGGTTCTCCGCCAGCACCGACGCGGCCTCCCGGATCCGCTCCTCCACCCCCGCCCGGCGGAAGACCTCCATCGTGCGCACGTTGTTGCCGCGACCGCGTGGGTGCGTCGAGGTGGCGGCGTGCTTCTCGACCAGCAGATGCTCGACGCCGAGCCGACCGAGGAAAAGGGACGCGGACAGGCCCACCAGGGAGCCGCCCACGATGAGGACCGGTACATGGAGGTCGACGTTCTCGTTCATCAGTTGCTCCAGCTCGGACGCCGTACAGATGCAATGTCCATGCCCTTGTCGGAGCGGTTCGGACGCCCGCTCACCTGAACGGTTCATAAATCTCGCGTCAGGCGGACCAGCGTTTCACGATCGGTGACGGAGACGACGCCCGCGGTCCGGGGCGGACCGTGCGCAGCCGCCGGGAGACTCCCCGCTCCGATTCCACTCGACAGCCGCCGGTTACCCAGCGAACCGGAAGGCCGGGCCGCCCCACCGTCTCGAAGGAGTTCGCAAGATGACCACCACCCTCTCGGAACGGACCTCCCAGTCCGCCTTCGACGGATCA
The DNA here is from genome assembly GCF_055587045.1 of Streptomyces sp. NPDC048671. NCBI lineage: Bacteria > Bacillati > Actinomycetota > Actinomycetes > Kitasatosporales > Streptomycetaceae > Streptomyces > Streptomyces sp. NPDC048671. Next base: position 85,361 of record NZ_JBVJHB010000011.1, on the reverse strand, counting down.
AGGCTGCGGGTCATCCTGCTGCTTGACCTGCACGACGGCGCCCAGAAGCAGTTCCTGGAGGCCTACGAGCACATGCGCAACCAGGTGGCCTCCATCCCCGGCCACATCAGCGACCAGCTGTGCCAGTCCATCGAGAACCCGTCCCAGTGGCTCATCACGAGCGAGTGGGAGAGCGCGCCGCCCTTCCTCGCCTGGGTCAACAGCGAGGACCACGTCGCCACCGTCCAGCCCCTGCACAGCTGCGTGCGCGACACCCGGTCGCTGCGCTTCAGCGTCCTGCGGGAGACCGGCGCCGCCTTCGAGGAGAGCTTCGAGCCCCTCAAGGGCGGCCTCCAGTCCGCTCCCCGCCTCGGCGACGGAGTGGTGCGCCACGCGCTGACCTTCACGGTCCGGCCGGGCACCGAGGAGATCGTCGCGAAGCTCCTCGCCGAGTACGACTCCCCGAAGGCGCGGGTCGACGAGCACACCCGGCTGCGCCGCACCTCGCTGTTCATGCACGGCAACCGGGTGGTGCGCGCGGTCGAGGTCGAGGGCGACCTCCTCGCGGCCCTGCGCCATGTCTCCCGGCAGCCGGAGGTCAGGGCCGTCGAGGAGGCGATCAACCCGTACCTGGAGCAGGACCGCGACCTGTCCGACCCCGACTCCGCCCGGATGTTCTTCACCCGCGCGGCGCTGCCCACCGTCCACCACGTGACGACGGGCCGCCACGCCGAGCGGGACCTCAAGCGCCACGCGCTGTTCTACCAGGCCAAGGAGGGCTGCGGCATGGCCCTGGCCCGGCTTCTGGCGGAGCATGACGAGGAGGAGGCCGACGACGCCGGCAGCCCCATCGACAGCAGCACGATCTTCCAGCGCGACGACGTCGTCGTCCGCCTCCTGGAGGTGGACGGCCCGCTCGACGCGCAGCCCGACCGGTCGCTCGGCATCCACGGCCCCGGCAAGTCGGCCAGGCTCGCCCGACTCCTCGACGGGGAGGCGAACGCAGTGCCGACCAGCGACCAGGACGCCGCGCGCTTCCTCGCCCGCGCCGAGATGCACCTGATCACCGACCGGCGGGCCGCGGAGTCCTGAACCGCGGATCAGCACCCTGGGGGCTTCTCGCCCGACCCGTCGACACAACGCGCAACGCGCCAGGAGGAAAACAGTCATGACCATGCACCGGCCACGCATCGTGGACCTCAGCGAGACCCAGCCCAACCGCAGGCGCGGAGGCGACCTGCGCGCTCTGCTCACCCCGACGGCGGTGGGAGCCACCAGCGGCTTCATGGGACTGGCCATTGTTCAGCCCGGAGACCGCATCGGCGAGCACTACCACCCGTACTCGGAGGAGTTCGTGTACGTCGTGAACGGGCTCCTGGAGGTCGACCTGGACGGTGAACCGCACGCGATGCGGCCCGACCAGGGGCTGCTCATCCCCCCGAACGTCCGGCACCGTTTCCGCAACGTGGGCGACATCGAGGCGCGCATGGTCTTCCACCTGGGGCCGCTCGCCCCCCGCCCGGAGCTCGGCCACGTCGACACCGAGCACACCGACGCCGCCGAGCGGGGCGCGCCGCCAGAACGAACCGAGGCAGCTTCATGACCCGGCGCGTGGCGGTCACCGGTGTCGGGGTCGTCGCTCCGGGCGGGATCGGCACACCGGCCTTCTGGGACCTCCTCGCCAACGGCCGCACGGCGACACGCGGCATCACGCTCTTCGACCCGGCGGGCTTCCGGTCCCGGATCGCGGCCGAGTGCGACTTCGACCCGGCCGCGTACGGACTGGACGAGGAGGAGGTGGCCCGCGCGGACCGGTACGTCCAGTTCGCGATGGTGGCCGCCCGCGAGGCACTCGCCGACGCGGGCCTCGACCAGGAGCGCACCGACCCCTGGCGGATGGGCGTCTCGCTCGGCACCGCGGTCGGCGGAACCACCCGGCTGGAGCACGACTACGTCGCAGTCAGCGCCACCGGCGCACGCTGGGACGTCGACCACCGCCCGGCCGGGCCGCATCTGGAGCGGGCCTTCTCACCCAGTTCGCTGGCCTCCGCCGTCGCCGAGCAGGTCGGGGCACACGGTCCGGTGCAGACCGTCTCGACCGGCTGCACCTCAGGCCTCGACGCGATCGGCTACGCCTTCCACTCCATCGAGGAAGGGCGCGTCGACGTCTGCATCGCCGGGGCGTCGGACTCCCCGATCACCCCGATCACCGTGGCGTGCTTCGACGCGATCAAGGCGACCTCGGCGAACAACGACGACCCGGAACACGCCTCCCGGCCCTTCGACTCCCGCCGCGACGGCTTCGTGATGGGCGAGGGCGGCGCCGTGCTCGTCCTGGAGGAGCTCGAGCACGCCCGCGCCCGCGGCGCGACGGTGTACTGCGAGATCGCCGGCTACGCGACCTTCGGCAACGCCTACCACATGACCGGGCTGACCCCGGAGGGCCTGGAGATGGCCGAGGCCATCAACCGGGCGCTCGGCCACGCCGGGATCCCCGCCTCGGACATCGACTACGTCAACGCGCACGGCTCGGGCACCAAACAGAACGACCGGCACGAGACCGCCGCCGTGAAGCGGGCCCTCGGCGCGCACGCCCACGACGTACCGATGAGCTCCATCAAGTCGATGGTCGGCCACTCGCTCGGGGCGATCGGGGCGATAGAGATCGCGGCCTGCGTACTCGCGCTGGTCCACCAGACGGTCCCGCCGACGGCGAACTACGAGTCCCCGGACCCCGAGTGCGACCTCGACTACGTGCCGCGCACCGCACGCCCGCTGAAGCTGCGCAGCGTCCTGTCCGTCGGCAGCGGCTTCGGCGGCTTCCAGTCCGCGGTTGCCCTGACCAGAACCGGTGGGAGGACACCATGAGCACCCGAGAGGACCGGCGCACCGTCGTCACCGGCATCGGCGTCGTCGCCCCCAACGGAACGAACACCGGGACCTTCTGGAAGCGGACGCAGGAGGGCATGAGCGTGCTCGACCGCGTCACCCGCGAAGGGTGCGAGCAGCTGCCGCTGCACGTCGCGGGCGAGGTCAGGGGCTTCGACCCGGTCAGCCTCATCGAGGAGCGCTACCTCGTCCAGACCGACCGGTTCACGCACTTCGCGATGGCCGCGGCCGACATGGCCCTGGACGACGCCCGCCTCGGCCGCGCGGACTACGAGGACGCGCCGTTCAGCGTGGGCGTGGTGACCGCCGCGGGTTCCGGCGGCGGCGAGTTCGGCCAGCGCGAGCTGCAACGGCTGTGGGGCCAGGGTTCCAAGTACGTCGGCCCCTACCAGTCGATCGCCTGGTTCTACGCCGCGAGCACCGGCCAGATCTCCATCCGCGGCGGCTTCAAGGGGCCGTGCGCGGTGGTGGCCAGCGACGAGGCCGGCGGCCTGGACGCACTGGCCCACGCCGCCCGGTCCGTCCGGCGCGGCACCCAGGCGGTGGTGGTCGGCGCGGCGGAGGCCCCGCTCGCGCCCTACTCCGTCGTCTGCCAGCTCGGCTACCGGGACCTGAGCGCCGGCGAGGACCCGACGCGTGCCTACCGTCCGTTCACCTCGGACGCCTGCGGATTCGTGCCCGCCGAGGGCGGCGCGATGTTCGTGGTCGAGGAGGAGAACGCGGCCCGGGAGCGCGGCGCCCGGGTCCGGGCCGAGATAGCCGGTCACGCCGCCACCTTCACCACCGCGATGCGCTGGGAGGAGTCCCGCGAGGGTCTCGCCCACGCCATCGAGGGGGCGCTGCGGGAGGCCGGCTGCGCGCCCGAGGAGATCGACGTGGTCTTCGCGGACGCCCTCGGCGTACCCGCCGCGGACCGGGCCGAGGCGCTGGCGCTGGCCGACGCGCTCGGCCCGCACGGCAGGCGGGTACCGGTGACCGCGCCCAAGACGGGCATCGGGCGGGCGTACTGCGGTGCGCCCGTACTGGACGCGGCCGCCGCCGTGCTCGCCATGGAGAACGGTCTGATCCCGCCCACGCCCAACGTCTTCGAGGTGTGCCACGACCTCGATGTCGTCACCGGACGGGCCCGCACCGCCGAACTGCACACCGCGCTCGTGCTCAGCCGCGGCCTCATGGGCTCGAACGCGGCGATGGTGCTGCGCCGCCCCGCCGGCCGCGGCGCGTGAGCGCCCCACCGACACCTCTCGTGAGAAGGAGAAGTCCCTCATGACCGATCGACTGACCTACGACGAACTCGCCGTCCTGATGAAGAAGGGCGCCGGACTGACCGTCGACCCCCGGCAGATGGAGGACCACCCCGGCACCGCCTTCGACGAGTTCGGCCTCGACTCGCTGGGCCTCCTCGGCATCGTCGGCGTGCTGGAGAACCGGCACGGACAGCCGCTGCCGGCCGACGCCGACCGGTGCAGGACGCCCCGCGAGTTCCTCGACCTCGTCAACAACAGCCTCATGACAGGAGCCTGACGTGTCCGCACACACCGAGAACGAGATCGTCATCGCCGCCCCCCTGGACCTCGTCTGGGACATGACCAACGACCTCGCGAACTGGCCCGACCTGTTCAGCGAGTACGCCGCGGTCGAGATCATCGAGCGCGACGGCGAGCGGACCACCTTCCGCCTGACCATGCACCCCGACGACAACGACAAGGTGTGGAGCTGGGTCTCGGAGCGCACCACGGACCGGCCCGGCCGCACCGTGCGGGCCCGTCGCGTCGAGCCGGGCCCGTTCCAGCACATGGACATCCACTGGGAGTACTCCGAGGTTCCCGGCGGCACCCGCATGCACTGGGCGCAGGACTTCGCGATGCGCCCGGACGCCCCGGTCGACGACGCCTGGATGACCGACAACATCAACCGCAACTCGCGCGTCCAGATGGAGCTCATCCGGGACAAGATCGAGCAGCGCGACCGTGAGCGCCGTTCGGCGTCCGTCACGGCCGGCTGACGTCCCCTTCGCCGACGGTCCGGCCACCCGGCCCCGGCCGGGTGGCCGGACCGGGTACCAGAAAGGCACCCCCCGATGCACCACGCCCTGATCGTCGCCCGGATGGCGCCGGAGTCGGCGCCGGACATCGCCGAACTGTTCGCCGCCTCCGACAGCAGTGAGCTGCCGCACCTGGTCGGCGTCACCCGGCGCAAGCTGTTCCAGTTCGGCGACGTCTACCTGCACATGATCGAGTCCGAGCGCCCGCCGGGTCCGGAGATCGCCAAGGTGACCGAGCACCCGGAGTTCAGGGGTCTCAGCGACCGGCTCACCGCCTTCATCAGCCCGTACGACCCGCAGACCTGGCGGGGGCCGAAGGACGCGATGGCCCAGGAGTTCTACCGCTGGGAGCGCGACACTTCCGCCTGAGGACGACGATCGCCCCGGGTCCGGCCGTGAGGCCGGGCCCGGGGCGAATCGCGTGCTGCCCGGAGCGTGCCGCCCGGACCGGGGAGGTCAGTCCGGGACCACGCACTCGAACGCGTGGAGGTAGGGGTTGACCGGCCGGATCTCGCCGATGAGCAGCCCGGCCTCCGACAGCCGGTCGACCAGGCTCTGCCGGGTGTGCTTGGCGCCGCCGACGTTCAGGAGCAGCAGCAGGTCCATGGCGGTGGTGAACCGCATCGAGGGGGTGTCGTCGACGAGGTTCTCGATGACGACGACCCGGGCGCCGGGACGCGCCGCCGCGACGACGCTCCGCAACGCCCGGCGGGTGCTGTCGTCGTCCCACTCCAGGATGTTCTTGATGATGTAGAGATCGGCCGCCACCGGGATGCCCTCACGGCAGTCCCCGGACACGATGGCCGCCCGGCCGGCGAGCGGGCCGCCGTCCCGCAGCCGTTCGTCGGCCCGTGCCACCACACCCGGCAGATCCATCAGGGTGCCGCTCACCGACGGGTGCTTCTCCAGCAGGCTCGCCAGTACGTGCCCCTGACCGCCGCCGATGTCGGCGACCGCGGACACTCCGGTGAGGTCGAGGAGCGCGGCGACGTCCAGCGCGGACTGCACGCTGGACGTCGTCATGGCCCGGTTGAACACCTGGGCCGACTCGTGCGCGTCCTGGTGGAGGTAGTCGAAGAACTCCTTGCCGTGGGTGTCCTCGAAGACGTTGCCGCCGGAGCGCACCGCGTCGTCCAGCCGGGGCCAGACGTCCCAGGTCCAGGGTTCGGTGCACCACAGCGAGATGTACCGGAGGCTGTTCGGGTCGTCCTCGCGCAGCAGCCGTGACATCTCGGTGTGGGCGAACGCGCCGTCCGCGGTCTCGGTGAAGACGCCGTAGCAGGACAGTGCGCGCAGCAGCCGCCGCAGCGGTTCGGGTTCGGCCTTCACCACCGCGGCCAGCTCGGCGGCGGTGGCGGGCGTCTCGCCCAGCGCGTCGGCGACACCGAGCCGGGCCGCGGCGCGCACGGCCGCGGCGCAGGCGGCGCCGAACACGATCTCGCGCAGCCGCATCGCCGGCTGTGGACCGGCGACGGGCCGGACGGGAGTGCCGGCGGGGGTGGGGGTGGTACTCACGGTGGTCATGCCGTCTCGCTTCTCCTCGTACGGGGGTGCAACGGTCAGCACATTCCGGCCGGTGCGGACGTCGTGCAGACGTTGCCGGTGAAGTCGTTGCCCGTGCCGGTGTCCTCGTCGGCCAGGTCGGCCGGCTGGTTGCCCGTGACCACGTTGCCGCTGATGGTGTTGTCGGTGTTCTTCGCTCCGACGAAGCTCTTGAACAGCACGACGCCGCCCGAGAGCGGTGTGGCGCCCACGTTGTCGCGGATCACGTTGGACCGCACCTGGGTGGTCTCGGTGCCGGTGAGGACGATTCCGGAGCCCTGGATCGCGGGCAGCCGGTCGGTGGCGGCACAGAACTTGTTGTTCCCGGTGATCCGGTTGGACCGGATGGTCATGGCGCCGGCCTTCGGCGTTCCCTCGTCGCCCACGACGAACACGCCGCTGCAGTTGGCGGTGATGGTGTTGTCGCTGACGGTCAGATTCCGCACGCGCCGTGCGGTGAACCCGATCCGGTTGTCGGTCAGCGTGTTGCCCCGGACCTGAGTGCCCAGGGTGTCGGTGGCGCCGCCCTCCTCGTCGACGGTGTTGGCGACGAAGATGCCCGCGTCGCCGTTGGAGCGGGCGGTGTTGTCGCGGATGTCGGACCGGGTGGAGTGCTGCTGGGCGATGCCCCAGGTGCCGTTGGACCCGGCGGTCACCTCCCGGACGTCCAGCCGGTCGGTCCAGGAGGCCCAGACACCGTTCGCGGCGAACCCCGTGACGGCCAGGGACCGGACGGACACGTTGTCCACGGTGTGCTGGGCCGTTCCCAGGACGCAGATGCCGTTGCCGGCTTTCACGCACGCGTTGTCCGGCTGCGCGCGGCTGGTGCCCGGCACGATGACCGTACGGTCCCCGGAGCCGCGCAGGGTCAGTCCGGGCGTGCTGATCAGCACGCTCTCGCGGTAGGTGCCGGGCCGGACGACGATGGTGTCACCGGGCTGTGCGGCGTCCACCGCTGCCTGGATCGACTGGCCCGGATACACCACATGGCCCCCGGCGGCAGCGGCCGACGCGGACGGTACGGCCGTGCCCAGTCCGGCGGCCGAGACGGCTGCGATGCTCACGAGACAGGTCAAGTGTCGTTTCCTCATGAGCCGAAGCTATGGGCGATCACCCCCCGATGCCACGCAGGGTGAGCGGTTGGGTACGGGACGTGCCCGAATGGCTTACGCCGCCGCCCGTGCCCCGCGTCCGCGGTGGACGCGGGGCCGCGCACTCGGGTGATTCGGTGCCGGGCCCGCGCACCCCGTCAGGCGTCGGCCGGACGGGTGGGCGCGACGACCGAGCGGGCCCACCGGTAGTCGGCCTTGCCGCTGGGGGAGCGCCGGATCTGCGGGGCGATCACCAGGTGGCGCGGGATCTTGTAGCCGGCCAGCCGCGACCGGCAGTGCGCCTGGACGTCGTCGAGCGAGGGGGCCTCGGCGCCCTCGCGCAGCTGCACCACCGCGGCGACCTGGCTGCCCCAGCGTGCGTCGGGCGCGCCGGCGACCAGCGCGTCGTACACGTCCGGATGGGCCTTGAGCGCCTGCTCGACCTCCTCCGGGTACACCTTCTCGCCCCCGGTGTTGATGCACTGCGAACCCCGGCCGAGCACCGTGACGATGCCGTCGGCGTCGACCGTCGCCATGTCGCCGAGCAGCACCCACCGCTCCTCGCCCTTGCGGAAGAACGTCTCCGCGGTCTTGCGCGGGTCGTTGTAGTAGCCGAGCGGCACATGGCCGCGCTGCGCGATCCGCCCCGGCACGCCCGGCTCCACCGGCTCGTACGTCGCCGGGTCGACCACCGCCGTACGGGAGTTCATCCGCAGCCGGAAGCCGTTCCGCGGCCCGGAGTCGGCCGTCGCGGTGCCGTTGAAACCCGACTCGGAGGAGCCGAAGTTGTTCAGCAGCATCACCGTGGGCACCAGCGCCTGGAACTCCGCCCGCACCGAGTCCGACATCACCGCGCCCGAGCTGGAGACGGAGAACATCGACGAGCAGTCGGTGCCCTTCAGCGGTCCCCTCAGCGCGTCGATCAGCGGGCGCAGCATCGCGTCGCCGACCAGCGACACGCTGGTGACCTTCTCCTTCTCGATGGTGCGAAGCACCTCGTGCGGCACGAACTTGCGGTGCACCACGACCCGCTGCCCGAAGTTGAAGCCGATGAACGCCGTGAGCGTCGAGGTGCCGTGCATCAGCGGGGGAGTGGGGAAGAAGGTGATGCCGTCCCCGCCCGCGGCCACCCGCTCGGCCAGCTCCTGCGGGGTCTTCACCGGCTCGCCGGTCGGCGCGCCGCCGCCGAGGCCGGAGAAGAAGAGGTCCTCCTGGCGCCACATCACACCCTTGGGCATGCCCGTGGTGCCGCCCGTGTAGATGATGAACTGGTCGTCGGGCGAGCGGGGGGCGAAGCCGCGCCCCGGATCCCCGGCGGCCTCGGCCGCCGCGAACGCGACGGCATCCGGGCCCGGTACCCCCTTCGCGGACGCGCCCACCCGGACGAGATGGCGGAGCTTCGGCGCCTGCGGCGCGGCGGCCGCGACGCGCTCGTCGAACTCGGCGTCGAAGACGAGCGCCGCCAGGTCCGCGTCCCGGTAGAGGTAGACCAGCTCCTCCTCCACGTACCGGTAGTTGACGTTGACCGGGACGATGCGCGCCTTCAGGCAGGCCAGGACCGTCTGGAGGTACTCGACGCCGTTGTACAGGTGCAGGCCCAGGTGCTCGCCGGGGCCGATCCCGGCCTCGGTCAGGTGATGGGCGACGCGGTTCGCGGCGGCGTCGAGCTCCGCGTAGGTGAGCCTGCGCTCGGCGCCCGTTCCGGGATGGTCGAGGTAGACGAGCGCCTCGCGTTCCGGGACAGCGTCGACGACCGATTCGAACAGGTCGGCAAGGTTGTACTCCACCGTTCCTCCTGACCGCGGTTGCTGAGTGGCTCGGCGTCATTAGAGCGCCGACCGCCACAAGTGGGAAGGGGGCCCGTGAAGAAAACTGACTACCTGTCAGAAAACTATTGAACTGCCTCCCCAACTACTGCAACCTGTTCTAGCCTTGAGACGGGAGACACACCATGGGCGGTACGGAACACCTCACCGTGCAGCGCGAAGGCGCCACACTGGTACTCACCTTGAACAGGCCGCAGAGCAAGAACGCGCTCTCGCTGCCGATGCTGGTCGGCCTGTACGACGGCTGGCTGGCCGCCGACGCGGACGAGGAGATCCGCTCCGTCGTCCTCACCGGCGCCGGCGGCTGCTTCTGCGCCGGCATGGACCTCAAGGCCCTCGCCGGGGACGGCATGGACGGCGAGCAGTACCGGGACCGGATGACGGCCGACCCCGACCTGCACTGGAAGGCCATGCTGCGCCACCACCGCCCCCGCAAACCGGTCATCGCCGCCGTCGAGGGCCACTGCGTGGCGGGCGGCACCGAGATACTCCAGGGCACCGACATCCGCATCGCCGGCGAGAGCGCCACCTTCGGCCTCTTCGAGGTCAGGCGCGGCCTCTTCCCCATCGGCGGCTCGACCGTACGGCTGCCCCGCCAGATCGCCCGGACCCACGCACTCGAAATGCTGCTCACCGGCCGCCCGTACGACGCCGCGGAAGCGGCCCGGATCGGGCTGATCGGCCGGGTCGTCCCCGACGGCACCGCACTGGAAGCGGCCCTCGCCGTGGCCGAACAGATCAACGCCTGCGGCCCGCTCGCCGTCGAAGAGGTCAAGGCATCGGTGTACGAGACCGCGGAGATGACCGAGACCGAGGGCCTCGCCGCCGAACTGAAGCGCGGCTGGCCCGTCTTCGCCACCGCCGACGCCAAGGAGGGCGCCCGCGCCTTCGCCGAGAAGCGCCCGCCCGTCTACCGGCGGGCCTGAACCAAGGAGGCAACCGTGCCCGACGTCCTCAGCGCACCGCTGGTGGTCGAATTCCCCTTCACCCGCTCCCTCGGCCCGGTCCAGAGCGCCTTCCTCACCGGACTGCGCGAACGCACCGTGCTCGGTGTACGGACCGGTGACGGCAAGGTCCTGGTCCCGCCCGTCGAGTACGACCCCGTCACCGCGGAGGAGATCCACGACCTGGTGGAGGTCGCCGCCACCGGCACGGTCACCACCTGGGCCTGGAACCCGCGGCCCCGCCGCGGCCAGCCCCTGGACACCCCCTTCGCCTGGGTGCTCGTACGGTTCGACGGAGCCGACACCGCACTCCTGCACGTCCTGGACGCACCCGGACCCGAAGCCGTCCGCACCGGCATGCGCGTACGCGTCCGCTGGGCCGCGAACCGCACCGGCGCCATCACGGACATCGCCTGCTTCGAACCGTACGGGAGCGAAGCCGGCGAACCCGCCGAACCCGCGCCGCACAACGGCGAGTTCGCCGAACCCGTCACCGGCATCGTCACCCCCGCCCGCCTCGACTACACCTACACCCCGGGCCGCGCCCAGAGCGCCTACCTCGAAGCGCTGGAGAGCCGGCGCGTCGTCGGCGAGCGCTGCCCGTCCTGCCGCAAGGTGTACGTTCCGCCCCGCGGCGCCTGCCCCACCTGCGGCGTCGCCACCGACGAACGGGTCGAGGTCGGACCGCGCGGCACGGTCACCACCTACTGCGTCGTCAACATCAAGGCCAAGAACCTCGACATCGAGGTTCCCTACGTCTACGCGCACATCGCCCTGGACGGCGCCGACCTCGCCCTGCACGCACGGATCGGCGGCATCCCCTACGACCAGGTGCGGATGGGCCTGCGCGTCGAGCCCGTATGGACCGAGGGCAGCCGCCATCCCGACCACTACCGGCCGACCGGTGAACCGGACGCCGACTACGACGCGTACAGGGAGCTGGTCTAGATGCGGGACGTAGCGATCGTCGCCTTCGCGCAGACCGACCACCTGCGGCGCACCGACGAACTCTCCGAAGTCGAGATGCTGATGCCCGTCCTGCACCAGGTCCTCGACGCGACCGGCCTGCGGACCAGCGACATCGGCTTCACCTGCTCGGGCTCCAGCGACTACCTCGCGGGCCGCGCCTTCTCCTTCACCATGGCGCTCGACGGCGTGGGCGCGCACCCGCCGATCTCCGAGTCCCATGTGGAGATGGACGGGGCCTGGGCCCTGTACGAGGCCTGGGTGAAGATCCAGACCGGCGAGGCGGACACCGCACTCGTCTACGCGTACGGGAAGTCCTCGCCCGGCCAGGTGCGCGACGTACTCACCCGGCAGCTCGACCCGTACTACACCGCACCGCTGTGGCCCGACCCCGTCGCGCTCGCCGCGCTCCAGGCCCAGGCCCTCATCGACGCGGGCGACACCGACGAGGCCGCGCTCGCGGCCATCGCCGCCCGCAGCCGCGAGGCCGCATCGGACAACCCGCACGCCCAGCTCAGCGGCTCCGTGCCGGCCGGCGACTACCTCGTGCGGCCGCTGCGCACCGGCGACTGCCCGCCCATCGGCGACGGCGCCGCCGCCGTCATCCTGGCCGCCGGGGACACCGCGCGGGCGCTGTGCGAGCGGCCCGCCTGGATCCGCGGCATCGACCACCGCATCGAGGCCCACGGTCTCGGGGTGCGCGAGCTGACCGAGTCACCGTCGACCCGGCTCGCCGCCGAACGGGCCGGGGTCTTCGAACGGCCCGTCGACACCGCGGAGCTGCACGCTCCGTTCAGCTCCCAGGAAGTGGTGCTGCGCAAGGCGCTCGGGCTCGACGACCGGGTCCGGGTGAACCCGTCGGGCGGCGCGCTCGCCGCCAACCCGCTGATGGCCGCCGGGCTGATCCGCCTCGGCGAGGCCGCCGCCCGCATCCACCGCGGCGAGTCCGACCGGGCGCTCGCCCACGCCACGTCCGGCCCCTGCCTCCAGCAGAACCTGGTCGCCGTCCTCGAAGGGGAGAGCACCCATGCCTAAGGAGCCCGTGGCCGTCGTCGGCATCGGCCAGACCAAGCACGTCGCCGCCCGCCACGACGTCTCCCTCGCCGGACTCGTCCGCGAGGCCGCCGTGGCCGCCCTCCAGGACGCCGGCCTGACCTGGGCGGACATCGACGCCGTGGTCATCGGGAAGGCCCCCGACTTCTTCGAGGGCGTGATGATGCCGGAGCTCTACCTCGCCGATGCCCTCGGCGCGGTCGGCAAACCGATGCTGCGGGTCCACACCGCGGGATCGGTCGGCGGCTCGACGGCGCTCGTCGCCGCGAACCTCGTGGCCGCACGCGTGCACCGCACCGTCCTCACCCTCGCCTTCGAGAAGCAGTCGGAGTCCAACGCGATGTGGGGCCTCTCGCTGCCCATCCCGTTCCAGCAGCCCCTGCTGGCCGGTGCGGGCGGATTCTTCGCCCCGCACGTGCGCGCCTACATGCGGCGTACCGGGGCGCCCGACACCGTCGGCTCCCTCGTCGCCTACAAGGACCGGCGCAACGCGCTGAAGAACCCGTACGCGCACATCCACGACCCGGACATCACCCTGGAGAAGGTCCAGTCCGCACCGATGCTCTGGGACCCCATCCGCTACTCGGAGACCTGCCCGTCCTCCGACGGGGCCTGCGCGATGATCCTCACCGACCGCACCGGCGCGGACCGTTCACCGCACCCGCCCGCCTGGGTGCACGGGGGCGCGATGCGCAGCGAACCGACCCTCTTCGCCGGCAAGGACTTCGTGTCGCCGCAGGCCGGCAAGGACTGCGCGGCCGATGTCTACCGGCAGGCCGGGATCAGCGACCCGCGCCGGGAGATCGACGCCGTCGAGATGTACGTCCCGTTCTCCTGGTACGAGCCGATGTGGCTGGAGAACCTCGGCTTCGCGGACGAGGGCGAGGGCTGGAAGCTCACCGAGGCCGGAGTCACCGAACTCGACGGCGACCTGCCGGTGAACCCCTCGGGCGGGGTGCTCTCCACCAATCCCATCGGCGCCTCCGGAATGATCCGCTTCGCGGAGGCGGCACTCCAGGTACGGGGACAGGCGGGGGAGCACCAGGTGGACGGCGCGCGCCGGGCGCTCGGCCACGCCTACGGCGGCGGGGCGCAGTTCTTCTCGATGTGGCTGGTCGGGGCCGAACCGCCCACGCGCTGACCGCCCCTTCCCGGACAGGCCGTGCCACCGCGTCCCGCGGCCTGTCCGGTAGGGGACGCCGGCGACGACTGGGTCGGCCCGGCCGGCCGACCCGTTCACGGCCACAGCAGCTCACGCGGGAGCGGCAGCTGAGCCGGGTGTGCTCGCGCTGCGGATCTCCCTGCCTGAACTCCACGCTCCGCGGCCGCACGGTGTGCGGCGTCCAGCCCGGCCGGCCCGACCCGCTGGGTCCGTGACCGGCCAGCCCTGCTCGGCCAGGTCCCGGCACCCGCCGGCTGGACGGCCGACGGGTGCGGACCTCGCCGCCGTACGGTCCCTGCGCGCCGCCGCACAACCGCGCCCGTGTCGCCCGCCATCACGAGCGACACCGCACGCCGTAGGTAGCGTGGTGGGTGTGACCGCCGAGAGTGATCTTCGAACCCTGCTGAGCGACCTGCGCCCGGAGCTGCACCCCGGCCGCTACGTCTTCGCGACCGTGCCCGACGGCGTAGTGCCCGCCGGAGCGGTTCCCGTCGTCACGGTCGGTGAGGCCGAGGGGCTCACGCTGGTGCTCCCCGAGGCGCAGGCCGTGGCGGCCGGACTTGACCACTCCTACCCGGCGGGCTGGATCACCCTCCGTGTGCACTCCTCGCTGGACGCCGTGGGGCTGACCGCCGCGGTGTCCCTCGCCCTCACCGACGCGGGGATCAGCTGCAATGTGGTGGCCGGATTCCACCACGACCACCTCTTCGTCCCGCACGGCCGGGCCGCCGAGGCCGTCGCCGTACTGGGGGCACTGGCCGCGGAGTCGGACGCGGGGTGACAGGATGCGCAGGGCCGGCGTCCCCGGGAGCGCCCGCGTACCCTGCCTGGGCAGCGGGACATCCGGGCGGGCGGGCGCCTCCGGTGCCGTCCGGGCCCGGCTCCGCGACGTGAGCCCGGCCACGTAACATGTCCGCATGTCCTTCCTCCGCCGCCGTAGCGCCGCCACACCCGCGGGCCCCGACTTCGACGTCCTGGCCATGGACCCGGGGGACTGGCCCGGAAACCTCGGCGCCGGTCTGCTGCCCGCCCCCGACGGGAGCTGTCAGGGCGTCTTCCTCCGTTACGACCTGTTCGGCGGCCGCGGCCCCGCGATGATCATCGGTAATCTCCCGGAGGGCTCGCCCGCCCGCGAGACCGAGGAGGGCCAGGTCCCCTTCGAGGTGGCCCAGCTGCTGCTCGCGCTGGAGAACGACGAGCCGGTCGAGGTCACCGGGACCGAGGACATGCCCGTGATGCAGGGAGACAACCTGCTGATCGTCCGCCGCGTCAGGCTCTCCGAGAGCCGGATCGCCTGTGTCCAGTTCGACCGCAGCGACGGCGTGCTCGTCACCATCGCCAGCTGGGACCGTCCGATCACCGACGATCTGTACACCCTCCTGAAGCCGCTGCCCGCGGAACTCTTCCAGCAGGGCTGAGCCGGCACTCGCGGGCCCGTCGCGTGGCCCGCCGTCCGGTCCGTTGACGGCACTTCCGTCCAGGTACACACGGCCTCCGTCCAAGAGGCTGTTCTGTCATGCGTCTTGTCCCGGTAGTCGTCGGACCTCTAGCGTCGTTCGGCATGACATCCGGGATGACGCGACGCACCACAGTGAAGACAGTGATCGGCGCAACAGGAGCTCTGACGCTCGGAGTTCCGGCTCTCGCCGGTACGGCAGCGGCAGTCGGTACCTCCGATGAATCCGCGAAGGTGAGAGGCACGGAGGAGCTGCCGAACCCGGTCCTCCACTACCTCGCACCCGCCTCCGACTGGGAGAGCGAATCCCTGCCCATCGGGGGCGGGGCCCTCGGCGCGAGCGTCCACGGCACGCTCGCCACCGAACGTCTCACCTTCAACGAGAAAACCCTGTGGTCCGGCGGACCCGGCTCGGCCGAGGGGTACGACTTCGGGAACTGGACCGCCCCCAGGCCCGACGCCCTCGCCGACGTCCGCCGGCGTCTCGACACCGAGGGCGCCCTCGGCCCCGACGCCGTGACCGCCGAACTCGGCCAGGGGCGCCGGGGCTACGGCGCCTACCAGGTCTTCGGGGACCTGCTGATCGACGTGCCGGGCGCTCCGGCCACCCCCGACGCCTCCTACCGCCGCGGCCTGGACCTGCGCACCGCCCTCGCGACCGTCGGCTACACCCGGGAGGGGACCGCCCACAGCAGGGAGTACTTCGTCTCGCACCCGGGCGGGGTCATCGGCGGACGGTTCACGGCGGACCGGCCGGGGCAGGTGACCCTCACCCTGCGCTACACCTCGCCGCGCGGCGACTTCACCGCCTCCGCCACCGGCGACCGGCTCACCGTACGCGGAGCGCTCCAGGACAACGGGCTCCGCTTCGAGGCCCAGATCCGGGTCCGCACCGAGGGCGGCACCGTCACTGCCGGCGCCGACGGCAGCCTCACCGTCACCGGCGCCGACAGCGCCTGGTTCTTCCTCGCCGCGGGCACCGACTACGCGGACACCTATCCGGCCTACCGGGGCGACGATCCGCACGACGCGGTCACCGCCGCCGTCGACGCCGCGGCCGGAGCCTCGTACGAAAGCGTCCGCGACACCCATGTGGCCGACCACCGCACCCTCTTCGACCGGGTGGCGCTCGACATCGGCCAGCAACTGCCCGACCGGCCCACCGACCAGCTGCTCAGCGGGTACACCGGAGGGGACAGCCCCGCGGACCGGGCCCTGGAGGCGCTCTTCTTCCAGTACGGGCGCTACCTGCTGATCGCCTCCTCGCGCGAGGGCTCGCTGCCCGCCAACCTCCAGGGCGTCTGGAACAACTCCACCACCCCGCCCTGGTCCGCCGACTACCACACCAACATCAACCTCCAGATGAACTACTGGCTCGCCGAGGTCACCAACCTCGCCGAGACCACCGCTCCCTACGACCGCTACATCGAGGCCATGCGCGAGCCGGGCCGCAGAACGGCGACGGAGATGTTCGGGACCGCCGGCTGGGTCGTGCACAACGAGACCAACCCGTACGGCTTCACCGGTGTCCACGACTACTCCACCTCGTTCTGGTTCCCCGAGGCCGCCGCCTGGCTCACCCAGCAGATGTACGAGCACTACCGGTTCAGCGGCTCCACCGCCTATCTGCGCTCCACCGCCTACCCGGCGATGAAGGAGGCCGCCGAGTTCTGGCTGGCCAATCTGCGCACCGACCCGCGTGACGGGCTCCTCGTCGTCACCCCGAGCTACTCGCCCGAGCACGGGGACTTCACCGCCGGCGCCGCGATGTCCCAGCAGATCGTCCACGACCTCCTCACCAACACCCTGGAGGCCGCCCGCACCCTCGGTGACGCGGCAGCCTTCCGCGGCAGGCTGGAGACGGCCCTGGACCAGCTCGACCCCGGTCTGCGGACCGGTTCCTGGGGCCAGCTCCAGGAGTGGAAGGCCGACCGGGACGACCCGGCCGACGACCACCGTCACGTCTCCCACCTCTTCGGTCTCCACCCCGGCCGGCAGATCGAGGCCGGGAGCGGCTGGGCCGAAGCGGCCAAGGTCTCCCTCGGCGCCCGCGGTGACGGCGGAACCGGCTGGTCCAAGGCCTGGAAGATCAACTTCTGGGCGCGGCTGCGCGACGGCGACCACGCCCACAAGATGCTCGCGGAGCAGCTCAAGAACTCCACCCTGCCCAACCTCTGGGACACCCACCCGCCGTTCCAGATCGACGGGAACTTCGGTGCGGCGTCAGGCGTCGCGGAGATGCTGCTGCAGAGCCAGCACGACACCGTCGAGATCCTCCCCGCCCTCCCGGCCGGCTGGCCGGACGGATCGGTACGCGGCCTGCGCGCCCGGGGCGGATTCACCGTCGACATCGAATGGGCCGCGGGGACGGCCCGCCGTGTGGTGATCACGGCGAGCCGCACCCGCGAGGTGACCATCAGCAGCACCCTGTTCGCGAGCGGCGATAGGACCTTCAGGGCGAGTGCCGGACAGAGCTACACACTGACCCCCGAGGGCTGAGCGAAGAACGAGGTCACCCGAGCCGCAGAGGTACCGGGCCCCGTGGGACCACTCAGGTGCCACGGGGCCGCCGTGCCCCGCCGCAGATCCTCCTCGCGGTAGCGCCGGCAGCCCCGGTGCCAGATCAGGATGCCCGCGATCCAGTGCTTCAGCTCCTGCACATAGCCGGCGAGGATCTCCCGCGCCTCGTCGTCCAGGTCGAAGTCGTCGTACAGCACCGGGAGTTCGTGCTCGGCGACATGCAGGAACTGCCGCAGCCGCGACTTCATCAGGTCGTACACGAGCCGCATCCCGGTCGGGTAGTCCACCCCGAAGAAGTTCTGCACCACCAGAACGCCGTTGTGCACCTCACCCTCGTACTCGATCTCCTTCTGGTACGAGAACAGGTCGTTGAGCAGCGCGGCGTAGTCCGCCGCGGCGTTCTCCAGGGAGCGCAGCGGGCCGCTGTCGTAGATCTCCGCAGGCACCTTCCTGCCGTGCCCGAGGCGGCACAGACTCATCGTCAGATCCGAACCGAAGGTCATGCGCCGCATCTCGACATAGTCCACCGGATCGGGGATCCGGTTCTGCGCCTGGTTCGCCAGCTCCCACACCCAGCTCGCCGTCATGTCCTCGATGCAGGTACGGAAGGCACGCCGGCCGCTGTCGTCCAGGGGCGCCGCCGTGCGCTCCCACAGATCGGCCAGCCCGCGTTCCAGCGCGTTGACCGGCTCGGGCGCCGCCGTGCCGTCCAGCGGCATGAACTGCGAAAGACGCGCGTTGGCCACCTTGGCCCCCGTGAGGTCACGGGCCCGCCCGTGCACCACCGGGAACCAGTCGTCGCCGTAGGTCCCCCAGGCCAGCCACTGCGAGGACAGATCGAGCTCGTCCGGGGTGGCGTCGGGGTGGATCCCGGCCGCGCACAGCGGAAGGTCGATCGCCAGCAGCCGTGCCTCGTCCCAGATGTGCGAGCCCGGCACCCCCGGCTGCGCCTCCAGGATGCCCATCCGGGACGACCAGTCGACGAGCCGCAGCCGGGCCCCGTCCAGATGCGGACTGAGCGTCGTGCCGAACGGCAGGTCGAAGTCGGGCAGCAGGGACGGGCCGACGTGCTGGTAGGGCAGATAGGTGAGACTCCGCAGCCTGGCCGCCTCCGAACGGGGAGTGAACCGGATCGACGCGGCCGCCATCCCGAAGCCCGGCGTCGCCCGCTCGGCCCCTCCGCCGTTCATGTAGCGGCTGGAGCGCATGTGCCACTCGTGGCCGCCGGACTGCCAGTCCTGGAGGCCCTTGACATAGGCCAGGACCGCAGCGGTCTGCGCGGGGTCAAGGCCCTTCTCGGCGCAGAGCGGACCGAGTTCGGTGAGCGCGGTGTTCTCGAACTGCTGAAGCCGCGACGTCAGCAGATCGTTCACCGCATCGGCGGCTTCCTGCGTCGAGCAGCCCAGGAAGTGCTCAAGGACCAGCACGCCGTTGCTGTTCTCGCCCTCGTCCTCGACCTCACGCTGGTACGAGAAGAGGTCGTTGCGCAGATGGACACCGTCGGAGAAGGCGTCCCGCAGCACGCGCAGCGCCCGTTCACCGGCCACCGCGGCCGGCACCTCGGCGCCGGCCGCGTACTCCACCAGCCCCGCCGACCACGGGGCACCGCCCACTTTGCGGCGCATCTCGATGTACTCGACGGGGTTCGCGATACGGCCCTCGTTGATGTTCGAGAGCTCCCACAGCGACTCGTTGAGCAGGTTCTTCGTCGCCTCGGCGAACCGCACCCGCCAGGCGTCGGACATGCCGGGCACGGTCCGCGCCCACAGGTCGGCCAGCCCCGCTTCCACCGGGTTCGCCGGCTCGGGCGTCGGAGCACCGCGCTCCATCGGCATGAAGGCGGGCAGCCGGTCCAGATACCGCTTGCCGCCCTCCCGGTCCGGGGTGCGCTTGAACAGCTCCAGGAAGTGGTCGTCGAAGAAGAAGACCCACACATACCAGTCGGTCACCAGCGACAACGCCTCGGCCGAGCAATCGGGGTGGGTGTACGCGCACAGCAGTGCGTAGTCGTGGGAGTCAAGGTCCTTCTCGTCCCAGATACCCGATCCCTCCAGCATCCCTATGGCCCGCGCCCACACTTTGGTGTGTTGTCGGGCCTCCTCGAGATGAGGATTGAGCCGCGCCGGATACGGAACATAGAAGTCCGGCAGGGTGAAGGGCTGAGCCATGTGCGTCCGGCCTTTCGGAGAGCCTCCGCGTGAGCGTCACGCGGTTCGGTCGTGTCCGCGCGAGCACTACCCTTCGGCCGTTCGGGGCACACGCAACGGCGATTAGTCACACAAGAAGTGCGCTCGTTCGAGGGGCGATCCACCGTTTCGCGGGCAGGCCGGCCGCTCCGTAGAACTCAGGTAACGCGGCACTGTCAGAAAGGCGTTGCCCATTTGCCCTTCGCAGGTCAGCGGCCCTGCCACTGGTCTGGTCCACTGGCTCGACCCGCGGCCCCCGCCGCGCTCTTGACGTGCTCTCACCTCAGGTCACAGAGTGTGCGCGCACAACGGAACAGAGAGATCGGAACACGAACACCTCTCGATACGAACAGCTCGGAAGACGCACAGCTCCAAGAAGGGTTGTCATGACGTCCAAGCAGAGGACCGGACTCGCGGTCGCGTTCACCACCGTCGGCGCGCTGAGTCTCGCGCTGCTCAGTCCCGCGGCGCAGGCCGGTGCGGACGGGGTGCGGCCGGAGTGCCCGCGCGGCCTGGAGTGCGACTGGGTCCCGGCGGCCTACCAGCAGACCGGCGACCCGGCCGACAAGGAGACGTACGGCAACTACGACACCGCGGACCGGCCGCACACCAACAAGATCAAATTCATCGTCCTCCACGACACCGAGGAGGATTTCGACACCACCCTGGACATCTTCCGGAACCCGCTGAAGCAGACCTCGGCCCACTACGTGGTGCGCTCCGGCGACGGCCACGTCACCCAGATGGTGAAGAACAAGGACGTCGCCTGGCAGGCCGGGAACTGGTACCTCAACTCCAACTCCATCGGCATCGAGCAGGAGGGCGTCGCCGTCGACGGCGCCAAGTGGTACACCCCCGAGATGTACCGCTCGACCGCCGCACTGGTGCGCTACCTCGCCGCCAAGTACGACATCCCGCTCGACCGCCAGCACATCATCGGCCACGACGGGGTACCGCCCACCAGCGCCGCCGGCGCCGCGAGCATGCACTGGGACCCGGGCACCTACTGGGACTGGAACCGTTTCATGGCGCTCCTCGGCAGGCCCACCGTGCCGACGGCCCGCAAGAGCAGCGAACTGATCACCGTCAGCCCGCGGTTCAAGGACAACAAGCAGGCGTTCCGCGACTGCGAGAAGGGCGTCGATCTGCCCGTGCAGGGCTCCAGCGCCGTCCCGCTCCACACGGAGCCGGCCGCCGACGCACCGCTCTTCTCCGACCCCGGACTGCACACGGACGGTTCGCCCGGCACCAACTGCGCCGCCGACTGGGGCAGCAAGATCAGCGCCACCCAGCAGGCCGTCGTCGCCGGCCACGCGCCCGGCTGGACGGCGATCTGGTGGTCCGGCCGGAAGGCCTGGTTCGAGACCCCGGCCCGCACCCGCACCACCACCCCCACCACGGGCTATGTCGTGAGGCCGAAGGCGGGCAGGGCCGAGGTGCCGGTGTACGGCGTGGCCTACCCGGAGAAGTCCGAGTACCCCGCCGGCTTCGCGGACCAGCGGGTGGGCACACCGCTCCAGTACACGATCAAGGCGGGGCAGTCCTACCCCGGCGGCGGCGAGGCCCCCACCGGCTTCTTCTACGCGCCGACGATCGATGCCTCCTACCCCCTGGACCACTCGTTCTTCCGGGGCAAGGAGAAGTACGTGACCGTCCAGATCGGCCACCGCATCGCCTTCGTGAAGGCCGCTGACGTGGACATCGTCCGCGCGCACTGAGAGTGCGCCCGTCCGGCGGCGGGCACACCAAAGCGCGCTGCGGGCCCGGTGTGTCGGCACCGGACCCGCAGCGCGCATCCCCGCGGGGAAGGTCAGCGAGTGCCGACCGCGGCTCGTACGGCCCGCCTGGCCATCGCGCAGTCGTCGTGCAGCCGGCGCAGCAGCAGACGCTGCTCCTCGCCCGACGACAGCGCGCCCGGCCGGTCGTGACCGGCCCTGGGGCCCGAGGTGTCCCGCATGGCCCGCTGCACGGCCGTCTCGTAGGTGCGGATCTCCCGTGTCAGTACGAGCATCAGATTGACCAGGAAGGCGTCCCTCGCCGCCGGACCCGCGACCTGGGCGAGCTGGCTGATCTGACGCCGGGCCACCGGCGCGTCACCCAGCACCGCCCACAGTGTCGCCAGGTCGTATCCCGGCAGGTACCAGCCGGCATGCTCCCAGTCGACCAGGACCGGACCGGTGGGCGACAGCAGGATGTTGGAGAGCAGCGCGTCACCGTGACAGAACTGCCCCGCTCCCTGGCGGCCGCCCGCGTGGGCCAGACCGTGGAGGAGCTTCTGCAGATCACCCAGATCGCGGTCGGTGAACAGCCCCAGCTCGTGGTAGCGCGAGATGCGCGCCGCGTAGTCCAGCGGGGCGTCGAAGAGACCGGACGGCGGCCGCCAGGCGTTGACCCGGCTGACCGCACCGAGCACCGCCCGCAGATCCGCGCGCGGCGGCGCCTCCGACGGATGCCTGGTCAGCGCCGCCACCCGGCCGGGCATCCGTTCGATGACCAGGGTGCAGTTCTCCGGGTCCGCCGCGATGAGCCGGGGGACCCGTACCGGCGGGCGGTGCCGGACGAACGCCCGGTATGCCGCTATTTCGTGGCGGAACCGCTCCGACCACGCCGGGGAGTGGTCAAGTAAGCACTTGGCGACCGCGGTCGTACGCCCGGTGGAACCGACGAGCAGTACCGAACGGCCACTGCGCCGCAGCACCTGGACCGGGTTGAACTCCGGGCAGATCCGGTGCACCGAGGCGATGGCCATCCTCAGCTGCGCGCCCTGGGGACCGGACAGGTCCAGTCTCCCGCTGAGCGATTGAGTGCCCGGCCCCGCCATGCGCCGGGCCCGACCCATGCCGGGCGCGGGTCCAGCGGCGCGGGGGGCGAGATACGGTCCGCCGCCCGCCCCGAGGGGACGGAGCGGCCGGGGCGGGGCGGACACGGAGGACGATGCTGTGTACATGGGCGAGACAGATCCCTTCGTGCGCCGACAAGTTGCGTGCGCCGCCCCGGCCGGCGGCCGTTCGGCACCCTGGGGAGTACCTAGGGCTGCCGGGCGGGGTGGCGCTTTCCTACCTGACACCGGATCGCGGGTGGCAGACCATGTGGCGGACCCTGGCGAACCCTGGCGAATAGTCGCAGGGCATCTGACAGGGGGTTACTGTCAACACAGCCGAGAACCTGGGGGCTTGACGTGACCGGAGAACCCAACACCCGCCTGTCGGACCTGTTCGGCCTTGCCGGCTGGTCCAAGGGCGAACTCGCGAGAATGGTGAACAGGCAGGCGGCGGCCATGGGCCACCCCCAGCTCGCCACCGACACCTCGCGGGTGAGGCGCTGGATCGACATGGGGGAGTCCCCCCGTGATCCCGTGCCCACAGTGCTGGCAGCCCTGTTCACCGAGCGGCTCGGCCGTGTCGTGACCATCGAGGACCTCGGGTTCGGCCGGCGCGGGCGTGTGGGGAAACGGCGAGAGACCGGGACGGAGAACAATCCCGACCAGCTCCCCTGGGCGCCCGAGCGGACGGCAGCGGTCCTCACCGAATTCACGGGAATGGACCTCATGCTCAACCGACGCGGCTTGGTGAGCGCGGGCGCCGCGCTCGCCGCCGGCTCCACCATCGCCGGCCCCATGCACGACTGGCTGCACACCGACCCCGTACTGGCGGCCGACGCCCCACGCACCGACGACCCCGTGCACGCGGACCCGGCCGGTTTCGACCGGTACGAGGCCGCGCCCATCGGTTCGGAGGAGATCGAGGCGCTGGAGCACTCCGTGGAGGTGTTCCGCGCCTGGGACGCCTCCCGGGGCGGCGGCCTCCAGCGCAAGGCGGTGGTGGGCCAGCTCAACGAGGTGGGAGGCATGCTCTCCTACCGCCACCCCGACCATCTGCAGCGCCGCCTCTGGGGCGTGGCTGCCAACCTCGCCGTACTCGCGGGCTGGATGTCCCACGACATCGGCCTCGAACCAACGGCCCAGAAGTACTTCGTCATCGCGGCCCACGCGGCGCGCGAGGGCGGCGACCGGCCGCGCGCGGGGGAGGCCCTGTCCAGGGCGGCCCGCCAGATGGTCCACCTGGGCCGTCCCGACGACGCGCTCGACCTCATGAAGCTCGCCACGTCCGGCTCGGGCGACATGGTCCTGCCGCGCACCCAGGCGATGCTGCACACCATCGAGGCCTGGGCACAGGCCTCGATGGGACGGGGCCAGGCCATGCGACGCAGCCTCGGCAGGGCCGAGGAGCTGTTCGTCTCGGACAAGGGCAATGTCGAACCGCCCAGTTGGATGCAGATGTTCGACGAGGCGGATCTGCACGGGATGCAGGCACTGGCGTTCCGCACCCTGGCCGAGCACGAGCCCTCGGCGGCCGTCATGGCCCAGCGCCACGCGAAGCGGGCTCTCGAACTGCGGGTCAGCGGCCGTCAGCGGTCAAAGATCTTCGACTACATCTCGCTCGCCTCGGCGTGCTTCATCGCCGACGACCCCGAGCAGGCCGACCGCTACGCCCGGCTCGCCCTGGTGACGATGGGGGAGACCTCCTCGCACCGAACCTGGGACCGGCTGCACGAGATGTACCGGCTGACGGACCAGTTCGCGGGCTACGCGAAGATCGAGGACCTGCGCGAGGAGATCGAGCGCTCGCTGCCGCAGAGCTCCCTCATCAAGCAGCGGACGAGGAGTTCCGAGGTCTGACCCCAGGGCGCCACAAGGAAGAGGCGCCGTTCCTCAACACCTCCCGGACACCGCACCATGGGCAGCCGGGTGTTCTCCGTGTGCCCTTGCCTCTGCGCGCGGTGGGTGTGCCCTACGTCCCGATGCGGGCGATCAGCACACACGCGTCGTCCAGTCGCCGGGTGCCGCCGAACTCCTCGGCGACGGTCCGTACACAGTCCTGCGCCGTACGGGCCTCGGCGAAGCGCGGCGCGAGTGCGAGCAGCGCCTCGGTGCCCGGACGGAGGCCGCCCGGTCCGTCGCCGGTCCGGGCCAGTCCGTCGGTGTGGAGCACCAGCACATCACCGGGCAGCAGGTGCGCCTCATCCTGCTCGTAGGCGACCCCGGAGGCCGCTCCGAGCAGGACGCCGTCGGGCTGCGGGAGCGGGCGCCCGGTTCCGTCGCGGAAGAGCAGCGGAGCGGGGTGCCCGGCCTGCGCCCAGTCCAGGGTGCGGGTCCCGGGGTCGAACCGGCAGCACACCGCGCTGCCCAGAGCGGGCTGGATCGATGTCTCCAGTAACTGGTTCAGATGCCCCATCAGGGCCCCGGGGTCGATGCCGGCCACCGCCATGCCGCGCAGCGCACCGAGGATCATCGCCATGGCCGATGTGGCCCGGATGCCGTGACCGGTCAGATCGCCGACCGTGAGCAGCATCCTGCCGTCCGGCAGCTCCATGGCGTCGTACCAGCCGCCGCCGATCAGGTCGCTGGACTCGGAGGGCAGGTAGTGGGCCGCGATGTCCAGCGCTCCGGGCCCCTGGTCCGGGAGGCGCAGTGAACCCCGCCACGGCGGGAGCACGGCCTCCTGGAGCTCGACCGCGATGCGGCGTTCCGTCCGGTCGATGTGCTGCTGGCGACGGAGGGAGTCATGGGTGCGGCGCACCACCCGCTGGTTGCGCCGCAGCTCGCTGACGTCGCGCAGGACCGCCCACATGGAAGCGGTGCAGCCGTCCGCGTCGAGGACGGGCTCGCCCATCATGTGCAGCGTCCGTGTCCCCCCGTCGGCGCGCTGGATCCGGAACTCGCCGTCTATCGGCTTTCCGTCGACCAGGCAGTCCGTCACCAGAGCGGTGAGTACGGGCTGGTCCTCGGGGAACAGCACGGAAGGAAGGTCATCCAGCGAGAGCGGTCCGGCCTCCGCGGTCCGGCCGAAGATCTGGAGTAACTCGTCGGACCAGCTGACCGCGTCCGTCAGCAGATTCCACTCGGCGCTGCCCACCCGGCCGATCAGTGAATCCGCCCGCTCCTCGCCGGCGGCCCCCTGAACCGTTCCCAGCGACAGTTCGGCCGCGAGCTGTTCAACAGCCTCCGGCGGCAGACCCTCCTTGAGCTGTCCCAGGTGTGCGCCGAGATCATCCAGATGATGGACCGCCAGATCACAGAGCGCGCGCTGCCAGCGCATCTGCGGATCGTCCTCGTCGACCAGTACGGCGTCGCGCCGCACCGCGTCCACATCACCGCGCAGCCGGCGCGTCCGGTTGATCAAAGCGTCGACGGCATCGCGCTCGGGCGGCTGGGGGGCGGGGCGGTCCGCGGACAGATGGGACGGCATGACGTACTCCGATACAGGCGCGGTACAACCAGGTCTGAGGATGGACCGAATACGACTGTTGCACAGCCGGCTGGGGCCCGTAAGCGGTTTGGCAACACTCGATGCGTTCTTGCACCTGGCATATGTCAGCGGCTGAGTGTCGCCGTGATCTTTCGAACAGCCTTGCTTTTGGCGGGCGTTGAAGCAAGTGATCCGGCGCGCGGAAGCCTTCGGTGCGCCCGTTCGCGCCGGTGCCGCGCGGGGTGAACGGAACGCGCCGGGGCATATGCGGGCCGGGGATCCTGCGGGTGGCGAGGGATCCGGCCCGGGGGGTGTCGGGCCATGGGTCACGTTCCTCAGGAAGTCGTTCGCTGTGCCGGGCACTGCGGTCAACGATCGTGACGGCCACACGTGACGGCGCCGCCGAAGAGTACCGGCGATGCGCCGGCCCGCCCCGGTGCGCAGGCCCGGACCTGACGGGAATGCGGCCGGACGACCCGGCGTTGCACGAGCAGAACGAAAACGAATCCCGTTCCCATCAAGGAGCGGATTCGGTTCACGAGTACGGAGGTTCCCATGGCCCGAAGTGAAGCCCGTCCCGTCGTCACGCTCCGTTCGACCGCGGGAACGGGGCAGAGCTATGTGACGCGCAAGAGCCGTCGCAACAGCCCCGACCGGCTGGTCCTGCGCAAGTACGACCCCGCTGCCGGGCAGCACGTCCTCTTCCGCGAGGAGCGCTGACCGCCGAGCGGTTCACGGTTTCGCGGTTCGAGAGGGATCGCGGTACGAGGGGGAGGGGGCTTCGCGGCCGGATCGAGCGGTTCGACCGTCGCTACGGCACCGAGGCGTTCGCCGGCGAGAAGTGACGCGCATCGCCCGATCCGCGCGTCCGTGCCCCGGATCACAGTCCGGGGCCCTGACTCCCGGGAACACACGGTGATGGTTTATCGTTCACCTATATGTGATGGCGTGCTCGGCGTCCACACCAAGAACCGCCCCGGCTGGATTCCCCCGATCCGGCCGGGGCTTCCTTATGCCCGGACGCGGGACCCCCGCGGTTCCCGCACTCCGTTCCCGCACCCCGTTCCGGCTCACGCGCGCGGGCTCACCGCCGCCGTGGCGCGGCCTCCACCAGCAGCGCCGCCGCCGCGAGCGCGGCCGCCGCCACGGCCCCGGTGTCAGGCCGGCCGCGCACGGCCAGTGCGGTCACCGCAGCGCCCGCCACCACGGCGGCCAGCCGGCCGACCACCCAGCCGTCACCCCGCCGCCACGAGCCCACGGCCAGCCTGCCGACGAGTGACGTCAGCGTTCCGGTGAAGTAGTTCGTCGGCGTGGCGCGGATACGGCCCTGGATTCCCATCGCGAGCCCCATGAGAGCCAACAGGCCCAGCCGGTCCGCGTCCGACGTGATCAGACCCAGGCCCCACAGCACCGCACCCGCGGCGAGCAGCACCACCTCGACCGTCAGCATCAGCGGCAGCCGCCGCCAGATCCGCTCGCCCGTCACCGCGCCCCAGGCCACCCCGCAGCCGTACGAGGCGAGCGCCGTGACCACGCGCAGCGCCACTCCCTGCTCACCCGCCCCGGCGGCCGAGGCTCCCAGCAGGACCAGGTTCCCCGTCATCACCCCGGCGAAGACCTGGCCGACGCAGATGAACACGAACGCGTCCGCCGCCCCGGACGCCGCCGACAGGAGCAGCAGGGCCGTATGGCCGCGCGGCTCGTCCACGGTGTCACGGCCGGACGGGTCGGTGGATGCGGTGGAAGGCGGCATGGCCGCATCTTCGCTGGCGTCCGGCCCGGCGGGGCGTGTTGTCCCC
The DNA here is from genome assembly GCF_055587045.1 of Streptomyces sp. NPDC048671. Lineage (NCBI taxonomy): Bacteria > Bacillati > Actinomycetota > Actinomycetes > Kitasatosporales > Streptomycetaceae > Streptomyces > Streptomyces sp. NPDC048671. The sequence continues at coordinate 57,656 of NZ_JBVJHB010000011.1, read as the reverse complement.
GGTGCGGCGTGCCGCGCCCGCCGTCCGGCGCGGGACCGCGTCCGCGGAACTCACTCCAGACCGCGCGCCCGCCTGAACCGCGCCAGTCCGTCGGCCAGTTCCACCACCGGAGCCGGATACCCCAACCGGGCGCGCTCCGCACCGGGCAGCTTCCACGGCTCGTGCACGGCGGGTCCGGCCAGTGCCGCCAGCTCCGGGACCCACCGTCGTACGTAGTCGCCGTCCGGGTCGTAGCGCTTGGCCTGGAGCACGGGACTGAGCACCCGGTTGGGGCGGCTGTCCGTCCCCGTCCCGGCCATCCACTGCCAGTTGAGCTGATTGTTGGCGATGTCGCCGTCCACCAGCAGATCCAGGAAGTGCCGGGCGCCGACACGCCAGTCCACGTACAGGGTCTTGGTCAGGAAGCCCGCCGTGAGCAGCCGTCCGCGGTTGTGCATCCAGCCTTCGTGGCGCAGCTGGCGCATGGCGGCGTCGACCACGGGGTATCCGGTGCGCCCCTGCCGCCACGCCTCGGTCTCCTCGGCGGCCCCGGCCCCGGACCGCCAGTGATCGTGCCGGGTGCGGTAGTCCAGCCGGGCCGCCGCGGGCCTGGCCGCGAGGACCTGGTGATGGAACTCGCGCCAGCACAGCTGCCGGACGAACGCGTCGGCGCCGGCACCACCCGCCGCGCGGGCCCGGTGGATCAGTTCCACGGGGGACAGGGTGCCGAAGTGCAGATGCGGCGAGAGCCGGGACGTGGCGTCTCCTGGCAGATCGTCGTGGCGGTCCTCGTACGCCCCGAGCCCGTGGCGCCGCCAGGCCGTGAACCGCTTGCGGGCCTCCTGCTCACCGCCGTCGGCGAGCCCCGGCGAGACGCCGCGCACGGCGGCGCGGACCGGCACGTCCTCGGACCCCGGAGCGTCCGGCACCCGCACCGCACGCGGCGCACCGAAGGGATCACGCACCCGCTCCCCGGACCAGCGCCTGAAGTACGGGGTGAACACGGCGAAGTGGTCCGAGCCGGCGGGGGTCACAGCGCCGGGCGCGACCGCGGTGACCACGCCGTCGTGGACGTGCAGCCGTCCCCCGCCGGACTCCAGCGCCGCCCGCAGCCGTTCCTCGCGGCGACGGGCGTAGGCGCTGACCCCCGCGGCCAGATGGACGTCGCCCGCACCCGTCTCGGCGACGACCCGGCACACCTCGGCGACCACATCGCCCGAGCGGATCACCAGCCGGCCGCCCCGCTCACGCAGCCCCGCGTCGAGATCCCGCAGACAGTCGGCGAGGAAGGCGCGGCGGTTGGGGGCGCCGAACCCCGCCGCGTCGATCCCCGTGTCGCGGACGAACAGGGGCACGATCTCGTCCGAGGACGCGAGCGCGGCCCGCAACGGCGGATGGTCGTGCAGACGGAGATCGGCGGTGAAGAGGACGACCGCTACGGTCATGGCGCAACTCCCGGTCGGGGGCGTGGACGTACCTCTGTTCCGTCCGGAGGCCCTCGGCGGATGCAGCGCTCACCGGGACAGCGCGCCGCGTTCCTCCGCTCCCGGTGCGGACCGCACCTGCGCCGCTGCCCGTGCGATATTGCGGGCCATCCCGCCGAACACGATCGCGTGGAACGGCGACACGCTCCACCAGTACGCGTGGCCGAGCAGCCCGCGCGGATGGAACAGGGCCCGCTGCCGGTAGTGCGCCCGGCCCCGCTCGTCCCGTTCCGCGTACATCTCCAGCCACGCCGGACCGGGCAGCCGCATCTCCGCGCGCAGCCTCAGCAGACGACCGGGCTCGATCTCCTCGACCCGCCAGAAGTCCAGGGAGTCACCCACCCTGAGCCGGTCGGTGTCCCGCCGCCCGCGGCGCAGACCCACCCCTCCCACCAGCCGGTCGAGCCAGCCGCGCACGGCCCAGGCCAGCGGGAACGAGTACCAGCCGTGATCGCCGCCGATTCCCTCGATGACCCTCCACAGGGCCTCCGGCGACGCGTCGACGTCGAGTTCCCGCACATCCGTGTACAGACTGCCGCCGGCCCAGTCGGGGTCGGTGGGAAGTGGATCACTCGGCACTCCCGGCACCGACGCCGAGGACCACCGGGTGGTGACCCGGGCCTCGCGCACCCGCTGGAGGGCGAGGCGCAGGGCCCGCTCGAACGTGAAGGGCTGTTCCGGCCCGTCGGGCACGTACCGCACGATGTCGTGTTCCTGGCACACGACCTCGTACCGCAGCGACTCGGCGAGCGGCCGCGCGATCGACCGGGGAACAGGGGTGACCAGCCCGATCCAGTGGCTGGACAGCCGTGGGGTCAGCATCGGCACGGGCAGGATCAGCCGGTGCGGGAGGGCCGCGATCTCCGCGTACCGCTGCATCATCTCGCGGTACGTGACGATGTCCGGCCCCCCGATGTCGAAGGCACGGCTCACCTCACGGGGCATCCGGGCGCTGCCGACCAGGTAGCGCAGCACGTCCCGGATCGCGATCGGCTGGATCCGGGTCGACACCCAGCTCGGCGTCACCATGACCGGCAGCCGTTCCGTGAGATACCGCAGCATCTCGAAGGAGGCCGACCCGGATCCGATGATGACCGCGGCCCGCAGGGCAGTGGCCGGGACCCCGGAATCCAGCAGAATCCTGCCGACCTCGGCACGCGAGCGCAGATGCGGCGAGAGTTCCCGCTCGGGTACGCCGGGCGGCGTGAGACCGCCGAGGTAGACGATCCGGCCGACTCCCCGTGCGCGGGCCGACTCGGCGAAGACCGTGGCCGACGTCCTGTCCGTGTCCTCGAAGTCCGCACCGGTCGTCAGCGCGTGCACCAGGTAGTAGGCCACGTCGATGTCCGCCATGGCCGACGCGACCGAGGCCGCGTCGGTGACATCCCCCCGGACGACCTCCACGTCCCCGGCCCATGGGTAGTCCCGCAGCTTCTCCGGGCTGCGCGCCATGCAGCGGACCCGGTGCCCGGCCTCCAGGAGTTCGGGCACCAGCCGGCCCCCGATGTATCCGGTGGCCCCGGTCACCAGGCAGTGCAGGGACTTGTCCGTGGTGTTGCTCCTCATGGGATCTCCGCATCGGCTGGGGTGCTGCTCGGTTCACCGTGCCTCGTCGCCGCGCATCACGCTCTCCGGGCGGAGGTGGCACTGCGCCGTTGCGGCTACCGATCCGCGTCGCCGCCCGACATCGAACGCCGGATCCGGTGCAGCGCGCGGCGCACGTGGCTCTTGACCGTGCCGAGCGGGAGCCCTGTCAGCTCGGCGATGCGGGTCTGGGGGAGACCGTCGTAGTAGGCCATGTACAGGATGCGGCGCTGTACCTGGGGCAGCTTCCCCAGCTCCGTACCGACCAGGACCCGGTCCAGCGCCGACTCCGGACGCCCGGCCGCGCCGCTCTCGGTGAGCTGCAGCCGCGCCGCCGTCGCGGCTGCCAGTTCGCCGCGCCGGGTGCGGGCGGACAGCGCGTCGGCGATCTTGCGACGGGTGATGCCGACCAGCCAGCCGGGCAGCGGGCCGCGCTCGGGGCGGTAGCCGAGACGGCCGTGCCAGGCGGCCATGAAGACCTGCTGGGTGACGTCCTCGGCCTCACGGCTGTCGCCCAGGGACCGGGCCGCCAGGGAGTGCACGAGTGTGCCCCACCTCCGGTAGGCGGCGGCGAAACAGTCCTCGCTGCCGCGCAGCAGACCGGCGGCCAGCTCCTCGTCGGCGAGGTCCTGCGCGACGCACGGTCGCGGGCCCGGCCCGCCGGGCAGCGTGTCCTCGGGTGCGAGCGCGGTCATGGCTGTCCTTCCTCCGGGCACAGTGGCACGTCGGCTCGGCGTCGCGCCGACGACACTCCGGGCCTGGGACCGCCGCTACGGCCAGGTGTGCTCCAGCCGGACGGGGGCACTCGTCGCCCATGAGAGCAGAGGCTGAGAGCGGTACGCGGAACGGAACGCGGCGCAGAACATGGGGAAGCGTTCTCCTGCGGGTGACCTTTTTGGTGCTGGCCTTCCTGGCCATGGTCGGTTTCTCGGTTGTGCTGGCGAAGGTGACGCTCACACCGTCGCCCGCCTCGGAGGAACTGGTGAAGTCGAACCTGCGGCCCGGCCGCTCGCTCCGGCAGTACGCCGAGGACTACACCTTCCTCTCCGCCTGCAAGCAGGCGGGCGGAAACCTGGTGCTGGGCATGCCGTTCGGCGTACTTCTGCCCATCCTCGTGCCGCGCCGCCTGCGGATGATCCGCATGGTCCTGCTGACCGTGCTGGTCATCGCGATTGTCGAACTGGTGCAGGGAGCGCTCGTCGCGGGGCGGGCCTTCGACGTCGACGACGTCATCCTCAACACCGCCGGAGCGCTCCTCGGCTATCTGCTGCTGGGCCGTCGGCTGAGCCACCGCTACCACGTGCTCGCGGACGGACAGGGACCAGAACAGGAACAGAAACCGGAACAGGGACCAGAACCGGAACAGAAACAGAAACAGAAACAGGAACCGGCTCCTGGGCGGGCTCGTGCTCCGGAACCAGCCGGCCGCGGGACGGCGTCACGCCGGCGTCCGTGGCAGGGGGCATGGGCGAAGGTCACGGCACGGAGGAAGCCGGCGACGAAGGCGGGGGCGGCCGAGAAGTCCCGGCCCACGCCGCGTTCTTCATGAGCGTAGTTGCAGACGTTCGGCCGGCCGAGGTCGTTGGAGTGCGCGAGACCCGCTACGGGCTCCTCCCCGGCGTGCAGGGCCCGCCGGGTCCGCAACGGCGGGCACCCGATCGGCCCGCGGCCGTTTGCGGGCCGCTTCCCCCGGCCCGAGCGTGAGGGGACGCCGAGTGCGCAGAGGGCGTACCGATCACCTGCCGAAGGGGAGCACCATGGCCGACGTCCAGTGGAGCCCGGGGCGAAGGGCGGGGGACGCGGAGGAATTCCTGCCCCTGCTGGACCTCGTCGAGCCCGCACGTCAGCGCCGGCTCACCGTCTTCTTCCGTCTGCTCCTGCTGATTCCGCATTTCGTCGTGCTGTTTTTCCTGGAGATCGCGGCCTTCTTCACCGCCGTGTTCGGCTGGTTCGCCGCCCTCGTCCTGGGACGGCTGCCCGAGCCCGTCTTCCGCTTCCTCGCCGGAGTGCTCGGCTACCGCACGAGGGTCGCGGCGAGCGGCATGCTGCTGATCGACAGCTATCCGCCCTTCACGCTGAACCCGGCGCCCGACTACCCGGTCCAGATCGACGTCCGCCCGACCAGGCTGAACCGGCTGGCCGTGTTCTTCCGGCTCATCCTGGTGATTCCCGCCGCCGTCGTGCAGAGCCTCGCCACATCCGGCTGGTACGCCCTGGCGATCCTGTGGTGGCTGATCACGCTGATCCTCGGCCGGATGCCCCGCCCCCTCTTCGAGGCCACGGCGGCCACGCTGCGCTACGAGATGCGCGTGTCCGCCTATGTATCGATGCTCAGTCCCGCCTACCCCAAGGGTTTCTTCGGCGAGGACGCGCTCTCCGTACCGGAGCGGCAGGGGCGCTCCGCCACCCGGCCCCTGGTCATGAGCAGCGGGGGCAAGGCGCTGCTGGTGTTCTTCCTGGTCCTCGGGCTCGTCAGCGCCATCACGACATCCGTCACCAGGTCGTCGTCCGACGACACGGATATGTGGATGCGGCAACAAACGGGTCGCGTGGAACACCCGCCAACGGCATGATCGCGCGATGACATGGACAGCACCTGAGGCAGTACGCACCGGCGGATCGTTCGTCGCGGGTGAGCGCGAGATGCTCACCGGATATCTCGGATGGTTCCGCAGCACCCTCCTGCACAAGTGCAGCGGTCTGACCGGCGAGCAGCTCGCCGAGCGGACCGTGGAGCCGTCGAACCTGTCGCTCCTCGGACTCGTGCGCCACATGGCCAAGGTCGAACGCACCTGGTTCAGGCAGCGCTTCGCCGGGCAGACGATGGAGCCGATGTACGGCCTGGCGCATGGCAAGGACGCGGACTTCGAGGAGCTCGATCCGGCCCGCGCCGCCGAGGACTACGCCCGGCTGGTCGAGGAATGCCGGCTGGCGGACGAGGTCGTCGCCGGTGTCTCGTTCGACGAGACCTTCACCCATGACGGCGAGGTCTACTCCCTGCGGATGGTGCACATCCACATGATCAGCGAATACGCCCGCCACATCGGCCACGCCGATCTGGTACGCGAGCGGCTCGACGGCGTCACAGGGGCGTGAGAGCCGGTCCGGAACCCGCCCGGCACGGACGAGCCGTCTGTATCAACGTACGGAATCGGGCGGAACCGCGGCAGACGGCGGAGTGGATCCGGGCGGCCGGGTCACACGGGGAGTATGACCTCCACCGACTTGCCGACAGACGCACCGGGCGAGCCCGACGAACCGGAGGGCCGTCGCCACGGCGACCGCCCCCGCCGCACCCGACGATGGGGGAGGGCGGCCGCGGTCTGCGCGGGCGCCGTCGTACTGCTGCTCCTCGGTACGCGGCTCAGCCTGCTGCCGGGGCTGGGCGACATCTTCGGCGAGAGGACCCAGGACCGCTCGGGTCCCGCCGTGCTCAAGTCGATCCGTGACATGAGCAGGTACGAGGCGGCGGCAGGCAATTTCCAGGTCGTCGTCGATCTGGAGAAGGACACGAAATTCCTCCCGGACGCCATCCGCGGCTCCCGCACCCTCTACGTCGGCGCGGGCACGGTCGGTGCCTCCGTCGACCTGGGCGAGATCGCGAACAGCGGAGTCGTGGTCAACAAGGACCGGACCACGGCGGAGCTCCGGCTGCCGCACGCCGTACTCGGGAAGCCGGCGCTCGACCCCGACCGCTCCTACGCGGTGTCCAAGCAGCGCGGCCTCCTCGACCGGATCGGGGACTTCTTCTCCGACAACCCCGGCAGCGAGCAGGCGGTGAACAAGCTGGCGGCGCAGCACATCGGCGAGGCGGCCAAGGAGAGCGGGCTGACACGGCGCGCCGAGAAGAACACCACCGCCATGCTCCAGGGGCTGCTCGGCTCGCTCGGCTTCAAGGAGGTCACGGTCCACTACGGTGACGCCGGCAGCTAGGTATGGCCATCGAGCCCGCTCAACTCCCTTCCCCGGCTCCCTTCCTCGGCTCCTCTCCTCGACGCCCCTCGACTCCGCTCCCCAACTCCCTGTCGAAGCAGCACTCTTGACGACTCCGCCTCGGTGGGTATGGTCTAGTCCAAGTGCAGGGACGGCGCCGGACACCCGTGTTCCCGGGGTGGATCCGGTCATGGAACCTGCCGTTCCCTTCGCGCCTCTTGGCCCCACACTCGAGAGGCTGGACTGCCGCTATCGGGCCCCCACAGTCCGCCCGCGTGCAGCGATGCCTCATGTGAAGGAGAAGCATGCACGCGAAAAGGAAGACCGCCGTAGCCCTCGGTGCCGTACTCGCACCGGTACTCGCTCTGTCCCTTCCGGCAGGTTCGGCCAGCGCCCACGGCTACATCTCGTCACCCCCGAGCAGGCAGGCGCAGTGTGCCGCCGGAACGGTCAGCTGCGGTTCCATCACCTACGAGCCCCAGAGCGTGGAAGGCCCCAAGGGGCTGACCAGCTGCAGTGGCGGCAACAGCGGGTTCGCCGAGCTCGACGACGACTCCAAGGGCTGGAAGGTCACTCCGGTGAGCGCCAGCACCTCGTTCCAGTGGGTGCTGACGGCCCGTCACGCCACCAGCACGTGGCAGTACTTCGCGAGCGGTCAGAAGATCGCCGAGTTCAACGACAACGGCGCCCAGCCCGGTGCGACCGTCACCCACCAGGTGAACTTCGGCAACCTCAAGGGCCAGCAGAAGGTCCTCGCGGTCTGGAACATCGCCGACACGGCCAACGCCTTCTACGCCTGCATCGACGTCAACGTCAGCTGACCCCGCAGGCGCCTCCCCGTAGGAGTGGGACCTCTGCCCTGCACAGGGTGGGGGTCCCTTCCGTGGCCCTGCGAGCCGATGCGGTGCACCGGGCCGGCGACACCCGGATGGTCGGCTCCGTCACCCGCCTGCCGTCCGGGCCGCGCCGATTCGGCCGGGCACGGCAACGCTGAGTCCGTCACCGCGTCTGCGGACGGGATCGGCATGCTCATATCGAACCTGGCGCGACACGTCCGCCGTCACGGGATTTCTGGGCGGCCGATGCGGTTGAAGCGATGATGAGGAACCGCGGCCGATGAAGTGTCACGGCCGGATCGTCGATGATGGGACAGAAGTCATGCCTCTCCAGGGTGAGTACGAGCCGAGCCCCGCTCAGTGGGTCCGGGACCAGGTCGAGCAGTACGAGAGTTCAGGCGGTACGGAAGGGACGACGATGCGGGACATGCCCGTCATCATTCTGACCACCCGGGGAGCCAAGAGCGGAAAGATCCGCAAGACGCCGCTCATGCGCGTCGAGCACAACGGTGCGTACGCGGTGGTCGCCTCACAGGGCGGAGCCCCGAAGCACCCGGTCTGGTACCACAACCTGACGGCCGACCCGCGCGCCGAACTGCAGGACGGTCCGGTGCGCCGGGACATGAACGTCCGGGAGGTGACCGGGGACGAGAAGGCGCTCTGGTGGGGGCGCGCCGTCGAGGCGTTTCCCGACTACGCCGACTACCAGAAGAAGACCGACCGGCAGATCCCGGTCCTCGTCCTGGAACCGGCGGAGACCGAGCACTGATCAGCACGGCACGGAGTGGCACAGTGCGAGGACCGGGCCTCGCGTACCGCTGAGCGCGCCCCGGAGGCCCCACCGGTTCCCTCGGAACGGGTGGGGCCTCCGGCCGCCGCCCCGGCTGTCCTCTCGGCCGTCTTCCCGGCAGGCCGGGAACAACTGCCCAGGAGCCCCGCACGCAACGGCGGACACACGGTGGGCGATGAGCTGCTACGGGGCGGAGGGCGCGGCGGGATACTCTCCACCACGGCCCCTTGAGGCGCGGGGCCGAGTGGGAAGGATTTCAGAACCTGATGACAGACAATTCCTACCTGGTCGCGTTCGTCCGGGCACGTCTCGACGAGGAAGAGGATCTCGCACGAGCGGCCGGCGGCGAGGGGTGGCGGTGTCCGGCCGAGGCGCCGGGCGAAATCCACGACCGGGTCGGTGCGATCGCGTTCAGTCTGAGGACGCACGGCTACAACCACCACATCGCCCGGCAGGATCCCGCGCGAACCCTCCAGCGCATCGAGACGAGCCGCGTTCTCCTGGACGAGTACGCCGAGGTCGCCAAGCTGGACACCGACCGCCCTGACCGGGACTTCGCCTCGGGGCGTGCCTTCGGGCTGGGGTTCGTGGTCCGGCAGATGGCCGCGGAGCACGCGGGGCACCCCGACTACCAGGTGAAGTGGCTCCCGAGGTTCACGCAGTAGCGCCGCGGCCCGGGGTCCCGCGACATTCGGGCCCGGCCGTCGCACGCCGGCCGGGCCGCCGATCCGGCCGGCGTGCCTCCTCCGTATCAACCGCAGTCCTCGAACAGCCGCCGACCGGATCTCAGGAGGGCGCTCAGAGGGGATTCATGCTCCCGTCGCCCTTGGTGCTCACCTGATCACTCCGCTCCTGGAGGCGGCGCGCCTTGTCCTTGAGGCGCGCCGCCTCCTGTGGATCGGAGGCCTGCTCCGCGGCCTCCTGCATTTCCTGCGCCTTGGCGCGAATACGCTCGGCGCGGCCTCCGGATTCATCCGCAACGCTCATGATCACTCCTGGATCTCGGGGAGAGCCGACGCCACCAGCGAATCAGCGCTCCCGCGCACCTGCATCTCGAACGGTGACCGACTGCTACGAGTACGAGGTGCGCGTACGACGCCAGGGCGAAATCCGCCGGCCCGGTATCGCGGGTGTTCAGGACGGCCCGGAGGCCACGGACGTACTCGCGAGCGGGAAGTGGTCGGGGCGCCTGCCGAAATGCCGTACCGTAGGGATCACAACGACGCGGGGTGGAGCAGCTCGGTAGCTCGCTGGGCTCATAACCCAGAGGTCGCAGGTTCAAATCCTGTCCCCGCTACTTTCGAAGCAGGGCCCGGAACCATACGGTTTCGGGCCCTGCTTTTTTCTGCCGTCACCGTCACCGACACGGTTACCGTCGTGACTGGACGGCCTGCCTACCCCGCGTCGGCACGGCCGGCGGGATCACCCTCGGGCCGACCGTCAGCATCGGCGGCCTGGCCAGCCCTGGCATCGGCAGCGTCGCTGACGCGCCGTGGCGAGCGGGCGGAGCGGCGTGGACGCTGAAGTGCCCCCGGATCGCTCAGGAGTTGCGACCGCGGCCGACGCCCTGGCGGCCCGCCGTGAAGCGGGACGGGGGCAGGCCGAAGGTGCGCGTGAAGGCGGCGGTGAACGCGGCGGGGGAGGCGTATCCGAGACGGCCGCCGACCTCGCTGACCGACGCGGTCCGCAGCAGCGGAACGGCCGCGAGCAGGCGGGCGCGGGCCCGCCAGACGGCGGGGCTGTCGCCGGCCTCGGAGCGGAAGCGACGGGTGAAGGCCCGTTCGCTCATGGCCGTCCGCGCGGCCCACGCGGCGTTGGTGACACCGGCGTCCGGGGCGGCCAGGTACGCACGGCAGAGCCTCGCGAGGTCGGCGGAGGCGGGAATCCCGACGTGGAACGGGAGCGGGGCGCGCTCGGCGATCTCGTGCAGGAGGAGCGCGGCGACGGCTCCCTCCCGCCCGGACAGGCTGTAGTCGCTCTCGAACCCGACGGCGACCAGGAGCAGCTCGCGCAGCAGCGGCGAAACATCCACGACCATGCAGGTCACGGGCCACCACGGGACGGCATCCGGCTCGATGTACAGACTCCCGGTGCTCACTTCCAGCATGTGGACGCGGTGCAGGGTGGCGGCCGGGATCAGCACGGCGCGTTCGGGCGGAACGGTCCAGGTGCCCTCGGCGGTGTCGACGATCATGACTCCGGTGGCGCCGTAGAGGAACTGCGCGCGCCGGTGTTCGTGCCAGTCCAGTACGTGGCCGGGCGGGTAGTCGGTGCCGATGGGCAGGACAGCCCGTTCGACGTGGTCGACGTCGGTGAGGGGGACGTTCTTCACCCGTCCACCCTACTGGCCGGGACGCGAAGGAATGGTGCCGACCATCGAATGCGGGAACACCGTCCGCGCTGGTGGAGTGGGGCCCATGGACGTTGTGGCACTGACAGGGATCCTGACAGGGATCGGGCTTCTCACCGGTATGACGACGGTGTTGTTCGGCTTCGGCGGCGGATTCGTCGCCGTGCCGGTCGTGGTGTGGGCGGACGCCGCACTCGGCGCGGACGCGATGCGGGTGGCGACGGCCACCTCGGCCCTGGTGATGGTGGTGAACGCCGGGTTCGCGACGGCCGTCACCCCGCGGCGGGTGCTCCGCGCGCTCCGGGGCAGCGGCCCGCTGCTCCTCCTGCTGGCGGTCGGCGCCGCGGCCGGAGCGGCCGCCACACGGCTCGCCCCGGCCGATACGGCCCGGTGGGCCTTCGTCGCCTACGTCGCTCTCACCATCGCCGACCTGCTCCTGCGCCCGGGATTCCTGCGCCCGTGCACACGGGACGAGGCAGTTCCCGATGCTCCGCGTCCGCTGCCCGCCGCCCTCGGCGCGCCGGTCGGCGCGGTCGCGGCCTTCCTCGGCGTGGGAGGCAGCGTCATGACCGTCCCCGCGATGCGGCGGGCCGGGCACACGATGCGGGTGGCGACCGCCCTGGCCAACCCCCTCACCCTCGCCATCGCGCTCCCGGCCGCCGTGGTGTCCCTGTGCGGCGCCGCGGTGCCCGCCGCCGTGGACGCGCACGTGCGCCTGGTCGGCCTCGTCGACCTCCGCGCCGCCTCGGCACTGCTTCTCGGCGCTCTGCCGGTGATCGCGGTGCTGCGGAGGCGCCCGCCGCGGATCCCCGACCGCGCCCACGCCTGGGCGTACATCGGGCTGCTCGCCATGGTGACGGTCGCGATGCCGCTCGCGGCCTGAGCGCTTCCCGTAAGTGCCGAGCGTCGGGTTCAGGCGGCCCGGGACCGGTCCGGGAGCCAGGGCCTGGGCAGGAGCGGCACAAGGTCGTACTGGTAACACGGCGCCGCGAAGCATTGCTTGGGCGCCGGGACACAGGCGTAGCCGATGGGCGCGATGACGGTGGCGCACGGGTTCGTCCGGGGCCCCGCGGGGCCCTCCGTGGCGTGTGCGGGGCCGGTCGAGGTGAGAGGCATGGCGGCGAGAACGACCGCCGTCCCGGCGCGTAGCAGGTTCTTGATCACGAGCAACAGGCATAGCCGTGCTGTCAACCCGGCAGAAGGCCCAGGAGGGCCAAGTCACCCGTCCGGCCCGATGATTTCACCGTAGAAGCGATGTCCTCGGGACGTGGAGACGGGAGGCCGGGGCCCGGTTGGGGGCCCTCCGCTCAGGAAGGCCCCCGATCCGCGTCACGTCGTCTGTCCTGTGCGCCGCGCTCAGGCCGCGCGGCGACCCGTGTGGAGCGGAGTGCCGCCCGCGAGGCCCTCCGGGTCCAGCGCCAGCGCCAGGGCGGCGGTGGCGCCGACGTCCGCCAGGCTGTGCGCGTCCGGGAGGAGTTCCACGCCGTCCGCGCCGGGCCGGTGGATCAGTACCGGGACGTACTCCCGGGTGTGGAGCGCGTGGCCGATGGTGGGGTCGTTGCCGTGGTCCCCGGTGACGATCAACCGGTCACCGGGGTCCGCGAGCAGCGCCACGAGTCCGGCGAGCCCGGCATCCACCTGTTCCAGCAGGTGCCCGTACCGTTCCGTGTCCTGCTGGTGCCCCGCCAGGTCCGTCTCCTGGACGTTCGCGACCACGAGGGCGTCGCCCTCGGCGCGCACCGCGTCCAGGGTGTGCGACAGGACGTCGGCGGTGGCGACGGCCGGATGACGTGTCGCCGCCTCGCACACCAGGATGTCGGCGGCCTTGCCCACCAGGGCCACCGGGATCCCGGCCCGTGCCGCCAGCTCGGGAAGCTGGCGGGTGTGGTCGAGCGGGGCGCCCAGGTGCTGCACCTGGAGGCCGCCGTTGCGGTAGAAACCGGTGGCGGGGGTGTCCAGCCCGACCGTTCCCCCGTCGCCGGGGCGGACGAAGTCGCCGAGCGGGCCGTCCGCGTGGCCGCCGACCGCGATGACCCGTGCGACCGGGGCGACGGCGCGCACGGTACGGGCGATGGCGAGGATTCCGCCGGGTCCCTCGAACGGGAGGTCGTCGAGGCGGCCGGAGGCGTTCCAGTTGATTCCGGGATCGGCCTCCAGGTTGTCGTGGACCAGGACCGTTCCGTCGACGACGAGCAGCGGCTTTCCGTCCAGCCGCTCGACCCGGTGGCCGGCCGCCGTGAGCGCGCCGGACACCTCGTCGAGGTGGTCGGCGAGCCGGGCCACCGTCACCCGGCTGAAGTCGGCGCCCATCATGGTCTGGTGGCCCGCGAAGGTGTCCGCGCCCGGATAGCCGAGCGCGGCCCTGCCCGCGGCCACGGGCAGATGGGTGCGCCGTGCCAGGTCCGGGTGCGGGTGGACCAGCCCGAGCCCCAGCGCCCCGAGCACCGGCAGGCGCAACGGCCGGCCGAACGCGGCGCGGCAGTGGTCGAGTACGTGTCCGCAGGTGTCGGCGTCGAGGTCGCCGGGGCGCAGGGTGCCCGCGTCGGGCATGGCGCCGACGCCGAATCCGTCGATGACGACGATGACGGTCTTGGCCATGAGGTGCTCCTTACAGGGCTCGGCCCTGGGCGTCGTACAGCCCGTTCAGCCGGGGGCTGCCGGCGGCGAGCCCGGATACGACGGCGACGGTCGAGCGGGTGACGAAGATCTGGGTGCGGAAGGCGAGCAGCGCGGTGTCCCCGATACGGGCGTCCGCCGCGCGGGTGGGTGCGTCGAGCAGCCGGTAGTAGTCGATGTTCTCGGCGGGTGCGTTCTGAACGCCCAGGCGGGCGCCGGTGCGCGGCAGGAGGGCGCTGCGGATGTGTGAACGGGTGTAGAAGCCGCCGCCGAATATCGCTGGACGTCCGTCGTCGAGGGTGTGGGCGACCTCGCTGACGTACACGTACGCGGGCTTCTCGGGCTGGGCCGGATCGAGGGCGTGCAGTGGGGTGGTGCCGGTGAGGGCGTGGCCCGGTTCGCCGTGGGTGGCTCCCAGTTCGGCGAGCAGCGGGAGGGACGCCATCGAGGTGGCGCTGGGGGCGCTGAGCTTGAGGCCGTGGTGTCCGCGCGCGGCCAGGAGTTCGCGGGCCCTGAGCGCCAGGCCGAAGTTGGGGGTCGCGGCCGGCACGCCCGTCTCGGGGTCGCACAGGACGCAGGGGAAGGCGGTGACGCCCGCGATCCGGATGCCGTCCAGCGCTTCGGCCTCCTTGGCGAAGGCGTCCAGCCGGCCGAGCGGTACGCCACCCTCCTGGCCGGGGTAGACGGCGCCGTCGGCGCCTTCGAGCCGGATCAGGATGTCCTGGACGAAGCCCAGTTCGCGTGCCGCGTCGGAAACGGCGCGGGCGTTGGCCGGATCGAAGACCGTGACGGTCTCCGGGCGCCAGGCCAGCATCTCGGGCAGCGCGCGCCGGGGAATCTGGACGAGGTGTCCGAGGTTGCCTGGTTGTGCCCCGGCGGCGTGCAGGGTGCGGGCCTCCGCCGGGTCGATGGCGGCTGAGCGGGGGATGTGCCGGGCGATGGCCCGGATCAGTTCGGGGTTGCGGCCGAGCTGCTTGACGACGAACCAGAGGCTGATGCCGAGGCGTTGGGCCTCGGCCGCCAGCAGTGCGGCATTGGCCTCGACGGCGTCCAGGTCCACGACGTAGGTGTCGGGCGGGATCTCGCCGTTACGGTGCAGCGCGGTCGCGGCGTCGACGAGCCCGGGATTGCGGGTGAGCACGGTGTCGAGAAACACGGTCAGTCGTCCTTCGGGTCGTCCAGGGCGGCGAGCGACCGGCGCAGGATGTCGATGACGAGATCCGCGCCGGCCCGCATCGGGTTGATGCGTACGATCCAGTCGGCCAGCTCGGGGGAGTCGTCCAGCGCGGAGCTGGACATCCGGTAGAAGAGCGGGGCGATCTCGTAGCGGGAGTTGGAGCCGACAGGATAGGGGGCGGCTCCGAAGCGGGCGGCGACGGCGGGCAGCGCAGCGGCGACGGGCCGGTCGAGGCGGACGAGCAGACAGCGGTCCTGGGCGTTGGCGATCCGTACCTCCGCCACCCCGTCCACCTCGCCGGCCGTCAGCCGTTCCGCGACCTCGGCGCCCACCCGGGACTGCACGGACCACATGACGGGAACGTGGGTGAGGGCGCGCAGGGCGTCGAGTGCCTGGTGGCCCTGGACCTGCCCGCCGCCGGAGTAGTTGTCGCGGCGGACGTGCTCGACCAGATCGCGGGCGCCTACGACGAGACCGACGCCCTCCGGCCCGTGGAGCTTGAAGAGGGAGAAGCAGGAGGCGTCGGCTCCCAGTTCCACACCGGCGGCGGGAGTGCGCATCACGGCGTAGTTGTCGTCGACGATCGTGCGGACCCCGGCCGCCCGGCAGGCTGCGATGACCTCGGCCGGATCGTAGGAATCGGCGAGGCGCTGGCGGGTGTGCTGGATGTACGCCCACCGGAACCGCCCGGACGCCAGGGCCTCGCGGAGTGCCGGTGCGTCGTTGAAGTCGACCTCGGCCGTCTCCACGCCGATGCCCCGCAGAGTGACCTGCGTGGTGCGGTAGACCGGAGCCCGGTGGATGAGCAGCGGGTCGCCCGCCCGGACAGCGGCGTTGAGGGCGGCCCGGATCGCTCCGGTGCCCGCGCCCTGGACGAAGGCGGCGTCCTGGGCCCCGAAGAAGTCCGCGAGCACGGCCTCGACGCGGGCGGTGGTGCGGGGCCGGCCGAGACCGGGGACGACTCCCGCGTCGGACGAGAAGAGCTGCTGTCCCTCGAAGTGGGCCGCAGTGGCCTCCAGCAGCCGGAACTGCGTGGCGACGGCTTCGTCCAGGCCGACGGTCGCCAGCGGGAACGTGGCGGGAAGTACGGGGCTCATGTCAGTTCTCCTCCACGCTCGCGCCGGTCAGGAAGCGCAGCGGATTGCGACGGGTCAGCAGGTCGATCAGGTCGTCGTCGGCGCCTGCCGCCCGGAGCGCGGGCAGGAAGCTCCGGAACAGGTGCCCGTAGCCCTGGCCGCCCTCGTCCAGCAGGTAGCCGTGGCGGGAGATGTCGCAGCTGAGCAGTACCCGGTCGGCGTGCCCGGCCTCCACCAGGGCGAGCAGCAGCCGCAGCCGGGTCCGGTCGCTCTGGTAGGACGACTTGCCCACGGTGTCGAAGGCGACGTACGCCCCGCTCGCCGCGAGCTCGCGGTGGACGCCCGGGTCGTCGAGCAGGTCCTGGTGGCCGATGCTGACGCGGTGGGCGGGCAGCCCCTCACCGGTGAGCAGTTCCAGCTGGGCGAGCCCGCCCCGGCCCAGCTGCGCGTGGGTGGCGAGGGAGAGGCCGGTGGCCCGCGCGGCCCGCGCACCGGCCCGCAGCACCTTGGCCTCGGGAGCCGTGGGGACGTCCCCGTGGCTGCCGATCTCACCGAGGACGCCGGGCCGGATTCCGGTCCCGCCGATGCCGTCCTCGATCTCGCGGACGAGGACCGCGGTGAGCTGTTCCACGTCGGAGGCGTCGATCTCCGGGGTGTGGAACGGCTCGTAGTACCAGCCGGTCGCGGCGACCACCGCGACCTGTGCGTCCCGTGCGATCGAGGCCAGGGCGCGGACATCGCGCCCCATGCCCCGGCAGGTCAGCTCGACGACGAGGGAGAGCCCGAAATCCTCCCGCAGCGCGCTCAGCTCGGCTGTCACGGCCGCCGCGTGGTGTCGCGGGTCGAGGACGGCCGCGCCGTCGCCCCGCTGGTCCAGGTCGAGGACGAGGTGTTCGTGGGCGAGGGCGGGGCCGCGTACCGAGGCGGTCGGGAGATCGCCGGTGACGGTGCGCAGGGTGTGCGGGGCGGGGTGGTTCATCGTGGGGGTTCCTTCTTCGCGTACGGGCCCGGTCCGGTCCGGGGGCCCGCCGGCCCTGGTATCGGGGCCGGCAGGCCCCCGGTCCGGGGGGCGTGTCAGCCCTTGACCGGGGTGAACAGATCGAGCCAGTACAGGACGTTGAGCAGAATGCCGCCGACGATCACGGCCGCGGGTGCCGCGGCCATCTTCACGATGGGCCGGCCCATCGCCTCGTTCAGCAGATAGAGCCCGCCGACGACGAGGATGCCGAGTCCGCCGCCCATGGCGTTGGCGGCCATCAGCGAACCGAAGAGGATCGCGAGCTGGAGGGTGTCGCCGATGGCACTGCGCAGGTGCTCCGAGGAGTCCCGGACGCTGGGCAGCTTGCCGAGGACCTTGCCGATCCAGGAGAGGGCCAGCACCTCGGCGCCGAACACGAGCGCACCGACGACAGCCGCCAGGAACGGGTTCGGCATGAGGTAGCCGATCGGGTACACCAGCGTGAAACCGGCGATGCCGTACGCGCCGGAGGCGAGCGCGGTCGTCGCGATCAGCGGGATGAAGCCGAACACTCGGTAGAAGTCGACCTGGGCGGCCTCGGAGTACTGCCCCTTCGCGATCAGGAAGCTGGTTGCCTCACCGCCGCCGAATATGTGCATCTGGGCGAGCACACAGACCCCGGCCCCGAGGACCATGAACAGCGGCAGGTACTTGCGCAGACGAGCCGCGCTGGCGCTGAACAGCGACGCCATCGGGTCGTTCTCAAGGACGACCTCCTCGACGCCCGACGCCCGGTCGGCCCGGCGCTGCCTGACGTCCTTGGCGACCGCCAGCCCGATGAGCATCAGCACACCGACGGCCATGGCCAGTGCTCCGGCGAACATGTTCGGCCACAGCTTCATGGTCATGACGACGAGGGCCAGTTCGAGGACGCCCGCGATACCGCCCCACTTGCGGCCGAACTGCTTGGTGATGGCGAGCACCGGGAACAGCGAGAAGAGGAACAGGATCGGCGTCGACATCTGCTGCATCGCCGTCAGGAAGTCGACCGGCAGATCGTGCGCGACGTTGTTCGCGCCGTTCAGACCGAACACGACAACCGCACCCCAGGCGCCGCCGAGGATGGGGGCGAGCCACTTCCTCGGCGCCAGCATCCCGAGGATGTCCGTGGGCAGGAAGAGCAGCCACGGGTTCAGTACACCCGTGGACAGGGCCATCGGCGCACCGAGTCCGAAGATGAATCCGGCAGAGAGACCGAACGAGACAGCCGTTGTCGCGCTGCGGGTGGTGCGTCCCTGGATGAAGTCCAGCATGAAGGGGCGTACCCCGTCGTTGAAGACGGCCAGGGCCATGTGCGCGATGTAGGCGGTCAGCGCACAGAGGGCTATCACGGTCAGTTGCTGGGCCAGCGTGAAGTCAAGGCTGGCGCCGGCGGCGAGTGTGGTGCTCACGAGTCACTCCTTGGTGCCCGGGATGATCAGAACAGGCTGGGTTCAGCCGCGGGCGGCGATGGCGCGCGCCATGAGGGGGGCGATGATGTCGATCTGGTCCATCGAGAAGCCGAAGACCTTCTTGCCGTCGGCGAGCAGTTCGGCGACCTTCTCCTCCGTCGGAACACTCCGGCCGAAGGTGTGGCAGGCGGCGCTGCCCATGAGGCCGACGAGCACGCCGAGCGAGGCGCCGGCGCCCGTGTGACAGGTGCCCAGGTAGTAGTCGGCCTGGCCGGCCCGGAGCTTCATCGCCGCATCCATGTCGCTGGAGACGACGACATCGAGCGAGTCGATGCCTAGCTTGCCGATGGCCGCGGTGACCTCGACCTTGCCGACTCCACCGGTGAGGATCTTCGTCATGGCTGTTCTTCTCTCTGTGCGAAGGGGGGACGTGGCGCCTGCCGTGAGCGGTCAGGACGTGGGCGCGGAGGGGGACTGCTGGGCCAGTACGGCCAGATGCATGCCGAGGAAGTTGACCTCGGACTCGGGGAGCGCGGCCCCCAGCTCCCGTTCGGCGCGGGCCGATACTGCACGGGCACGGGCCACCGCGTCGGGATGCCCGGCCAGCTCGGCGGCGACCTGGTCGTCGGTGAGGAACTGCTCGATCGCCTCGCCGTCCAGGATCCGGCCGAGCGCCATCATCAGATGGCTGGTCAGCATTCCCGCCGTCGCTTCGGTGACCGTGCGGCCCTCGGCCTCCAGAGAGGTCAGTTCGGCGGTGACGAAGTCGGCCACCTCGGGCCTGACCTGACCGCCTTCGCGAAAGAGCTGGATCCGCAGTGCGAGCTGGTCGTCCATGGTGATCCTCCTAAAAATCAACAGTAACCAGGATTTTGTATTTTGAGGGCGAACGACGCCCCGGATTTATGAGACTCCGGTCACTGAACCTGCTGGTCAGTACGAGGGGACGCGCTCGCCGCGCAGTACTTCGTTCTGCAGCCGGGTCACCAGCGACAGATCCAGCGAGTCGCGGACCGCGGCGAGCGCCCCGGCCCCGTCCGACCGGCCGATCACCGCGGCGGTGGAGTTGCGCAGGGCCAGCTCCCGGTTGACCTCGTCCCCGAGCGGAAGCACGTCGACGCTGATGCCGAGCCGGTCCTGCGCCTCGTCAAGGTTCCAGACCGTCGCATCCACTTCGTTCCGTGCGAACAGGTCGCTCAACTGCATGTATGACGCCTCGCGCCACTCGACGTCCTCCCGGCCGGCGAAGACCCGCTCCACGAGCATCCGCAGATCCTCCGAGGCGTGGTCGACCGCCACCCGCAGCCCGGGAGCGTCCAGGTCGACACCGCGGCGCACCAGCATGCCGTGGGCGCCGACGTAGGTGGCGGGACCGAGGTCGGCCACCAGCTCCACCGGGTGCTCGGCGATCAGCTGGTCGGCGGCGAACCGCGACAGGACCACCAGGTCGACCTTGCCCTCCAGCAGTGCGGCGGTCCGGGCTCCGGCGCCTCGCATGAACGTGATCGCGAACGGTGCGCCGGCCTCCTCGAACGCGCTGCGCAGCCCGGTCGCCAGGCCTTCGTACCGTCGCGAGTAGGGGAGCGGCATCGCCGCGAGCAGCGTCCCCAGGCCGGACAGCCGCCACAGGACGGTGCGGTCCGAGTGGACGAGGAACGTGCCGAGATGGCCGCGGGCGGTCGTGGAGATCGCTCCGGCGTCCTCCAGCAGGTGGAGGGCCGCCTGGACGGTACCGTTTCCGCAGCCCAGCTTCTCCGCGAAGTCGCGCACGCGGGGCAGGCGGGTGTCCGGCTCGTGATGCAGGAGCAGGACGGCGAGCTGCCGCGCGGCGAGGCCGTTGCGCGTGAGGAAGCGGTCATCGAAATCGTTCACGAATCAAACAGTAACCAGGATTCTGGATACTGACAAGGGTCCCGTTGCCGCCCGGCGTGCGCACGGGGGTGGGTGCGGAGAATATTGGGCCATGAGCAACTCGGCTTCGCAGGCACATGGTCCGGACCGCCCCGCGACGGCCGGGGCGAACGGGCCGCCGAACCAGACGCTGGCGCTGGCCGCGATGATGTTCGCGGTGTCGATGACGTTCATCGACCAGACCATCGTGGCGATCGCCGCACCGGACATCATTCACGAGCTGGGCCTCACCTCCTCGCAGATGCAGTGGGTCATCAACTCCTACCTGCTCACCCTCGCCGCCTTCTTCGCGTTCGGCGGCCGACTGTCCGACATCTACGGCCATCGCCGCGTCATGCTCTGCGGCACACTCGTCTTCGTCATCGCGTCGGTGCTCTGCGGAGCCGTGCCGACGGGTGACTACGCCCAGGCGTGGCTGATCGGCTTCCGGGCGATCCAGGGCTTCGGTGCGGCCCTGATGTTTCCGGCGGCGCTCGCCGTGGTCATCTCGGTGTTCCCGGTGGAACGGCGTGGGCGGGCGCTGGCGTTGTTCTTCGGCGTCTCGGGTGCGCTCACGGCCATCGGCCCGCTGCTGGGCGGATGGCTCACCGAATGGACGTGGCGTGCCATCTTCTGGATCAACGTCCCCGTCGCCGTGATCGCGATCGTCCTGGCCGTACTCGCCCGCATCCCCGAGAGCTCGAACCGGGAACCGCTGGACGTGCCGGGAACCGTGCTGATGGCGGTCGGCATGGGGGTGACCGTACTGGGACTCCAGCAGTCCGCGTCCTGGGGCTGGGACGCGGTGGCGACATGGGCGTGCATCGTGGTCGGGCTCGTGATCCTGGCCTTCTTCTGCCGCTTCGAACTGCGTCGGCGCCACCCGCTTATCAAGCTCCAGGTCTTCCGGGACCGGGCCTTCGCCGTCGACATGCTCGTGCTCTTCTTCGCCATGACGGCCTTCGTGCCCATGCTCTTCTTCGCCTCGGTGTACGCCCAGGTCTCCCTGAGCGCCTCGCCCAACCAGGCGGCGCTCTACCTGCTGTACTTCTTTGTGGGGTTCGCCCTCGCCTCCCAGTGGGGTGGCCGCATCCTGGACAAGCGCGGCGTCCGCCCGGCGTTGAAGATCGGTGCCGCGCTCGGGGCGGTCGGCTTCGCCCTGTGGGCCGCCAAGCTGACGACGCTCGCGATGCACGACCAGTGGCCGTACGCGGCGATCGCCGGCGCAGGCATCGGCTTCCTCCTCGCGCCCGCCTCGACCGACGCCGTCAACCGGTCGATCGGCGCCTCGTACGGCGAGGTCACCGGCATCACGCAGACGGTCCGCAACTTCGCCGCCAGCATCGGCCTGGCGGTGTTCGGCACGGTGCTGACGCACGTCACGGTGGACCGTGTCGGTGAGACGCTGCGGGCGCAGGGCGTGCCGCGCGGAGCCGCGCACGCCGCCGCCCACCACATCGCCGAAGCCGTCACCGGGAACGCGGACGCGCGGCAGCCCACGGGTGGCGGCAGGGCCGCGGAACTGACGCGGGAGTCGATGCAGGCGATCCGTCTGGACTTCGCCGAGGCGAACCAGTGGGTGTTCTACTCCATGGCAGGCGCCCTCGTGCTGGCCTTCATCTGTTCGCTGTGGCATCCGGGCACGCGTGTGACGGGGGATGCCGGCGGTGCTGTGCGCCCCGAGGAGCCCGCGCCGCGCCCATGACGGGGCCCGCCCCGTCCGGGACCCGGGACATCGCGACATATTCCGTTCGTCACCTGCCGAGAGGCCCCGTGGCGTGCGTACGGCGCCGGACCTGTTCCCCGGCCTCGCCGTCGAGCCCGCCGATCGGGGCACGCGTCAGTTCTGGTGCCAGACCAATGTGTATCGCCAGAAGACCCGTCGGCGGAGCCGCGCACCGGGCAGCACGTTCCGGGCGTCACGAACGATGTCGGCGAAACTCATCGTCGCCGGCCGGGTGGGAGCGGTCATTGATTCCGGCCGTGCTGACGTGCGCCCCCGGTTCTTGGCCCAGGCCATCACGATATTCAGCGGGATGGCGGCTGTGCCGAGCAGGCGATCGCCGGGCGACTGTGCTCGGGCGAGTCCTACGACGACCAGAGTCCCGCCCGGTGCCAGGTGCCGGCGGAACAGCGCGAGAGCTTCGGGGAACGGCAGATGGTGGATGGCGGCGACACACGTGATCACGTCGTAGGAACCGGGCGGTATGCCGGTCAGCGCGTCTGCGACGGTGAACGTGACGGGCGCGGCCGGCGCGGTGAGTTCCCGTGCTCGGGCAACGATCGTGGGGTCGGCGTCCAGGCCCTGTACGGACGTGGCACGTGTGCCTACCAACCGGGCCAGGTCCCCGCTGCCCGATCCGATGTCGAGAGCCGTGTCGAAGCGCCTCGGGAGTTGCCGCATGATCCAGCGGTGATAGTGGGCGTTGTGGTCCCACGGACGGGCGGCGTGGAATTGTTCCAGCGCCTTGAGGACGCGGGGCGGCAGTGTCTTCATGGCACGAGTCCATCATCCGCGATCCGCAGCCGGCACCACCGTGCGCCGCGCAACACTCGGCGGGCGAGCGCTCCGCCCTGGCAGGGGTGTCTCTCCGGAACCGAACCGACCGTCGTCGTAGCCGGCTCCAGGGGTCCCGACGGCTTCCGGTGTCCGGCGTGGGGGGGGGGGGGGGGGGGCGCCCCCCCCCCCCCCCCCCCCCCCCCAACCACCCCCCCCCCCCCCCCCCCCCGCCGCCCCCCCCCCCGCCCCCGCCGCCCCCCCCCCCCCGGGCGGGGTTCCCCCCCCCCGGGGGGCCCGCGGGGGGGGGGGGGGGGGGGGGGGGGGGGGGCGCCCCCCCCCCCCCCCCCCCCCAACGCCGCAAGCAACGCGGTGCCGTCAGCGCAGGAAGCTGCCGAACAGCGCCTTGGTCACCGGGCCCCCGACATCACCCGGACCGAAGGCCGTCGCGAGCTTCGTGGTCAGGCCGTCGGCGGTGCCGTTGAGGGTCCACACCGCTCCGGCCGAGGCGTTCTCCGCGGTCGAGGAGACCGCGAGGTCGCGATGGCCGTCGCCGTTGATGTCGAGGAGCGCGCAGGCCGCCCCGAACTGGTCGTTCGTCTCCGCGACACCGGGCACGCCCGCGGTGTTCTGGTGCATCACCTGGCTGCCCTCACCGGTGACACCGGAAGCGGTGCCGTGAAGCAGCGCGAACGAGCCGGCGTCGGTCAGACTGCCGAAGTCCTCACCGTCGATACCGAGGGCGATCTCCGCGCGGCCGTCCCCGGTCACGTCGGCGACCGAGACGCACGAGCCGACGTGGTCGCCCTCCTCCTCGGCGCCGTAGAACCCGGGCAGGGACTGGTCGAAGCTCTGCACCCGGTCGTACGAGGGGCCGGAGGCCGAGCCGTACAGGACGGTGACCTTGCTGATCTCGCCGCCGCTGCCGATCACCACGTCGCCGTAGCCGTCGCCGTCCACGTCACCGATGTCGGTGGCCCTGTCGTCGCCCTCGGAGCCGATGTCCCCGAGCGTGCCGCTCTCCGTGAATCCGCCGGCGCCGCCGTACAGGACATGGGTGGCCCAGAC
Organism: Streptomyces sp. NPDC048671; assembly: GCF_055587045.1. Lineage (NCBI taxonomy): Bacteria > Bacillati > Actinomycetota > Actinomycetes > Kitasatosporales > Streptomycetaceae > Streptomyces > Streptomyces sp. NPDC048671. The sequence goes on along the minus strand of NZ_JBVJHB010000011.1, from coordinate 33,967 downwards.
TCCGTCGCCCTCGTAGGCCCAGATGGCGATGTCGTCGCGGTGGTCGCCGTTGACGTCACCGACCGACGTGGCGGTGTTGGGCCCGCTGAGAGAGTGGGGGCCGTTCACGCACGAGTCGTCGGCCGCGCAGCCCGCACCGGAGCCGTTGTCGCCCCACCACTCCGACTTGTCCAGGAAATTGAGCCGGGCGGTCGGCTTGCCCGCGCGTGAGATGGGGCCCTTCCACAGGTTCGCCGACTGCGGTACGGAGTCATCGCCTTCGGCCTCGGCGTCACCGAGCAGCGCCAGATCGGCCTTTCCGTCACCGTCGAAGTCGCCCACCTGCGGGGTCAGCCCGTAGCCGGCGATGGCGGTGCCGCCGGTGAGTCCCGAGGGCGAACCCCACACGATGACGCTGCCCGCAGACCCCTTGGCCGAGCCGATCACGAGGTCGCTGTAGCCGTCGCCGTCGAGGTCCCCCTTGCTGAAGGTGTCCCCGAACCGCTGCTTCGCGGTGGCCGATCCGGGCACTCCGCTCGTCGAGCGGTTCACGAGCGTCTTGCGCGCGGGATCAATGCCGTTCGCCGAGCCGTACGTCACCGCCACATAGCCCGCCTGCGCCTTGCCGGAGACAGTCGCGCCAGGGGCTGCCGTGACGAGGTCCGCGTAGCCGTCGCCGTTGAAGTCCTCCGCCGGCGCCGCGCGGCCCCCGGCCGCGTGGGCCACCCCGGGGGTGAGCGACACAGCGGTCAGACCGCCCGAGATCAGGAGTGCGGCGGCCAGCGCTGCTGCCGCACGGGCGCCGTGCCGTCTGCCGGTCCGTCGCGCATTGTGGGTGTCAGGGCGTCGTATCCAGAGCATGAAGTCTTCCTTCGGTCGCCTGTTCACATCCACCCCGTAGGACGGCGACCCCACGGAGATGGTTGTGCCCCACAAGACATCCAATGTTTCGCGTACGGGAGTTGTGGCCGTGGAGAAGCCGTGGTTTACAGCTCCGCCGCGACGGGGTGATCCCGAGTGTGTGACTTGAGTCACTGTCAATGTTTGCTGGATTCGCGCAAATTTATGCAAAGTGCCGCTCGTGGAGCGTGTGCGCTGGTGACGGTGCTGGCGTGCGCGTGGCGTGGGGTGGCTAATGGTGCTGGATGAGCAGGAGGGAACATCTGTGCGTCACCAGGTCTGTCGCTCCGTAACTTTCCCCGAATTGCCCCTGCACACTTGTTCGTTCCGAGGTGTTGTTGAGGGTGAGGGGCGCACTACCCGCGCACTTCCCGGGCTCGAAGAAGCGCCCGGCTCTTCGCACGAACAGAGGCTCTCGCCTGTGACGACCCACCTCGTAGGTGACCTGATGATCCTGGCGGTCACGATCCGCGTCCTCGGCAAGGACGCCCTCACCCTGCTGCGCCACCTGGCGGCCGCGGGAGTCCGGGCCGGGGCGAGCGAGATGAGCCGCCGTCCCCACGAAAGGACGGAAGGCCGGTGACCGAGTACCGAAGCCGCACCCGTCAGGGCACCGATCCGATGACCCAGCAGCCCCCCGACCTCTCCTTCACCGCCTTCCACCAGATGAACCGCCCGCGCTACATCCACTACGCCGAGACGTTCCTCCACAACCGCCACGACGCCGAAGAGGCGATCGACAGCGCCTTCGAGCAGCTGCTGCGCACCTGGGACAAAGTCCTGCTCGTCGAGAACCCCGCCGGCTACGCCTGGACCGTCATGCGCAACAAGGTCAACGACCACAGCCGTGCGCGCAGGCGCCGGCCCCCGCTGCTCGACGACGAGGCCTTCAACACCTTCGCCCTGCGCGACGCCGTGGACCCGTACGGGCAGATCACCGAGTCCCTCGCCCTCATGAGGGCCATGCGTCAGCTCACCGAGCGTCAGCTCGACGTCATGGTGATGACCTACCTCCATGGGCTGAACGCACCCGCGGTCGCCGACGTCCTCGGCATCACCAGCGCCACCGTCCGCTCCACGGTCCGTCATGCGACGCGCCGGCTGCGGGACATCCTGGGACCCGACCGCGCCATGGAAGGACGGCGATGACACGCCACATCACGGATTTCCTCTCCCGCGCACGCCTCGTCACCACCCCTTACACCCAGGACGACATCAACGCCGCCGAGACCCGTCTCCTCGCCCGGCTCCGCACCACCGGCCCGTCCTCCGCCCCACCGCCACCATCCGCCCCCGTACCGGAGGAACCGACGGAGCACGAAGCGGCCCAGAACCTGCAGACCCTCTGCGAAACCGTCGTCACCCGCAACACCGCCCTCAGCGCCCTCGACACCTTCCTCACCCCACAACTCCCCGAACCTCCGGGAGCGCGCGTCCTCGGCTGCATCCTCCAGCTCGCCGAATCCGAGGAGAAGGCCCGCTTCTGGTGGCAGTACGCGGCCGGCGCCGGCGACCCCGCGGCCTCCTACTGCCTCTACCTCCACCACCTCGCGCTCGGCGAGCACGGTGAAGCCCGCTGGTGGTACGAACAGACCGAGCAGATCCAGAGCGCTCCCCCCTCCACCGACGACTTCACCGACGCCGTGCCCGACGTCACCGCTGACGACGTGCCAGGCATCGTCAGCGAGGCGCTCAACGCGGTGACGACCACCGACGCGAGCCTGCTGCCCACAGCGCTGCGCATTCTCGGCGCGCTCAAGACCGATCCGGCCCCGGTACCCGCCATGGTCGGTGCCGTGCTCGACTACGTTCCCGCGGCCGTCGGCCACATCGGCGACTTCGAGCTGCCCCTGCCCGCCCCCGGCTTCACCGACCACATCCGCACCCTCACCGCCACCAGCGCGCCCGCCCCCGGACGGCCTTCCGTGCGCAACCGGCTCCAGCCCCGCCCCAAACCCACCCGGCCGCTCATCGCCGCTGCCCGCCGGGACCCCAAATGGTGCTGGGGATAGCGCGTGAGGCACCGGCGCGACACGTGGGCCGACACGCGCCCTCAGCCGCGCCGACGCGCGGTGTCAACCGCCGGTCCGGCCGAGCGCCCCGGCGAGTTCCGCCGCGTCGGGCGGGTTGGCGCCGGCCCTGGCGACGGTCACGGCCGCCGAGGCCGCCGCTTGGCGCAGGACGTCGGCGACGGTGGCCCGGTCCATCGAGCGGAGCCGTTCCCGGCCGTTCGCGCCGAGCAGTCCGTGCGCCACGAGCGCGTGCAGGGTGCCCGACATGAAGGCGTCCCCCGCCCCCACCGTGTCGGCGACGTCGACGGCCGGCGCCCCGACCGTGACCCGGTCGTCGGGCAGAACCGCCAGGGCACCGTCGCCGCCCCGCGTGACCAGGACGACGGCCGGTCCGATGGCGAGCCACCGCTCGGCGACCCGCCCCGGCTCCTGCCCCGGGTAGAGCCATTCCAGGTCCTCGTCACTGGCCTTGACCACATCGCTGAGCGCGACACAGCGCTCGACCTTGCGGACGGCGTCCGTATGATCCCCCATCAGCTCCGGCCGCACATTGGGGTCGTAGCTGACGGTCGCGGCCGTCCGCAGCGAGTCGACGGCGGCGACGACCGAGGCCGCACCCGGTTCCATCACGGCGGCGATCGACCCGGTGTGGACATGCCGGGGCGGCTGCTCCAAGGACACCGCGCCGAGCGTCCAGCTGATCTCGAAGGTGTACGCGGCCCGCCCGGCGCTGTCCAGGGTGACGGCGGCGGACGGGGTCGGGGCCGTGGCACCGTCCGTGCGCACCTCGACCCCGGCACCTGTCAGATGGTCGCGGATCTGCCGCCCGTCGGCGTCCTGGCCGAGCTGGGTGAGCAGGGTCACGCCGTGTCCGAGCCTGGCCAGGCCGTACGCGACGTTGGCCGGGCTGCCTCCCGGGTGGACCTGGTCGGCGGCATCGGGCAACCGGACGATGTCGGCGACGCATTCGCCGATGACCAGCAGGTCGATTCTGTCGAGCATGAGGGTGAGGTCTCCTGAAGTGCGGTGACGTGGGTGTCCTGGTCGGCGGCACGGCCTCCGAACACATTGAGCCCGATCCTGCCGCGTGCACAATGGGTATCGGTCGCACCGACGACCGGCCGGTCGTCCACGAACGCCTCGGTGCGCCCGCCACGGGGCCAGGATCCGCAGGGCACACGACGGGGCCGCGCCGCCCTTCGGCCCGAGCCGGACAGTGCCCAGGATCTCGGTCCAGGACATGGAGCCGGCTTCAACACGCGATGCCCATGGCGTCCTGTCCGCGAAGTAGAGTGCCGCCAGTCAACCGGGGGCGGCATGGAACAGAGGAAAACGACAGATCCACCCGTCCAGGACGGAGACCGGCGATCGCGTCGTCTGCCGCGGGGGATGCGCTTCGTTGTGACGGCGTACGTCATCTGCTTCCTCTGGGGCACCACCGTGCACCTCGTGGACCTGGCGGGCGGCGGCCACAACAGCTACGCCTCGTACGCACCGGCGCCCATCCGCGTCTACTTCGTCGCTCTCGTCCTGCTCGACCCGCTCGCAGCGGTTCTGCTCGCACGGCTCCGACCGGCGGGCGTGCTGGTGGCCGTCGCGGTCATGTCCGTGGACATGACCGCCAACTACTACGTCAACTGGCCGCAGATCTCGCAGCACCCGGAGTATGTGCTCCGCCCCCTCGGGCTGTTGCCGGTCACCCTGTTCGCACTCTTCGTCGCTGTGACCGCGACGCATCTGTACCGGCACTTGGCCCGGATCGCCGGTTCACCGGAACACAGAAGCCGGCAGATGCCGAACTCCGCTTGATCCGTCCGGGCCACAGCCCTTGGCGATCGTCCGTCTCGTTCAGTCGGCCCGCACCGAGTGGAGCGCGGTGAAGGCCAGGAGAAGCGCGGCGGTGCGCGACGGGTCCTCCAGGATGGGCGTGTGGCCGGCACCGGCCAGCAACTCGACTCGCGCGCCCGGAACGGCCCGGTAGCCGGCAGCGGACGAAGGCCGCCACCTGCGGTCCTGGTCGCCGAAGATCACCTGCAGCGGTTTGCCGAGGACGGCCAGCCGGTCCGGGAGCGCCTGTTCGTCCAGATACGTGCGGGACGCCTGCATGGACGCGGCGACCGCGTGGAAGGTCATCCCGCGCAGATCGTCCACGACTTCTTGGGGGATCTGGTAGCCGGCGCGGAAAGCCGTGCTGGCGAACCGGCGGATCTGCTCGTCGGCCGGTGGCCACTGCTCCGGTGTGAACGCGGCGGACTCCGGTGCGATGAAGGCGTTGAGGCTGGGTCCGGTGTTGATGAGCGAAAGGGCGGCCACCAGGTCGGGCCGCTGCTCGATGAGGGCGGTGGCGGCGTAGCCGCCACTGGAATGGCCGACGACGAGGGCGCGCTCGACGCCGAGCTGTTCCAGCGCCGCGCCGACGGTGCGTCCCTGCTCGGGGATCTCGTAGCCGCGGTCGGACGGTTCGGCCGAGCGGCCGTGTCCGGGCAGATCAATCCGGATGACGCGGTGGGACTCGGTCAGCAGCGGAACCAGCTGGTCCCACGAGCGGGTCGAGGAGGCGGAACCGTGGATCAGCAGGAGTGCGGGAGCATCGCGCGGGCCGTCCTGGCACACGTGGATGTCGCCACCGGGCAGGGGCAGGATCGAATCCCCGGTGGCCTCGGCGTCGGCGTTCACATCAGGTTGTCCGTCAGGGAGAGTCATGGGCCCACTGTCGTCGCCGGTGCGCGTCGGTGGCTTGGACAAATGTTCCCGGCCGCACTTCCGTAGCAGCAGCGTTTGTCTGCTGCTACGAGCAGCAGTTGCGGATCTTGGGGACCGTGGATGCTCACGAGAGATAAGAGATAACAGCAGGCGGGCGGCTGTCGGCCAGCGAGGCGGTCTCCGGTGGAGATCTGTCGCTATCGTGTTTCCGTGACTGGCCCTGTGCAGCGGTCCCTGTTGTTTCTCGATGTCGATGGGCCACTCATCCCATCCGGCGCGGTGTCCCAGCCCTGTCCGATGTCGGCGTACAGCGCAATGTGCACAGTCAGGTACGGATGAACGTGCACGGCCGTCCAAGGACGCCAGCCGGGAACGGGCCTGCTTCAGTGCCATCAGTGGGGCAGGGCATGATCCGGTGGATGCGCTATACCACGTGGACTTCAGATCGCATGTCTGTCTCCTACGGGCAGTACTACCTACAGGGTGATGAGTTCCTCAGCGAGTACGACGACACCGACACGGTCGAGCGGATCTTCGACGGAAACAGCCTAGTGGCCGGGGGCCCGGAGCATCTCACGGTGCTCGCGGGCACCCACACCGGCTGTATACGCCTGACCACCCAACACCGCGCGGATGAACCACTCCTTTCAGAGCAGGAGTGGGAGACCATAGTCGACGTGAGTATCCGCAGCACGAGCGGCAACCTGCGGCTGTTCCGCTGGGGCGGAGATGTCGAGGAGGACGCCGGGAACTTCGCCACGGCCGGAGCGGGCTGGTACCGCGTCCGCGTTCAGGCACGCGGACGCGACGAAGGCGACGGACACGAAGGCGACACCCCGGTGGAAGAGCACCTTCTCAGCGTCTGGCCCGCACCGCCGCAACCCGACACCGTCCACCGCGCAAACGACGCCCTCGCCCGCACGCACTACGATCCCACCCGCCCTCCTGGCCAACCCATCCACCCCTGAGCACGTTCATCTGTACCTCGTGGAGCAACCAAAGGTGTACGCCGACAACTGTCGACCACAGCACCATCCGGCGAGGCGATTTTCGGGCGGACTTCAGTGGTCGTAGACGGTCAGTGCGCGCATGATGAAGCCGGCTCCACTCATCAGGCCCTCTTGGAATCGATCATCCAGGGGCCGTGAGGCGCTCTACCGGCGGACCGCCGAGATCAGTCCGCCGGGCCGTTCATCGCGCTGTGCAGGGGTGCTGATCGGGCGGCCGTAGGTGGCGGCGCGCTCGCGCAGGGTGTGGCTGTCGGCCTCCCAGCCGTGCCCGGCCAGCCAGCCCACCGGATCGTCGGGCATCTCCGAGATCCACATGGACGCCGCCGATCCCGGCGCGGCGTCCGCGCCGAAGCGGTCGATCACGCCGCGCGAGCCCAACGTCAGCCCCATCCGACTGCCTGCCGCCGACTGAGTGCTGATCCGGGCCAGCAGTAGCTCCACCGCATCCCCGGGCAGATAGATCAGTAGTCCTTCGGCGATCCACGCGGTCGGCACGGCCGGGTCGTGTCCTGCGGCGGCCAGCGCGCCCGGCCAGTCCTCACGCAGATCCACCGCGACGGTGATCCGCTCGCAGCGTGCGCCGGCCCGCTCCTGGCGCAGCACGGAAGCCTTGAAGTCCAGTGGCGCGGCCGTGTCGACCTCGAACATCCGGGTGTCCTCGGGCCAGTCCATCCGGAAGGCCCGGCTGTCCATGCCGGCGCCGAGCAGAACGACCTGCCGGACTCCGGACGCGGAGGCCTCCTGCAACAGGTCGTCGAGGAACTTCGTCCTGATGACGATGGAGAACGACACGGCCAGCCGGCGGCGTCGCGCGGCCTCGTCGTCGGGCAGCGGCGGCGAGGAGGGCCACCGGCCGCCGGCGGTGGCAAAGGCCTGTGCCAGTGGGTCGCGGAACAGTGCGTTCTCCCGCTCGGTCTCCCGCGCCCGCACCCTGGCCACCCCAACCGCCGTGGCCCACACTCCCGACGGCTGCACCCGCTCCCGCTCATCAGTCACCGCGCCAGCCTAGATGCGAGACGATGGACCTGGACCTCGTGCCGAACAACATCAACAACGTCCGCATCAGACTGAAGCGCCTGACCGGGCGCGGAATCCTCGATGAGACCGAGCAGGGACTGTTCGCCAGGCCGCGACCGTAACCGCCCGGCAAACCCACCGCCGGCCCCCTCACGTCGTTCTGCCGGCCCGCCGGGGAAACCCGTTGCGAGTGACCGGCATCGGATGTCTGATTGATCGGCCACCGATCACGGGACGGAACATGAGTATGTCGCTGCCCACCCCCTCGTTGCAGACCTCTCGCCTTCGACTGCGTGCCTTCGAAGGCGCGGACGCGAACGACCTGTTCGCGCTGCAGAGCAACGCCTACGTGTTGCGCTACTGGGACGATCCACCGTGGACCGAACGCGCGCGCGCCGAGAAGTTCATCACCCGTTGCCGAGAGATGGAAAAGGAAGGCACCGGGGCGCGGCTGGCCGTGGATCGTGTCTCCGACGGGGCGTTCATCGGCTGGTGCACCCTGAACGGGTGGAATCCGGACTTCCGTAGCGCGTCGCTGGGCTACTGCTTCGACGATGCGGCGTGGGGCCACGGTTATGCGACCGAGGCCGCGCGCGCTTTGCTGCGGTGGGCATTCGACACGCTGGACCTGAATCGCGTCCAGGCTGAGGCCGATACGCGCAACGTGGCTTCTGCCCATGTGCTGGAGAAGCTCGGCTTCGTGCGTGAGGGGACGTTGCGGGAAGACTGCGTTGTCAACGGCGTGGTCTCTGACTCGCGGGTCTACGGGCTGCTCAGGCGGGAGTGGCGGCCGTCGTCCGAGCCGGCTCCCGCCCGCTGAGACCCATCGCCCGGCACCCGGTATCGACCACGCCCCGAACCACTGGTCACTGCGCCTCATCCAAACTCAACGGCGAACCGGGCAAAGGCTCACATCCCGCCCTCTCAGACCGCTGATGTTCTCCGCAGCGAGCTGCTCGGCCGAGGACGACCGCACGGACTGAATGACGTAGGTTCACGGACGGCATCCGGACACGCCAACTTCCCGCAGCCTGGACGGTGCGATCGAACAGGTAGGCCAAACCCAGTAGTTCACCGGCACCGACCACAGAAGCTGAGCCAGAACCGCTACTCGTGAACAAAGCCACCCGCCCTCGTACCATTTGATGATGCGGTCCACTGTGGGTGAATACGGCGATCCCGCCGCGTGGGACATCGCGCGTCAGCAGCGGCCCGGCCGGTTGCCCGGTGTCGACATGGCCGGGTTCCGAATTCCTCGCGCGCCCGCCACCGGGCTGCGGGTGGTCCCGCACCCGGCCGTGATGCTGCTCCTGGAGTTCGGGACGAGCCCGTCCGTCGTGGACGACGGCGCTGGGCGGCGGCATCGGGGAAGCCTCGTAGCCGGGCCCGGATTCGGGTTCGGCTACGAGGCTCGTGCGTGGGGCGAGAACATCGAGTGCGTGCAGGTACGCCTCTCCCCGGTGATCGCCCGCGCGGTCCTGGACGTCTGCCCGGCCGACCTGGACGGTACGTCGGTGGCCCTCGACGACCTGTGGGGCCGCGAGGCGTCACGGATTCGCGAGCAACTGAGCGAGAACTCCTCCTGGGAGGAACGCTTCGCGTTGACGGCAGCGCTGCTCGCCCGCCGACGTGACGCGCGGCCGCCGGTGGACCCGGAGGTGGCCTGGGCCTGGAACCGGATCGTTGCCGGCCGTGGCCGCGTCCGGATCGGTCAACTGGCGGCCGAACTGGGATGGAGCCGCAAGCGCCTGTGGCCCCGGTTCCACGCGCAGACCGGTATGCCGCCCAAGCGTGCGGCGAACCTGGTCCGCTTCGACCGTGCCGCCCACCAACTGGTCTCAGGTGAAGGCGCGGCCCGAGTCGCCGCGGACGGCGGCTACTTCGACCAGTCCCATCTGCACCGTGAGGTCATGGCGTTCTCCGGGGTCACTCCGGCGAACGTGGCCGGCGAGCAGTTCCTGACGGTCGACGCCATCGCATGGCCGGCCGCGCACCGCCGTGCGTCAAGGTTTACAGCCGAGCAAATCCGCGTTGAACCAGTTGATGCGCAGCTTCGCCGCACGACACGTCGACGATCCGCGCACACTGCTGCTCATGGCGCCCGGCTGGGTGAAGACCGACCTGCGCGGCCCCGCCGCGCGTCTGACGACCGGCCAGAGCATTCCCGGCGTGGCCGACACGATTGAGGCCCAGGCTGGCAGGGGCGGACTGCAGTTCCTGGACTACCGGGGTCGGACCGTCCGCTGGTAGGGCAGTCCGGCAAGGTGGCGGCACGGCCGGCGGGGTGCGTCCATCAGGCCTGCGGAGCCGGATTCCGGGCCGGGGTTCCGGGCCGGAGCCTCAGCTGTTGGTCAGGGCGCGGTCGAGGAGAGGGAGCAGGCGGTCCCAGTGGTGCCGCAGTGCGGAGGGGTTGAAGGCCGCGGTGTCGGACATGGTGAAGCCGTGGACGGTGCCGGGGTAGATCTCGCAGGTGTGGCTGATACCCGCGGCGTCCAGGGCCTGGTTGAGCTCGCTGAGGGTCTCGGGGGACATGTCGCCTTCGGCGAGGCCGAGGTGCACTTGGGCGGTGACCTCGGGGAAGCCGCGGTGCGGGCTGTCGGGTGCGTCGGTGACCAGGGGGCTGGGGTGGAACCCGGCGACGGCGGCCACCTGATCGGGGTGTGCCGCTGCGGTGCGCATCGCCAGGGCGCCGCCCATGCAGTAGCCGATCACGGCGACCGGTCCGGCGCCGACCTCGGGCTGGGCGGTGAGGAACCTGAGGTAGGCGTCGGCGTCGCGCAGGGCACGTTCGCTCGTGTGCGCCTCGATCAAGGGCATCACCTGGGCGAAGACCGCGGGCCGGGTCTCCGCTCCGATGTGCTCGGGAAGTTCGATCACCGGTGCCGGGCCATGGCGGTAGAAGACGTTGGGGACGAGCACGTAGTACCCGTGCCCGGCCAGTTCACGGGCCATCTCCTCCACCACGGGCCGTACGCCGAAGGCGTCCGGGTACAGCAGCACCCCAGGGTGCCGGCCGTCACGGTCGGGGAAGGCGGCAAAGGCGTCGGCCTGGCCGTCCGCGGTGGGAATTTGCAGCGTCTTGGTGGGCACGTTGTTCCTTCCTCGGCTGATACGAGTGCACAGCCTTTTTACAGAACAGAGTTGAGGTCATTCACAGCGGTGACGGATGTCCGCCGGGCCCTCGCCCCGATGCTCGCGCGCTTCGCGATCGCAAGCACGGTACAACCAGCGTAGTAGTCAATGCAATGACCGTTGTACTTTATCCTCAGCGAATACGCTTGACCAGGGCAGCAGCGGCAGAGAGGCAAGCCACCCCATGAGGCAGGGCATGGCGGAGAAGCGGTCGGCCATCGTGCAGGGCGCACGCAAGGTCTTCGGGCGTGACGGCTACACGCGCACGAGCATCGACTCGATCGCCAAGCAGGCCGTGGTCTCCACCCGCACGATCTACAACCATTTCCCCGGTGGCAAGGTCCAGCTCTTCAGGGCCGTGGTGGTCGAGGGGTCGGAACCGGTCGTCGAGGCACATCTCGACGCGATCGACCGGCGGCTGCACAGAGTGACGGCGGCCGACCTCGAGCAGGACCTCGTCGAGTTCGTGGAAGCCTGGATCGCCGCGTCGAACCGATTCGCCGACCATTTCGCGGTCATGCGCCAGCTGCGGGCCGAAAGCGCCCATGTCCCGCGGGAGTTCCTCACGGCCTGGCGGCAGAGCGGGCCGCAACGGGCGTCCGACGCGCTGGCCGGGCGGTTCGCGGCGCTGGCCGCCGACGGCCTGCTCGCGACGGACGACCCGGCGCGGGCGGCCCGCCATTTGCTGCTGCTCACGGTGACCGAGATCAACGAGGTGAGTTTCGACGGGGCGTTGCCGCTCCCGGAGGAGGCGGAACGCGCGATTGTCGAGTCGGGCGTACGGGCCTTCCTGCGGGGATACGCGCCGCGGTGACCTGGCCTTCGCCGTGCGCCGGATCGACGGGCCACTCGCGCAACGTCTCACCGGAGCAAGGCCCTTGACCGCCCGGGGGCACCGGTCCGTGAACCGGTGCGAAACCCTCTGCATACCAGACGAAACCCTCTGCGTACCAGACGATCCGGGCTGACGGGCAACGAGTGCCGGATCACGGAGGTACCGTGTCCGGACTTGAGTTCGAGCTGGCTGTGGCGGCCGCACGAGGAGACAAGACGATGAGCGAGAACACGCTGTCCGCACCCCATCCCGCGAACGCGCATCCAGCCCGCGTGTACAACGTCTGGCTGGGCGGGAAGGACCACTATCCGGTGGATCAGGAGGCGGCGGAGCTCGCCGCTCGGGCGAACCCGGCCATCGTGCCGTCGGTCCGGGCCAACCGCGCCTTCCTCGGCCGAGCCGTACGACACCTCACGGGGGTCGGGGTCCGTCAGTTCCTCGACATCGGTACGGGGATTCCCGCCGCGGCGAACACCCACGAGGTGGCGCAACAGGCCGCCCCCGAATCACGTGTTGTCTACTTCGACAACGACCCCATCGTGCTCTCGCACGCGCGGGCGCTCCTGTTCAGCGGCCCCGGGGGGCAGACCGCCTATGTGCAGGCCGATGTACGGGACGTGGACGCGATCCTCGACGCGGCCCACCGGAACCTGGATCTGAACCAGCCGGTCGGCCTCATGCTCATCGCGGTCCTTCAGTACATCAAGGACGCCGAGGACCCCTGGGACATCACCCGCCGGCTGCTGGACCGCCTCGCCCCGGGCAGTTACCTCGCCCTGTCGCATCCGGCCGCCGACGTCACGGCTCCCGAGGTCGCCGAATCCATGCGGATCTACAACGAGCGCGCCGCCAATCACGCCTCGGCCACTCCCCGTACCCGCTCGGAGGTGCACCGCTTCTGCGACGGCCTGGAGATCCTGGAACCGGGAGTGGTCACGCTGACTCGCTGGCGTCCGGGACCGTCAGACGCCCCGGACGACACCCTTCCCATGTGGTGCGCCGTCGCACGCAAGGCGTAGCCGGGACATCCTCGGTAACCGCTGTACCCCAGCAACCAGCACGTGGCGTGAGCGGGGTCCTCTCGTTGGCGGAGCTGTAAGAGCTGGCCGTGGCTGAGCTGGCCGGCGCCGGCCAGGGCGGAGCAGGGCCGGGTGAGGGAGGCCCACGAGCCGGCGGAACAGGCTCTGGTCCTGCATCCCCGCTCGGGTGTGGCCGCGCATGCCCTCGCGCACGCAGAGCACGAGTTGGGGGGCGGCCCCGACTACCGCGATGTCCTGGCCCCTGTCGTCCTGGCACTGGCCCAGATCACCGCGGGCCGGCCCCGCGCGGCGGTGGACCTGCTCAGCCGCCTGGGCGACGACGCGGAACGGATCGGTGGTGTACGGGTGGAGCGCGAGATCAGGACCTCCTCCTGGCCGTACGCCCGCCGGCCACCATGGTGGGGCCTCGCTGACCCCCGCGCACCGGACGGGGCACCGGTTCTCGTTACCGGCGGCACGGCTGGACCGGGCCTCCTGGCGTCGGCGTTCGGGGGCGCCGCGACCGTGCCGGTCGCAGCGCCCCCGCTCCTGCCCCGGCCCGGAAGGGTTCCCGCGCGGAGGCGGATCAGTGCGGTAGTCCGACGGCCCTCTCGCCGCTGCGGCGCTGCTGGATGACGACGGCGACGACCAGCAGGGCGCCCTGGGCGACGTTCTGCCAGAAGGAGTTGATGCCCTGGACGGTGAGACCGTTCTCGAGGGCCCCCAGGAGCGCGACGGCGAGGAGGGTGCCCCCGATGCCGCCCTTGCCGCCCTTGAGGGCCGCGCCGCCGAGCGCGGCGGCGGTGATGGCCTTGAGTTCGAGGCCTTCGCTGCCGGAGGTGGGCTGGCCGGATCCGGTGCGTGCGGTCAGCAGGATGCCGGCGATGGCGGCGACGATCCCGATGAGGGCGTAGACGCAGATCAGGTACTTGTTGATGTTGATGCCGGCAAGGCGGGCGGCGGTGTCGTTGCCGCCGATCGCGTAGATGTTGCGGCCGATGTCGGTGTACCGCAGCAGAAGATGGACGAGCACGGCGACGACGATGAGGATCCAGACCATGACGGGAAGTCCGGCGATCTTCCCGCGGCCGAGGAAGACGAAGAAGTCGTTGTTGAGGACATAGCCCTGGGCCCGTCCGTCCGACAGGAGCTGGGCGAGGCCCTTGTAGGCGGCGAGACCCGCCAGGGTGGCGATGGTGGGGTTGACCCGGCCGTAGACGATGATCAAGCCGTTGAGTACGCCGATGAGCACGCCGACGCCGATCGCGGCCGCCACGCCGAGGAAGGCGTTGGTGTTGGTGCTGGTGAAGACCATGGCGCTGACGACGGATGCCACACCGGTCTGGGAGCCGACGGAGATGTCGAGCCCGCCACAGATGATCACGACGGTCTGCACGATCGCGAGGAGGCCGGTGATGGTGGCGGCCTCGGCGATGACCTGCATGTTGGACAGGCTCAGATAGTTGTCGTTGAGGATCCCGAACAGAACGAGCACGAGGATCAGCGCGCCGACGAGGCTGATGTTTTGCCCGCTGATGCGGGAGAGCAGCTTCGGCCGGGAGGCCGGTCCTTCCGACGGCTCCTTGACTGCTGGGGAAGGGGCGCTGGTGGTGGTCATGAAGTGGCTCCGGGGGTGCGGGTGCTGATGATGTCGTCGGCCATCGCGAGGGCGAGGATGGATTCTTCGGTGGCCTCGTCGTGGTTGAGCTCGCCGGTGATACGGCCTTGCTGCATGACGACGACCCGGTCCGCGAGACCGAGGAGTTCGGTGAGCTCGGAGGAGATGACCAGCAGGGCGACGCCCTCGGCGGCGAGGTCGGCGATGATCTGGTAGATCTCGGCCTTCGCGCCGACGTCGATGCCGCGGGTCGGCTCGTCCAGGATCAGGACCTTCGGCTTGCGGGCCAGCCACCGGGCCAGCACGACTTTCTGCTGGTTGCCGCCGGACAGTTTGCGCACTTCGTGCTCGACGGACGGAGTGCGCACCCGGAGCCGGTCGGTGTAGCGCTGGGCGAGTTCCCGCTCGGCGGTCCGTCGCACGAAGCGGGAGCGTCGCAACCGGTTGAGGACGACCAGGGAGATGTTGGCCCGGACGGACTGTTGCAGGAAGAGGGCCTGCGCCTTGCGTTCCTCCGGCGCGAGTCCGAGTCCGGCCCGGATCACCGCGCCGGGGCGGCCGCTCGGCAGCGGGGCGCCGTCCAGGGTCGCGCTGCCGCTGTGGACGGGCTGATCGCCGGCGAGGGCCAGGGCGAGTTCGGAGCGTCCCGCGCCGATGAGACCGGCCAGCCCGACGACTTCGCCGGCGTGGACCTGCAGCGAGATGTCGTGCACGTCGTCGGTGGTGAGGTTCTTGACGTCGAGTACGAGCCGGTCGGTGGCGACCCGCTGACGTACGAACATGGTGGAGAGGTCGCGGCCCACCATGAGGCGCACCAGCTCCGCTTCGTTCGTCGTGTCCGCCTGCTGGACGCCGACCAGGCTGCCGTCGCGCAGTACGGCGATACGGTCGGCGAGCTGGAAGATCTCTTGCATGCGGTGCGAGACGTAGACGATCGCGATGCCCTGGTCCCGCAGTCGCCGGATCAGGGCGAACAGGGCGTCCACCTCGTGCTCGGCCAGGGAGGAGGTGGGTTCGTCGAAAGCGATCAGACGGGCCGTCGTACTGCCGGTGAGGGCGCGCATGATCTCGACCAGCTGGCGCTGTGCCGGGGTGAGTTGTGAGCCGAGGAGATCGGGGTCCAGGACGCCGGCGAAGCCGAGCCGGGCCAGGTCGGCGTTGATCCGGCGGCGCAGCTCCGCCCGGTCGAACCGCCTGCCGGCCTTGCGGGGCAGCGCGCCCGCGTAGACGTTCTCGGCGACGGAGATGTGCGGGATGATCTCGGGTTCCTGCGGGATGATCCGGATGCCCGCCGCGCGCGCCCTGGCGGGGGTGTCGAGGGTGATGCTCTCGTCACCCTCGACGACGTGGCCCTCGGTCGGCTGGTGGTCCCCGGTGAGGATCTTGAGCAGGGTCGACTTGCCCGCACCGTTCTCGCCCATCAGCGCGGTGACCTGACCTGGTGGGAAGTCGAGCGTGATCCCGCTGAGCGCCTGCACGGCACCGAACCGTTTGGTGACGTCCGCTATGCCGATGGACCCGGAATGAGGCACGTCGTCGGGTGGTCCGTCGGAAGGGTCTGGGCCGGCTGTCGAGTGGGGGGCTCTTGTCATCTGTCGATTCACCTCGAAGGCATGGCGCGCAGTGTGGTCAGGGTGCCGGGCCGGCGTGGAGCACAGCCGCTTCGGCCCGTGGCGGCAAAAGCCGGTGCGGCCACGGGCCGAAGCGGGGCGGGCCGGGTCAGCTGCAGGTGAGTCCGGAGGACTTCCAGTTGGAGTGGTCGATCATCTTGGTGGGGGCGAAGGCCTCCTTGGGGAAGTCCTTGCCGTTCTTGAGCTTGTCGTACATGGTCTGGACCGCCAGGGCGCCGACGTCCTTGCCGTTGATGAAGAGAGCCGCCTTCATGCCGGTCTTCTTGTCGGTCTGCCATTCCTTGCAGGCGAGGTAGGCGCCCAGGCCGACGCCGATGACGTGGTCGGGACCGATCCCGGCGTTCTGGAGCGCGGTGACTCCACCCATGGTGTTCTCGTCGTTGCAGCCCCAGACGACCCAGTTCTTGACCTTGGAGTTCGCGGTGATCGTCGCGGCGATCTTGTCCTGGGCACCGGTCGGCGTGTTGTCGGTGGGGACGTTGATGGTCTTCACACCGGGAACCGCGGCGTCGAAGGCCTTCTTGGCGGCCTTGACACGGTCGCCGCAGACGGTGACGTCCTGCTTCCACGCCGAGACGACTCGCGTGTCGGCGGCCTGCCAGCCGGCCTTCTTGTACTCCTCCGCGGCGCGCTTGCCGACTTCGGTGCCCATCTGGGCGCCGCTGAAGCCGATGCGGGACACGAGGTCGTCCTCGCCGCAGGAGGCCGGGTCGGGACCGGTGGTGCAGATCTGGTCGTCGGAGGTCAGCAGGGCGACCTTGCCGTCCTTGGCGGTCTGCGCGACCTGAGGTCCCACGGCCGGGTCCGGGACGACGATGATGACGCCCTTGGCCTTCTGGGCGACGGCGGACTGGACTTCGCTGACCGTCTTGTTGGCGTCGTTGCCCAGGTTGACCACCTTGAGGCTGATCCCGAGCTCCTTGGCTTTCGCCTTGGCGCCGGCCGCCTCGCCCACGAAGTACTCCTGGTCGCCCTGCTTCTGCAGGTACGTGATGGAGATCTTGCCGTCGACCTTGCCGACCGAGTCCTCCCCGGAGTCCTCCTTGCCCGATGAGCACGCGGTGCTCAGGGCGAATGTGAGCAGCAGGCCGGTGGCGACGGCGACGTGCCGACGGGATGAACGGGACATGGAACGCTCCTTTGAGCTGAGGCGACCGCCGCGCATCGCGCCGGAGGGGTCGTGTGGTGACGATGTGGCGTTGGAGGCCGCCGGAGGTGCCGACGAGCCGTCGATGGAACAGCACCCCAAAAAGGCCCACAAAACAACAGAGTCGAACTTGTTGTGTGAATAACACGCTTGTCGCGGGGCTGAGTCAAGGCCGCGTGCGGGGGCGAGACAAGCCTGTGATGTTTCGGTGCCGGATCCAGCGTGTGAGCGCACGAGCGTTCCCGTCATGTGGGGGGCGGCGTCGGCCGGCCGGTCATCGGTCCTGTTGTCCGGCGTTCCCTACGCTGCCCAACGGCCGTCCCTGTGAGGCCTGTTCATCGAACTTCCTCAATTCGTCATTTGATAGCATTATCAAACCCGTCGTCGAGGCAGGCCCCTGCACGGTCACAGCGCGACCGCGAACCGCCGCTCCCGTCGCGGCCAAAAGCGCGGACATGCCTGGCAGGGCCAGAAGCAACATCCGCCGCAGTTCCCGCAGTTCCCGCCGCGCCGCGAGAGCCGTTGCGCAGCCGCGCGTGGTTCGGAGGCGGCGGAAAGAACGGGTTCATAGCCCGTCACCACCTGCGGGCCATGGGGTGCGGACGCCACAACTTCGACGGCCGTTCCGTCATCGGTATCCGCAACACCTTCTCCGAACTGGCGCCGTGCGACGGCCATTTGCGGATCCTCGCGGATGCCGTGAGGCGCGGGGTGCTGCAAGCGGGCGGCTTCCCGCTGGAGTTCCCGGCCATGTCACTCGGTGAACTGTTCCGGCGGCCGACGTCGATGCTGCACCGCAATCTCGCGGCCATGGATCGAGGAGCAGATACGGGCCGATCCGATCGATGCCGTCGTGCTGCTCACCGGCTGTGACAAAACCACGCCGGCCGCTCTGATGGGCGCCGCCCGCGCGGGCGTGCCCGCCGTCGTCCTCACCGGCGGACCGATGCTCAACGGCCGGTTCCGGGGCCGGGGCGTGGGCTCAGGAACCGACATCTGGCGGATGACGGAAGAACTGCGGGCTGGGGCGGTCTCGCAGGAGGAGCTCACCGGCTTCGAGTCCTCATTGAACCGTTCCGCGGGCCACTGCATGACCATGGGCGCGGCCTCCACGATGGCCTGCTTGACGGAGGCGGGCCTGGTACACCCACCGCTGGGACTCCCGGCCCGCCGGCCCCTGCATCCGCCAAGCGGCTACGGCGAAGTCAAGTGATGGTCCTTCTGGGCGGCAGCTTTGGCAGCTCGCTCGATCGTCGCTCCGTGGGCATCCCACACGGCTGCCTCGCGCTGATCAGTCGCGTATTCGGCTGTTGTCCCAGTCGAGCCGTCGAGTTGTTCGCGCAGGATGTCGGCGTGTCCGGCATGCCGGCTGGTCTCGGTGAGCACGTGGACCATGATGTTGAACAGCTTCACGTTGGGGCGCGGCCACCAGGGCACGTGACCGGGGGAGTCGATGGTGAGGGTGGTGATCGTCGCATCTGAGTGTTCCCATACGCGACGGTAGCGGCCGGTGATCTCCTCGCGCGTCTCGTGCTCGGTTGCCCAGAGGTCGGCGCCGCGCTCGGCGGTGTCGTCCCACCGGGGCAGAAGTTCGGGGAACGGTCGGCCGAAGACCTCGCCGAAGTATCTGGCCTCCCAAAGCGATAGGTGCTTGACCAGGCCAAGAAGGTTGGTACCTGTCGAGGTCAGCGGGCGACGGATGTCGTACTCACAGAGCCCGTCGAGCTTCCAGAGCATCGCCTTGCGAATCTCTCGCAGGTCGCTGTGCAGGTAGCCCTTCGCGAAGTCATCAATCATGGGGCACGAGCCTGTCACGCGCTGCTGACGGGCTCAACATGTGACCAACACTCGTCGGCGAACTTCACCGAAGCCGCTTAGCCACAACTCACCGCCTACTGGCGGACGCTCTTATTCGGTGTGTGACGTGTGGGTGGTGATGTGGATGTATTGGACGTCGAGTTGGTTGGCGATGTTGTCCAGGGCGTGGGCGAGAGCGCGGACGGTGACGGGTTCGAGGCTGACGTTCGCGTCCTCGTCCATGACCAGTACGGGGGTGCCGTCGTGGGTGCTCGCCTGCCAGGTGCCGGCGATGGACCGCAGGAGTGCGGTGACGTGTTCGGCGGGTACGGTCAGCCGCCCGTCGGCCTCGACGCTGACCTCGGGCGCCGCGAGTCGCGCTTCGTGTCCGTCGCCTTGAGAGCTCATGCTGCCCATTCCATTCGGCCGACCTACAGGCTCGGTGTCGGCGTCGATGATGACCCGCACGCGCGATGGACGCAACTCGACGGCATCGGGCGCGGGGACCAGGAGGACCCGGTCACATGGTCCCGGTATTACGGAACGTGGCGACCGACTGTGCGGATGCCTGCGGGCTCGCTCGGTTCCGGAGCAGTGTGACGGGCCGGCCCGCCCCTCGGCGGTCGAGCGGCGGGCCCGCCACGGCGTCCTCAGGACACCGGCACCTCGTCCCGGCCCGGTGCGGACGGCGTCGCGCCGTCGCCCTTCGCTGAGGGAGCGGCGTCCGCGGGGCCGGGCGCCTCCGTCGCGGGTGCGGTGAGCGCTTCGACGTTGCGCATGTCGGGCACGGGGGGATCGACCGGCGCCACCGGCGCGCGGCCCAGGCCCCGTATCGCCGGGATGGAGAGCATCACGGCGATGCAGACGAGGCCCATGCCCGACGAGAAGAGCAGCACGTGGTCGGCGCCGGCCAACTCCGCCGCTGGGCCGGACAGGGCCCGGCCCAGCGGAATGACCATGATCGATCCGGCGACGTCGTACGCGGAGACCCGGCTGAGGACGGCCAGCGGGATGTGGGACTGCACACTGGTCGCCCACATCACGCCCCAGAAGGCGAAACCGCAGCCCGCGATCATCCCGGTGACCGCCGCCACCGGGAAGGACCAGCCCAGCGCGGGGGCCAGCGGATTGAGCGAGAAGAAGAACATCGCGCAGGCCCCCGCTACCAGCGGCCGCCGGGGCCGGACCCGCATGCCGAGCAGGCCGCCGACGATGGTGCCGGCGCCGTCGGCGGACGCGATCCAGCCGAAGCCGCCGGCACCGTGCTGCTCGGTCAGGAGCGCTGCGCCCAGGGGCAGGGA
Source organism: Streptomyces sp. NPDC048671 (assembly GCF_055587045.1). Lineage (NCBI taxonomy): Bacteria > Bacillati > Actinomycetota > Actinomycetes > Kitasatosporales > Streptomycetaceae > Streptomyces > Streptomyces sp. NPDC048671. The sequence goes on along the minus strand of NZ_JBVJHB010000011.1, from coordinate 13,866 downwards.
CGGGCCGAAGACGAACAGGCCGTAGACCGCCCACACGGAGATCACCCCCCACAGCCACGAACGGGAACGGAACTCCTGCCATCCGGTGGCCAGGCGCTGCCAGATCGGGTCGTTCCCCTCGTCCCGGGCCGTGCTGAGCCCCCGCAGGGGTATGAGGCCCAGCGCGCTGAGGGCGTACGCGGCCGCGATGGCGAGGTAGGAGCCCGCCACGTCCCAGTAGGCGACGAGCAGTCCGGCGAGGCCGGGGCCGATCAGTGTGCTGATCGCCTCGGAGATCCGCAGCAGCGCGTTGGCGCGCTGGATGTCCTCGGCGACCTGGGGGATCATGCTCGCCAGCCCTGGCTGGAACATGGCGGTCGCCGCGCCGCTCAGGGCCATCAGCGCCATGATCTGCCAGAGCCGTATGTCGGTGGTGACCAGGAGCGCGGCCAGGGCGAGCATCGCCACCATGCGTACGGCGTCGGCGCCGACCATCATCACCTGCGGGGTGAACCTGTCGGCGAGCACGCCGCCGAACAGGACCAGCAGGGCGATCGGTGTCATCCACGCGGCGAGCGCGTAGCCCACGCCGCCGGCGCCGTAACCCGCTCCGAGCACGGCGGTGGTGAGGGAGACCATCAGCATGCCGTCGGCCAGCAGCGAGGTGCTGCGGGCGGTGAAGAACAGCCGGAAGCGGTGGGAGCTCCACGGGCTGGGGAGGGCGTCCGGTCGCGATTGTTCGGTGGAATCGTCTCTGGTCATGTCACATCGTCCGGTCGCGACCGGTCCCTTCCATGAGAATGTTCCGGTCGAGCCACGCCGAGGTGAGGTCGGTCCGTGCCGGCGGGTCCTGGACGATCACGTACCGGTGCGGGGCCAGCCGTCCGGGGTTGCCGGAGAGGGTCTCCATCAGCGCCGCGTGGGCCCGGCCGGGTGTCAGCGAGACGTCGCCGGATGCGATGAACGCCGTGAGGGTCCGGGAGTCCGCGTCCCGGCCGTCCGTATCCGTGCCGTCCGCGGACCGCGCGGTCGCGTGAACAGGCAGGCCGCCCAGTGCCGCCGCCAGGCCCTCCGCCACGTCCGGCGGCGAGATCCAGCAACCGTCCACCCGCTGCCAGCCGGCGGGACGGGTGGGAGGCCGCACGCCCGTCACCTCCGTGAGCGCGTCAAGCGGTACGTCGGCTTCGGCGGATGCCTCCAGGAGCCTGACGAGACCGGTCAGGAAGTCCTCGGCCTCCGCGCCCGGGAAGAGCTGTGCGTCCGTCCACAGACTGAGGTGGAGCAGGGGCGTGGTGGCGTGGACGAAGCTGAGGAGGCGGGTCGGCAGCACCTGCTCCGGGCCCCAGTCCAGTTCGAGGTCCGGCGCCTCGGTCTCTCGCGCGACGACGGGCGCGAACGTCGAGGGCAGAGAGCTGGTGTCGTTGAAGACGACATCGCGCGCGAAGTGGCTGCCACGCTCGGACGTGACGGACCCGATCATCTCCCACAGCGCCACGGCATCGAACTGGCTGTGCCGGTAGGCGTTCAGGGCCGCACCCCACGCCTTGCGAAGCAGCGCGTCGAACGAAGGCACCTGGACGTCGAGGAAGAGCAGGGCGTCCTGGGAGACGGTGGCGACCGACCGGGCGAGACGGGTGGTGAACCGGTTCGACGTCGGTACGGCAGCCACACACGACGTCTGGCCCGCCCGGTGGGCGACGAGCGCGCACCACGCCGACAGCAGCACGGTGGACGGCAGGGCGCCGGTGCGCTCCGCGGTCCGGGCCAGCGCCCGGCCGCCCCTGAGCGAGCGGAGCGTCAGCCGGCGCTGCGCGCTTTCGGCGCCCACCGCGCGCGGCTCGGCGAACATCGCCTGGGGTCCGGTGCGAAGTACCCGCTCCCAGTACTGCAGGGACGCCGCTGACTTCCGTCTCCCGGCCGGTGCGGCCTCCTCGGCGGCGAGGTCAAGCGGGGTGTACGCAGTGACGGAAGGCAGGGGTTCGCCGGCCAGCAGCGCCAGCCACTCCTCGCGCAGAACGGCGAGGGCGCTGCCGTCGATCGCCGCGTGGCTGGCCGCCAGGGCGACGAAGCGCGGCGCGCCGCCGACGACGAGGAGCGTGATCCGCAGAGGGAAGTCGCGGTCGAGGCGGAACCGCTCCGCGCGGGCGGCCTGGGCCACCTGCTCGGCGTACCGCGCCGGTTCGACGCAGAGGTCCGTGTGGTCGAGGACGGTGACGCCGAACGATCCCTCGGCGGCCACCTCCTGTTCCCGGTGCGCGGCGCCGGGGGAGTGGGGGAACGTCGTGCGCAGGGCGTCGTGCCGTACGGCCAGCCGGCGCAGCGCGTCGATCACCGCGTCGAGAGCGGTGTCCGGGGGCACGGGCCACACGTCGTGGATGTTGATCTGTTCCGGCTCGTCCCTCAGGATGCAGCGGATCATGTTCGCCTGGCCCATGGTGAGCGGCCCGCGGCCGCTCGCACCGCCCGCGTAGGCGACGGTGAGGGTGCGGGTGCCCGACGGCCGCAGGGAGGGGGCGACCGCCGTCACCGGCGTACCGTCCGAGGGATCCGGCGCGTCGTGGGAGCGGTGCCCGGTGGGTTGTTCATGTGATGCCTTTCGCGCCCTGGGGCGGTTCAGAGGGACGGAGCCGGCGAGGCCGCTGCCGGCCCGGTACGGCGGGCGGTGCGGGTCAGGGGTTCCCACGCGTCGATCAGCAGCGCGAAGTCCTCCATGTCCGTGCGTGCGCGGTCGAGAAGGCTGCTGCGACGGGCGGCGAACAGGTCGGCGGCGCTGGTGTAGCGGCCGCCCAGCGAGCGGTAGCAGCGCTCCAGTACGTCCAGGCGCCCGGAGTTCTCCGCGGGGTCCAGCGCCGCGGCCTCCCGGACATAGTGGGCGACGGCCGGGGCACGGACGTGTCCGGCGGCGTCGAGCAGGGTGCTCCCGGCTGCTCGCATCCGCGTGTACACGGCGTCCAGGTACGGCGTGGACAGGATGAACTTCGCCAGCCGCAGCTGGTAGGCGAGGAATCCGCTATCCGAACGTCGTTCCCCGGTTTGGTAGTTGACGATGTGCCGGTTGTGCAGGACGCCGGGCCGCCCGGCGTCCTGCACCACATGGATGAGGAAGTAGTCGCTGCCGATCGTGTCGAGGGCCGGCGGCAGCGGCACCCGGCCGTACACCTCGCGGTCGAAGGCGATGTTGCACATGTCCACCCGCGTCGCGGCGACGAGCGTCAGAGTGGTCAGGTCGCCGGTGTACGGGGTGGTCCCGGCGCCCCGGAACGAGCTCTCGACGAGACTGCGGCGCCAGATCTCGGGCTGTCCGGACGGTATCGAGAGGCCGATGACCTCGTGGTACACGGCTGGATCGAGCCGGCGTATCTCCTCGACGTCCACGGACATCTCGCCGACGAACGACCCGCCGACCAGGGACACACGCCGGTGCGCGTACGCCGGGTCCAGCCGCCGCCGGGACACCAAGTCCGCCGCTTCGGACGCGGGGAGGCCCAGCGACCGTAACTCGTGGTGGAGGGGGAAGACCGGGGCGCCGTCCGCCGACTGGTAGCGGCTGTCGGAGTCCCGACGGTGGGTGGACGCGCAGCCCAGGGCCTCCGCGATCAGGAACGCGCGGTTGGTGCAGGCGCCGTAGGAGACGCCCTGCGGCAGCAGCAGGTCGAGCACCTTCTCCGGCCGGGCGACTTCGGAGCTGCTGATCACCGCCCGCAGCAGGGCTCGTTGGGCATCCTCGTCCATGTGGTGGACGATCACGCCGGGCGCGGGGTCCAGCGCCTCGACCGCCTTGCGATGCGCGGCGCGCACCGGCGCGTCGGCGGAGTCCAGGATCAGCAGCCGGACTTCGGCCCCGAAGTCACGGGCGCCCTGCGCCGCCTCCTCGGCGACGGCGGCGATCGTCGCCTCGCAGGCGCGATCGGTGGGAAGGGTCAGGCAGACACGACGCACGAGGACGCTCCGCCCCGCTCGCCGTCAGCCGGGTTCGTGGCGCCGCCCACCGCGGCGCCGCCATCCCGGGCATCCTGCCACGACGCCAGTCCGAGAAGGCGGCTGCCCAACGGGGTGAGCGCGGCGGTGGGGTACCGCTTGGACTCGTGCAGTACGGGATCGCCGACGAGCGTGCGGTTCCAGCGCGGCGTGCGCAGGTGCCGCCAGGACTCGACCCTCGACTGCCGCAGCCGGGAGTGCTCCTCCAGGGCGGGCATCATCGACAGGTACTGGACCGCCCGCACCCCGTCCGGGGAGATGTTCCGCGCCACGCCGTGCGCGAGGAGGCCGTTCCAGATGAGCAGGTCGCCCGGGTGCAGCTCGGGCCGCACGACCGGCAGTTCGGCCCGGTCGATGGAGGGGCGCAGCGGATCACGGCCGGGGCTCTGGCGGATCCTCCACTCGTCGAACTGCCTGAACAGCTCCGGGCAGCACTGGAATCCGCCCGTCTCCGGGCTGGTGTCGTTCAGCGCGATGATGCCCTGCACGCGCTGCGGCGGGACGCCGAGCGTGGTGTCGATGTCCCAGTGCAGCTCGATGTCGAAGCCGCGGTCCGTGGCTTCGATCAGGGCACGGTCGCGGTTGCGGACGTTGGGCGGATTGAGGTTCAGCCGGTCCAGCGTCACCCACAGCTCTTCGCAGTCCCACACGTCGGCGAACGCGTCGTACACGCGCTGCGCCTGGCGGTTGTCCCACAGCAGTTGGTGGTGGTACGCCTCGACGAAACCGTAGACGTGCAGTTGCTGGTCGAGTTCGGAGCGGAAGGGCCGGTCCTCGTACCAGCTGTCGGGTCGGTCGGGGTCGAGCCCCTGGAACTCCCAGGTGAAGTCCAACAGTTGCCGTGCTGTCTCCGCCGGCACGGCCTCGCGGACGACGACGTACCCGTACGTCTGCCAGTGCGCGAAGTCCTCCTCGGACAGCACCCGCAGGGGCTGCGTCTTCTTCAGCTCCCGCAGGGTGCTCTGCGCGAGGTAGGCCTCGCCGTCCGCGCTGAAATATGGAGCGTCCGTCGCCGCCCGGTGCAGACGGGGGCGTCGCCGACGGTGGGTAACGGGGGGCGTCATGGGGTCCCTTCCAGCGGAACTTCGGTGGATGCCACGGGGGAGCGCGGCGGTGTGCGGCCCGGCCGAGGGCGCGGACGAAGGCAGCACGGGGCGGCCCTCGGCGGAGCGATGGCGGTGGGCGGCGTGTACGGATGGCTGCTGCGGGCGGAGATGAGCACCCACGTCGCTGAGCAGAATTGGTCCAGACCTGCTCCGCTGTCAAGTGGATGCCGAGTGTCGCGACGGATGTCACAAAGGTGCGTGGCCGCATCCGAAACGCCCTCGCGCCGAGCCGAGTTGGCTCTGCACCTTTGGTCTAGACAAGTCGTCGGATGCTGGCCTAAGGTCCCACTGCGCGGCTCCGGCCCTCGTCTGTTCGACCACCCCAGAGGAGCATTTCTTTCATGAGCACAACCGGCATCACGGTCCTGCCGGACGGCGGTCTCAAGAGCCCGGGGCCCGGCCTGATCCCGCTGGACCCCGTGCACACGGCCCTGTTACACGGCCTGGACGCACTCCTGACCCGTCTCGCCGGACGCCTCGGCGCCCCCGAGGTGGTGGGCCCGCCGCTGCTGCCCGCCGAAGGTCTGACCAAGCTCGACTATTTCCGCAACTTCCCCCAACTCGGTGTCTCAGCAGGGGGCTTCACCTCCGAAGCGCTGGACGTCCTCGCCGGCGGCGGCCCGCCCTCCGGCCTGCCGCTGCGGCCCACGGGCTACCTGCTGCCGTCGGCCACCTGTTACGGACTGCTGCTCTCCCTGGAGGGGCGCGATGTCGGGGACGAGGGCCTGCGCCTCTCCGCCACCGGTCGGTGCTTCCGCAACGAGACCCACTACGACGCTCTGCGCCGGCTCTGGGGCTTCCACATGCGCGAAGTCCTCTACCTCGGCACCAAGGACGGCGCCGTCGAACACCTGCAGCAGGGTGCGGAGTTCGTGCAGGAGACCGCAGCGCTCCTCGGCCTGGAACTGACTCGCGCCGCCGCCGACGACCCGTTCTACGACAAGGGCGGCTCCCGGGCCCGGCTGATGGCGCTCGACCCGGTCAAGCACGAGTTCAGCGCCCCCGACGGGACGGCCATCGCATCCGTCAACCGGCACCGCAACTTCTTCGGCGAGCGGCTGGACATCCGCGCGGGCTCCCACGGACCGGTGTACAGCGCGTGCGTCGCCTTCGGCGTCGAACGCTGGGTCCACGCCATGATTCTGGCCCACGGCAGCCCCGAGCAGGCGCTCGAAAAACTGAGGGCCGTCGGCATCTGAACCCCGGAGCCTGGGCTTCGAACGGTCCCAGGAATCAGGAAATCCGCGAAGAGCAAGGAGCGACCGCGCCCCATGGAACGTGTCATCGCATGGCTGTACGAGAAGAACCCCGGACTCGACGAGGAGATCGCCCCGGACGAGGACCTGATCGAGGCACGCCTCATCGACTCGATGGACTTCCTGGAGTTCATCGACCTCCTGGAGGAGATCTCGGGCAGCAGCATCGATCTCCAGGAGGTCACCATCGACGACTTCCGTACGCTCAACCGCGTACGGGAGCGCTTCCTGGTCTCCTCCGTGGCGGCCGCAGGGTGAGCCCCCGCCCGTGAGCGAGACCCCGCCCGTGCCACAGCCGGCGCAACAGCCGGCTCTGGTGGCGGTCGCGGCGACCGGCGAGGTTCTGGACCACCCGGACCTGGACGAGAGCCTGCTCCTGCCGTGGGAGCTGCGGCGACTGGCCAGGATCCGGGTGCCGAGCCGTCGCGACGACGTGGTGGCGGCCCGCCTGCTCGTACGGCTGTGCGCCGCGCGCTTCATAGGACGGTCCCCGTTCGACACCGTGCTGGACCAACACTGCCCGGACTGCGGCAGGTTCGGACACGGCCGGCCTTCGTTGCGCACGCATCCCGGCGTCGGCCTCTCCTTCAGCCACGCCGACGGCCGCGTGGCGGCCGCCGTGGGGCCGGGCCCGATCGGCGTCGACGTCGAACCCGCGGACCGCCGCCCCGGCCCGCTGCCGGTACTGTCCCGGCTCCTCCCGGAGGCCGAGGTCCGGGCCGCCGCCGACCGCGCCGACCCGGGTTCGGCGCTGCTGCGGCTGTGGGTCCGCCACGAGGCACTCCTCAAGGCCGGCGACGACACACTCCCGGTACGTGACTGGACCGACGCCCGGTGTGGGGCCGTGGTGGCGGTGGCGACTGCCGGACCGCTCCGACGCGAGTGAGAGCGACGCCTTGTGTCCGGGCTCCACGGCTGTCATCGCATCCATGGTTCGCATCGGATCTCCGATGGCCAGGATCGGTATCTCCACGGGTAGCTCTATTGGCACTTCCGCGGCGTGCGGGTCTAACGTCGTGGGTGTCGCCACGGTGGCGCCCGGCGACGGCCCCCCTTGCGGGGAGGGCGACCATGCGGGCCGGAACCCTTCAGGAGAGCACATGGCTAAGATCCTTTTTGTGATGACCGGCGCTGATCAGCGGACGCTGGCCGACGGCGGCAAGGTACGCACCGGCTTCTGGGCCGACGAGGCGGTCATCCCCTACGACGCGTTCAAGGCCGCGGGCCACGAGATCACTGTGGCCACTCCGGGCGGCGTGGTTCCGCCGGCGGACCCGTCCAGTCTCAGCGCTCGGGCCAATGGCGGTGAGGCGAACGCTGCCGCGGTCCGGGCCGCGGTGGAAGGCGCTGCGGAGTTGCGTAGCCCGCTGGCTCTCTCCGACGTGCGGGCGGCGGACTTCGACGCGGTGTACGTTCCCGGCGGTCAGGGCCCGATGGAGGATCTGGCGGTCGATGCCGACTCCGGTCGCGTCCTCACCGAGGCGTTGGAGTCCGGCCTGCCGGTGGGCGTGGTGTGTCACGGCCCGGCCGCGCTGTTGGCCGCGCTCAAGGAGGACGGCACCAACGCCTACGCCGGCTACCGGATCACCGCCTTCACCAACACCGAGGAGCAGCTGGCCGGTAACGCCGAGACGGCGAGGTGGCTGCTGCAGGACCGGCTCACCGAGGCCGGTCTGAAGGTCGAGGCGGGCGAGCCGTGGGCGCCGCATGTAGAGGTCGACCGTAACGTCGTCACCGGCCAGAATCCCGCCTCCTCCGGTCTGCTCGCTGCCGAACTCCTCAAGCAACTCGCCTGAGCCCTCGTCCGGTTGAGCCCTCCATGGCATCCGGGTTCACGGGTTGGTCGGGACACCTCTGGGCCACGTGAGATGTTGGCGATGAACGTGTGGCTGCTGATCGGTGGGTCTGGCGCGAGATTTTCGTACGGCTGGTTCTGTCTACGGCTGGGGAGCTGAGCTCGTTACGGGGCTCGGTCACTGTCCGGGCGTGCTTGATGCTTCCGGGCATTGTCACGAACGGGCTCGCCCATGGCATACCCGACGCCGTGATCTGCTCGAAGGTGCCGTTGGCGGACCCGGCCATCGTGGTGCCGGGAGTACAAGCAGTGCAAGATCATCTGCTGGGTTCCGGACAGGGCCCGGTCGAAGCCGATGCCAGGCTCCTCGATGTAGATGCGCGAAGGGAGGGCGACGGCCTCGCCCCGCACCTGGACCTCAAAGGGCGTCATCGGTGCGAAGCCGGCCTCCGGTACGACAGGCGAGGCTGTCCGGGTTCGGCCCGTCCGCCGATGCCAGTGCACCGCGATCAACAACGCTCGGTCCTCCAGCGGAAGACCCCATGGTCGCCCCGGATGGCGTCCGCTCCGTCGCGCCGCAACGCGGTCACCGGCTTGGTGAACTGGCGGCGGGCTCAGCCCGGTGAACGGGCCTATCCAGGACGGCTCTTAGGCCGTGATCACACCGGCCATATCATGATCATTCCATGCCGTCCCGACCGGACGGAAGAGCCGTCAGACCTCTGGGACGAAGGACGGCTCGATACCCATCGCAGCGACGCCCGTACGCACGGAACGGTCGAACTGCTTGATCTCCGCCACGAGAACATCCCAGGCGACGGGCGAGGTCCAGAAGTCGGGCGTGAAGTTGGCAGCCGTGCCAGCGCCTCACCGTCCTGGTGGAACTTCTCCAGCGCGGCCCGCTCCTGTTCGCTGCCTTGGTCCTGCCAGACCAGCTCCACGTAGTCGGCGGCCAGCCAGATCTGCTCCGGGGTGAGCTCGGGCAGCTTCGGCGATGTCGTCTCCATGACGATTCCCTCTTCGTACGGGCCGCGCGCCCGCTGCGCCCGGCCTGTTGACCACGCCTTCGGAGCCGGGGCCTGTGGACAGAGGACGGAGCTGGGACGGGGTCGCTGCCTGTGGCGTCGATCTCTGACTTTGATCGTTGGTTGGCGAGGCTGGGGTGTCGAAGCCCCAGGTGGCCGTGTTTCGTGGATTTCTTGTTGGCGGGTCTGTTGACCGCTTGTCGGCGAGTCAGGCTGCGCAGCGGTGACGCTCTGTGGTGCAGAGGCGGTTCAGAACCCGCCCCGGCCCGGCCGTCGCATCGCCGCCAGTAATGTCCCCTCGTATGGACAACGTTGAACTGAGCGACGCCGTAGCGGACTTCGCGGGTCTCGTCGGTCGCGTCGAGGAGACCGGCGAGCGGGTGTGTGTCGTCGACGGCGGCGAGCCGACGAGTGTGCTCCTCCCCGCGGCGGAGCTCGCCGAGCTGGAACACTTTGCCCAACGGGCCCACGGCGGAGCGCGACACCGGCCCAGATCTGGATTGGGGCAGCGGCACCCGTTCGGCCCGGACCCGCAGGGCCCGTACATCCGGTACGTGCATGCTGACGGGGGGCGGATGACCTTCGTGCGGGACCGGGTGGTCGTGGCCGAGCTGAGGTCCGTGGCGGAGCTCGACTGGCTGGAGGACAGGGCGCGCACAGCCCGCCAGGGCTACATGCCCCCGAAGCAGGCGGCCGCGTTCGAGGAGTTCCTCGCCCGCCAGGGCCCGGTGGGCGACGGCGTGGCGTGGATCGCCGGCAGTTGGCGGCGCCAAGAGCCCTTCACGGAAATCGTGTTCATCAAGGGGCTGACCGCCGAGGACGCCGCCCTCGCCTACGGGGCCGACGCGCAGGACATCGCCGACGGGCTGCTGCTCCACCAGGTCGAGGAGCGGGACGCACGGGAGGGCACCGACGACCTCACCCGCGTGCTGGCCTTCGGGGAGGAGAACGGCTGGACGTGGCTGGGATACCACGACTTCGACCATGCCTTCTCGCGCTCCCTCGACGCGCCTCCCGAGCAGCAGATCACGCTCGGTGCGACCATGGCCAAGGCCATTTACGCCTTCAGTTATTTCGAGGACGGGGTGTACCAGAACCCCTTCCCGATCGAGGACGGCGCCGAAGACCGGCGGGACATGTACGAGCTCATCTGGTACACCCCGGGGGAGGCGCCGTTCGCCCCGGAAGCGCCGCTGTCCTTCCTCAACCTGCACCTCCGCATCGCGGAGAAGGCAGCCAACTGGACGGACAACATCGCGCTGTTCCTCGAAGGACTGGAACGGGCCTTCGGCCTCGCCCTGCCCCGGAACGCGATCACCTCCAGGAACGTACGCTGCGCCCGTCCGGCCCGCCGCTGAACCAGGGGCGCGAGGCCGCACCACCGGGACCGCCGGTACGCCTCACCACATACGGCTGGGCCAGGACGGCGCGAACCCGCCCTGGTGCATCGAGGCCGCGAGCGACTGTAACTCACAGTCACCGGATCGCGGCCCGCCAACTACGGGTCAAATCCGCGAACTGCCGATCGACGCAACACGATCACAGACAAAACGACGAGACGAGGGGGTCAACCGGGAGGGAGTGGACGGACGCCGGTGGTGATCGTCATACAACGGACAAGGGGCCCTTCCTACACCTCGCCGTCGCCTCCTACGCCTCGCCGTCGCCCGGCTTTGCCGACCACAGATGGCTGAGCGTGCCGAGGACGAGACGGCAGACATCGTCCGGCTCGGCACCGGCCAGCGGCTCCCGCGCGACGACCGTCCGCATCAGTCCGATCCCCAGCAGCCAGGCCATGGCGAGATCCGCCCGCAGCACCGCGTCCGGGGCACCGGAGAGCCCGGCCAGCGCACCCTGGTACTCCTCCCCCAGCTCCCGCAGGGTTCCGGCCGCCTCGTCGCCCCGCCCGACCGAGCGCAGATAGACCTCCAGGGAACGGTCCTCCGCCCCCTCCGCGCTCCGGGTCAGCATCGAACGCAGGGCGGTCTCGAAAAGCTCCTCGGGCGGCGTCGCCCGCAACTGCTCCAGCCCGCCGAGCGCGACGACTTCCGTCAGCAAACCCCGTTTCGAGCCGAAATACCGGAACAGCAAGGCCTGGTTGACCCCGGCCAGCGCGGCGATGCTCCGGACCGTCGTCTCCTCGTAGCCCCGCTCCGCGAACAGGTCACGGGCCGCCTCCAGCAGGCGGCGACGGGTGGCCCGAGCATTCCTGCGGCGCTCTTCGGACGGCGGTACGGAACCGGGTTCCATGGCGGCATTCCTCTCGGACGGCCCGTCAGGATAACGGCTGTAAAGCGTCGTTGACTGCCCGCGAAGGACACTCCTACCGTTGTAAGCAGCTGCTTACATCCGGGAGGCCGCAGTGACGACCGCAGATATCGCGCCCCTTGCCTACCCCTTCAACACCCCCGACGGACTCCAGCTTTCCGATGCATATGAGCGCGTCCGCGACCAATCGGGCCTCTTGAGGGTCCAGTTGCCGTACGGAGAACCGGCCTGGCTGGTCACCCGCTATGCCGATGCCCGGCTGGTCCTCGGTGACCAGCGCTTCAGCCGCGCGGCGGCCGCCGCGCACGACGAGCCCCGCCAGTCCGAGGGGCAGCGCGACGGCGGGATCCTCGGCATGGACCCGCCGGACCACACCCGGCTGCGATCCCTGGTCGCCAAGGCGTTCACCGTCCGCCAGGTTGAGAAGCTGCGCCCCCAGGTCCGGGAACTGACCGCCGCCCTGCTCGACGAGATGGAGACGGCCGGGCCGCCCGCCGACCTGGTCGACCTGTTCGCGCTGCCGCTGCCGGTCGCGGTGATCTGCCGGATGCTGGGCGTGCCCACAGAGGACCGGCCGCGGTTCCGAGTATGGAGCGACGACGCGCTGTCGACCAGCTCGCTCACCGCCGAGGAGTTCGACGCCAGCCGCGCCGAACTGCGTTCCTACATGGCCGGGTTGATCGACCAGCACCGCCAGGTACCGCAGGATGACCTGATGACGGCCCTTATCGAGGCCCGCGACGACGGCGACCGGCTCTCGGAGCTCGAACTCATCGATCTCTGCGTGGGCATCCTGGTCGCGGGGCACGAGACAACCGCGTCCCAGATCCCCAACTTCGTCCTCACCCTCCTCGACCACCCGGACCAGCTGGCCAGGCTCAGGGCCGAGCCGGAGCTCGTACCGAACGCCGTGGAGGAACTGCTCCGCTTCGTGCCCCTGGGCAGCGGGGCCGGCCAGCCCCGGTACGCCACCGAGGACATCGAGGTCGGCGGAACGCTCGTCCGCGCGGGCAGCCCGGTCCTGGTAGCCGTGGGCGCCGCCAACCGCGACGCGCTGCGGTTCACCGCCCCGGGCGTGCTCGACATCGCTCGGGAGGGCAACCAGCACCTCGGATTCGGCCATGGAGTCCACCACTGCCTGGGCGCCCCGCTGGCCCGGCTGGAACTCCAGGAGGCACTGTCCGCCCTCATAGCCCGCTTCCCGGAGCTGCGCCTGGCGGGCGATGTCACCTGGAAGTCCGAGATGCTGGTGCGCGGTCCGCGCGTCATGCCGGTGGAGTGGTGAGCGCCGTGACCTGGAACGTACACGTCGACCCCCAGCTCTGCCAGGGTTCGGGGATGTGTGCCGGAACGGTCCCGGAGGTGTTCGCCCTGGACGGCGAGCGCGCCCGTGTGCGGGCCGAGGGGATCGAGCCGGACGAACGGGTCCTGGACGCGGCCGACATCTGCCCGGCCATGGCGATCACCGTGCACGACGGGGCCTCCGTCATCGGCCCCCACCGCGACTGACCAGTTCCCGCAGGGCGGTTGGCGGGCTTTCGCTGGCGGCTCAGCCGAAGGGGACGGCGTCCGCCAGGAAGGTGTGCCAGTTGGTGACGATCGGCTGATCGACCGTGATGGTGCCGATCTTCAGGGAGACCAGGCCGGGGTCGCCGTCGCCCACGGCGACAATGGTGCTGTCCAGTTCCTTGCCGCCGTCCGCGCCACCGGCCTTCGGGTTCACCCCGGTGTAGGTGACGGTGCCCCCGGTCTGTCTTGGTCTACGTCAACATGCTGTTGGTGCAGCAGGTCCTCGTGGACGTGGAGTGGGCTGGCATTCTGACTGAAGAGGGGTCGGGGGTGGTGTTTTGGTGAGTTCGGTGGCTGTTGCTTGGTCTGTGGGTATGAGCTGTGCTGGTTTCAGTTCCAGGTTTGGCCGGCGGGCTCTTTGATGGTGCGGTTGAGTCGGTTGAAGAAGTTGGTCAGTGCGATCTCGAGGTTGATTGCGCTGATTTGTTCCTCGGTGAAGTGGGAGTTGGCCTCTTCTCAGATTTTGTCGGTGACGCCTTCGGCGCCGTCCTGGAGTCGGGTGGCTGCCTCGGTGAGTGCGAGTGCCGCGCGTTCGGCGTCGGTGTAGAACGGTGCTTCGCGCCATGCCGCTACGTTGTGGAGTCGCTCGTCTGTTTCGCCGGCTTTTTTCGCGCCGGTGATACTGGCGTAGATGCATGCGGAGCAGCTGTTGATCTGGCTGGTGCGAAGGTGGACCAGGGCAAGTAGTTTCGGGTCGACGCCGCCGCCGGCGGCAATTGCTTTGTGGAGGTGCTGGACCGCGGTCCATACATCGGCGTTTTTCGTGTTCTTGTTCTTGAGTCGGTTTTCCATGTGAGACCGAACTGCTGAGTCTCACGCCGTTATCCTGATTGATTCTCATTCGAGTGTCTCCGGCTAAGACCTGTCCTGTAAGTGCTGGTCACCGGTGA
>NZ_JBVJHB010000010.1:59898-394242 GCF_055587045.1 Streptomyces sp. NPDC048671 | reverse complement strand
GCCCTACGCGGGGACGAACGGCGCGGGCACGACGCCGGCCTCCGCGCCGCCCCCCCCCCCCCCCGCCCCCCGGCCCCCCCCCCCCCGCCCCGCCCCCCCCCCCCCGGGCGCCCCCCCCGCCCCCCCCCCCCCCCCCCCCCCCCCCCCAACGCGCCCGCGCGCCCGGCAACCGGGGGCTCCGCCCCCGAACCCCCGCTCCTCAATCGCCGGAGGGGCTTAAGTCGCCCCGGAAAGCCGGGATCCGCCCCACCGCAGGGGCCAGCCATACGCATCCCACGCCGGAAGGCGAACGCGTGCCGGGAGCCCCTCACGCGTTCGGGCGTGCCCCCGCCGCCGCCGCCCGCGCCGCCTCCGCCATCGCCTCCAGCTGCGCAAGCATCGGCATCGGGTCCGTGCCCACCGTCCCCGGCAGGAAGTCCGCGATGCGTTCCGGGGTCCACGCCGCCCCCTCCGCGTACCCCGCGCGCAGTTCCCTCGGCTGGGCCCAGACCGCGATCTTCGGGCCCGCGATCGTGTACACCTGCCCGGTGATCTTCTCCGCGCGGGCCCGCTCGCTGAGCAGGTAGACGACGAGTGCCGCCACGTCCTCCGGCTCGCCGATCTCCTTGAGCTCCATGGGGACGTTGGCGGACATCCGGGTACGCGCCACCGGCGCGACCGCGTTCGCCGTGACGCCGTACTTGTGCAGGCCCAGCGCCGCGCTGCGCACCAGCGAGATGATCCCGCCCTTCGCCGCGCTGTAGTTCGCCTGCGCCACGCTCCCCTGGTGGTTGCCGCTGGTGAAGCCGATCAGCGTGCCCGCGCCCTCCTGCTTGCGCATCACCGCGGACGCGGCCCGGAAGACGGTGAACGTGCCCTTGAGGTGGGTGGCGATCACCGGGTCCCACTCCTCCTCGGACATGTTGAACAGCATCCGTTCGCGCAGGATGCCGGCCACGCACACCACCCCGTCGATACGCCCGAACCGCGCCAGCGCGGTGTCCACGACCCGCTGCCCGCCGGCCATGGTGGAGATGTCGTCCGCCACCGCGACCGCCTCGCCGCCCGCCGCCACGATCTCCTTGACGACGGACTCGGCTATCTCGCTGGCGGGTTCACCGCCTTCGATGGAGACGCCGTAGTCGTTGACCACGACCCTCGCCCCCTCGGCCGCCGCGGCGAGCGCGACGGCCCGCCCGATGCCACGCCCGGCACCCGTGACGGCCACCACTTTGCCTGCCAAGAAGTTCCCCATGTCCGGCCCCTTCCCGCGGTTTCTGACGGACCGTTAGATTCTATGGGTCATCAGGTCCACCGGCACAAGCCCCAGGAGGCTCCATGTCACTGCCGGACGAGTTCCACGACATCGCCAAGCGCGTGAACAACTGGGGCCGCTGGGGCGCGGACGACGAGATCGGGACGCTCAACCTCATCACCGACGAGGTCGTACGGGAGGCGGCGGCCACCGTCCGGACCGGGCTGCGGATCCCGCTCGCGCTCCCTCTCCAGCAGGACGGCGTGCAGAGCGGGCTGATCCAGGGGCGGGTCAATCCGCTGCACACCATGGTCCAGATCAACCAGGAGCTGTTCGGTCCCGGCACCGTCGCCACCAGCGACGACAGCGCGGTCCTGAGCCTCCAGACCGCCACCCACTGGGACGCCCTCACCCATGTCTCGCACTCGGGGAAGATCTACAACGGCCGCCCGGCCGACACCATCACCGCGCACGGCGGCGCCCGGTTCAGCGGCATCGACAAGGCCACGCACATCGTCTCGCGCGGGGTGCTGCTCGATGTGGCCCGCGCCCACGGGGTGGACCGGCTGCCCGGCGGCCACGCCGTCACCCCCGAGGACCTGGACGCGGCCGAGGAGCTGGCCGGAATCCGGGTGCGGGCCGGCGACATCGTGCTCGTACGGACCGGGCAGGTGCGGGTCTATCTGGCCGGGGACAAGAACGGGTACGCCTACCCGTCACCGGGCCTTTCGATCCGGACGCCCGAGTGGTTCCGCGCGCGGGACGTGGCCGCGGTCGCCAATGACACGCTGACCTTCGAGATCTTCCCGCCGGAGATCGAGGACCTGTGGCTGGGGGTGCACGCGCTGGACCTGGTCGAGATGGGCATGCTGCAGGGCCAGAACTGGAATCTGGAGAAGTTGTCCACAGCCTGTGCGGAGTCGGGCCGCTACGGCTTCCTGCTCTCCGCCATGCCGGAACCCTTCGTCGGCGCCACCGGCACACCGGTCGCCCCGGTCGCGGTCTTCTGAGGCGCCGAACCACCCGGAGCCGAACCCGCCCGGAGCCGAACCGCCCGGAGCCGGCCCGCCGCGGAGCCGGGCCGGTGCAGGGCCGCGCCCCGCACCGACGGAAACGGCGCTCCTGACGGAACCGGACCTACGCGCGACGGGTGACCGCGTGCGACGCCTCGTACGCGGCGCCCACCTCACGCCCGGCGGCGTCACAGCCACCGGTGTCGCACTGCACGGGGCTCTGAACGGGGCTCTGAACGGGACTCTGCACCGGGCCCTGCGCGGCGCCGTGCGCGCCCGCGCCCTGGGCGCAGGGCTGCATCTGCACCTGGATCAGCGGAATGCCCCGGTCCACCTCGCACCAGATGCGTTTGCCGGCGCCCTCCGGCTGCCAGCCCCAGCGGTCGGCCAGGCCGTCGACCAGCTCCAGGCCCCGGCCGCCGGTGTCCTCGCCCTCCGCGTGCCGCTGCTGCGGCGGGCGGCAGCTGGCGTCGGCCACCTCGACCCGTACGGTCCCGGCGTTGCCCGGCGCTCCCGTCGAGCCGAACAGCATGCGCAGCACGGCCGGACAGCCGGTGTGCACGACCGCGTTGGTGACCAGCTCCGAGATCAGCAGGATGAGCGTCTCGGCCAGCGGCTCATCGTCCCGTATCCCGGACCCGACCAGCCGCGATCGCGCCCATCTGCGGGCCCGCCCGACCTCCGCGGGGTCGGCCCCGACCTCCAACTGAACCTGAAGCACCTGCACCGCTCACACCATCCGAACCGGCGGACACATCGCCTCGCGCCTCCTCAGGGTCACGGAACGTGATTCCCTTACGAGACAGCATGGTTGACGTACAGTCACCGCAACAAGCGCTTCGGGCATATTCCAGCGCGAAGGAGTACGCATGGTGCATACTGTGCGACGCACGTTGCGGAGAGTCGAACAGAGACGCCCGGAGACCACGAAAACCCCGGAAATCGCTTCCCCGGCAGGCCCGGACCCTCTGTGTGGACCACGAGCAGGGCACCTCTCGCGGACCGGAGCAGCCGCACAGGCCACATCCGGATCGCCAGGTTCCAGAACCACTCGCATCCAACGGAGCGTACCCGAGCCCGGCGCCGACTCCACCCCGTGACGAATCACGCAACGGACACAAGCCGGTATCGGTGCATACCGACTGCGCTGTGTCACTCCGCAGCGTGAACCTCAGGGGTCCATCGCGTCACCTGTGTGCACCGGCCAACCATCCGCTCCGGTTCAGGTCAGATCGGCGGCCAGCGCCTCCTCCGCGTCCGCCGCCGTCAGCCACTGCCCGGACCGCAGCCAGGCCCGCTTGAGATGCAGATGGACGTCCGCCTCCCAGGTGAAGCCCATACCGCCGTGCACCTGGAGGCAGTCGCGGGCATTGCCGACGGCCGCCTCGTCGGCGAGCAGTTTGGCCCCGGCGATCTCCACCGGGTCCGCCGTCACGGCGGCCGCGTAGACGGCGGTACGGGCCGTCTCGGCGCGCACCAGCATTCCGGCGCACAGATGCTTGACCGCCTGGAAGGCCCCGATCGGCGCTCCGAACTGTTCACGTTCACCGGCGTGTTGAACCGCCGACTCCAGACTGCGGGCGGCGCTGCCGAGCTGTTCGGCGGCGGTCAGCAGGGCGCCCTCGCGGCGCAGCCGCGCCCCGTCCGGCAGCGATTCGCCGTCGTGCGCGGCCAGGTCCGGCACCCGCCACAGGGGGGTGCCCGGGTCCAGCGACCGCACGGGCCGGGCCTCCCGTACGACCTGCCGGAGCGCCCCGCCGGTCAGCACCCGCGCCCGGTCCCCGTCCAGGACCAGCAGCGCGTCCGCGTCGGCGAGGTGCCCCACCGGCCGCCCGGCCTCCGCGAGCGCCACCACGGCCTCGCCCTCCGCCGCCCCCTTCACCGCGCCCGCCGCGAGCTGAGTGGCGGCCAGGGGGCCCGGCAGCAGGACCCGCCCGATCTCATCGAACATCAGTACGGATTCGGGCAGGCCGAGCCCGACACCGCCCGCCGTCCCGGGCAGCCGCAGCGCGAAGAGACCGGCCGCGCCGAGCTCCCGCCACAGCTCACGGCCGACGCCGCCGTCCAGCGCGGCCCGCATCCGGTCCCTGCCGAACCGGCCGGCGAGCAGTTCCCGTATCCCCGTCCGCAGGTCCCGCTGGTCCTGTGAGAGCCGGAAGTCCACTGTCCGCTCACCGCCCCTTCGGCAGGCCGAGAATCCGCTCGGCGACGATGTTCCGCTGGATCTGCGAGGTACCGGCCGCGATCGTGTACGAGAGCGAGGAGAGCCGGTCCAGCACCCATTCCCGGTCCAGGTCGAGGGCGTCGCCCGCGCCGAGCACCTCGGCCGCCGCCTCGTACAGCTCCTGGCGGGCGTGCGAGTAGCGCAGCTTGAAGACCGAGCCGCCGGTGCCGGGCACGCCGCCGGTGCTCTGCGCCTCGCTGACGTTCCACTGGGTGAGCCGCCACAGCGCCCGGAACTCGGCGTTCAGCCTGCCCAGCCTCCGGCGCAGCACCGCGTCGTCCCACCGCCCGCTGCGCCGCGCCTCGGCCGCGAGGGCGTCCAGGGTGCGTCGGCAGGCGACGACCTCACCGACGAAGGCCGTGCCGCGCTCGAAGGAGAGCGTGACCATGGTGACCCGCCAGCCGTCGTTCTCCTCGCCCACGCGGTGCGAGACGGGCACCCGCACCTCGTCGAGGAACATCTCGGCGAATTCCGTGGACCCGGCGAGCGTGCGCAGCGGCCGGACGGTGACGCCGGGGGCGTCCATTCGCATCGCGAGCCAGCTGATCCCACGGTGCTTGGGCGCCGCCGGGTCCGTCCGCACCAGCAGCTCGCACCAGTCCGCGACCTCCGCGTGCGAGGTCCAGATCTTCTGCCCGCTGACCACGTAGTCGTCGCCGTCGCGCACGGCACGGGTCCGCAGCGAGGCCAGGTCCGAGCCCGCGTCCGGTTCGCTGAACCCCTGGCACCAGATCTCGTCGCCGCGCAGCACCGGCGGCAGCCAGCGGGCCCGCTGGGCGGCGGTGCCCTCGGCGGCGACGGTGGGCCCGGCGTGCAGCAGCCCGACGAAGTTCGCCCCGACATAGGGCGCCCCGGCCCGCTCCGTCTCCTCCAGGAAGATCAGGTGCTGGGTCGGGGTGGCGCCCCGGCCGCCCGCGTCGGCGGGCCAGTGCAGGCCCGCGTAGCCGGCGTCGTACAGCAGCCGCTGCCAGCCGGTGTCGTACGCCCGCCGCCCCGGCCAGTCGCCGGGGTCCGGCTTCCCGGGCAGGCCGGGGAGCACCGAGGCCAGCCACTCCCGCAGTCGGGCCCGGAAGGCTTCCTCTTCCTCCGTGTACGCGAGGTCCATGACGCGCGCGCCTACTTGTCGAGGTCCAGGCCGAGCATCCGGATCGCGTTCCCGCGCATCAGTTTGTAGACGGTCTCCTCGTCCAGTCCCTTGACGTGGTCGAGGGCGACCTCCTTCGTGTGCGGGAAGGTCGAGTCGACGTGCGGGTAGTCGGTCTCGAAGGTGGCGTTGTCCCGGCCGACGACGTCGAGCGAGGCGATGCCGTGCTTGTCGCGGAAGAAGCAGCAGAACATCTGCCGGTAGTAGTACGTCGACGGCGGCTCGGGGATCAGATCGCGCACCCCGCCCCAGGCCCGGTGCTCCTCCCAGACGTCGTCGGCGCGCTCCAGGGCGTACGGGATCCAGCCCATCTGGCCCTCGCTGTAGGCGAGCTTGAGCGTCGGGAACTTCACCAGCACGCCGCTGAACAGGAAATCCATCATCGAGGCCATGGCGTTGTTGAAGGAGAGCGAGGCCTGCACGGCGGGCGGGGCGTCGGGGGACGCGGCGGGCATCTGCGAACTGGACCCGATGTGCATGTTCACGACCGTGCCGGTCTCCTGGCATACGGCGAAGAACGGGTCCCAGTAACCGGTGTGGATCGACGGCAGCCCCAGATAGGTCGGGATCTCCGAGAAGGTCACCGCCCGCACCCCGCGCGCCGCGTTCCGCCTGATCTCCGCGACGGCCAGGTCGATGTCCCAGAGCGGGATGATGCAGAGCGGGATCAGCCGGCCGCCGCTGTCACCGCACCACTCCTCCACCATCCAGTCGTTGTAGGCGCGGACGCACGCGAGCGCGACCTCCTTGTCGTGCGCCTCCGCGAAGGTCTGCCCGCAGAACCGCGGGAAGGTGGGGAAACAGAGGCTCGCCTCGACATGGTTGAGATCCATGTCCTTCAGCCGCTCGGCCGGATCCCAGCAGCCGCGCCGCATCTCCGCCCGGGTGATCCCCTCCAGCGTCATGTCGTCGCGGTCGAACCCCACGGCGGCGATGTTCCGCTTGTACGGGAACTTGAGGTCCTCGTAGATCCACCAGTCGGTGGGCGGGCCGTCGGGATCCATCGTGATGACGTACTTGCCGCCGGTGTACGCGAGCTCCCCGATGCCCGCGGTCAGCGGCTGCGGACCGCGCTCCCGGTACTTGGCCGGCAGCCAGGTCGAGAACAGGTGCGGCGGCTCGATCACATGGTCGTCGACGCTGACGATCCGAGGCAGTTCCGTCATGGTGTCCCCTTCGGCGCACGCTTTTCTGATGACCCGTCAGATTTACTTCGCCCTCAGGCTAGCCCCGCACCCCTGGACCGACAAGGCACAGCGCTCTACGCTCTCCGCACGATCTGACTACCCGTCAGCTGTGAGGGGTTCGCCGTGAACGAGACCGCACATGCCCTGGGCGCATCAGGCACCTTCTGGGAGCTCATCGAACGCCGGGCCGCCCTGACGGCCGACCTGCCCTTCCTGATCCAGGACGACCGCACACTCACCTTCGGCGAGCTGAGGGACCGCAGCGAGCGGGTGGCCGCCGGGCTGTACGCCATGGGGGTTCGCCCGGAAACCGTCGTCGCCTGGCAGCTGCCGACCCGGCTGGAGACGGCGCTGCTGTCCTTCGCGCTGGCCCGGATCGGGGCGGTGCAGACACCCCTCATCCCCTTCTACCGCGACCGCGAGGTGGGCTTCGCGCTGCGCCAGTCGAAGGCCGGGTTCCTCGCCGTGCCCGGCACCTGGCGCGGCTTCGACCACACGGCGATGGCCGGCCGCCTGGCAGCGGACCTCGACCGCCCGCCGCAGGTCTTCGAGGCGTACGACACCCTCCCGGACGGCGATCCGGCGATCCTGCCCCCACCGCCCGCCGAGGGCACGTCGGTGCGCTGGATCTACTGGACCTCGGGCACCACCTCCGACCCGAAGGGCGTCCTGCACACCGACCGCAGCCTGATCGCGGCCGGCTCCTGCCTGGCCCACGCGCTGCGCCTGTCGGCGGCCGACGTCGGCTCGATGGCCTTCCCGTTCGCCCATGTCGCCGGCCCGGACTACACGGTCATGCTGCTGCTGTACGGCTTCCCCGCGGTGATGTTCGAGCACTTCGCGATGCCGGACGCGCTGGCGGGCTACCGGCGTCACGGGGTGACGGTCGCGGGCGGCTCCACGGCGTTCTACTCGATGTTCCTGGCGGAGCAGCGCAAGGACCCGGCCCGCCCGCTGATCCCCACGCTGCGCCTGCTGGCGGGCGGAGGCGCCCCGAAACCCCCCGAGATCTACCACGCGGTGGTCCGCGAGATGGGCGTCCAGCTCACCCACGGCTACGGCATGACCGAGGTCCCCATGATCACGATGGGCGCCCCGGACGACACCGTGGAACACCTCGCCGAGACGGAGGGGCGCCCGCCCGAGGGCATGGAGATCCGGATCACCGACGAGGACGGCAAGCCGCTGCCGTACGACACGGACGGCGAGGTACGGCTGCGGGGCGAAGCCGTCTGCAAGGGCTACCTGGCCTCCACCAGCCCCTTCGACGCGGAGGGCTTCCTGATCACGGGCGATGTCGGCCACGTCGGGCCGAGCGGGCACCTGGTGCTCACGGGCCGGCTGAAGGACATCATCATCCGCAAGGGCGAGAACATCTCGGCGAAGGAGGTGGAGGACCTCCTCGCCCGCCACCCCGGCGTGGGCGACGCGGCGGTGATAGGCCTCCCCGACGAGTCGCGCGGCGAACGCGTCTGCGCGGTGATCGAACAGCCGCCGGACGCCGCCGCGCTCACCCTCCCCGAGCTGACGGCCTACCTGCGCGGCGAGGGCCTGTCCGTCCACAAGCTCCCGGAACAACTGGAGGTGGTGGACGCGCTCCCCCGCAACGAGACCCTCCGCAAGGTACTGAAGTACCGCCTGCGGGAACGGTTCACGACACGGTGACGCCGGTCCGGGGTGCGGGTTCTTGTCCTCAATCGCCGGACGGGCTTGAGATGTGCGCCTGCCCGGTGGGCGGGGGGTGGTGCCCCTCCGGGGCGTCTCCTCAAAAATGGCGTGTTCACCCCGGTCCGAGAGGGACCCGGGTCGTACGCCATTTCCTGCGGGGACTCCCCTGCACGTCCCCACCCCTGCATCACGCGCGCCTGCACACCGGCCCTACGACTGCCGCAGACGCGAGGCGGCCGGGTCCGGGGCCGTGCAGGGGAGTCCCCGCAGGACGACGAACAGATACCCGGGTCCGTTTGCGTACCCGCCGCACGTTCGTCGTCTGAGGAGACGCCCCGGAGGGGCACCGGACCCCCACCCACCCGGAAAGCGCACCCCACGGGGGCACCCGACGCCACCCAAGCCCGTCCGGCGATTGAGGACGGAACCCCGCACCCCGGACCGGGGCAAACACGCGGCCGCCCGCCCAAGGGCTACGCGTCGGGCTCGATCACCGTGAAGTACGCGGCGAACGCCGCCACCGCGTCCGCCTCCGCCACCCGCCCGTCCCCGTCCCCGTCCAGGCTCCGCGCGGCGAACGCCGCCGCGTCCGGGCTCGCGCCCAGTACCCGTAGCGCCCGCTCCACGGCGGGCACCGCGGCCGGAACGCCGTCGTCCTGGGCGGCCACGGCGAGCGCCGCGCGCAGGAAGGGGCGGGCGATCTCCGCGAACCGCTCGGGGCTGTCCCGGAGCCGTTTCACCGCCCCGCCGACGAACTCCTCGCGGTTGACGCGCTGGTCCCCGTCCACGTCCGCGATGCCCGCCATGCCCTGCCAGAACGCCTCGGCCCCGCTGTAGAGCGCCTGGCCCTTGTCGCAGCGGGCCGTCGTGGTGAACTCGGCGAGCAGCCGGGCCGCGGCGGCGTTGAAGTCCGCGCGATCGATGTACCCATTGCCGTCCTGGTCGAAGGCGGCGAAGCGGAATGCGATCTTGCGCTCATACTCTGCGCTGTCCATGCGGGGAGCGTACGACGCCCACGGGGGTCACGTGTCACTTACCGGCGTCAGCACTGTGACAACCCGGCACTGAACGGCAGCGGCGACCGCCCGCCGGACGGCCGCCGCGCGGACGGTCTCAGGCCGAAAGCGGCTGGGCCGCGTCGTCGACGGCCGAGTCGCAGTCGGGGTACACCTCGAACAGCCGGCGCACGCCGAGCGCCGCGAGCACCCGGTTGACGTGGGAACCGTCCTCCGCGCCCCGGGCGGGCAGGATGAGCCGCAGCCGGCCGCCGCAGGAACGCATCAGCCGGCGGGAGGCGATCAGCACGCCGACGCCGCTGGAGTCGCAGAAGAAGACCTCGGAGAGGTCGAGGACGACGTCGTGGCGGCCGACGGCGACCGCGTCGTGGACGGACTGGCGGACGGCCGGTGAGGTCACCAGGTCCAGTTCACCGCGCATGTGCAGCACGGTCCACCCGCCCTGCTCGCTCTCGGCCACGCTCAGTGGCTTCCGGGAACGCTCCTGGGCGAACCAGGGGGCGTGAGCGGCGGCAGCCGGGGGGCGGTTTCCAGGAGGGGATGGCTTTGTCACGCGACTGGGCCTCTCGTTCCGGGGATTCCGGGGAATTCGCGATCCGGAAGTTTGCGTTCCTCCTCGCGGCTGCCCCGGCGCACCCCCCATGAAACACCGCCTCCCCCAGGAACGCACAGAAGGGTTTCAGGCAGAAATGATCACTTCAGGTCTGATTCCGGTGCCCCGGGGGCCGCATTCCCTATCATCCAGGGCGTCCGCGCGGACGTACTTGCCACAAAGGGCGTGCCCTGTCAGTACTGCCGACTACATTCGGTGTGACGAGGCGTACACAAAGACGGGCACAGGGCTGGGGGTCTCATGGCCAATAACGCACCACCCCGCTGGGACCGCAGGATGCAGCAGCGGCTGGCACGCGGAGAGGCGGCCGCCCTCGGGGAGCTCTACGACCGGTTCGCCTCGCTCGTGCACAGCCAGGCCCACCGGATGCTCGACGACGAGAGCGCCGCGGACCTGGTGACCCGGGAGGTCTTCGGGTACGTGTGGGAGAACCCCGACGCCTACGACCCCAAGCAGGGCTCGATGCGGTCCTGGGTGGCCCGGCTCACCCACCGCCAGTCCGTGCGGCGGCTGCGCGGCACCGCCGCCGACGGGACGTACGAGGACGCGGAGGACGGCCGGGCCCGCGCCGACCCGGCCGATCTGGAGGAACGGGTGCACCGGGCCACGGCCGCCGCCCGTGCCGACTACATCGTCGCGTCCATGCCCGCACCGCTGCGGGCCGCGCTGGAGCTCGCGTACATCCAGCGACGGGACTACCGGCAGGCCGCGACCGACCTCGGCGTCACCGAGGACGAGGCCCGGCGCCGGCTGCGGCTCGGGCTCCAGCTGCTCTCCACCGCCCAGACCCGTCCGCTGGAGGGCTCCTCGCCACCCGGATACGGGCGGCGGCTGTGAGCGAGGACGCGGAAGGGCTCGACGGCGACGGCCGCGAGTGGAACGGTCAGGACGACGAGGTGCGAGGCGCCCGTCGCATACCGGGCCCGCGGGCAGCCGCGGACGACTTCGACTTGGGGCACGCAACGCCACCGCCACCGCCACCACCCACGCCCCAGCCGGAATCCGTACCGCCGCCACCGCAGCCGGACCCGGCCGATGACCGACCGGGCCCGCCGGGTCCGCCGGCCCTGGTGCTCCCGCACCGCGTGCTGAAGGCGCTCCTCGGTGCGTGGGCGCTGGCCGCCTGCTCCGCCGAGGAGACCGAGGCCGTCGAGGCGCACCTCACGGAGTGCGCGCCCTGTGCGGACGAGGCGCTGCGGCTGCGTGACGCGGTCGGGCTGCTGCACACCGACGCCAGCCTGGATCTCGATCCGCTGCTCAGGACGCGGGTGCTGGAGAACTGCCTGAGCCGCCGGCCGGCCAAGATCCCGGTGCCCGAATGGGTGGCTCCGTACGACGCGGAGACGGCCCGCCTCGATGCGCTGCTGCGCGACATCGGTGCTTCCGAGTGGCACGCCCCGGTGCGGCTGAAGTGGTTCGAGGACGAGCGCACGGCCAACCGCAGGACGACGGTCGCCGGGGTCATCGGCCACCTCATGACCGTCGACGGGCTGGTCAGCACCGCGCTCGGCCTCGACGACCCACTCGCCGACAGCGTCCCGGGCATTCCGCGCCGTGGCCCGGGACCGGCGCTCGCGCCCACCGCGCGCACCGAGAGCTACTGGTCGTCCGCCCGGCGGCCGCCGACCCGCGCGGTCCGTGAGCCGTGGCGCGACCAGAGCCACACCCTCATCCGTACCGTGTCCTTCGCGGGCCGCGGTGTCTCGGACCTCTCCGTCTCCTACGGCGACTTCGCGCTGCCGTTGCGGGACGCCCTGCTGGACCGTGCCTTCGAGTGCTGGGTGCACGGCGGTGACATCGCGGAGGCGGTGGACTATCCGTACGAGGCGCCCTCCGCGGCCCATCTCCACCGGATGATCGACCTCGCGGCCCGGATGCTGCCCGCCGCGCTGGCCGAACGGCGACGGTCGGGGCTCGCCGGTCCGGCCCGCCGACTGGTGACGGCCGGTTCCCCGGGGCGCTCGCTCCATCTGGAGGTCGAGGGCCTGGGCGGTGGTGACTGGTACATCGCACTGGATTCACCGGCCGCGATCGGCTCCCCCGACCACGCGGTGGCGCAGGTCGCGCTGGACGGCACCGAGTTCTGCCAGTTGGTGGCGGGTCATGTGCCGGCCGTGGAGGCGGCGGCCGGCCAGCGCGGGGACCGCGAGGCGATCCAGGACGTGCTCCTCGCGGCGGCCTCGCTCAGCAGGCTGTGAGACCGGCCGCCGTCGGCACGGCCCGGCCTACGGGAAGACGACGGTGCGGCGGCCGTTGAGCAGGATGCGCCGCTCCGCGTGCCACTTCACGGCGCGTGCCAGCGCCTGGCACTCGACGTCGCGCCCGACGGCGACCAGCTGGTCCGGCGTCACGCCGTGGCCCACCCGCTCCACTTCCTGCTCGATGATCGGCCCCTCGTCGAGGTCGGCCGTCACGTAGTGCGCCGTCGCACCGATCAGCTTCACGCCGCGGGCGTACGCCTGGTGGTACGGCTTGGCGCCCTTGAAGCTCGGCAGGAACGAGTGGTGGATGTTGATGATCCGGCCGCTCAGCTGCTTGCACAGATCGTCCGAGAGGACCTGCATGTAGCGGGCCAGCACGACCAGCTCCACGTCCTCCTCGCGGACCAGCTCCAGCAGCCGCGCCTCCGCGTCCGCCTTGTTGTCCCTGGTCACCGGGATGTGCCGGAAGGGGACGTCGTACGAGGCGACGAGCTCGGCGAAGTCGGTGTGATTGGAGACGACCGCGGCGATCTCGACCGGCAGCGCCCCGATCCGCGAGCGGAACAGCAGGTCGTTCAGGCAGTGGCCGAACTTGCTGACCATCAGCACGATCCGCATCCGGTCCGCGGACCGGTGGATCTGCCAGTCCATCCGGAAGGAGTCACCGATCGCGGCGAAGCTCGCCCGCAGCTTCTCCGCCGTCACCGGGCTGTCCGCCGAGAAGTGGACGCGCATGAAGAACAGACCCGTGTCGTGGTCCCCGAACTGCTGACTGTCCTCGATATTGCAGCCGGTCATGAAGAGATAGCTCGACACGGCGTGCACGATGCCCTGTTTGTCCGGGCAGGAGAGTGTGAGGACATACTGCTCGGACGCGGCGTCCGGGACAGCGGAGGCAACGGAATCGGAGGGCTGCGGCGCGGTCATTCCCGTAGGGTGCCACACCGCCCGGATCTCAGGCCGTTCTGGTCATGATGCGGAGCACGTCCAGCGAACGAGGCGGCACATCGGGGTCCTCGCCGTCGTTCGAGGCGAGCAGCACATGGGCCTCGCGGGCGGCCCGGACGGCCTCCGGCCAGCCGTGGTGCTCCAGATAGGCGGACACCGGGGCGTCCGCGCCGACCTGGTGCATGATGCGCAGCACCCGCAGCACGGCGACGTCGACGAGGGCGGCCTCACCGGAGTCCCGGAAGACCGTGCCGACGTATTTCTCGGCGGACCAGTTGTCGAGCCAGGTGTCCTCGACCAGGCGGTACACGGCGTCGGTGACGTCGCCGTATCCCTCCCGGCCGGCCAGCCAGCACTCGTGATGGAAGACGGGGTCGGAGAGCATGTGCAGCGCCGAGCGCACGTTGCTGCGCCAGCGCCACCACGGAATGTCGTTGAGCGGCATGCCGCCCATGGTGGAGGAGCGACGGCCGCGACGGGAAGTGTTCTCGGAACCTTGCTGCACAGCTGTCGATCGTACGTTCCCTTTCCGGCCTCCCGTGCGGCCCCCTGCAATTCACTCGGATGTCACCGAGCGTTGAACGCGGCACACTGCGGCGTTACCCCGGGGCGGGAATCGTCTGGGCCCATGACCGGACGGCAACGCCCCATCGCTTCCCGCCCTTCGAGGCTGCTCGTCAGCGCAGTGGCGGCGGGGGGCCTGCTGACGACCGGCTGCGGCGCGCTCCCTGGGGTATCGGGGGACTCCAGGGCGCCCGTCACCGTCGTCACCTGGGCGCCCGGCGGCGCGTCCGGCCCGGACGCGGCCGACATGGCGGGAATGACCGCGATGGCGCGGACGTACGCCCGCTGGGTGAACGGCGACGGCGGGCTCGACGGGCACAGGCTGAGGGTGCTCACCTGCGACGAGCAGGACACCTCGACCGGCGCGGGGAACTGCGCCCGGCTGGCCGTCGAGGAGAAGGCCGTCGCGGTCGTCGGCTCGTACAGCCGCCACGGGCGGGCGTTCACGGCGCCGCTGGAGGTGGCCGGGATTCCGTACATCGGCGGGTACGGCGCCTCCGAGGAGGAGTTCCGCAGCTATGTGTCCTACCCCGTGACCGGCGGCCAGTCCGCACTGCTGGCCGGCAACGCCAGGCAGCTGGCCGGCAGTTGCGACCGGGTCGCGCTGGTGCGGCCGGACACGCTGGGCGGCGATGGGCAGTCGTGGCTCCTGAAGACCGGTCTCACCGAGGCGCGTCGGCCCGCGCCGGTCGACATCCGGGCGGCGGAGGCGGCCACTTCCTACGACGACGCGGCCGGCCGGGCACTGACCGGGGCGGGCGCGGCCGGCGGGTGCGTGACGGCCGTGCTCGGGGACCGCACGGAGACCTTCTTCGACTCCTTCCGCCGGCTGGAGCCGCCGGACGCGGCGGTCAGGATCTCCTCGGTGCTCGGCAGCGTGGGCCAGCCGCTCATCGACCGCACCGGCGGCCGCGACAGCCCGTTCGAGGGGGCGTACGTCACCGGCTGGTACCCGGACTCGGGCGACGCCCGCTGGAACCGGATGCGGCAGGTGATCCGCGAGCACGCCTTCGGCGACAACCGGATCGACCCGGACGACACGGGCGTGCAGACGACCTGGATCGCCTACACCGCCCTGAAGTCGGTCGTGGAGTCCCTGCACGAGCCGGAGATCACCGCCTGGAAGGTCACCAAGGCCCTCAACAAGGGCATCCGGGTCGACACCGGCGGCCTCACCCCCGAGCTCCGCTGGCGCTACGAGGACATGATCGGCTCGGACTCCTACCCGCGCATCGTGAACAGCAAGGTGACGTTCCAGATCGTCCGCGACGGCAAACTGGTCGCCGACCGGAAGGGCTTCGTGGATGTGACTAAGACCCTGTCGGACGCGAGCGCGACCGGCTGAGACGGGGTGGGCGGACCCGCCCCGCCCCGTCTCACCGCCGTGCTCAGAGCTCGGTGGCCTCGTGCTCGGTCAGGCCGTACTTCTTCGCGATGGTGTTCCACAGCCCGGACGCCTCGTGCTTGGCCTTGCTCGCCTCGCCGCTCCGCACGTCGGCCTGCTGCCTCTGCGGGGTCGTACGGGCCGTGCCGTGCTTGCAGACCTTCTTGCTCTTGGCCTGCTCGGCCCAGGCGGCGTAGTGGTCGTCGGCGGACGCGGACGCCTGCCAGGCCTTGGTGAGCGAGGCGGTCAGCCGGCCGTTGTCCGGCAGCTTGTCGACCGACAGGTCCTTGAGCCGGGTGACCAGGTCACGGCGCTGCTGGGCGGCGCCCTTCAGATCCGCCACGGCCTGGTCCAGGTTGGTGCAGGTCTTGGTCTTCTCCACCGCGCCGATGACCGCGGCCCGGCTGTTGTTGCTGTCCGCGAGAAGCTTGTCCAGCGCCTCGGCCTGCGGCTTCGCCGGGTCGGCCGCCTCCTTGGCGGGAGCGTCGGCGGCGGGTGAACTCGCCGAGGCCACCGGCTGCTTGCTGTCCTTGTCGTCGTCGCCACCGCTCAGCAGCGCACCGGCGCCGAGCCCGATCACGGCACAGCCGACGACGACCGCGGCGATCAGCGGGACGTGCGCGGGCCGCTTGCGCCGCTCGTCACGCCCCTCCTGCGGCAGCCCGTCCTCGGGTCCGCCGTACGCGGGCGGCTGCTGCTGGTACGCCTGCGGGGGCTGCTGGGGGCCCTGGTGCTGCGGGGGCAGCTGCTGCGCGGGGTCGAACCGGGGCATCTGCTGCGTGGCACCGGCGGGCTCGTCGCTGCGGAAGAGGTTGTCGAACTCGGCGGGCGGCGGCCGCTCACCGGGCGTCCCGGGCCTGATGCCGTAGGGGGCGCCGCCGGGCACCGGGGGTATGAACTGGGTCGCGTCGGAGTCCTGGCCGCCCGGCGCGGGCGGTGCGGCGTGACCACCGGCCGGCGGCTGCTGGTACCCCTGCTGCTGGCCTTGGCCCAGGTACCGGGTCGACTCCGCGGGGCTCTCCGGCGGCGGCCCGCCCGGCGCGGGGCCCGAGGGCACCGGCGCGATGAACTGCGTGGCGTCCGCGTCCCCGCCCATGCCCATGCCGGGCACCGCCTCGGGCGGCAGCGGCTGGGCGTACGGGCCCTGCGGCTGGGCGGGCGGGAGCGGGAGCGGCTGCTGCGGCGACTGGCCGTACGCCGGTCCCTGGTGCCCCTGCTGGTGCTCCTGCTGCCCGTGCTGACCCTGCTGCGGCTCCTGGCCGTACGACGGAGCCTGCGCCTGCTGGTCCTGCCCGTACTGTCCCTGGCCGTACTGCCCCTGGTCGTACTGCCCTTGGTCATACTGCCCCTGCTGCTGCCCGTACGCGGGCGCCTGCTGGTCCTGCCCGTACTGGCCGTGGCCAGGCGCCTGCGGCCCCCAGGGCTGGCCCCACGGCTGTCCTTCCGCCGGGGCCTGCTGGTCCGCGGGTGCCCCCGGTGTCCAGGGCTCGCCGCCACCCGCGGGCAGCACGACGCCCTCGTGCGCGGGTCGTACAGCAGGGAGCTGCTGCTCGTCGCCCTGTCCGCTCTGTGTCACCGGGACTCCTACGTGTGTACCTATGGAATCGTCGGCTCACGCTACCGGGTGGTTGCCGCCGTTCGCCAAGCGCGTGAGGTCACTCACCTCCCCTTCACACCGGCTGTAACACCCAGCGGCCCCACGGCGCTGTTAACACCCCGCCCGGCGACAGGGGCGGCCGGAAAGGGACCCGGCCGCACCTCTCCGGTTCAGGCGGCCTGGAGCTCCAGGCGGGCCCCGAACTCCCGTACCGCGGGCTCGTCCCCGTACGGCACCAGCCGCTGTTGCAGGTCCTCCAGATACTCCGCGCCCCGGCTGGAGCGCACCGAGCCCAGCAGCTCCATCGCCCGCGTCCCCGTGTGGCAGGCCTGCTCCACGTCGCGCAACTGCACCTGCGCCGTGGCCAGCAGCGCCAGGCCGATGCCGCGGCGGCGGGCGCGGGACTCCGGGTGGCCGTCCAGGGACTCCTTCGCCCGGCGGGCGGCCGCCTCCGCCTGGCCGAGGTCGCGGTGGCAGTGCGCCAGTTCGTCGGCCAGGTAGGCGTGGTCGAAGTGCGCGATCCAGTCGGGATCGTCACCGCTGTCCGGATCGGCGCGCTCCAGGGCGGCCTGTGCCAGGCCCGCCACCGACTGGCAGGTGCCGGCGTCGCCGAGGAGGGCGTGGCCGCGCGCCTCCGCGGCGTAGAACATCGCCTCCGCCCTCGGTGTGACCCGCCCGCGCGCGCCCTCCTGCGCGGCCCTGGCCAGTTGGGCGATCTCGCGCGGATTGCCGAGCTGGGCCGCGAGATGGCTCATCGACGCGGCCAGCACATAGCCGCCGTAGGCGCGGTCGCCCGCCGCCTGCGCCAGCCGCAGCGCCTGGATGTAGTAGCGCTGGGCCAGCCCCGGCTGGCCCGTGTCGATCGCCATGTACCCGGCGAGCTCGGTGAGCCGGGCGACGGCGGCGAACAGCTGGCGCCCGGTCGATTCGCGGTACGCACCCGAAAGCAGCCCGGAGACCACGCTGTTCAGGTAGTGCACCAGGACCGGCCGCACATGGCCGCTGCCGAACCGGTGGTCGAGGTCGACCAGCGCGGCCGTCATCGCCCGCACCGCCTCCACGTCCGGCATCCCGACCCGGGCCCCGGCCGCCCGCGCGACCTGCGGGTCCGCGCCGCTGATCAGCCAGTCCCGGCTGGGCTCGACCAGCGCCGACGAGGCCACCGCCGAACCGGTGAGGAAGTCGCGGCGGCCGACATCGCTGCGCCACAGCTCACAGACCTGCTCGATCGCCCCGATCACCGTCGGGGCGAACTGCAGGCCCACGCCGGAGGCGAGGTTCTTGCCGTTGGCCATCCCGATCTCGTCGATCGTGACCGTACGGCCGAGCTTGCGGCCGAGCGCCTCGGCGATGATGCCCGGTGCCCTGCCGCGTGGCTGCTGTCCGCGCAGCCAGCGGGCGACCGAGGTCTTGTCGTACCTGAGGTCGAGCCCGCGTTCGGCCCCGACCATGTTGACGCGGCGGGCGAGGCCCGCGTTGGAGCATCCGGCTTCCTGGATGAGCGCCTGGAGCCGTTCGTTCGGCTGGCGTGCGACGAGAGGCCTGGCTGCCATCGTTTGTCCCCCTGAGGCCGCAGTGATCATGCGGGATCACTGCCCGACATATGACTGAGAAATGCACCGATTCATCGTGTTGGTCACTTTCACGGCGTCTTGCATCTTTCGTCACAGCAAGCGCCCTAGGATGAGAGACGAACTGTGCCGGAATTCCCGTATCTGGTTACCCCTCCTTCGCCGTGACGCCTACCGCGCGCCCCCGCCCATGCCTCGATGCGCCCCGCGTGACGGGAGCGAAGCGGCCCCAACCGCGCACGCCACGCCCGTAACCCCACGTGGTGGCGGGAGTTGTGCTGTGCGTGGAAGAGCCCATCGGAGTCAAGGAAGCCGCGCAGGTCCCCCAGCAGCGCGCCGAGCCGCTGCTCGACGCCGCCGTGCGGTACACGGAGGAGCGGCACTGGGACGTGTGCCCCGGCACCTGGCTGGAGCCGGCCGACGGGACGGAGGGGTGCTCGTGCGGCGAGGCCCGCTGCGCCGCTCCCGGCGCCCATCCCACCCGGGCCGACTGGGCGGGCCAGGCCACCGGCAGCGGCGCGGCGGCCCGCCGGATGTGGTCCCAACACCCCCGGGCGGCCATCCTCTTGCCGACCGGACGCGCCTTCGACGCGATCGACGTACCGGAGTCGGCCGGCTTCCTGGCGCTGGCGCGGGTGGAGCGGCTGAGCCTGCCGCTCGGGCCGGTCACCCGCACCCCCGACCGCCGGATGCAGTTCTTCGTCCTGCCGGGCGCCGCCGCCAAGGCGGACGGCCTGGTGCGGCGGCTGGGCTGGAGCGCCGCCGCGATCGGTCTGCGCGGCCGCGGCGAGGGCCATTACGTGACGGCGCCGCCGACCCGGGTCGGCGGCAGCGGCGTGGTGCAGTGGGCCCGCCGCCCCACCACCGCCAACCGCTGGCTGCCCGAGGTGGAGGAGCTCATCAGCCCGCTCGCCTACGCCTGCGGCAGGGAAGCAGCCGACGCGCGGACCCGCCTTTCGTAGGGTGGCCCCCACAGACGGGGACTTCGAAGGGCGTGCACGATGCCGGACCGGCGCGAGACCGACAGAGCAGAGCAGGCCCTCGACGCGGACCCGCCGCGGGTGACGCCGCCCGCGGTGCGCGTGGAGGGGCTCTGGAAACGGTTCGGCGAGCAGACCGCGGTGGCCGGAATCGATCTGGAGCTGCCCGCGGGCAAGTTCGTCGGCCTGGTGGGCCCCAACGGCGCGGGCAAGACCACCACCCTGTCCATGGTCACCGGGCTGCTCCGCCCCGACATGGGCCGGATCGAGGTCGGCGGACGGGATGTCTGGCGCGATCCGGTCGAGGTGAAGTCCCGGATCGGCGTCCTGCCCGAGGGCCTGCGGCTCTTCGAACGCCTCTCGGGACGTGAACTGCTCGGCTACACCGGCCGGTTGCGGGGACTGCCGGGGCCCGAGACGGACAGCCGGGCCACCCAGCTCCTGGACGTACTGGACCTGGCGGGCGCCCAGCACAAGCTGGTCGTCGACTACTCGACCGGCATGCGGAAGAAGATCGGGCTGGCGGCGGCGCTGCTGCACAACCCCGAAGTGCTCTTCCTGGACGAGCCGTTCGAGGGCGTCGACCCGGTGTCGGCGCAGACCATCCGCGGTGTGCTGGAGCGCTACACCCGCTCCGGGGCGACCGTCATCTTCTCCAGCCATGTGATGGAGCTCGTCGAGTCGCTCTGCGACTGGGTGGCCGTCATGGCGGCCGGCCGCATCCGGTCCCAGGGCACCCTGGCGCAGGTGCGCGGCGACGCGCCCTCGCTCCAGGACGCCTTCCTGGAGCTCGTCGGCGCGGGCGGCCGCGACAACGGTGACGCCCTGGACTGGCTGGGCGGCGCCCGATGAGCGTGTTCGACGCCCCGGCGGGATCCGGGCCCCGGACGGGCGGCATGGACGGTACGGCCCTGGTCCCCGTCTTCGTACGGCTCAAGCTCACCCTGCTGCGCAACGGGCTGCGGCAGTCGGCCGGCCGGCGGGCCGCGTACATCGCGTCCGTCGTCATGACCCTGCTGATCGCCGCGGGCCAGCTGATCGGGCTGATCGCGCTGCGCGGCAACGCCCACGCGGAATCGCTCGTCGTGCTGCTGGCCGCGGTGCTGGCGCTCGGCTGGGCCGTGATGCCGCTGTTCTTCGCCGCCGGGGACGAGACCCTCGACCCGAGCCGGCTGGTGATGCTGCCGCTGCGGCCGAGGCCTCTGATCGTCGCGCTGCTGATGGCCTCGCTGGTCGGAATCGGCCCGCTGTTCACGCTCTGCCTGACGGCCGGTTCGGTGATCGCGCTGGCCCACGGTGCGGGGGCGGCGGTGTTCGCGGTCGTGGCCGCCCCGCTGACCCTGCTGGTCTGCGTGGCGCTGACGCGGGCCGTCGCCACGGCCAACAGCCGGCTGCTGACCTCCCGCAAGGGGCGCGATCTGGCGGTACTCAGCGGACTGGTGATCGCGGTGGGCATCCAGGCCGTCAACTTCGGCGCGCAGCGGCTCGGCCAGGCCGGCGGCCTCTCCGCGCTGGACCCGGCCGCGGACGTGGTGCGCTGGCTGCCGCCCGCTTCGGCGATCGGGTCGGTGGAGTCCGCGTCCCAGGGCTCGTACGGCCGGGCCGCCGTTCAGCTGCTGCTCTCCGTGGCGGCGCTGGCCCTGCTGGTGTGGCTGTGGCAGCGCAGCCTGGTGAAGCTGATGACGGCACCGGACGGCTCGACGCTCGCCGCCGCCGAGCCGAACCGCGCGAAGTCCGGTTCGCGCGGCGCCGGCCTGTGGGCGCTGTTCCCGGAGGGGCGCACCGGCACCGTGATGCAGCGCAGCCTGCGGTACATCGCACGGGACCCGAAGACCAAGGCCGCGTGGGTGACGGCGCTGGCGATCGGGCTGATCGTGCCCCTGCTCAACGCCATGCAGGGCACCGGCTCGGTCTACTTCGCCTGCTTCGCCGCCGGGATGCTCGGCATCCAGATGTACAACCAGTTCGGGCAGGACACCTCCGCGTTCTGGATGGTGGCCGCGGCGATCTCCTCGACCCGGGACGCGTACCTGGAACTACGGGCGCGCGCACTGGCGATGCTGCTGATCACCCTTCCCTACACGGTGCTGGTCACGGTGCTGACGTGCGCGGTGCTCGGGGACTGGAAGACGCTGCCGGGGGTCATGGGGCTGTCGTTCGCGCTGCTGGGCGCGATGCTGGCGACGGGCGCGGTGGCCTCGGCGAACTTCCCGTACTCGATCCCGCAGGACGGCGCGTTCAAGAACGTGGCGCCCGGTCAGGCCGGGCTCGCCTGGATCTCGATCTTCGGCGGCATGGTCTCGGCCGCGCTGCTGTGCGCGCCGGTGATCGGCGCGACGATCTGGCTGCATCTCGCCGGTGCGCAGGGCTGGCTGTGGCTGCTGTTGCCGGTGGGCGGCGCGTACGGGGCGCTGATCGCCTGGGCGGGACTGCGGATGGCGGCGCCCCGGACGGCGGACCGGCTGCCGGAGATCCTGGCGGCGGTCAGCAAGGGGTGACGGACGGGGGCGGCGGGGCCGGGCCCCGGCGTTGACGTCACGATGACCTTCCTGCCGGTGGCCCCGTCGTGCACCTGATCGCCCACCCACGCCTTCCCGTCCTTCATGCCTCTTCCACCCGCATCTCGCCCCAGACCTGCTTGCCCCACCGGTAGAGGTCGGTGCCCCAGCGCTGGGTCAGGGAGTCCACGATCACGAGGCCCCGCCCCCGAATCCGGTCTCCGTCGGAGTCGGTCCGCATCATCGGGATGGCCTTCGAGCGGTCGACGACCCCGAGACGGACCCAGTTCTCGGTGGGGCGGGAGACCATCACGCGGATCGAGGGGAGGCGGCCGTGGTCCACGGCGTTCGAGACCAGCTCGGTGATGACCACCGCGGCGTCGTCGATGTGGTCCTCCAAGCCCCAGGCGGCCAGAGCGGTACGGACGAGCTTGCGGGCGGTAGCCGCGCTCTCCGCCTCGCGAGGGAGAGTCATGGAGTACCCGGGATGCCCTGTAGGGCGGGGCGTAGCGGTCACAGTCATCGACGACCTCAGTGGGTGTGTGAACTGCCTGCGGTGTCCCAGGCAGCGGACGGCCTCTTTTCAGTGAACGACCCGTCTCACCCGCGCGGGAGGAAATATCGGCCGGTCGTGCATATGGCCCGACCGGAAACTTCTGCCCCCTACCTGCTCACTGATGGGGACTCCGTCACTACTGTGGGTACGTGGAGGGGAACGAGAGCCTCAGCAGCGCGATGCGGGAGCGGGGCCTGACGCAGGTCGAGTTGGCCGACGCCTTGAATACCCGGCTGATCTGCTCCGGCCATGAGGGCACGGTCAGTGACAGGACGATCCGGCACTGGCTGACCGGAAACACGAGGTGGCCCCACCCCCGGCAACGTGAGGCGTTAGAGGCAGTATTCGGCTGTACCGCCGGGGAGCTGGGCTTCAGCCCTCCGGCGAGACGCCGACGAACCTCGACTCCTCCGGAGGACCCTGTGGACCGCAGGAACTTCCTCACCGTCGCCACGGGCACAGCAGCCGCCGTGGCCCCCTTCGTCGGCGCCCCTCCCCAGGTCGGGGCCTCGGACGTCATCCGACTCCGCAACGGGCTGGACGCCCTGATGGCCCTCGACGACTCCCGGGGCGGTCACGACGGCCTGGAACGGGTCGCGTTGGCCGGTGCCGCCGAGGCACTGGAGAAGCAGAAGCTCGGGGCCACCCAGCGGGTCCGGCTCCGCCTCTTCTCTGTGGCCGCCGACTACACCGCAACGGCCGCGTGGAGCGCCCTGGACGCCAAGCAGACCGACCGGGCATACGCCCTCCTCGGCAAGGCGCTGTACCTCGCCGGGATGGGGCAGGACCCCGTGGTGGAGCTGAGGGTCTGGAACTCGTACGCGATGCTGGCCCACCAGCGGGGGGAGCACGTGGAGGCGGTCGACTCCGCCCAGGCGGCACAGGCCACGGCCATCACGAAGCGGGACTCGCTCTTCGCTTCTCTGACTCACGCCCGTACGGCCATCGGCCACTCGAATCTCGGCGAGCGCCAATCTGCCCTCCGATCTCTTGGTCACGCCCAGGAGGCCCTGGCCAAGGCGGAGATGGATCAGCGTCGGCCGAGCTGGACGGCCTTCTACGGGCCGGCTGAGCTGACG
This sequence comes from Streptomyces sp. NPDC048671, assembly GCF_055587045.1. NCBI lineage: Bacteria > Bacillati > Actinomycetota > Actinomycetes > Kitasatosporales > Streptomycetaceae > Streptomyces > Streptomyces sp. NPDC048671. The sequence goes on along the minus strand of NZ_JBVJHB010000010.1, from coordinate 370,765 downwards.
GCCATCACGGCCATCGTGCGCGACCGCATCGGGGACTCCGCCGACGCCGAGGCGGCCTCCCACAAAGCCCTCGGCTCGATCCCGGAGCAGTTCCGCAGGAACCGGGCCCTGGCGACCACACGGCTCGCTCTGGCTCAGCTCCACCAGCGCGACATCGACCAGGGGTGCGCCACGGCGTCCTCGGCCTTCACACTGATGTCGGGCTCCCCGATCCCCGGCCGGATGCGTCTTCTGCTCGGTGACTTCTACCGGGACTTGATCACCCTTGCGCCGGACGCGGCGGTCGCCAGAGAGTGGGGAGACCGCTTTCGAACCGAATGGAGCCGAGCTTGAACGCCGCAGAGCTGGTTGTCCGCCGCTTCGCGCACGAGGACCTCCCGCAGATCCGTCAGGCCCTGATCGACATCCACCGGGATGCCTACGCGGATGCCATGGATGACGAGTTCAACCAGCGCTTTCCCTGGTTCGTGGACCACTGGGGAGGCAACCCGGACTTCGCCTGCGTGATCGCCTTCGACGGTGAAGAGCCTGTGGCCTTCGCGTACGGGGCTCCGGCCACCCCGCAGCGGGAGTGGTGGCGTGAGCACCTGGAGCCCGCCCCGGCGAATGACCGGACGTTCTCCTACTCCGAGCTGGCCGTCCGGACGAAGTGGCGGAAGACCGGTACGGCCGAGTTGGTCACTCGGGCTCTTCTGGAGGAGCGGCCCGAAGACCTCGCCGTCCTTCTTGTGGATGTCGAACACCCCCGTGTGCAGGCACTGTACGAGGACTGGGGTTTCGGGAAGGTCGGAGAACGCCGCCCCTTCCCGGACTCCCCGGTGTATGCGGTGCTGCTGGCCGGCTTGCCCCTGAACTGACCAGGAACGCGAAGAAGCGCCCCCTCACTGCCGGAGGATGGTCACCTGGGACCGGCGCAACGCCGGCCCGTGAGGGTGAGCCTCTGCGTAACGTGGTTGCCGGCCGGCGTCACGGAGACACCGGCTCCCGGTCGTCGCGGTTGTCCTCGGCCAGCTGCTCCAGGAAGGGTTCGACCGCGGCGCGCCAGCCCTCCGGCTGGTCGTAGTGGACGAGGTGGCCGGCGTCGGCCACCTCCGCGTACTGCCCGCGCGGCAGCACCCGGACCATCTCCTGGGCCTCCGCCCGGCCCAGCTCGCCATCGAGGCCCCGGAGCACCAGGGTCGGGCAGCCGACCTGGGCCAGCTCCTCCCAGTGCGCCTCGAAGACCCAGGTGGCGCGGGACTGGAGCATCTGCCGGCGGGAGAAGACGGGCCGCCAGCCGTCCGCGCGCTCGGCCATCACCTCGGCGAAGAACTCACCGCGCGACGGATTGGGCCGCTCCACCCACGGGTCGTCCTCACCGAACCACTTCCGTACGTCGGACAGCGTCGCGAACGGCACCGGCCAGGACGTGAACCAGTCCTCCCACTCCCGCTGCGAGGCCGCCCCGAGCGCGGAGGCCCGCATGTCGCAGATGACCAGCCCCCGGACGAGGTCGGGGCGCTTGGCGGCGAGCTGCCAGGCGGTGAGCGCTCCCATGGCGTGCCCGACGAGGGTCACGGGGCCGAGGTCGAGCTGTTCGATCGCGGCCTCGGCGTCGGCCACGTACGCGTCGCGCGTGTACGAGCCGTCGGCCGGCTTGTCGCTGCGGCCGTGGCCGCGCTGGTCGAGGCCGACCGCGCGGTGCCGCTCGGCGAGCCAGCGGGTGGTGGAGGCCCAGTGCGAGGCCCGGCCCATCAGGCCGTGCAGCATGAGGACGCCGGGGGCGCGTTCGCCCTCCGCGCGCTCCTTGGGCGGATCGGCGAACTCCCAGGCCGCGAGGCGTACGCCGTCGGTTCCGGTCACATCGATGCGCCGCACCATATGTTCTGGCACCCCCTTCTGGTCCCTCGAACACCACGTGGTCGCGTTCCGCCAGCGTATCGAACTCTTATTCGAAAACCGGGTTCCGGCACACAACACCGCTCGTTCGAGTGACCGCTTCCAAGGATTGACGTCGGCCGCGGAGGGGAGATCTTCTCCGGGAGGCGGGCCACTCGGGGATGAGGGCCCGCAGGGAACGACCTGAAGAGCTCGGGGCTCCAGGTCGGAACAGGGGAGGACAGGCCCCGGCGCCGTGAGGCGCCGGGGCCAACCGTCGTTCATGGGGCCCTGGGCCGGGGCCCGACGCGGGCGTGGGTGCGTGTCTCATCCGGTGCGCAGGCCGGACCTGCCAGCACGACGGGCGCATACCCTGCTCCCCTCCCCGACCGCGCGGCCAGGCGGCCGACACTCTCAGGTATCCCTCAGCCACAGCCTGGCACGCGATCCGTCCGAGCGCTGCAATTCCGGACGGAAAAGACGGGAAGCGGACGTCGGCGGCCGGTGCCCGGCACCGCCTGGGAGGCGTGAACCGGACACCGGCCGCCGGCCGCTCGGTGCTCGCCCGCGGGTGAACGCCCGGCGGTGAATCAGTACGTGGCCACGATTCAGTGGCGTGGCCACGCCTCGTGCGTGGCGATCGCTTCAGTGCGTGGCCACGATTCAGTGCGTGGCCACGATTCAGCGCTTGGCGACGAAGACGTGCGACGCCACCTCGGAGTCCAGCTCCGCCGCCTCCCCGCTGCTGCCGACCAGCACTCCGCCGGGCGACTCCGTCACGCTGACCACGGAACCGGGCTGCACGCCCGCCCGCCGCAGCGTGTACATCAGCTGGGCGTCCGTCTGGATCGGCTCACCGATCCGGCGGACCACCACGGTCTTGCCCTCGGCGCCCGGGTCGAGATCCGAGAGGCTCACCATGCCCTCGTCGAGGAACGGATCGGCCCCGGCCTTCTCGCCCAGCTCCTCCAGGCCCGGGATCGGATTCCCGTACGGGGACTCCGTCGGGTGGCGCAGCAGCTCCAGCACCCGCCGCTCCACGGCTTCGCTCATCACGTGTTCCCAGCGACATGCCTCGGCGTGGACCTGTTCCCACTCCAGGCCGATCACGTCGACGAGCAGGCACTCGGCGAGCCGGTGCTTGCGCATCACGCGGGTCGCCAGTCGGCGCCCTTCCTCCGTCAGCTCCAGATGCCGGTCGCCCGCGACCTGAACCAGACCGTCGCGCTCCATGCGCGCCACCGTCTGGCTGACCGTCGGACCGCTCTGGTCCAGCCGTTCCGCAATCCGGGCGCGCATGGGGACCACGCCTTCCTCTTCAAGTTCGAGGATGGTGCGGAGATACATCTCCGTTGTGTCGATCAGTCCGGACATTTCGTGCCCCTCGATGCAATCGTGCGCTGGCCCTGACCCAATTCTGACGCATACCACCGACAACCGTGCCTCGTCGGTCCGATGTGGTGCATCGGAGTGGGCCGGAGCGGCCCTCGCGGTATTGACATGTCACTGGTCCAGACCGCAACGTGATCGGCGGTACGGACGCCCTGGTCACCCCCATTCCGCCGGAAAGGCCCTCCTCAGATGAGCGAAAGCAAGCTGGCCGGTCAGTTCTTCGACGCAGCGATCGGCCTGCTGGAGCGGGTGCGCGACGAGGAGTCCGGCAACATCGCGGCGGCCGGTGCCGCGATCGCCGACACCGTCGAGGCCGGGGGCCGGCTCTTCGCCTTCGGCGCCGGGCACTCCTCGCTCGCCGCCCAGGACGTCGTCTACCGCGCGGGCGGGCTCGCCCTGATGAACCTCCTGGCCGTCCCCGGCGCACTCGGGGTCGACGTCATGCCGGCGACCCTGGGCTCGGCGCTGGAGCGGGTCGACGGCCTCGCGGGCGCGGTCCTCGACTCCAGCCCCGCGAGGGCGGGCGACCTCCTCGTGATCATCTCGCTGTCCGGGCGCAACGCGCTGCCGGTGGAGATGGCGATGAACGCGCGTGCGCTGGGGGTGAAGGTCATCGGCGTCACCTCGGTCGCGTACGCGGACGGCACCCGGTCCCGGCACAGCTCGGGCGGCTTCCTGCGGGACCACTGCGACATCGTCCTCGACAGCAAGATCGCGATCGGTGACGCGGAGCTGGACGTCGACGGCATCGAGGCACCGTTCGCGCCCGCGTCGACCGTGGTCACCAGCGCGGTGATGCAGGCGATGATGGCGGCGGCGGCGGAACGGCTGCTGGAGCGGGGCGTGGAGCCGCCCCTGCTGCGGTCGGGGAACGTCGACGGCGGCCACGAGTGGAACGGGCGCGTGATGACGCAGTACGCGGACCGGATCTTCTACCGGCACTGAGGGCCCGAGTGGGTACCGGGGGCCGCCACCGGCGCGAGGGTTCCGTCCCCTCAGCCGCCGGACGGGCTGATACCCCCGGAACCCTCCCCCAGCGACTGGTACAGGTCCACCGAGGCCGCCACGCGGTCCGCCATGCTCTCCGCGTACACCGCGTCCGGGCGCTCGAAGGCGGCGCGGTTGGCCGAGCGCAGGAACGTCACCACGCCGAGCGTCCTCCCCCGGCTCCGCAGCACCGCGCACAGGGCGTGCACCGAGTCGGCCGGCCACTGGCGCTCGGCCGCCCACTCCCCGGCGGCCCGTGCCGCCCCCGCCGTGGCCCGTACCGAGCCCGTGCGGTCCACCGCCTGAAGGGCCGGATGGCCCGGTACGTACCGCAGCGGGATGCCGCCGCCGGCCACCGGCAGGCACGGGCCCGGCGCATCGGACGGCGTCTGCGCCGCGCGGACCAGCCGTTCCCCCGCCACCAGGTCGACCAGCGCGTGGTCGGCGAAGCCCGCGAGCGCGTAGTCGAGCGAGGTGGTCGCCGCCTCCATGGGGTCCTCGCACTCGGCCGCCGACCGCGAGGCCCGGTGCAGCTGATTCGACCGGAAGCGCACCCGGTCCGCGTCCTGGGCGGCCAGCTTCGCCTCCGTGACGTCCCGGAACAGCCAGCCGACGCCCAGCGGCACCGGCTCCTCGGCGAGCGGCGAGGCCAGCCGCAGGAAGCCGCTGCGCCAGCAGCGCCGCCGGTTGCCCTCGGCCGTCCGCAGCGTCACCCACAGCTCGGCGGGGGCGGGCGGGGCGCCCGCGGCCAGCACGTGCTGGAGCGCGCCCTCCAGGTCCTCCACGCCCTGCACGATCAGCTCGCCCAGCGGCCGCCCCAGCAGCGTCGTCCGGCCGCCGCCGAGCGCGCGGGCGGCGTGGGCGTTGACGACGGTCGGCCGCAGGTCCACGTCGACGAGCACGACACCCCATGACGCGTCCTCGAACAGCGCCTCGCTCAGCGCGATGGCCCGCTCCAGGTCGATCTGCGCATGGACCTCGCTGAACGCGCAGTACACCCCGGCTGGCTTCCCGTCCGCGCCCCGCACCCCGGCCGACTGGGTCCGCACCAGCACCCGCCCGCCGTCCTTGCGCAGCAGCGCGAACTCGTGCACCTGCCGCCCCGGCCCGTCCATGACGGCCATCAGCCGCCCCTGCACCTCGTCCACGTCCGCCCGGCGCACGGCCCATCCGGCGAAACCGGGCCGTCCGACGGCCTCCTCGGCGGACCAGCCAAGAATCCGCTCGGCCTCGCGGTTCCAGTGGGTGACGGTGCCGTCCGCGTCGAAGGCGCAGAGCGCCGCGTCCATTCCGTCGAGCAGGGCCGCCAGCAGCTCCGCCCCCCGGACCGCCCCGGGACCGGCCTCCGGGCCTTCCTCGGGCCCGAGGGCGTCGGTGGTTCCGCTGCTTCTGGAAGCACTCATCCCGTACCCCTCGCAGGACGTGTCCGGCATTGCTGCACGTCAGACCATTGAACTCGAACGTGACCCAGCACACAGCGACTTCACCGAAATCGATGGCACGGATAATTCGGTTGTGCGGCCCGTGGGGCGGTTCCTAGGCTGCGGGTACACATGAAAGGAGGTGCTCCGGAAGTGATTTCTCTTCGGACTCGTGAGGTGACTGCGGGCTGACGCCCGTCGTCGCGCTCTTCGCAGTGCAGGCCGGTCGCCGGCCAATCCCAAGCAGTCACCGACCCGCAGGCTCGCCGGTAAGTCCGGCCGGCTCCTCCGCAAGGAGGGACCAGAGCCTGCGGGTTTCTGCGCGTCCGGAGGCGGGGACGATCTACGGGCACAGCCGCTCGACGCGCCAGCCGCCATGGCCGTCGCCGGTCCCGCTCCCGGTCCCGGTCTCAGCCCCGGTCCCGGCCTCCCGTACGTAGCGCAGCCGGTCGTGCAGCCGGTTCTCGTGGCCCTGCCAGAACTCGATCGTGCCGGGAACGACCCGGAAGCCGCCCCAGTGCGGGGGCGCCGGGATCTGCTCGCCCTCCGGGTAGCGGGCCGCCAGCTCCTCGTAACGCCGCACCAGCTCGTCGCGGGAGCCGATCACCGTGGACTGCGCGCTCGCCCAGGCGCCGAGCTGGGAGCCGTGGGGGCGGGTACGGAAGTAGGCGGCCGTCTCCTCGCGGCCCACGCGGGCCGCGGTGCCGGTGACGATGACCTGGCGGGCCAGCGGGTGCCAGGGGAAGAGCAGCGACACCCGCGGATTGGCGGCCAGCTCGCGGCCCTTGCGGGACTCGTAGTTGGTGAAGAAGACGAATCCGCGCTCGTCGTACATCTTCAGCAGCACCGTGCGGGAGGACGGGACGCCCTCGGGCGTCGCCGTGGACACGACCATGGCGTTCGGCTCGTGGAGCATCCCACCTGCGGCGATCTGCCGGAACCAGCGGGCGAACTGCTGCATGGGGTCGGCGGCCAGGCTGTCCTCGGCGAAGCTCTCGGAACGGTACTGCTCGCGCATCGCGGCCGGATCGGTGGTGGAATCGAAGGAGGAATCTGCGGTGGACACACGCTCATCCTGCCGCAGCGGCCCAGTCTGCCCGGCGAGGAGGGTCATCAACCGTTCGGGGAGAGAACGGGGAGCTGTGCCGGATGTCACGCTTCCCGGTCACGTCGGAACCCGCCAATATCGTGGGGCGGGCCCTTCGGGTCCCGCCCGCAGCCGCCGATCCGAGGGAGCCGCCTGATGTCCGACTTCGTACCCGGACTCGAAGGAGTCGTCGCGTTCGAAACGGAGATCGCCGAACCCGACAAGGAAGGCGGTTCGCTCCGGTACCGCGGGGTCGACATCGAGGATCTCGTCGGCCAGGTGTCGTTCGGCAATGTCTGGGGGCTGCTGGTCGACGGGGCGTTCAACCCCGGTCTGCCGCCGGCCGAGCCCTTCCCGATCCCGGTCCACTCCGGTGACATCCGGGTCGACGTGCAGTCCGCGCTGGCGATGCTCGCCCCGGTGTGGGGGCTGAAACCACTGCTGGACATCGACGAGGAGACCGCGCGCGACGACCTGGCGCGGGCGGCCGTCATGGCGCTCTCGTACGTCGCCCAGTCGGCGCGCGGGCAGGGGGTGCCGATGGTCCCGCAGAGCGAGATCGACAAGGCCGGGTCCGTCGTCGAACGGTTCATGATCCGCTGGCGCGGCGAGCCGGACCCCCGCCATGTGAAGGCCGTGGACGCCTACTGGACGTCGGCCGCCGAGCACGGCATGAACGCCTCGACGTTCACCGCCCGCGTCATCGCCTCGACCGGCGCCGACGTGGCCGCCGCGCTCTCCGGCGCGGTGGGCGCCATGTCGGGCCCGCTGCACGGCGGCGCACCGTCCCGGGTGCTCGGCATGATCGAGGAGATCGAGCGGACCGGCGACGCCGCCGCGTACGTGCGGAAGGCCCTCGACAAGGGCGAGCGGCTGATGGGCTTCGGCCACCGCGTCTACCGCGCCGAGGACCCCCGCGCCCGCGTGCTGCGCCGCACGGCCGAGGAGCTGGGCGCACCGCGCTTCGAGGTGGCGCGGGCCCTGGAGAAGGCCGCCCTTGAGGAGCTGCACGCGCGCCGCCCGGACCGAGTGCTGGCGACGAACGTGGAGTTCTGGGCGGCGATCATGCTGGACTTCGCGGAGGTCCCGGCGCCCATGTTCACGTCGATGTTCACGTGTGCCCGTACGGCGGGCTGGTCGGCGCACATCCTGGAGCAGAAGCGGACGGGCCGCCTGGTGCGGCCCTCGGCCACGTACATCGGGCCGGGGACGCGCAGCCCGCGGGAGATCCCGGGCTTCGATCAGCTGGGCGACCTGGGCAACTGAGGACGGTTCGACAACTGCCGGGCGCCCGTCGACGCGACCGGCGCGGGCGTCCGGGCGTCGCCGTGCCGCACCCGTCGCACGCCTGTGGCATGCCTGTGTCATTCCCGCCGCATCCTGAGATGCGTCATGGCGCCTCGGTGACGGACTGCCGTCGTCGCGCCGCTGCGGCACGTCCGGCCGCGTGGCCGGACGCCTCGTCCAGTTGTTGAACGCACCGGCTGTCGTACGCGGCAGCCCTCACCGCCAGTTAGGTCAAAATGACGCACAAGGGACGCATCATCTTCGCGGCCGGTCTCACCGCCATGGCGCTCGGGCTCACGGCCTGCAACGACGGCGACGACTCGTCATCGGCACAGGACTCGCCTTCGGCGTCCGCCCCGACATCGTCCGATCCGGGCAGCAAGAGCCCGTCCGCGGACCCCGGCGACGACGGCGCGGCGCCGGCCAAGGGTGACACCACCGCGCCGGGCACGAAGCTCAAGATCGGCGACAAGGCGGTTCTGCCGTTCAAGTACGGGACCGACAAGAAGGGCACCATCGCCGTGACCGTCACGGCGATCGAGAAGGGCGCCGAGGCCGACATGGCCGGATTCGGCGCGAAGGCGAAGGGCATGACGCCCTATTACATCCGGATGAAGGTGGAGAACGTCGGCGGCACCGACCTGGCGTACTCGTCACTGAAGCTGCGCGGCGAGCTGGAGGGCGGCGGCCCCACGGGCATCGTCCTGATCGGCGATCTTCCGGGCAAGTGCGACAACGACACGGCGCCCCGCGACTTCACTACCAAGGGCGCGTCGTACGAGACCTGCTCGCTCAGCGCCACGAAGACCACGCCCATCGTGGCCGCCTCGTTCGACGAGGGTGACGCGTACAGCGACAGCCCGGTCCTCTGGACCAACTGACAATCCGTTCCTGTGTCCGTGCGCCGGGCATCTCGTCCCTGACGACATGCCCGGCCGGCGCCAGGGCGTCCCTACTCGGGCGTGGCCGTGGTCGTGGTCATGATCGCTGTGGCGCTCACGCCTCGAAGACCGTCTCTCCGCCGACCACCGTACGTATGACCCGCAGGCCGGACAGATCCGCCGGCCCCTCGCCGAGCGGGTCGCCGTCGAGCACCACGAAGTCCGCCAAGTGCCCTGCCGCGATCTTCCCCTTCCCGGAGTGTTCCCCGGTGACGCGAGCGGCGGCGGTGGTGTAGCCGGCCAACGCGTCGTAGGGAGTGACGCGTTGATCCGCGCCCAGCACATCGCCGTTCCGGGTGACGCGATGCACCGCGGTGTTCATGGTGAAGAGCGGGTTCACCGGCGTGACCGGGCAATCGCAGTGCAGGGCGTAGGGAAGGCCGGCGGCCGCCACCGAAGCAACCGGACTGATCCGCTCGCCGCGAGCCGGGCCGAGGAACCGGTCCCGGTGCCTGTCGCCCCAGTAGTAGACGTGGTTGACGAAGATCGATGCGGCGACGCCCAGTTCACCCATGCGTCCGATCTGGTCCTCGCGCAGCGTCTGCACGTGTTCGAGGCGGTGGGGCAGCACCTGCCCGGGGTGCGCGGCCTGTGCCCGGCCGATCGCGTCGAGGGCGAAGTCGATGGCCTGATCGCCGTTGGTATGGATGGCGACCGCCCGGCCGGCCGCGTGGTTCTCGGCCACCAGGGCGTCCAGACTGCCGGGCGGAATCGCCATTCCGCCGCAGTGGCAGCCGCCCAGGTCGTGGTACGGGTCGGTCAGCGCGGCGGTGTGGAGCTGGATGGAGCCGTCGGAGATGAGCTTGACGCCGCCCACCGTCAGGTGATCCGTCGGGTCGGCGAGCTCGCCGAGCTGATCGTGTACACCGTGACAGAGGTACAGGCGCGCCCGCAGACGCAGATCGCCGTCGGTGTCCAGCCGGTGGTAGGCGTCGTACATCTCGGCGGTGACGAACATGTCGTGGAAGCTCGTCACCCCCACCCGGGCCATCGCCTCCTGCGCGCGGAGCGCCGCCTGCCGGCCCCGGTCTAGATCCATCGACGGCACGGAATCGGGGAACAGCAGCATCGCGGGCATCTCGCGCAGTTCCCCCGTGGGTGATCCGTCCGTGTCACGGACGATCACGCCGCCGGCCGGGTCCGGGGTGCGCTGATCGATGCCGGCTGACTCCAGGGCGGCCGAGTTGACGTAGACGCCGTGCGCGGAAGCGTGCCGTACCAGGACGGGGTGCCGCGTCGATGCCTTGTCGAGGTCCGCGGCGGTGAGACCGCGGTCGTCCGCGACCAGGCTGTCGTCGAACCCCCACGCGTCGATGAGCTGTCCCTCAGGGGTCCGCTCGGCGCGTGCCGCCAGCGCCACGATGACCTCGTCGATCGTCGGGCACGCGGCCGGTGTGGCATCGACGCCGGCCAGCATCAGCCCCCACATCATCGGGTGCAGATGTGTCTCGATGAATCCCGGGACGACCACGGCCCCGCCCAGATCCACCACCTCGGCGCCTTCGGTGGCCAGGGCCAGCATCTCGGCATCGGGGCCCACGGCCACGAACCGGCCGTTCGCGCACACGACAGCCGTCGGTGTGACGGCGGTCGGACCGGCCATCGTCCGGATGTCACCGTTGATGTAGACACGGACGCCTTCGCGGTTCATGTCGTCGTCTCCCTTTCGTTGTCCGACCGCGTGGGCCGGGCCGGCGGCCGCCTGTGACCGGTCGACCGAGTAGCCGAGCGGCCGTCTGCGACCGGTCGACCGAGTAGCCGAGCGGCCGTCTGCGACCGGTCGACCGGGTAGCCGAGCGGCCGTCTGCGACCGGTCGACCGGGTAGCCGAGCGGCCGTCTGCGACCGGTCGACCGGGTACCCGCCCGCTGTCAGTCCTCGCCGACCAGGACGTGCGCGTAGTTCACCCCGCCGGCCCCGATCATCTGCGCGAGCCCGACCCTGGCTCCGGCGTGCTGACGCTCACCGGAGCCTCCTCGGAGCTGCTGCGTGATCTCCACGAACTGGGCGAGCCCCGTGGCTCCCCCCGGATGCCCGCGACCGATGAGCCCGCCGCTGGGGCTGACCGCCACCCGGCCACCGATGTGGAACTCGCCGTCCGCCATGAGGGACGAGGCCTGTCCCGCGGGCGCGAGTCCGAGATCCTCGATGTACTGCAACTCCTCGACGCTGAACGCCTCATGGACCTCCACGACGTCCAGCTGGTCGGGCCGGATGCCCGACTGCGCATAGGCCTGGGCGGACACCCTCCTCGTCACCCCGAGGTCCGGCATGAAAGCGGCGGCCGCGTGCCACTTGTCCGTCTCGGCCACCGCCGCCGTGACCCGCACCGCGCGGTGTCCGGCGTCGGACCGGCGGCTCGTGAGGATGACCGCGGCGGCGCCGTCGCCGATGGGGCAGGACTCGACCCGGCGCAGTGGATCCACCAGCATCGGGGCGGACTTCAGCTCCTCCATCGTGAGCGCCCTGTCGCGCTGGGCCATGGGGTTGCGGCTCGCGTTGAGCAGGTTCTTCTCGACCACCAGCAGGCCGGCGTCGGCCGACTCGCCGTACCGGTGCATACGCGCCTGCTTCATCAGCGCGAACGGCACGGCCGGGACCGCCATGCCCGACACCGAGATCAGGTCCGGCGCCCGCTCGTCCTCCGCGGCGCGGCTCATCAGGAGAGCCCCCAGGCTCCCGATGCCGACCGCGGCCGCCGTCTCCACCCGCCCGGACGCGACCGCTTCCCTCGCCTGCTCGAACGCCGCCGTGCCCGTGGCCGAGGCGTTCTCCACGGCGAACGCCGGAATCCCGGTCCACGCCATCTCGTGCAGCACCAGCGGTGCCGAGGACATACCAGCCCCGACCGCACCCACGACGAGCAGGCCGACCTCGGCCCAGGCCGCGTCGGAGTCCGCGAGTGCCGCCTTGAGCGCCTGGCCGCCCTGGACGTGGGCGGGAGTCCGCGTCCTGGAGAGGATCGGGGTCATTCCGACGCCGGAAACGTATACGTCACGCATGGTCAGCCCGATTCTCGAAACCGTAGGCGGTGAACCGGGCGCCGTCCGTACCGACGACGCGGGGCACCACGGCCACGGGATCACCGATCCGCACCTCGCCCGTACCGACACCGAGCACTTCGACATCGCAGTCGTCCATACGGACCTGCGCGATGGTCACCGGAGGCTGTGCCCCGGCAATGGGAAACATCGCGGTGCAATAAGAGGCGACGACTCCCTTGCCGGGCAGATCCATCGGCTTCGCCAGGGCGTAGCACCGCACGCACCGCTCGCGGGAGGGGAAGCTCACGGTGTCGCAACTGGAGCAACGGGAGCCCCGGAGTGTGACACCCGTGTCATCACACCGCAGTGCGGCATCGTCGAACGAGGGAAGCATGACGAGGTCCATCTCCTGGAAATTCGGAAAGCCGGAGGTCCGGCGCAGGTCGGGCACATGCCGCGGGGCGGGTACGGAGGGAGCCGGGCGCGGGACCAGCGGCGGCGGGAGGTTGGGCCGGGTCAGATCCGCCGGGTCCGGTCTGTCCAGTACAGCTCGCGAAGGTCCTTCTTGAGCACCTTCCCGTTGACGCTCCGCGGCAGCCGTTCAATGACGTCCACACGTTTCGGAGTCCGCACCGGACCCAGCCTGTCGCGGCACCACGTAATCAGTTCGGCCACGTCGACGTCCGCGCCCTCGTTGAGTTCCACGACCGCGGTGACGGCCTCCCCCCAGGTCGCGTCCGGGACGCCGATCACCGCGCAGTCCTGTACGGCCGGATGGGACCAGAGGGCCTGCTCGACCTCAGCCGGGTAGACGTTGAATCCGCCCGAGATGATCATGTCCTTCTTGCGGTCGGTGAGGGTGAGGAACCCCTGCGCGTCGAGGAAGCCGATGTCGCCGGTGTGCAGCCACCCGTCCCTGACCGCTTCGGCCGTCGCCTCGGGATTGCGGTAGTAGCCCTTCATGACCAGGTCGCCGCGCACGCAGATCTCGCCCCGCTCGCCGGCGGTCACCGCGGTGCCCTGTTCGTCGCGGATCTCGACCTGGACCAACGGCGACGGCCTCCCGCAGGAGAGCAGGCGCGCGTCCTCGGCGACCTCACCGTCGGTGAAGTGTTCTTCGGGCCGCAGGAAGCTGATGGATCCGGGTGCCTCGGTCTGCCCGAACGACTCGATCATCACCGGGCCGAACACCTCCAGGCACTCGCGAAGCTTCTCGGTGGACATCGGGGCCGACCCGTAGAGGAAGTACCGCAGTGAGGAGAGGTCGTAGCCGGCCAGTCCGGGGTTCTTGAGCAGGCGGTAGATCACGGTGGGCGGCAGGAACAGATCGGTGACCGCGTTCCGTTCGATGGACTCGAGCAGGGCCACCGGATCCGGTCGCTTGAGTACCACGACGGCCCCGCCCCGGGCACTGACGGGCAGTGTCAGCACGCCCGCCGAATGCGTCATCGGCGCCGCTGCCAGGTTGACCACGGACTCGTCCGCGCGGTACTGCATCACCAGCATCAGCTGGGCGATGCAGGTGCCGAAGCTCCGGTGCGTGTTCATCACACCCTTCGGCCGGCCCGTGGTTCCTCCCGTCGGCGAGATCATCGCGACGGTGTCCGGCGATACGTCGATGGCCGGCCGGGTGGCAGGGACGTCGCCGAGCCACTCGGCGAGCGGGATCGCGTACGGGCGTGCCTCGGCAGCGGACTCGTCGCCTCCGTCGCCCTCCTCGCTCTCCTCGCCCTCCAGGCGGATGAATCGCAGCCGATCGCCGACTTCGGCGTGGATCTCGTCCACGGCCGTCGACAACGACGGGTGGTAGAAGAGCACTTCGCAGTCGAACTGATCGATGAAGCCGATGCTGTCGCTGACCGGGCTCATGGGGTTGAGCGGCACCCAGGTCCCGCCGGCCCGCCAGGCGGCGATCACGCACAGCCATGCGGCCGGATCGTTGGGCGACAGGACCGCGACCTTGGTCTCGGCCTCGAACCCGTCGCGGTGAAGGGCGTTCGCGATGCGGCAGGAGAGCGAGCCGGCCTCCTCGAAGGTCCAGTCGACCTCGCCGTGGCGGTATGCGACCGCCGCCGGATCGAGGTTCCATCCTTGATCGAAGAAGTGTGAGAGGAGCATGGGATCGGTCCTTCCCATCCTGTCGGCCGCAGCGGTGCAGGGGCGTTGCCAGGAGCTGTCTGCGAATGCAATGGAATCGGCTGCGCCCCGGGGCGGCGAAGCGCGAACAGGGCTGGCCCTGCGCACTGCCGACCGGGCACGTCTCCGTGATGGCAAGCCACACGCTAAACCATTGGTCATTAGGTTAACAGTACGTGTGAGCTACGTCACAGACGCTTATTCTCATTGATGTGCGGACGCTCTGAGCGTTGACGAGTAAACCGACGAGCATTAGTTTTACCGAGCGACCCGAGGTGCAGTCGACGCCATGTCACCACTGGCCTCCCGACTCCGCGCGGGTCGCGTATTCCTCGGTCCCCCTGGTGGGCAACTGGTCGAACCGCCATGCCCATGTGCGCCACAACGGCAAGTTAGGAAACCGATGACTTCAGCGCGCGAATTGATCGATGCCTCCCCGCTCAGCCGACTCCAGATACGGGTTATCGTCCTCTGCGCGCTGGTCAGTATGGCCGAGGGATACGACATCATCTCGATATCCCTCGCCGTACTGCCCATCACCGATGACTGGGGTATATCCGGCGCCCAGTCGGGCCTCCTTTTCAGTGGCGGTCTGATAGGGATGGCTGTGGGGTCCATCGCCCTCGGACCGGTCGGTGACCGTTATGGGCGTCGCCCACTGCTGATCGGCTCACTCGTCGTCATCACGGTCGGCGTCGCGCTCTCCGCGGTCGCCGCTGACGTCACCCAGCTCGCTCTGCTGCGGCTTCTGACCGGACTCGGCATGGGGGGCATCATCCCCAGCCTGCCGATCATCGTCGGTGAGTACTGCCCCGCCCGTAAGCGCTCCACCCTGATCGCCCTGTTCGCCATCGGCATTCCGGCCGGCGGGGTGCTCGGCGGCGCCGCAGGGACGATTCTGATGTCGAGCTTCGGGTGGCGCGCGGCATTCGTGTTCGGTGCGCTCATCACCGCGGCGACGGTAGTCGTGGCATACGCGGGAATCCCGGAGTCACCCGACTACCTGGAAACCAAGGGAACCGAAGCCTCCCGGAAGAAACTCGACGCCCTGATCCAGAAAATGAACCTGCCGGGCACTCTCGGGGACGCCGATGAGCACCGCACGATCGAGGCGCCGTCGCTCGGCGCGGTGGGATCCGCCGCCCTGAAATCGTGGGCGCTGGTCACCACGTGCATTGCTTTCTGCCTGGTCAACTCCGCTTATTTCTTCGGAAACACCTGGACGCCGAAACTGCTGAAACTGGCCGGCCTGTCGAACAACGAGGGCATCGGTGGCGGATTGCTCTTCTCGCTGGGTGGCGCGGTCGGCATGCTGCTCTTCGCCGCGCTGACTCTCCGGTTCGCCTCCATGCGGGTCACCGCCGGTTTCGTCGCGGCCGGCGCGCTGCTGTTCGCCCTCATGTCCTCGGTGTCCAGCCAGCTGAGCCCCACCCTGGTGGCCGCGGCGCTGCTCGGGCTGTGCCTGAACGCCGCCTATGCCGGGCTGTACGTCATGGTGCCTCTGCTGTTCCGTCCCGAGGCGAGGGTCTCGGCCCTGGGAATCGCGGCCGGCCTGGGCCGCATCGGCAGTATCGCGACTCCTCTGGGGATCGGCGCACTGGTGGACCGCTCCTGGGCGGCGGACTCGATCTTCCTGGTGTTCGTGATTCCGACTCTCGCCGCGGCAGCAGTGATCGCCTACGCGAGCGTGCGCAATGCCCGGGAGTCCCCTGCCGCGCCGGTGGTCGACGGCGTCACGGCGGGGGGAGCATCGGCATAGTCGTGCAGCGCGGCGTTCGTGGCTGCGAGGCCACGCGGGGCCGATCGATTGACGGCGATACCCTGCACATGCGTACACCGTGCACCCGCCCCCGGCCGGGACCCACTACGAGATCGCAAGAGCCGGTCAGGCGCCGAGCAGAGGAGACCGCGCACCAATGGCTCGACCGCCGAAACCCTTGATCAGCCGAGCCGCCGCCGTGGCGGGAGCCATCGCGATCATCGACAGCGAGGGGCTGGAAGCTTTCAGCCTGGCCCGGCTGGCCCAGCATCTCGATGTCAAGACGCCGTCGCTGTACCACCACTTCTCCGACAAGACGGAGGTCCTGACGGAGGTGACGCGGGCGATCGTGTACGAGACCAGGATCCCCAGGCGGCCCGAGTCCGGCGACTGGCGGGAGTGGGCGATCACGTACAGCCTGAACTTTCGCGATGTGGTCCTTCGGCACCGCAATGCCGCTCCGGTGCTGCTGCAGTTCCTCCCGCGCGACCTGGTCACCGACATGTTCGAGTCCGCTGCCGTCTACCTGGCGGAGAGCGGAGTCCCCGTGCGCCTGCACGTTCAGCTGCTCGACGGACTGGAGAAGCTGACGTTGGGCGTCACGCTGACCGAGGCGATGAGGCCGGCGGCCAAGAGCGCCAGAGTGTTCGCGAACGTCAACCGGGCCGCCCACCCGACCCTCACGGCCGCGATGCACTCGAACCAGCTCACACCGCGGCAGCTGCACGAGCAGATGGTACGAAGCTTCCTGCACGGGGTCGTCCGTGACGACGAGGAGCGAACGGCTCCGGCGACCGATGACTGACCTCCTGCCCCTCGCCTTCACCGCGGTCGGCGTCTTCCTCCTGGCCGCGCTCGCCCAGGCGGTGACGGGCTTCGGCGCCGCCCTGGTCGCCGTACCCCTCCTCACGCTCGTGGTCGACCCGGTGACCGCGGTGGTCGCGGCCACCACGGTCAGCCTCGTCCTCACCGCCGGCTCCTGGCGGCGCGAGCGCCTGCACGTGGATACCGGGCAGGCCCGCCGCCTCACGCTCGCCGGGGTGCTCGGCATGCCGCTCGGCCTGCTCGCGCTCGCCCTCTCCGACGAGCACACCCTCTCGCTGCTCATCGGTGGCGCGCTGCTGGTGCTGGTCGGGCTGCTGTCGTTCGGTGTGCGGTTGCCCGAGGGAAACGTCACGACGTGGACAGCCGGTTTCATCAGCGGTGGACTCCTCACCTCGACCGGCATGAACGGCCCTCCGCTGGTGCTGGCGCTGCAGAAGCTCGAACCGCGCCGCTACCGGGCGACGTTGCAGGCCGTCTTCTGCGGGCAGGACGTGGTCGCGGTCGCCGTCTTCGTCGCACTGGGACACATCTCCGCTACCGCGCTGATCCTGACAGCGGCAGGTGTACTGGGCCTGCCGCTGGGCTGGGCCATGGGTGACCGCATCTTCCGGCGGGTCCCGGCGGAACGCTTCCGGCCGATCGTGCTCGGTGGCCTCACCGTCATCGCGGTGGTCATGCTGGCCGGCGGCTCCTGACGGAGGGGGCCCGCCTTCACCGGAGGCCCCTCGCCTGGATGCCGATGCCCGCCCTGAGAAGCGAGGCCGCCCTTCCTGGGCGTGGAGCGGCCCCACCCGGCCGGAAGGCCCCACCCGGCCGGAACCTAGGAGTTGGACCAGTTCCTGGTGGAGAGCACCAGGAGATATCCGTCCGGGTCCCGGACCGTCACGCCCCAGGTGTCCCAGTACGGATTGTGCGCGGGTACCCGCTTGCCGCCGTGCAGTTCGAGCCGCTCCACGAGGGAGTCCGGCACCGGTTCGCCGAGGTAGATGACCAGCAGGTCTTCGGGGGTCGGCCGCGGGTCGGTGGGGGCGGCGGGGGCGTGTACGAGTTCCCGGTGCCAGGCCGCGTCGGGCCGGCCGACCATCAGCAGCGAGTGCCGGCCCGGCGTGCCGTCGGCCTCGTGCCGGTACAGGACGTCGAGCCCGAGCCCGGAGACCCAGAAGCGCTCCGCCGCCCGGAGATCGCGTGACGGACGGGCGATGCGTACGTGCGCCGCGGCGTTGACGGCCATGGGGCAACCTCCTGACGGGCGCGGACCGGCCGTGGGCCCGGCCGGCGCTCGGCGACGGAGCCTAACGAGCGGGCAATCGTGAGCGCATCGGCCGTTCGGCTCAGGCCACCGGGAACTGGGCGACGTACTCGTCGAACGAGGGGATGCCCACTTCCGCGCGCCGCTCGTCCATGCGCTCGGGGTCCTCGCAGGGCCACGGGATCGGTGAACCGTCCCGCACCCCGGCGATCTGCGTGCCGTAGATCTGCTCGCGTCCTTCGTTCACGAGTGTCCGATCGCGCAGAAAGGCCAGGTCCCGCGCGCTTGCTGAGCCCGCTGCCACCGCCTGCTCCATCAGCCGGAGCGCCCGGCGCTGCACATCGAGCTGCCGGTCGGCGTGCTGCGCGATCAGCCACGCGGCCCGCGCCGCGTCCTCACCGACCAGTTCCGCGGTGGGCCAGCCGTGCTCGCCCATGATCTCGGTGAGGCGATCCGCGTGCTGGGCGGTCAGACGACGCCACGCCAGCTGCTCCGTGTGGTTGTCGCTGTTCGCCTGAACGGCGGCCTGGTGGTCGGCCGCGGCCATGTCCGCGAGCTCCCGCGCCACTGCGGCGACTTCGGGTGTCATTCCTGCTCCTGGAGTCCAAAGGGGTGCGTCGTGCTGGTCGTTCGCAACCCTAGGCGCGCAAAAAGCCACAAAAGATCGTTCTGGCGAAGGGTGACAAGCGGATCCGGGCGTTGGGATACTTGATCTGCCGCCGAAAGAAGACCTGGACCTTGGGCGGGTTCGCCGTGCCGGGGTCGTCGAGCGCGGTGAGGGCCTGGTCCAGAGCGAGCGCGTTGGGGTACTCGGTGAGCTGTTCCGGCGCGAGCAGGCACGGCTCCGGAACGTAGTTGTCGCCGTACTCCAGCACGGACGGCTCGGGCGGCGCGGCGAGTCGGTCACCCCGGCGGCGGTTCGCCAGACCAGCGCGGCCGGGGGCCTGTACTCCGGCGGGTGCTCGCAGGGCACCACAGCGCCTGGAGCAGATCGGCCTGGCCGGGCAGCCGCAGCAGGGGTACGTCGCGCACGTACAGCTGAGCCACAGGCAGCATGGCGTTCGGACCCCCGGGACGGGTCCGGTGCTCGTACAGCGCCTCAGCGGCCCACGTGTGCGGTGAACGCGGCCCAGGCGGCGGGCGGGAGCGCCAGTTCCGGGCCCTCGGGGTTCTTGGAGTCACGGACGTGTACGGCGGCGGGGTGCGCGGCGACTTCGACGCACTGGCCGCCCTCGTCACCGCTGTGGCTGGACTTCCGCCATGCGTAGCCGACTTCGAGGCACTGGCCGCCCTCGTCACTGCTGTAGCTGGACTTCCGCCACTCGTAGGCGACTTCGAGGCAGGCGCCTCCCTCGTCGCTGCTGTAGCTGGACTTGAACCACGCGCGTTCAGTGCTCATTGCTCTCCCAACTCTCCCAGCAGACGGACCAACAGGCCCAAGGTGTCTCCGGGGCTGAGGGCCTGAGCTCGCAGCATCGCATATTTCTGGGACAGGATGCTGATCTCATCGGGGTCGCAGACGAGCAGGCTGCCGCGCTGGGTCTCGGAGTAGGCAACCTGTTGATAGTCCGGTGTTTCCAGCAGCGTGAAGGGGCCATTCAGCCCGGCATGAGCCCGGTGGCTCAGCGGGAGAATCTGAAGGCTGACGCCCGGCAGCGTCGCGCACGTACGCAGGTGGCGGAGCTGCTCCACATGCGCCTCGTCGTCGACGAGTTGAAGCCTCACCACCGGCTCCCAGATGACGAAGCTGATCGTCGGGGGTTCACTGCGGTGCAGGATCTCCTGGCGTTCCAGCCGGGAGGCGGTCTGGATCGCGATCTTCTCCTCGCTGAACACGGGGACCCGGTTGCGGAAGACCGCCCGTGCGTAGGCCTCGGTCTGGAGCAGTCCGGGCAGGACCTGGTTGTCGTACCAGGAGAGAGCGAGCGCCGTCCGTTCCAGGTCCATGTACTGCTCGGCCCAGGCCGGTACGAGGTCGACCTCCGGCAGGTTCTCCACGGCCGTGGCCAGCGCGCCCTTCGTCTCCAGCAGCTGGTCCAGCCGGCGCGCCAGGTCCGGGAGGAGTGAGCGGCGCCCCTGTTCGATGGAGGCGATCGTTTCCACCTGCACCCCTGCCAGATCCGCGAGTTGGGACTGCGTCAGACCCGCCGTGACGCGGAACAGGCCGAGCAGCTTGCCCACAAGCTTCATGGCCGACGCGTTCTTGCGCTGTCGATTCCTGGGGTGCATACGGTCCCCACTCCCACCCTTGTCCGTGGTTCACGCCTCGGCGCACTCGTACAAAGAATCTGTACGGGTGCCCTGTCGCCGGCCGTCCCGGCCACGAGGCTCGTGCCTCGAAGCTCGCAGCTCGGGGCTCGGGTCCCGGGCTTCGGGAGGGACAGTTCACTCCTTCGAGCGTACGGAGGGGCGGGGTCGGCCCGAAGCTTGAGGCTCGGGATTCGAGCTCCGAGCCACGAGCTCCGAGGTTCGAGCGCCTTCTTTTAACCGGTAGGGAAAGAAGGGTGGTTGGGAAAACCCTCCCTACCTCCCTGACCCGTCACGGCCAGCAAGTATGACTAATGGTGACAGCTTGCGACGCTGCGTCGCGACTGTCTACGGTGCGAGAACGAAGCGACCCCGACACGGTGTTCCAACACCGGCCGGGGTCTGACCTCCAAGATCGAAAGAGACCCGATCTCGTGGCTGTTCAGAACTTTAGTCCCGCCCTGTCCGCGTTCGCAGTGTCGGCCCCATACTCGATGGCCCATCCCGGCTACGGCAAGCGATCCGTTCCGGACCAACCCTCCTCCCGCGCAGATGACTTCGACCTGCTGCCGTTCCGGGAGCGGTATGTGGCCGGGTTCATCGAGCAGCTGCCCGAGGGTGCCACGATGAGCGTGAAGTGCCTCGCCAAGCAGCTCCCCCTGTACGGGCAGCAGGCCGTCAGCTCCGCGCTGACCGCGCTGTCGGTCGCCGGACACCTGCGGCGCGTGCGGTGCGCGGTCGGTGGCGGTGACCAGGTGCGGTGGGTGTTCCGGACCTACTGGTCGCGAACCGCCCACGACAACGAGTGGTGGGCGAACCACCTCGGCCCCGCGCCCGTTTCCGTTCCCGAGCCGGTGCGGGAACCCGTGCGGGAACCGGCACCCACACCGGTGCGGGAACCCGCGCCCGCGCCGGTGCGAGAACCGCAGCCCGAGCGCCCCGCCCCCTCCCCCGCGTACCTCGCGCTGGCCGGGCTCGGGCGGGTCGACACACGCCTCGCGCTCTCCGCCGCCGACTGCACGGTCCTGGAGACCCTGGCCGAGCGGTGGTTCGCACGCGGCGTGGACGCCGACTACCTCACCGGCGCCCTCACCGCCGGACTGCCCGCCCGCGTCGACTCACCCGTCGGCTTCGTCCGCCGCCGCCTCAACGACAAAATCCCGCCCGCACTGCCCACCACCCCCACACCGCCGCCCGCCGGAACCCCGGTCCGGCGCGTGATGATGGAATGCACCGAATGCGGCACCCCCGGCCGCCCCGAAGCACTCCCCGACGGCCTCTGCCAACCCTGCCGCCAGCCCGCAACCACCGCCACCGACGCCCAGGCCGACCTGCCCGTCGAACGCGACGTCACCAAGCTCGTGGCCGGACTCCGCGACCTCCTCAAAGCCCCCTGAGCGGAGTCCCCTCGCTCGGTCTCGCCCCCACTGCTTTGCCCCGCAGGCTGAGCCTGTAGGGCTAAGACGCTGCGAAATCCCTTGTCAGAGGTTGCCAGACCTCATATTGCGCGTTTCACTTGCGCACATAGGCGGAAAATCACAGAGGGGAGGGCCCACATGCTGCTGAACTTCAGGATGTCGAACCATCGCTCGGTCCGCGAGGAGCAAGAACTCAAGCTTCACCCCGCCTACGACGCGGACCGTCCTACGGGTACGGACTGGGCCGCAGTCCCCGTGGCGGGCCTGTTCGGTGCCAACGCCGCAGGGAAATCGAACCTCGTGGGCGCACTGGGGTACATGGCCGGAATGGTCCTGAACTCGCATCGCGATGCGGAGCCCGGTGGCGGCATCGCCCGCAGCGTGTTCCGCCTGGATGCCTCGGCTGCCGAGGAACCGTCCTGGTACGTGGTGGATCTCTCGCTGGCCGGGGTGCGCTACACCTACGGCTTCAGCATCGACGACGAGCGAGTCCTCGACGAATGGCTTTACAGCTACCCGCTCGGGAAGAAGCGCAAGATCTTCGAGCGCTACGAGGGCGAAGTGAATCCGGGTGACACGCAGGCCAGACGTGAACTGGAACTGGTCGAGAACATCACCGAATCGAATGTGCTGTTCCTGACCATGGCCGCACGCTCCAAGCAGAAGGACTTCCGCCCCGTCTACGACTGGTTCGCGACAGGCTTGAAGTTCAGTGAGGGCCGCATGCGCTCGCCGCTGGGAATCGCTCCGGGGACGCCGGGACCGGCCTGGGACACTCCCGGCCTCTTGGCTCTCCTGCGCTCTGCCGACCTGGGTATCGAGGCGTACGGCACCGAGCGTCAGGTCTTGGACGAGGACGCCCTGCGTCGGCTGTACGGCGGACGGGTACCCCAGCGGGAGCTCGCCAGGCTGGCGGAAAGAGGGCCGCGGGAGACCGTACGCCCGTGGATCGGCCACCGCGGGCGCACCGGCGTAGTCCGCATGGATCTCCACGAGGAGTCCGCGGGCACCAAGGCTCTGCTGGAGCAGGCCCCGCGATTTCTGTCCGTACTGCGCCGAGGCGGCACGCTCGTCGTCGACGAGATCGACTCCAGTCTTCACCCACTGCTCACCACCCAGCTCATCAAGCTCTTCCAGGAGCCGGAGACCAACCCGCGCGGCGCGCAACTCGTCTTCACCTCCCACGACGCCAGTCTGCTCGGCCGTGTCGACGGCGAGGACATCCTCAAGCGGGATCAGGTGTGGTTCGTGGAGAAGGACCAGTACGGGGAGACGAGACTGTTCGCCCTGTCCGAGTTCAAACCACGCGCCGGCGAGAACCACGAGCGCCGCTACCTGGGGGGCAGCTACGGCGGAGTGCCGTTCATCGACGAGAGCCTTGCCAAGGCACTGGCCACACGGGGGGAACAGAATGGCGCGGCAACCTAAGCCGGACGGCCGCAGGCGTCCCTTACGAGATTCCCGGCTCGGCAGGAGAACCGAGCTTCGCACCCCCCGCCTGCGATTACTGGTCGTCTGCGGCGCCGAGGTGACAGAGCACGCCTACGTCCAGGGCCTCAAGAACGCTGCCCGGAATCCAGCGGTATCGATCAAGATCGTCAAGCATCCCAAGGCTCCCTCCCAAGTCGTCGCGCACACGGTGAAGCTGCTTGAGACGGCCGACGACGCCTACGACGAGGCGTGGTGCGTCCTGGACGTCGACGAGTTCACCGATATCGATCAGGCCCTACGTGAAGCCGACCGCAATCACATCGGGATCGCGCTGTCGAACCCGTGCTTCGAAGTGTGGCTGCTGCTGCACTTCACCGATCACCATAAGCACGCACCCTCCTACGACCAGCTCGTTCCGATTCTGAACAAGCACACGCCAGGCGGATACTCCAAGACGGGCCTTGACTTCCGTCATTACGAGGACGGCTGGCGCGAGGCGGTCCGCCGGGCGAAGCAGCTGGCTCCGGACGGCAAGGAGCGGGAAATGAACCCCTCCACCGGCATGTGGAAGCTCGCGCTCGCCATCGGCGGCCCGCAGTAGGGCGGCGCCCCGCACAGTCAGGGGCGCTCCAGGCCCCACGTCTGCAGGACGTAGGGCCGCCCCTTCTGCTCACCCTCGATCAGGGGTACGTCGAGCAGGCTGAAGCCCGCCCTCGTGGCCACCCCGACGCTGGGGGCGTTGTCGGCCTCAAGCTCCAGGATCACCTGTTCCGCCCCCAGCTCCTCGAAGGCGTACGCGGCCATCACCCGTACCGCCCGTGCGGCCAGACCGTGGCCCCGGTGGGCCGGGCCGACCGCGTAACCGAGCTCCGTGCCCTCGGGGGCGCGTCGCAGCATCACCTCGCCGAGCGGGGCGCCGCCGTCCACGGTGATCGCGAGCAGGATGGCCGAGCCCTCCTCCCGCAGGCGCCGGGCCCTGTCCAGGCGGGTCCGGGAGGCCTCCTCGTCGAAGGGCGAGACGATCGGGGTCCAGTGCGCGATGTCGGCGTGGTCGAACAGATCCGGCATCGAGGCCAGGTCTGCCTCCGTCCAGTCGCGCAGGACGAGGCCTTCCCCCGTGAGCTCGATCCGGTCGGGAAAGGGCGACGTGGTGCTGCTCATGATGCGGGGCCTCCCTGGCCTGTTCGGGACGGAGCAGGATATCCGTGCGGTGGCTACCAGGCCCCGTGGTCGAGCAACCCCAGCACGAGGACGGCCGCCGCCGTGGCGAGGAACACGATGCCGCCCACGATATTGCGGGAGCCCACCCGCAGGTGGGCGATGATCGCGCCGATGAAGTAGAGGATGAGGCCGACTGCGGCGAGGGTGCCCAGGAGCGGGACGGCGAGTCCCGCCAGCAGTCCCACCGTGCCCGCCGCGAGCAGCGAGCCCAGCACGGGCACCCATCTGCGGTGGATGCCCTTCATGTCCGCCTGGGTCTTGGGGTATTCGTGGCCGATCAGGTAGGTGACGGCGGCGGCGCCGTTGAAGACCGCGCCGAGGATGGTGACCGTGACGTAGGCGGTGAACACGATGTCTCCGATTCGTTCGATTCAGTGGGGAACGGTGTTGCTCGGTGCTCCCTCGCGGGAGGCCGTTTCCCTGAACGACGAAACCGGACGCCGGCTTGTGACATCGCCCATCACCCATCGCCCTCGCTCAGTCCAGCGCGTCCTCGATCATCGCCGCCCACTGCGCCACCACTCGGCGCCGGCGGGCCGTGTCGTCGGTGAGGACGTTGGCCAGGCCCAGGCCGCGGGCCATGTCCAGGAGGCCCTGGACCGTTTCGCGTACGCCGGGGCGGTTCTCGTCGGCGTGCAGGAGGCCGACGGCGATGCGGTGGGTCTCGCGGCCGACGCGGGCTTCGAGTTCGGTGACGCGGGGGCGGAGCTGTTCCTCGTTGGAGGCGGCGGCCCAGAGCTGGAGGGCGGCGCGGAAGAGCGGGCCGGTGTAGAGGTCGACCAGGGCGACGACGACCGCGGCCCGGTCCTGGTCGGGGAGGGCGCGCAGGGCGGCGGAGCGTTCCTCGGCGACGTACTCGACGGCGGCGGTGAACAGGTCCTCGCGGGTGGGGAAGTGGTGCTGGGCGGCGCCGCGCGAGACCCCGGCGCGTTCGGCGACGACGGAGACCGTGGAGCCCGCCCAGCCGTGTTCGGCCAGGCAGGCCACCGCGGCTTCGAGGAGCTTCTGCCGGGTGGCACGGCTGCGGTCCTGCTTGGGGGGTGTCAGAGCCGCCATGCGGGGTCCCGTCGTTCCAGGAAGGCCGTCATCCCCTCCCGTGCCTCGTCGGAGGCGAAGAGTGTGGCGGAGCGGGCGATGAGGTCTTCGGCGTACTGGTCGAAAGTCTCCCGCACAGTAGCCGTGACCAGCTCCTTCGATGCGGCCAGCCCCTGGGGCGAGGCCCTGCGCAGTCCGTCGAGTACCGGTACGAGCGCCTTGTCCACGTCCTCGGCGGCGAGCGTGACGAGGCCGGTCCTGGCGGCTTCGGTCGCGTCGAAGCGTTCGCCGGTGAGGTAGTAGCGGGCTGCGGCGCGGGGGTCCAGGCGGGGCAGCAGGGGCAGGGAGATGACGGCGGGGGCGAGCCCGAGGCGTGATTCGGTGAGGGCGAAGGAGGAGTCGGGTCCGGCGACCGAGATGTCGCAGGCGCCGAGCAGGCCGAGGCCGCCCGCCCGGACGTGTCCGGTGACTCGGGCGACGACCGGCTTCGGCAGGGTGACGATGCGTCGCATGAGGGCGACGAAGGCGTGCGGGTCGGCCGGTGCCTTCAGGTCGGCGCCCGCGCAGAACGTGTTGCCGGTGTGGGTGAGGACCACCGCCCGGATGCTCTCGTCGGTCGCGCACGCGTCTAGGGCCTCGGTCAGTGCGGCCACGAGCGGTGCGCTCAGGGCGTTGCGGTTGGCCGGGGAGTCGAGCGTGAGGGTGGTGATGCCCCGTTCGTGGGTGGGTGGGGCGAGCCGACTCATCCGATGGTCTCCCTCTGCTTCTGCCCGGCCGGAGCGTTGAGCGTGGCACCACGGACAAGAACAATCAAGCGTGCTTGCATGATTTGTGCGAGCGCGATGTCCGGGCAGCCCCCGGCCACACCGTGCGTCGGCTGGAAGGCAGATCGATCAGTTCGACGCCTCCTGTCCAAGGTGCCCAGAACAGGTGCCCAGAACAAGTGGTACAGAGCAAGAGGCACAGGCCAAGAGGCACCGAGAGGCCCATACGGCGCGAACGTTTCAGAAGCCGTCCCCGCGAAGTGCGGGCTCTGCAAGGATGATTTCCATGGCTGAGACGAATACGGCGCCTACCGAGCTGAGGCTGACGGTCTCCGGAACAGAGGCCCTGGAACACCTCCGCGCCCTACGCGAATGGCTGACCTTCGAGGAAGCACTTCGGGGGCGGCTGACGCTGCACGGCGAGGCTCCGGAACCGGGCCACATGGGCACGTCCATGGACGTTCTGATGGTGGCTCTCGGATCGGGCGGCGCCGGCGCCGTGCTGGCGCGCTCCCTGACCACCTGGCTGGTCCAGCGGCGCTCCGACGTCAAGGTCACGGTGCGGGCGCCGAACGGGGGGCACGTCGAAGTGGACGTCAAACGGGCCGCGGATCCAGCACGGGTGATCGCGGAGGTGCACACACTGCTGGGCCAGTTGGAGAGTTGAAGCCATCTCCAAGCCCTGGACGCCCGACGGGGCCTCCTCCCGTGCGCTGCTGATCGGCGTATCGGACTACACGTCCCCCGGCCTGGAGCAGATTCCCGCCGTGCGGAACAACCTCGACGCACTCAAGGACGCTCTCTCCGGCGAACGCGGCCTGCTCCTCCCGGACCACATCCGCATCCTCGGCGCGAACGGCGCCCCGGTCGACCGGGGCGCGATCGGCAGGGAACTCACCTCCGCCCGGGCGTGAGGCCGAAGACCTCCTGCTCGTCTACTACGCCGGACACGGCCTGCTCGACGACGGCGGCCTTCTCCACCTGGCAGTCACGGACACCGACCCCGACCCCGACCACGCCGGCTACACCGCTCTGCCCTTCCAGCTCCTCAAACAGGAACTGGCACAATCCCGCGCCAAAGCCAGAGTCCTCGTACTCGACTGCTGCTTCTCCGGCCGAGCCGTAGCCGCCATGCGCCCCCAACACACCCTCCTCTCCGGCCAACTCGACCTCGCCACTTGCCCTTCTCGTGGCCCTGCCGCTGCTACTCACCATGCGAACCTTCACGCGGAACGCTCGGGCAAAATACGCAAGCCTATCCCTCGACGGCACCGGCCTGTCGGTAGATAAGCCGGGATGGCCCCCGTTCCAAATCCCCTGGGAGCACGTCTCCCACCTCGGGGTTCTACATGGATACGTCTTCAGCACAAAATACGACGGCGCCCTGAAATCGGATGACGTTTTAATTGTCCGACTGTCGCAGAGCAGCCCTCGCATCAAGGGAACATGGTCCGCTCCGACAAAAGGAAACGAGGTTCCCCGCTCTCTCGGGAGAATCGGGTACGTCGGTTTCCCGATTCAGGACTTCAATGCGGACCCGATGCGACTCCGTCAGGCAGTCGAACGCCTCAGCGACCGGCCGTACCGATCCGATCTGGAACTCGGCGAGCTCGACCCACGGCTCCGTACCACGGTGTCGTGGATGTAGACGCCCCGCACACGGTCCGGCCGGTGGTCGCGGTCCGCGTGGTCGCAGGTTGCGGCTCCATCATCGCTGCTTCTCCCTGTCGCGCAGTTCGCGGCGCAGGATCTTGCCCGAGACGGCGCGCGGTACGGCGTCGACGAACTCGACGCGGCGGACCTTCTTGTACGGGGCGACGCGTTCGGCGACGTAGGTCATGACGTCGTCGGCCGTGAGCTCCGGGGTGGCCGGCCGGCGTACGAGGAAGGCCTTGGGGACCTCGTTGCCGTCCTCGTCGTACACGCCGATGACGGCGGCGTCGGCTATCGACGCGTGGCCGAGCAGCAGCGCTTCGAGTTCGGCGGGGGCGACCTGGTAGCCCTTGTACTTGATGAGTTCCTTGACCCGGTCGACGACGAACAGCCAGCCCTCGTCGTCCACCCGGCCGATGTCGCCGGTGTGCACCCAGCCGTCCGCGTCGATCATGGCGGCGGTGGCGTCGGGGCGGCCGAGGTAGCCCTTCATCACCTGGGGGCCGCGGATCAGGATCTCGCCGTCGGTGCCGGTTCCGGCGTCCTCGCCGGTGGCGTCGAGCGAGACGATGCGCATCTCGGTGTTGGGCAGCAGGGTGCCGACGGCCCCGGGCGGCGGGTTCTCGGCGGCCAGCGGGACGACGTGGGTGCCGGGCGAGAGCTCCGTCATCCCGTACGCCTGGCGCACGGGCGGCAGTCCGAGCCGGCGCGCGCAGGCGGCGGCGAGTTCGGCGTCGAGCGGGGCGGCGGAGCTGACGATGTACTCCAGGGAGGACAGGTCGTACCGGTCGACGACCGGGTGCTTCGCGAGGGCCAGCACGATCGGCGGGGCCACGTACAGGCCGGTGATGCGGTGCGTCTCGATCGCGGTCAGGAACTGGGCGAGGTCGAAGCGCGGCAGTACGACGACGGTGGCGCCGGTCCGCAGCGGCGCGTTCATCAGGGCGGTGAGCCCGTAGATGTGGAAGAAGGGGAGCACGGCCAGGATGCGGGCGCCGGCCCCCATGGGGACGAAGGGGCGCAGCTGTTCCAGGTTGGTGGCCATGGAGCGGTGGGTGAGCATGACGCCCTTGGGGACGCCCGTGGTGCCGGAGGAGTACGGCAGCGCGGCGATGTCCTCGGCCGGGTCGATGGTGATCATCGGTTCGGGGGCGGTGGTGGTGAGCATGTCGAGGACCGAGGTGTGCCCTTCGGCCCGGTCGCAGACGAAGATCTCCTCGATGCCGCCGACGAGTTCGGCCGCGCGGCGGGCCGTGTCCAGGAGCGGGGAGACGGTGACGATCCAGCGCGCGGAGGAGTCGCGGAGCTGTTTGGCGAACTCCTCGGACGTGGCGAGCGGGTGGGCGGTGGTGACGGTGGCCCCGGCCCGGGTGGCGCCGAAGAAGACGGCCGGGTAGGCGATGGTGTTCGGGCTGTGCAGGGCGAGTACGTCGCCCTTGACGAGTCCGGCGTCGGCCAGCCCCGCGGCGATCTTGCGGTGGAAGGCGTCGAGCTGCCGGTAGGTGAGCCGGTTGCTCGCGTTCGTACCGTCGATCAGGGCGACCGTGTCGCCGTACTCCGCGGCGGCCTGGCCCAGCACCGCGTCGTGGATGGCTGTGTCGAGTGGCTGGACGTCGGGGTAGTCGCTCCGGAACACGTGCACCATGGCGGGGAGTCCCTTCGATGCGGAATGGCGGGGCGGCGGCGGGAGCGGGCCGCCCCGTACGGCGCGTGGAGAGGTGGCGTGCGGCGCCGGGCCGGGGCCCGCGCCCTTGGGGGGGGGCGGGTCCCGTACGGCGTGGAGGGACAGGATGGCTGCTGTCAGTACGACTTGGGGAGACCCAGGGACTGATGGGATACGTAGTTCAGGATCATTTCCCGGCTGACCGGTGCGATCCGGGCGACCCGTGACGCGGTGATCAGGGAGCCGAGGCCGTACTCGCGGGTGAGGCCGTTGCCGCCGAGGGTGTGCACCGCCTGGTCGACGGCCTTCACGCACGCCTCCCCGGCCGCGTACTTCGCCATGTTCGCCGCCTCGCCCGCGCCGGCGTCGTCCCCGTCGTCGTAGAGCCGGGCGGCCTTCTGCATCATCAGCCGGGCCAGTTCGAGTTCGATGTGCGCCTGGGCGAGGGGGTGCGCGATGGCCTGGTGGGCGCCGATGGGTTCCTTCCACACCTGGCGGGTCTTCGCGTACTCGACGGCGCGGCCCAGCGCGTAGCGGCCCATGCCGATGCCGAAGGCCGCGGTCATGATGCGTTCGGGGTTGAGCCCGGCGAAGAGCTGGAGGAGGCCCGCGTCCTCGTCGCCGACGAGCGCGTCGGCGGGCAGCCGTACGTCGTCCAGGACGAGTTCGAACTGCTTCTCCGGCGCCTGGAGTTCCATGTCGATCTGCGAGCGCTGGAAGCCGGGTGCCTCGCGCGGGACGATGAAGAGGCAGGGCTTCAGCTTGCCGGACCTGGCGTCCTCGGTGCGGCCGACGATGAGTGTGGCGTCGGCGATGTCGACGCCGGAGACGAAGACCTTGCGGCCGGTGAGCACCCACTCCTCGCCGTCGCGGCGAGCGGTGGTGGTGATGCGGTGCGAGTTGGAACCGGCGTCCGGCTCGGTGATCCCGAAGGCCATGGTGAGGCTGCCGTCCGCGAGGCCGGGCAGCCACTGCCGCTGCTGGGCGTCGGTACCGAAGCGGGCTATGACGGTGCCGCAGATGGCGGGCGAGACGACCATCATGAGCAGCGGCGAACCCGCCGCCCCCAACTCCTCCAGCACGATGGAGAGTTCGGCCATGCCGCTGCCTCCGCCGCCGTGCTCCTCGGGGAGGTTCACGCCGAGGTAGCCGAGCTTGGCGGCCTCCGCCCACAGCTCGCGGGGGTGGGCGCCTTCACGGACGACGGCGGTCATGTAGTCGCGCCCGTAGCGCTTGCCGAGGGCGGCGACGGCTGCGCGCAGGGCCTGGTGCTCTTCGGTTTCGAGGACGGTGCTCATGCGGTCTCCTCAACAGGTGCGGATGCGTCTTCCGTGACGACAGCGAGCAGTGCGCCGACCTCCACCTGGAGGCCGGGTGCGGCGTGGAGCGCGGTGAGGGTGCCGGTGGCGGGGGCGAGGACGCGGTGCTCCATCTTCATCGCCTCCAGCCAGATCAGCGGCTGCCCGGCCGCGACGGCGGACCCGGCCGCCAGTCCCTCGGCCAGGCGGACCACCGTGCCGGGCATCGGGGCGAGCAGGGAGCCGGGTTCGGTCCGTACGGCGGGGTCGGTGAAGCGGGGCAGGGCGGTGAAGGCGTACGAGCCGGCGGCGGTGTCCACGTACCGCCGGTCGTCGTGGCCGTGGACGTCGAAGTGCCGGGTGACGCCCTGCGTTTCGACGGTGACGCGGCCGGGGCTCGCGGAGACGACGCGGACGCCGTCCGTGGGGACGGCGAGCCCGTCGCGGGTGGTGCGGTAGGTGATCTCGTGCTCGCCGCCGTCCGGTTCGCTGCGGTAGCGCCTGAGCCGGGGCTGCGAGGGGAGGTTGCGCCAGGCGCCGAAGCGGGTGACGCCTGCGGTGGCGGCGGTGTCTCGGGCGGCGATGTCTCGGGCGGCGGTGCCTCGGGCGGCGTCGGCGAGGGCGGCGGCGGTGGCGGCCAGCCGTACGGCCGCCTCGTCGGGTGCGGGGGTCAGCGCTTTCAGGTGGCGTTCGTAGAAGCCGGTGTCCAGTCGGGCCGCCACGAAGTCCGGGTGGCGCAGGGAGCGTACGAGCAGGTCGCGGTTGGTGACCGGGCCGTGGACGCGGGCGCGTTCCAGGGTGCGGGCGAGGAGGCGTACGGCTTCGGTGCGGGTGGGGGCGTGGGCGATGACCTTGGCGATCATCGGGTCGTAGTGGACGCCGATGGTGTCGCCGCCGGTGTATCCGGTGTCCAGGCGCACGCCGGGCTCGTCCGGTACGTCGAGCGAGAGCAGTGCTCCGGTCTGTGGCTGCCAGTCGCGGGCCGGGTCCTCGGCGTAGAGCCGGGCCTCGACGGCGTGCCCGGCGGGGTGCGGGGGCGCGGCGGCGGGCAGCGGCTCGCCCTCGGCGGTGCGCAGTTGGAGCGCGACGAGATCGAGGCCGAACACCGCCTCGGTGACAGGGTGTTCGACCTGGAGGCGGGTGTTCATCTCCAGGAAGTACGGCCGTCCGTCGTCGGTGACCAGGAATTCGACGGTGCCCGCGCCCCGGTAGCCGACGGCCCGTGCGGCGGCGACGGCGGCGGCGTGCAGCCGGTCGCGCAGTTCGTCGTCGAGACCGGGTGCGGGGGCCTCCTCGATGACCTTCTGGTGGCGGCGCTGGAGGGAGCAGTCGCGGGTGCCGAGCGCCCAGACGCCGTCGTGCGCGTCGGCCATGATCTGGACCTCGACGTGCCGGCCGCGCTCCACGTACGGCTCGGCGAAGACCTCCCCGTCCCCGAAGGCGGACAGCGCCTCGGCCGCAGCCGCCGTCAACTCGCTCTCCAGGTCGACGAGTTCACGGACGATTCGCATCCCCCGGCCGCCGCCGCCCGAAGCCGCCTTCAGGAGCAGCGGCAAGTCCTCGGCGCGGGCCTCGGACGGGTCGACGGGGGCGAGGAGCGGGACGCCGGCGGCGGCCATCAGCTCCTTGGCGCGGGTCTTGGACGCCATCAGCTCGATGGCCCTGACCGGCGGGCCGACCCAGACCAGCCCCGCGTCCCGCACGGCGGCGGCGAACCCGGCGTTCTCGGAGAGGAAGCCGTACCCGGGGTGGACGGCGTCGGCGCCCGCCGCGAGGGCGGCGGCCACGACGAGATCGCCGCGCAGATACGTGTCGGAGGGCGCGGCCCCCGGCAGCCGTACGGCGGTGTCGGCCTCCCGTACGTGGAGCGCGTCGGCGTCCGCGTCGGAGTACACGGCGACGGTGGCGATACCGAGCGCGCGGCAGGTGCGGAAGATCCGGCAGGCGATCTCGCCCCGGTTGGCGACGATGAGTGAGTGAATAGTGGCTGTCAAGGACAGAACTCTTTCCGCTAGAAGACCGCAACCATCAATTGAGGAACCCCGACGGCGAGCAACCACCTCCGCGAGAGCGGCGGCGGTTCAGCCGCGAAAAGGGGGCGCTCACATCCGGAAGACGCCGAAGCCGCCGCGGGCGCCCTCGACCGGTGCGGTGTGGATGGCGGACAGGCACATCCCGAGGACGGTCCTGGTGTCGCGCGGGTCGATGACCCCGTCGTCGTACAGCCGCCCGGACAGGAACATCGGCAGGGACTCCGCCTCGATCTGCTGCTCGACCATGGCGCGCAGTCCGGCGTCCGCCTCGTCGTCGTACGGGCGCCCCTTCGCGGCGGCGGAGGCGCGGGCGACGATGGAGAGCACCCCGGCCAGTTGCTGCGGGCCCATGACGGCGGACTTGCTGCTGGGCCAGGCGAACAGGAAGCGCGGGTCGTAGGCCCGGCCGCACATGCCGTAGTGCCCGGCGCCGTAGGAGGCGCCCATCAGCACGGACAGGTGCGGGACCTTCGAGTTCGACACCGCGTTGATCATCATCGCGCCGTGCTTGATGATGCCGCCCTGCTCGTACTCCTTGCCGACCATGTAGCCGGTGGTGTTGTGCAGGAAGAGCAGCGGGATGTCGCGCTGGTTGGCGAGCTGGATGAACTGGGCGGCCTTCTGCGACTCCTCGCTGAACAGCACGCCCTGCGCGTTGGCGAGGATGCCGACCGGGTAGCCGTGCAGCCGGGCCCAGCCGGTGACCAGGCTGGTCCCGTAGAGCGGTTTGAACGCGTCGAAGTCCGAGCCGTCGACCAGCCGGGCGATGACCTCGCGCGGGTCGAACGGCACCTTCAGGTCGCCGGGGACGATGCCGATCAGCTCGTCCT
Source organism: Streptomyces sp. NPDC048671 (assembly GCF_055587045.1). NCBI lineage: Bacteria > Bacillati > Actinomycetota > Actinomycetes > Kitasatosporales > Streptomycetaceae > Streptomyces > Streptomyces sp. NPDC048671. The sequence goes on along the minus strand of NZ_JBVJHB010000010.1, from coordinate 337,248 downwards.
CGTCGTACTTCGGCGGCTCGGCGGGGCCCGGATCGCCGTGCGCCTTGCGCCAGTTGAGGCGGGCGACGATGCGGCGGGCCTGGCGCAGGGCGTCCTGCTCGTCGACGGCGAAGTGGTCGGCGAGGCCGGAGGTGCGGGCGTGCATCTCGGCTCCGCCGAGAGACTCGTCGTCGCTCTCCTCGCCGGTGGCCATCTTCACCAGCGGCGGACCGCCGAGGAACACCTTGGACCGTTCCTTGATCATGACGGTGTGGTCGGACATGCCGGGGACGTACGCCCCGCCGGCCGTGGAGTTCCCGAAGACGACGGCCACGGTCGGGATACCGGCGGCCGAAAGGCGCGTGATGTCGCGGAAGAGCGCCCCGCCGGGGATGAAGATCTCCTTCTGCGAGGGGAGGTCGGCGCCGCCCGACTCGACGAGGCTGATGCAGGGCAGCCGGTTGGCGAAGGCGATCTCGTTGGCGCGCAGGGCCTTCTTCAGCGTCCAGGGGTTGGAGGCGCCGCCGCGTACGGTCGGGTCGTTGGCGGTGATCAGGCACTCCACGCCCTCGACCACCCCGATCCCGGTGACGAGCGAGGCCCCCACCGCGTAGTCGCTGCCCCAGGCGGCGAGCGGCGACAGCTCCAGGAACGGGCTGTCCTCGTCGATCAGGAGCTCGATGCGCTCGCGGGCCAGCAGCTTGCCGCGCGAGCGGTGCCGCTCGACGTACTTCTCACCGCCGCCCTCCAGCGCCTTGGCGTGCGCCGCGTCGAGTTCGGCGAGCTTGTCGAGCATGGCCGCGCGGTTCGCGCTGTATTCGGGGCTCGCGGTGTCGAGCCCGGTGGGCAGGACGGTCATGCGTGCACCTCCGGTGCGTCGGCGCCCTCCTGCGGGGGCAGCAGGACCACGGGTATCTCCAGGTGGCGCGAGCGCAGCCACTCCCCCACCGCCTTGGCCTGCGGGTCGAAGCGGTGCTGGGCGGCGACGCCCTCGCCGAGCAGCCCGTGGACGGTGAAGTTCAGGGCGCGCAGGTGGGGCAGGACATGGCGTACGACGGTGAGCTCGGCGGTCTCCGGGAGCAGTTCGCGAAACCGCTCGACGGTCAGCTCGTGGGCCAGCCACCGCCACGCCTCGTCGCTCCGCACCCACACCCCGACGTTCGCGTCCCCGCCCTTGTCGCCGCTGCGGGCGCCCGCGAGCTGCCCGAGCGGTGCGGTGCGGGTGGGCAGCCCGGCGGCCAACGGCTCGGGCAGTACGGGCTGTTCGACGTCCGCGAGGACCCGCGTCCGGGCGGGCGGTCCCTGCACCTCGCGCCGCCCGTCCGGGAGCACGGCCACCTGCGTCACCTCCCCCGCCGGTACGTACCGGGCCTCGAACACCCCGTAGGGCGCGCCCTTTCCGGGCGGGGCGGTGACGTGGAAGCCCGGATAGCTGCCGAGGGCCAGCTCGATCGCGGCGCCGGACAGGGCCCGCCCGACGGCGTCCGGGTCCTGATCGCGGACGACGAGCCGGAGCAGGGCGCTCGCGGTCTCCTCGGTCGCGGCGTCGGCCCGGTCGGTACGGGCGAGCTCCCACCGCACCACGTCGGGCCGGCGCCCGGCACGGTCGAAGGCGTCCGCGAACTGGTCCCGGACGAGCTGCGCCTTGGCCTCGACATCGAGCCCGGTGAGGACGAAGACGACCTCGTTCCGCCAGCCGCCGAGCCGGGTGAGTCCGGCCTTGAGGGTGGGCGGCGGGGCCTCACCGCGCACCCCGGAGATCCTGACCCGGTCCGGGGCCTCCTGCGCCAGTCGTACGGTGTCGAGGCGGGTGGTGACGTCGGGTCCGGCGTACCGGGCGCCGCCGGTCTCGTACAGCAGTTGGGCGGTGACGGTACCGAGGTCGACGACGCCGCCCGTGCCGTCGTGCTTGGTGATGACGGACGTGCCGTCGGCGTGGATCTCGGCGACGGGGAAGCCGGGCCGCCGCAGGTCGTGGCCCCGGAAGAAGGAGTAGTTCCCGCCGGTGGCCTGGGTGCCGCACTCCAGGACGTGCCCGGCGACGACGGCTCCGGCGAGCGCGTCGTGGTCCTCGGGTCCCCAGCCGAAGTGGGCGGCGGCGGGCCCGGTGACGAGCGCGGCGTCGGTGACCCGGCCGGTGACGACGACGTCGGCGCCGGCCCGCAGGCAGGCGGCGATGCCGTCGCCGCCGAGATAGGCGTTGGCGGTGAGGTAGCCGTCGGGTACGGGGAGGCTGTCGCCCTCGACATGCGCGACGCGCACGGGCACGCCGACCCTGTCGGCCAACTCCCGCACGGCGTCGGCCAGTCCGGCCGGGTTGAGCCCGCCGGCGTTGGTGACGATCCGCACCCCGCGCTCCCGGGCGAGCCCGAGGCCCTCCTCCAGCTGGCGCAGGAAGGTGGTGGCGTAGCCGCGCGAGGGGTCCTTGAGCCGGCCACGGCCGAGGATGAGCATGGTCAGCTCGGCGAGGTAGTCGCCGGTGAGGACGTCGAGGGGGCCGCCGGTGAGCATCTCGCGCACGGCGTCGAAGCGGTCGCCGTAGAACCCGGAGGCGTTGCCGATCCGCAGCGGCGCGGGCGCGTCTGGCGCGTGCGGCGCGGGCGTGGGCGCGTCCGTCACATGCGACGCGGGCACGCGCGCGTCTGGCGCGTGCGGCGCGGGTATGGGCGCGTCCGTCACTCCCCGGTCCCCTGCCTCGGGGCGCGTCCGGGTCCGGCGGGCCCGGCGAAGGCCTGCGCGATGCCCAGCCACGCGTCGGCGTCGGCCCCCTCGGCCCGGACGGCGAGGTCGTCGCGGTGGGCGCGCTGGGTGACGAGCAGGCAGAAGTCGTGCAGCGGCCCGGTGACTCGCTGGGCGGCGCCCTCGGGCCCGTACGCGATCAACTCGCCGCCGGGGCCCTCCAGTTCCACCCGGAACTCCTCACCGGGTGCCTCGATCCCCCGGACGAGGAAGGCGTAGTCGCGGGCGCGTACCCCGATCCGCGCGACGTGCCGCAGCCGGGCGGTGGGGGTGCGGGTGACACCGAGCGCGTCGGCCACGTCCTGGCCGTGCGCCCAGGTCTCCATGAGCCGCCCGGTCGCCATGGAGGCGACGCTCATGGGCGGCCCGTACCAGGGGAACCGGGTCCCGGCCGGGGCCGCCCGCAGGGCCTCCTGGAGGCGCTCGCGCCCGGTGCGCCAGTGGGTGAGCAGGGCGCCGGGGGCGTACGCCGCCACGACAGCACCGGCGCCCTCGTCGACGAAGCCCTCGGGGTCCCGCAGCGCCTGCGCGACCTCGTCGCCGAACCGGCCGGGGTCGGTGACGGAGAGCAGCGCCACCTCGTCGGTCCAGCTCAGATGGGCCACCTGATGGGCGACGGTCCACCCTGCGGCAGGTGTCGCCCCGGCCCACTGCGGGGCGCTCAACCCGGCTACCAGCAGGTCGAGTTCCTCGCTCTCGCTGCGCAGATCGTCGAGCACGGCTGAGGCATCGGACACGGTGCGCTCCCCTCGGGGCGTGGCGGTGTGCCCCGGAGCCTGCCAGCGGGACAGAAAACAATCAAGCATGCTTGCATTATTTTTGCCGCGCGGTGCCTCCCGGGCGCCTCCCCCGGGCTGAGCGCCCGGAGGTACCCGATAGGTACCCGGCACCGGGGGCTACCCCCACTGTCACCGGGGGCCTGAGGCAGTCACGTACCGGGCGGGCAGCCCCATCGACCGGGAATGCGATTCCGAGACCTATTGGTGATGTCCGAAGGGGCGCCCACCGGGCCCGCCGGACACAGTGAAAACTATCCGTCCCCAGCTGTTCGGGTCAGACGTGCTGGCGGCGGCTGGACCGGTGGCAGAAGGCGGGGGTCTTCGACCGGCTGCACCAGGTCCTGCTCGCGGAGCTGAACGCGGCCGGCGAACTCGACTGGTCCCGGGCAGGCGTGGACGGCTCCCACATCCGGGCGAAAAAGAGGGTGCCGACACCGGTCCGTCGCCGGTCGACCGGCGCAAGACCGGCAGCAAGCACCACTTGATCTGCGACGGTCGCGGCACCCCGCTCAAGGTCATCACGACCGCGGCCAACGTCAACGGCATCACCCAGACCCTCGCCCTGGTCGACGGCATCCCGCCCGTCGCGGGCCGCCCCGGCCGGCCCGCTCCGGCGCGCGGCCCGAGTCGGTGAGCCCAGCCCCGCCGCTGTCGCCGTGTTCGGCTGGCCGGATGTGCAGCGAGCGCGGCGCGGCTCGCCCGAATACGTATAGGTGATCCGGTCATTCCGGATATTGCGGACCGCGTGAGAGCCGTACGGTCGTGTGACCTGTCAGCGGTGGATCCGGTGGCAGGAAACCGCGACACCGAGGAGATGACGTCATGGCCGAGATCTACTTCCAGGTCAACGTCCCCACCAGGAGCTCCGTACAGCCCGAGCGATGCGGCCTGCACGTCTTCACCGGGGCCGCCGAGACCGAGTCGGAGGCCCTCCGCGCCGCGCGCGAGGCGTGCGACGCGGCGGTCGCCGCGCAGAAGGCGGGCTTCGCCCTCCCGCGCCGACGCCCGGACGGCTGGGGGGCGCATGGGATCCGCTCCGGTTGGGTGCTCGACTGGAAGGCTGCGACCGTTGCCGTCTGGGAGCATGACAGAGGCTTCCGGGCCGCGCGGCCTCCGCTGCCCCTGGCGTGACGGCTGCCCTCCGTAGCGGGCAGTCAGCCCCGAACGGTCCATCGAGCGGCCGCCCTCACAACGTGCCGCCCAGCCGGTGGCCGAGATCGCGGCGCGAGAGCGCGCCCGTCTTGCGCATGGCTCCAGCGATGTGCTGCTCGACGGTCCGTGGGGAGAGGTGCAGGGTTGCAGCGATCTCCCGGTTGGTGAGCCCGGTGGACGCAAGCTGTGCGACCTCCGCCTCCCGGGGCGACAACTGGTCGGTGTGCGAGGGGCGGCCGGGAGGCCGGCCCTTCCTGGCCGGCTGTCGGGTACGCAGCAGGGCCCTGGCCCGTGTCGCGTCCCAGACGGCACCCAGATCGGTGAAGTGCTCTGCGCATACCTCCAGTTCGGCAATCGCCGTAGTTGCGGCGCGGTCGAGCGTCGGGCCCCTCGCGGAGTCACCGCTCGCCGTACCGGACCGGAAGCCTTCCGGCGTGCTGCCGGCAGTGTCAGCCGCGAGGACGCAGCGCGCGGCTCCCTCGGCGGTCAGGGCCCGGCTGTACGGGCGGGGCAGCTCCGCGTAGGCCACCGCCGCCTTCCGGTACGACTCCGCAGCCGCCGGCAGACCGCTCGGCTTCTCCTGAGTCAGCGCTTCCGCCTCAGCCAGCACGGCCCGGCTCCACGCCAGCGAGGCTCGGGCGGCGGGAGCGTCGCCCTCCCCGATGCCTTGGGCGAAGGCCCGGACCATGGCCCGCGCCCCGGCCGTGTCGCCCGCGCGCGCCAGTGCCTCCACGGCCCACGGGGCGAGTTCCGCGGCCCAGGGCCACACCCCCTTGTCGGCCACCACAGCCCAGGCCGCACGTGCCTGCTCCGCGGCGGCGGACACCTCCTGGCGGGCCAGCGTCAGGCGGATCACCGCGCCGGCCGCCGTCGCTCCCAGCGGGACCGGCAGGTTCTCCGTGACGAACGTGCCCCGCTGAGACAGCCAAGACCTGGCCTCCCCCCAGTCGCCCTGAGCGACGGCGAGCAGTCCGCGTACGACGTAGGCGTCCGAAGCGATGAACGGCATGTCCGCAGTGGCGGCGATGAAGTCCTCGCACCTGCGTGCCAGGCCCAGCCACCGGCCCGTCCACCATTCATGGAGCAGCCGCGTCCCCAACGCGCTGTGCTCGGTGTACGGCGCTCCGCTGCGCGCCGCCAGCTCGCGCCCCTCTGCCAGCAGACCGTCCGCCCGCCCGTAGAAGCCGAGCCAGACCGCGGAGTCCGCGGCGTTGCACAGACCGCGTGCCGCCTGCCGGGCGCAGCCGAGGTCCGTGCTCTGCACGGGAAGTTGCTTCACCAGGTCCCATGCCTCGGGGGCAGACCAACTCATTGCGAGTCCAACATGGTTGGCCAGTACCGCCGTACGCATCGCGTCGTCGCCGTTGTCGTCCGCCGCTGCCACGGCCCTGATCAGCCAGCGCTTGTGGACATCGAGGGAAACGCCCGGCCAGTACGGCATGACCAGGGCGGCCATGGCGCGGGCGGCCAGGGGGGACCGGGCCTCGCGCAGTTCGGTGGCGGCGATCTCCAGGACTCGCCAACCGTCGGTGAACCGGCCCACCTGGTTGCACAGCATCAGCCCCAGGTCGAGCCGCAGCTCTCCCCGTACGGCAGGGGGTAGATCCGCGTCCTGCACGAGCTGCGCGAGCACTTCCACGGTCTGGTCCGAGCGCAGCCCGGTCACCGCGTTGCGGGCCAGCAGGGGAGCCAGCCGGGCCCGGGACCGCGGGGGAAGGCCGGGGGTGGCGAGCGTCCGCTCCAGGAGCGTGATTGCCTGCTGATGGCGGCCGGACTCCGCCGCCGACTCCGCCGCCTTCTCCACCGCCCTGAGCCATTTCTGTTCCTCGCCGGCCGCCCGGTGATGTTCGGCGACAGCGGCCCAAGGCACGGGCTGGCCGTGACTGAGCATGGTCGCCGCCCGCCGGTGCAGATCTTGGCGTACGGGGCCGGGCACGGCGGCCCGGACGGCAGCGGCGGCCAGCGGGACCGCGAAGCCGTAGCGCCCTGTACTCACCTCCGTCAGGGCGGCGCACTCCAGGGCCCCCAGCAGCGCGACGCCGCCCGGTACGGCCCCGAGTCCCGCCACGGCGATCAGTTCGTCACGGGCGGCGGGCCCGTCGAGGACCGCTGCCGCCCAGACCAGCGGCCGGTGCGCCGGAGGCAGCGCGTACGTGCGGCTCAGCACCAGCTCCGTCAACCGGGTCGGCACCCCGGCCTCGGACACCTCGGCGGCTGTGCCGGTGAAGGCCGGCCGCCGCTCCCGGAGCAGGGTCAGGAGATCGACGACCACCCGGGGCACTCCACCGGTCCGCTCGCGCAGCGCCCGCGCTGCCTCGGCCGTACAACCGCCCAGCACCTCCGCGGCCGCCCGGCGGACGCGTTCCTCGTCCCAGGGCGTCAGCCGGTCCGTGAGTACCGTGAGCCGGGGTGGATAGGCCATGGCGGCAAAGCCCAGCGGCAGACCGGGAACGGGAAGCTCTTCGGGCCGGTAGGCCACGACCGCCGCCGAGCCCGGCGCCAGCCCCTCCAACACCTGGCGCAGCCGCCGCAGCTCGTCCTCGTCCGCCCGGTGGACGTCGTCCACCAGCAACAGGGTCCGCTTCTGCCAGAGCTCGTCCTCGTCCGGCTGCCCGTCGCCAGCTCCGCACCGCCACCACAGCCGGACCACGTCCGACGTCTCGGGCAGGCCGGACAGTTCGTGGAGCAGATGACTCTTCCCCAGACCGGCGGAGCCTTCGACGAACAGCAGCACCGGCTCGGGATGCCGGTCGGCGAAAGCACGTGCGAGGGAGCGCAGAGCGAGACCACACGTCGCGATCACGTCGCCACCCTCGTTCTCCATCTTCCCCATTGTCGGTGAACGACAACGGGCCGCACATCTTACGAGCAGCCGCCTGCGGTCACATTCCGCTCACGCCCGGGCGGACCCGGGCGTGCGGAAGTTCCATCGGCTGTACCACGCGCAGCGGAGCACGCTCGGCCGACTGCTGAGAAGCAGGGCGCAGTGCCATTCCGGCTGGGACCCCGAATGGCGGCGCGCGCAGGTTCCTTCCGCAAGCCCGGTCCCGCCGCTCGAAGCTATGCCATCCCTGTGCTCCCTTATATCCGAGATGGCGGAAATACGGATACCCGATTAACGCCCCGGTGGCCCTGCCACGACGGCCTCCGGCCCGCAACACGCTGGTCAGGGCCTACGTACTCAGCACTCGATGATGTTCACTGCGAGCCCGCCCCCGAGCCGTCTCGTTGCATTTCACGCTCATGCCCCGGGTCTCCTTCATGGTCTTGATGACTTTGCCGAGGGACACCCTGGGTGGCTGCGATCGCTCCGCAGTGGCCCGCGCCGTGGTGACCGCCTTCACCGCCGCCATGCCGTTGCGCGTGGTGCAGGGATCTTGACCAACGTGCCGACCGCGTCGAGGTCAGGCCCAGGTTGTGCTTCATGCCCTCTCTACATGCGGGGGGGGGCCGCACGGAACCTTCTGCCCCAAGGGAGGGAGCCGAGCACCGAATCCTGCAGCAGCATGCTTGGCCAAGCCGCACTGGACGCCCACTGAGCTTCCCCTCAGACGTGCCCGTCCACGGGTCGACGCAGCGTCTCGGCCTTCCTTGTGCGGCGCGCACGCGCGACAGTCTGCATGGTGCCGTGCCGTTCCTCGGGACCAATGAGCGGGACGTGGCGGCCGAGGCGGCCGTAGGCCAGGTCACCGCCCAGCAGCTTCCGGCGGTGGCCGATAGCCTCACCGGACACTGCTGGGCACAAAGTGATGGTGATGACCAGATGCCGGGTGGGCCAGGGGATTTGTGGTCAGTACGTACAGCGCTTACGTCAGCGTCACAGCGGAGTGATCTCCGCGCGTGACTTTACCTTCAGCTTGCGCAGTACCTTGGCCACGTGTTGTTCCACGGTGCGAGGGGACAGGAACAGCGTTTCGGCGATTTGCCGGTTGGTGTGGCCGAGCGCTACCAGCTTGGCCACCTCGCTCTCCCTGGGTGAGACCTCGTCGCCGTAACCGCGGCGACCGCGACGGGAAGGCAGGGTAAAACCGTGAGCGCGTAGCGCCCGCCGGCAGCGCCCGGCGTCCCTGAGTGCCCCGATCGCCGTGAACTCGTCCACAAGTGACATCAGCTCTTCGGCTCCTTTACCATCCTTCTCAGCCATGCGCCATTGGGCAGCCGCTTCTGCTGCACGGGCTGCGTAATAAGGCTGTGGCAGCGCGGCGTATGCGGCCTGGGCACCGTCGAAGGCTTCAATGGCTTCCGCGATGTTCGCGACGCCCGCTGCGAGGGCGCCGCGGCACATCAGGAGAGCGGCGGCGGCTGAGCGTGCACTCCTTCCCTCGATGCCACTGGCGAACTCTTCGACCACCCGCTCGGCTTCTGCCGGGAAACCGGCGTTCACCAATGCGACCACGGCAGCTGGGGCCATCTCGCCGGCCCATGTCCAGGCGCCCTTGCGGCGGATCCGGGCGATGCCCCGCTCTGCTGCGGCCCTGGCTTCCTCGGACTCGCCCCGTTCGGTGTGCAGCTGGGTCAGGGCTGCCGACGCGGTGACCACTATCGTCGCGGGTGCGTTACCGGGATCGGCGAGGCCAGCCGCGTGGAGTTCGTCGGCTGCCTCTTCCCAGTCGCCGATTGCGCAGGCGAGCAGGCCGAGGACGAGGTGTGCGTCAGCCGCAATGCCGGAGACGCCCTGGACCACCTCCAGGGTATGCCTCGCCCGGTCGGCCAGCCCTTCCCAGCGGCCCGTGCACCAGTCCAGGCGCAGTGCCGTGCCGTCCACGATGCCTTCGAAGAACGAGGCACCACACGCGGTGGCGAGCCTTCTGCCTTCGGTGCGGAATCGTTGCGCAGCCTCGAAGTGTCCGTTCCAAGTAGCGGCATCGGCGAAGTTCCCACAGGCCCGGGCGGTCTGTCGTGGGTCATAGCCGTCTCCTGCACTGCCTATGAGCGCCTCAGCCTCTTTCCACACCGAAGGGTCGCCCACGGACATTCGCAGCGCCAGGTGGTTTCCCCGTACCGCCGTGCGCACTGCGGAATCGGGCTCTTGTTCCACCAACCGCTCGGCTCGCTCAATCCATTGTTCGTAGACCTGAATCGGATGATCACCCCAACTCGGCATGGCCAGAGCCGCCATACCGCGGGCCGCGAGTGCGGGGCGTTCCCGCAACTCTTCGACTGCCAGCTCGGTGTGGGCACGGCCCGACTCGTAGTCACCCATCTGGTTATTGAGCAAGAGACCGAGATTCAATCTGATCTCCCCGCGTGTGCCTTCGGGGATGCCGCTGTCCCGGACGACCGAGCTCAGCAGTTCGACCGCCCGGCGGTGGGCCAGGCCCAAGACCGCGTCCCGGCTCAACTCAACAGCGATACGGGCGTACTCCGAGCGGCTGAGCCGCGCGTCGGCCAGCAGGTCCTCAAGGACCCTCACCGCGAGCGGGAGGTCGCCCACCTCGCGTGCCGACGTAGCGGCGGACTCGGCGTAGCGCTGCCATTCCACTACCATTCCCGCCTGCCGAGCGTGATGGGCGAGCTGGACCAGCGGTTGTGGCTCTTCGGCTGCCAACGCCCACAACGCCTGCTGATGCAGTCGGCGCCGGTCGGGACCAGGCAGCGCCGAGTAGACGGCCTGCTGCGCGAGAACGTGCCGAAAACCGTACCGGTCCTGGCTCCATTCGTGCAGCACCCCCGCGAGAAGCGCCTCACGGATCGCGACCGAGCACGTCTCGGCGCTGTCAGACTGCACCGTAGCCTGCATGACCGCCCCGATGAGAGCCTCTCCCGCGGACACACGGAGCACTGAGGCGGCCCGCACAGCCTCAGCCGCGGCGGGCGACAGCAGATGCATCCGGTCGGCGATCGCGTCCTGTAGCAGGGTGGGCACCGCCATGCCCTCAAATACCGTGCTGTCCGTCGCAATGCCGGCCTGCGCTCCGCCGGGCAGTGCCCTGACCACCTCCTCCACCATGAACGGTATGCCTGCGGTGAACCGGTGCAGTTCCTCCGCGAAGCACGTCGCAATCTGGCGGACGCTAGTGATTGCGGTGAACATGCCGCGCACGCCGTGTACATCCAGCGGCTCAAGCGCGACCAGAACCGAAGTGGTGCCCCGCGGAGGCCGGTAGGCGCGTCCGAGCGGCAGTCCGGTTTCCGGCAGGTCTTCTCGACGATAGCTGAGAACCGCGGACACGTTGGCAGGGGGATCGTCAACCAAGAACCGCAACAGGTCGCGGGTGCCGTCGTCAGCCCAGTGCAGGTCCTCGACGATCACCACGGTCTCGCCCAGCGCCGAGAGGAGCGCGCGGACGGCGCGGAAAAGCCGGTGACGTTGGGCACGTGGATCATGCACGGGTTCGGGCGCGGACGGCAGATGGTCGGCGAGTTCAGGCAGGTAAGGGCGCAGTGTGCCGCATACCGGGTCGAGATCAGTCGGCAGATCGCCGGCCAGAAGGCGCAGCAGATCGAAAACGGGACCGTAGGGGAACGGCTCGCGCAAGGGATGGCAACTGCCGAACAGAACTCGCCGTTCCCGTACCGACGGATGCTGCAGTGCTTCGGAGATCAACCGGGTCTTGCCGATGCCGGCCTCCCCTTCTACGAGAGCCACGGCCGGCGGGCTGTTCGTGGCGTCCAGCAGGGACTGCAACTCCCGTGTTCGTCCGACCAGTACGGGGGCCTCTGGGGCGGCAAAACGAGGAGTACTCATCATCAACTCCGGCCGTTGGGATCCACGCAAGGCGGAGGATACCTGCCTGTTACCCAGGTGACTGCGAACTGACAGGAAAATGATATGAGCATGCCAGGCACAGATGCAGGTCGCCGTGTCGGCCGCACAGCCGACCTTCCCACGACACCGCGCCGCACAGTCTGGCATCGGGGAGGAAGCCAGACCACGCGGCAGGCCACCGGGGCTGTCGCAGACCCGGTTGAAGTCGACGGTCGCCCCGGAGCCGGAGCAGTCGTAGCCCAGTGCACAAAGACCTGTAGGGGGAGGCCATGTGATCGGAAACGGCTGCCGTACCGGCGACCGGGACGAGTCCCGTCGGCGACACCAGCAGGTGCCCGGTGAGCCGATTGAGTCTCCTCCAGCGACCACCACCTTCCTCAATGACGAAGGATTCACCGGCACCCGGCCAGCTGACCGCCCGAGACGCTTCTCACTCTCAGCGAATCGACTCAGCGAAACAATCCGTAACCCCGTAAGTAAGGCCACGTATTGCCGGAAAGGCCACTCAGCATGACCCTCTCGTTCAGATGCTGGAACTTCGACGGCGGGGTCTTCCGCTCAGGCAGCTGACCCGCCGCCGCACCGAACGTCGGATCCCAGAATCTTCAGGTGGTTCTGGGGTCCGACCGCGTGCCAGGGCCACAACAGGCTCACAGCCGTCACGTAGACAAGGCGTACGACATCCCCTGTCCAAGTACGTAGGCCGCCACAGCGCCCAGCTCCAAAGAGGAAAGCAGTTCCTCGTTCGCCGATCGACGACCGACTCGTTCGAGAGCTCCACGACGTGCCGACCGAAACCCGGAACGTGGCCGAGCAGGCACGAGCCCAGGCTCAGATGGACGCTGGAGCATCCCGGCGGGGCTCCCCCCCCCGCCGACTCCCAAGCGGAAATCTGGCTACATGAAGGCTACGGGGCGGGTCATAGGGAAGTGGGTTGGCGTCGGCCAGGGGGCCCGGCCGACGCCAACCTTTCGCTGGACCGCCCCCGTACCAAGCGCTCGTCGCCGTGCTCGCGTGGAAGGAACCGAACCTCACCCCCGCGACTACGAGAAGCGTGCTCCAACTGACCGACCTCGCCCGCGCTCTCGACGCCGGCGTCCAGCGCATGCCGTGCCCCGAGGCGGCTGTCGTCTGTGACTTGCCGGACTCAGCCCAAACCGACAAGGACGCTCGGTGAACGGCGCGGGGCACGTAGACGGGCCGTACGCGGTGGGGTCCGTTCCCCGCGCATCGTGGCAGCCAGGAACACAGCGCTCGCTGCCGGGTGCTACCCAGCAGCGGCGATGCCTCTGCTCTCTCAGCCCGCATCGCGGTTGAGGATTCCTACGTTGGTCAGCGGATGTACAGGCAACCCCGCCGGTGACGCTCGGTTACAGCAGCGGGAAGATCGCCGTCGATGGTGACTGCTCCCTTTTCCGCTCATAGCCCCACTGACGAGACCGGGGTGCTGGCTGCGCGAACGACGCGCTTTTCCTTCGTACTGAGTAATGCGCCACCTCTCCGCTGAGCGGCGGCCTGTGAGCTCAGGGCAGGAACGGGAACGCCTCCGCCATTTAACAGGTGGGCCTACCTACCGATAGCCGGATTGTTTCCGCATCGCTGAACGCACAAGGTGAGGGCGCCATCGGTCCTGACGCATCCACGTCAGGACCGATGGCCCCCCCGATCTGGAGGAACAGTTATGCGTACAGGGAAAACACGTTTGAGAACAGCCGGGCTCGGCGCCATCACGGCGACGATGCTCGCGCTGTCCGGCGGAGCGGCCATGGCGGCGCCGCCAGCCGCTGGGGCGCCTGGGGGCGCCATCCTCAACGCGAAGGCGGCAAGCGCGATTGAGGGCCAGTACATCGTCGCGCTCAAGGGCGAGGCGTCCACACAGGCAGGATCCGAGGCGCGGGTCACGTCCCAGGCCACGGCCCTGGCCGAGGAGCACGGCGGCGACGTGGAGCAGGTCTACTCTGCGGCCTTCCGCGGGTTCGCCCTGCAGGCCACCGAACGGCAGGCGAGAAAGCTCGCGGCGGACCCGGCCGTCCGCTATGTCGAGGCCGACGGCATCGCCAAGGCCACCGGCACGCAGCCCAACCCCCCGGCCTGGGGCATCGACCGCGTCGATGGCGGGCTGGACGACAGCTACACCTACCCCAACGACGGATCCGGCGTGACCGCCTTCGTCGTGGACACCGGGGTGGACCTGGGCCACCCCGACTTCGAGGGCCGGGCCACCAGCGGCTACGACTTCATCGACGGCGACAGCGACGCCAGCGACTGCGCGGGTCACGGGACCCACGTGGCGGGCACCATCGGCAGCAAGAGCTACGGCGTCGCCAAGAACGTGGACATCGTCTCCGTCCGCGTACTGGACTGTGAAGGCAGCGCCCCCTGGTCCACCGTGATCGCCGGCATCGACTGGGTCGCCCAGAACGCCACCGGTCCGTCCATCGGCAACATGAGCCTGGGCGGCGGCGGCAACACCTCCGTGGACGAAGCGGTGCAGGGCGCGATCGACTCCGGTGTGCAGTTCGCGGTGGCGGCAGGCAACGAGTCCCAGAATGCCTGCAACACCAGCCCGGCCCGCGTGGCGGACGCCATCACCCTGGGTGCCACCACGCGCAGCGACAGCCGCGACACCGGGTACTCCAACTACGGCCGCTGCCTGGACCTGTTCGCACCGGGCAGCAACATCACCTCTACCCGCAACGGCGGCGGCTCGCAGAACATGAGCGGCACCTCCATGGCCACGCCGCACGCCGCGGGCGCGGCTGCGCTGTACCTCTCCTCGCACCCGGACGCCTCCCCGGCCGAGGTCGAGAGCGCGCTGGTTGAGAGCGCCGAGTCGGGTGTCGTCGGCAACGCGGGGAGCGGTTCGCCGAACTTGCTGCTGAACGTGTCGGACCTGGGCGGCGGCGGATCCGAGCCGGGTGATGGTCCGGTGGCGGAGTTCTCGGCGGAGTGTGCGGCGTCGGGGCTGTCCTGTGACTTCGACGCCTCGGCGTCCAAGGACGAGGACGGTTCGATCGCCTCCTACGCCTGGAACTTCGGCGACGGGAAGAGCGGCCAGGGCGCCACTCCCTCGCACACGTACGCCAAGGCCGGTACGTACGAAGTGACGCTGACGGTGACCGACGACGACGGCAACAAGGACAGTGCGACTGAGCGGGTCTCGGTGGGCGCACCGGCCGGTGGGGCGCCGTCGGCCGCGTTCACAGTGTCCTGCTGGTACGAAGCATGCGACTTCGACGCCAGCGACAGCACCGACGCCGACGGCGACATCACGTCCTACGCCTGGGACTTCGACGACGGTCGCACCGGCAAGGGCGCCACCGTCTCGCACGAATACCCCGCAGCCGACGACACGTACACCGCCAAGCTCACGGTGACCGACGCGAGCGGCAACAGCGACACCACCACCCGCACCATCGACTGCTGGGACTTCGGCGGCAGCGCCTTCTGCTTCAGCAGCTAACCCACACCACCATGCCCCGGCCCGACCCGTGACCAGCGTCACAGGCCGGGTCGGGGCCCTGGACGTCTGCATGCACCGCGGCTGCTGTCCCAGTACTCGATCAGGCGTCGTCGCGCTAAGGGCTGTCCCGCAATTCCTGGTGGATCAGCGCGCGGCGTCAGATGCGGTGCATCGCAAGGCGGAGGAACGCCCGAATACTGGATGTATTCGGGCGTCCCGACAACGCAGCGAGGTGCCGCATCTGACGCCGCGCGCCCGCCAGGAATTGCGGGACAGCCCTTAGGCCGACCACGTGGCGGGTACGGTCGGAGACCAGGCCAGCCGGAAGGCGAGCAAAGAAGGCGCCACCGTTCGGCGCAGTGATCCGAGTTGCAGAACCCGCCGAAGCACGATGACCTGAGGCCCGCGATCAAACTCGGAGGTCGTACCCAAAGTAGAACCGTGAAATATGCTGCTAAGGGCTTGCCGGGAATCAATACGTCGGTTTGATTCCCGGCAAGCCCTTAGGAACGAAAAAGCCATGACTGAGACCGTACGGAAGAACCGCCGCCTCCGTCCCGCCATCGTGGGTATCTGCCTGGCCGCCGCACTGACCGGAATCTCCGCCTGTGCGGATTCGACTCCGTCCGATTCCGGGACTTCGAAGAGCCCCGGCCGGTCATCCCACCAGAATCCCGAGAGCCCGGCCGCCGCGAAGCCGTCGACGCCCGCCGCCGCGGCGTCCCTCCGCATGGTCGAGAACGGTGACCACAGCCTGGCCTTCCACGTCACACCCGGCTGCCTGCCGGCCCTGGTCCTGGACGCGGGTGGCGGCGAGGACTCGTCGTACTGGAAGAAGATAGCGCCCGAACTGGCGAAGAAGACCGGTTCGATGGTTTTCACGTACGACCGGGCCGGAATGGGGAAGAGCGACGAGGTTCCCGGGGCGTGGAACGTCGAGAACGCGGTTTCCGATCTGAAGGCCGGACTGACGAAGCTGGGAATCACCCATGACGTGATCCTGGTTTCACATTCCCAGGCGGGCGAGGTCGCCACGTATTTCGCCAAGGAGAACCCGAATTGGCTCACGGGCGCCGTCCTTGTCGACGGAAGCCTGCCCCAGTTCTACACGGACGAGGAAACGGCGAAGATCGAAGCCGCGAACAAGGCCCAGGTGGAGGCCCTCAAGGACCAGCCCTCGACGCAGCAGACCCGCCAGCTGCTCGCCACCGCTGACGGCTACGGCCCGATGCACCGCGCGTACCACAAGGTCTCCTGGCCCCAGAGTGTCCCGGCGACGGCCATCGTCTCGGAGAAGACCCCCTTCGAGACCCCCGACGACGCCCAGCTCTGGCGCGACGCCCAGCAGGAGTTCGTGAAGGGGGCCCCGAACCGCGACCTCGTGACCGCCGCGAAGAGCTCGCACGACATCGCCAACGACCGCCCGGATGTCATTGTCACGGCGGTCACGAAGATACTGAAGACCGCCGGCTGACCGTGGGCGGAGGAGGAACGGCACCGCCCCGCACGGTCGGCGAGACTGTGGGGGCGGAGGCGGAGGCGGTGGCGGTGGCGGTGGCGGTGGCGGTGGCGTCACAGTGACAGCGTCGCGCGGGTCATTCCTGAGAGAATTCATGGGTGGCACGCCGGTTGGGCTGGGACACGGCGGCCAGGCGCTGAGGTGGCCACAGGTCGTCCCGCTCGTTGAGACTCACCTCAGAACCCCGGCGCAGCAGCCAGATCACCTCGGTCTGGAAGTGCAGCACGGCATCGCCCGGCGTGCGGTCCAGCAGTCCGGAGACCAGGCGGATCATGTCGTCCTGTTGGTCCGAGTAGTCGCTGGACCTGCCGGGTTGGAACCGTCCCCAGACCGTGGGGGCGAATCCGAGGTCGGTGATGACGGGATCCCACGGCTGCGGTGTCTCCTTGCCGATGCGGACCCACATGCCCTTCGTGGTCAGTGCGCCGTCGTCGAGGACCAGCGCAGGGGTGATGGACTCGTCGAACAGCCCAGCGGTTCGTGCGATGTCGCAGAGTTCACGGGCGACCTGCGAAGCGGTCTGCTCTGTCGCCATGTCGAGGCTGTAGGAAATGCTCATGCGAGCCGTACCGTCGAGAGCCGAACCGAACGCGTCGGCCATGACAGAAGGAACAACTGCGGTACGCCCCGGACAGCCGCGGCCGCCATCACTAACGTCATTCCCACCCCGAGTCCTTGAGGCTCGGGCCGCGATCGGAGCGGCCCGAGCCTCCCAGTCATACAGCAGGTCAGGCGGACTGAGTCACTCCGCCGGCGCCCGCCTTCGCCGGTGCGACGCCGAAGATGTCCACCGCGTGGTAGTACGTCCAGGCCGTGGCGTTGCACGAGGTCAGCTTCGCGCCGGAGTAGGCGGCGCAGACGCGCTTGAGGTCCTCGTACAGCGCGGAGTCCAGGCGGGCCTTGTTGGCGGAGAACGTGCCGGCGGCCTTGTAGTTGCGGTAGCCGAAGTCATGGCGGGCGCAGGCCGTTTGGAAGGGGAAGCCGAACGGGTTGTCGGGCGAGCTGCTGCAGTAGTCCGTCGACCAGTCGAAGCCGTACGCGGCCCAGGCGCCCTGGTTGTTGTGGGCGGCGTTCCAGGCGTTGTAACTGGAGGCGCTCGTCTGGGTCCAGGAGCTGAGGACCTGGGGCTTGTCCGCAGGGGCGGCGGAAGCGGATACGGCGGGCAGCAGGGCGAGCGGGAGCGACAGGGCAGCCGTTGCGAGCAAGGTGGCGAAGCGGCGACGCATGAACAACCTCCGGAGAGTGTGGGGGAGTTGCCGTAGCTGTGCGCCTCGTGGGTCTCATGAGGCAGCTCCAGAATGCCGTCATGTACATGGCGAGTGAGGCAGTTTCGTCAATTAGCCTCGCCGTTTCGGTCAAGATGGGGCCGGAAGCGGGGAGGAAATACGAAAAATGCCTTCTGAGCTGGGACGATGAACCTCGTCGAGGGGCTCTGTCGGCCCAAGCGGAAGGCAGCCGCCTCAGACCAACCGAAACGGCGCGGTGCCGTGGCTGTCGTCGCGCGCCCGCCGGGGATGACGGGACACAGTCTTTAGCGCATCAGCGTCTCGTAGCCGGCGTCTCCGCAGTACTCCCCGAGGCGCCCCTCCGCCTCGGAGTCACCGTTCTTCAGCGCCGCCACCGTCGCCTCACCCAGGGTGCGGCCTCCGCCGACGGTCTCGTCCAGGAGCGGTTGCATCGCGAGGAAGGCGTCCTCGGCGACGGCCCCGACCTCGTCGTAGTCTGACGATTCAGACGCGTCCGACTCCGCGTCCGACTCCGCGTCCGAGTCCGCGTCGGAGTCCGCGTCGGAGTCCGTGCCCGCCGCGTTCCGCGCCTTCTGCCACGCCCCCAGCTGCGTGCAGTAGCTCCCCCGCTGCTCGGCCAGTTGCTGCTCGCTCTTGCCGTCGGACGAGGAACACCCCGCCGACATCGCCACCAGGGCGAGGACCGGGAATACCGTCCTGAGTACGCGCACCACGTTGCCCTCCCCGGCCGGGACTCCGCCCGCTCGACGCCTCGCTGTCGCCCGCAATTTCCGCAGCAGCATACGCCCTTGGAGCATCCCGGCCGATGGCCATCGCCCGGTCGCAGGCGAAGGGTTCAAGGCTCCGGAGCGGTCAGGGCCTCGCGCCGCACGGCTCGTCCCCCGTGCGAGCTACCCGCAAGTGCCCGCTGCGTGGTGACGATTCCGGACCGCCGAATCCGTAGCGTTCATGTCAGCCGAGGCAAGCAAACGCGGTGCAGGAACAACTCCCCTTGCACCCACGTGAGTTGCCTGGTCACAGAAGGCGGGCCAACGGCATCTGCCCGCCTTCTCAGCTGGTTGTTCGGACTATTCGGAGGACGAAATGGCGCGCAATATCAGGACCACGGTTGTCACCACTCTCTGCTGCATCACGCTCGGCGCGGGGATCACGGCGTGCGAGGAGACCTCCCCCACGCCGTCGAAGGCGTCGGCCGCCGCGGACTCGTTCTCCGGGACGAAGAAGATCCGCGTCGAGGGCCGTTCGGTGAACGTCTCCTGCTCCGGCGGTCAGGCGGACGGCAAGCCGGTCGTCATCGTGATGGCCGGGCTGGATGACGGGCTGAAGAAGACGGCCGCCTTCCGGAAGATCCTGAGCGAGAAGAACCGGGTCTGCTCCTACGACCGGCTCGGGGAAGGCGCGAGCGACGCGCCGGCCGGCCCGCAGACCATCGCCGCCAGCGGGAAGATCCTCACCGGCGTGCTCAACCAGGTCGTCGGCGACGGACCCGTCGTCCTGGCCGGGCACTCGCTGGGCGGGCTGCTCGCCGCCCGGTACGCCCCCGACCACCAGGACCAGGTCAAGGGGCTGGTGCTGATGGACGCCACGTCGCCGACGTCGAACGGCGACATCGAGAAGGTGATCCCCAAGTCGGCCACCGGCGACAGCGCCGACCTCCGCACGCAGACCGTCGCGGTCGGCGAGGGGCAGAACCCGGAGAAGCTCGCCTTCCCCGACGCCGAGGTGCGCTCGGCCGGGAACATCCCGGTGGAGGTCATCCAGCACGGAACCAAGTACCTCGGCCAGTTCCCCGTGTACGGGAACGGCCTGGAGAAGGTGTGGTCCGAGGGGCAGCACAAGTGGACCGCCGTCTCCGGCCGCAGCAAGCTCAGCACCGCCGCCGACAGCGGTCACTACATCTACGTCGACCGGACCGAACTCGCCGTCAAGGCCGTTCAGCGCGTCGCCGCGCAGGCCGCGGAGTAGTCCCCGCCGAGCCGTCCCGCGGCTTCCGCAGGCCCCTCACCTGGCTGCGTACCGCGCCCATGCTCGCCCCGATGACCAGGGCGATGGCCAGGGCGTCCGTGGTGGAGAGCGCCTGATTGAGGATGAGGAAGCCGGCCGCGGCCGCGATCGCGGGTTCCAGGCTCATCAGGATCGCGAAGGTGGCTGCGGGCAGTCTGCGCAGCGCCATCAGTTCGAGGGTGTACGGGAGGACCGAGCTCAGCACCGCGACGGCCGCGCCCAGTCCGAGCGTGCTGGGCACCAGGAGCTTCGAGCCCGCCTCCATGATGCCGAGCGGCAGCGAGAGCAGGGCCGCCACCACCATCGCCATGGCCAGTCCGTCGGCCTGCGGGAAGCGGCGGCCGGTGCGGGCGCTGAAGATGATGTACGTCGCCCACATGGCTCCCGCACCGAGGGCGTACGCGGCGCCCACCGGATCGAGCCGGTCGAAGCCGCCGCCGCTCAGCAGCAGGACCCCGCCCAGCGCGAGGGCCGCCCAGACCACGTTGACCAGGCGGCGCGAGGCGTAGACCGAGAGGGCGAGCGGGCCCAGCACCTCCAGGGTGACGGCCGCGCCGAGCGGGATGCGGTCGGCGGCCTGGTAGAAGAGCGTGTTCATGGCGCCCATCGCGACGCCGAACGCGAGCACCGTGCCCCAGTCGGCGCGCGAGTGCCCGCGCAGCCTGGGGCGGCACACCACGAGCATGACCAGCGCGGCGGGGGCCAGCCGCAGCGTGACGACACCGAGGGCGCCCGCCTTCGGCATCAGCAGGACCGCGACCGCCGCGCCGAACTGGACGGAGAGGCCGCCCGCCACCACCAGCGCGATCGGGGCGAGCGCGGCTCCGCGCCTTCCGGCACGGCCCGGCTCGCCCGGTCCGGCAGGCTCGCCCGGTCCGCCGAGGGCGGTGACCGCTTCCGGAGTGGCGAATGCTGCGGCCGATTCCGCGGCGGTGCCCTGGTCGTTCACCTGTGGCCTGACTTCCTGAGTTCACGAATTACGTCACATGCAATGCAATGCCATGCAGCGCAATGCAGCACAGTGCAACACACTGCACTATCCAATTGAAGATACTGCACTCATCTCGTGCAGCCCATCCCCTTACCGTAAGCACCTCCGCGCGGCGTGTGAAATGCCGACTGGGCTCCCGTTATGCTTCCCGCGCATGAGTACAGGACAGGGCGCGGACCGGAGCACGGGGACAGGCCGGGGCACCGGCGCGAGCGCCGGGCGTGGGGTCGAGATCCGGCATCTGCGGGCGTTCCTCGCCGTGGCGGACGAGTCCAGCGTCACCCGGGCCGCCGCCCGGCTCCGGCTCACCCAGCCCGCCGTCTCACGGACCCTGGCCGCCCTGGAGCGGCACCTCGGCATCCGGCTCGTCGACCGCTCCACCCACCACCTGGTCCTCACCCCCGAGGGCGTCGCCTTCCGCGACAAGGCCGCCGCCGCGGTGGCCTCCTTCGACGAGGCGCTCGACCCCGGCGGACTGCGACGGCGGCCGCTGCGGCTCGGGCACGCCTGGTCCGCGTTCGGCCGGTACACCACACCACTGCTCCGCAGCTGGCAGGAGCGGTATCCGCAGACCCCGCTCGAACTCCTGCGAATCGACGACCGCACGGCCGGGCTGACCCGTGGCGAGGTCGATGCCGCACTGCTGCGCGGGCCGGTCGAGGCGCCCGGTCTCCTCACCGAGGTGCTGTTCGACGAGAAACGGGTCGCGGCCGTGGCGGCGGACGGCCCACTGGCCGCCCGCGCCGCGCTCCGGCTCACCGACCTGGCGACCGGCACCCTCGTCCTGAACACCGTCTCCGGCACCACCACCCCCGACCTGTGGCCGCCGTCCGCACGGCCCGCCGCCACCCTCACCGTCGGCAACACCGACGACTGGCTGACCGCCATCGCGGCGGGCCGGGGCGCCGGGGTCTCCACCGCCTCGACCGCCGCCATGCACCCGCACGCCGGTGTCGTCTACCGGCCGCTCACCGACGCCCCCACCGTGCCGGTACTGCTCGCCCGCCGCGACGCCCCCGGCCATCCGGCGCTCGCCGATCTCGCGGCGCTGGCCCGCGAGATCGTGGGGCGAGACGTCACGGAGTGAGCGCCGGGGAAACCGATCCCGATGTCCGCGCGGGAATCCCCCGCCCCGGCCGCTGGATCAGGTGGCCGCCTGTTGCTGTAGCTACATAATGTAGCTACATTCGAAGCATGGAAACGATCGGGCTTCGCGAACTCAACCAGAACCCGTCCAGGGCCGTGGCCCTGGTGCGCTCGGGCGTGCCCATACTCGTCACCGATCGCGGCGTACCGGTCCTGCGCATGGTGCCCGAGACCGAGACACCCGATCCGCTCCGCCGCATGATCGAGTCCGGGGATGCCACGCCCCCGGCCGAGCAGGGCATGCCGGATCTGGCGCCCGACCTCGCGCCGGAGCTGCCGAGCCTCTCCGGCCTGCTCCTCTCGGAGCGCGACGAGGAGCGCCGGCGTTGATCTACTTCGACTCATGCGCACTGATGAAATTCATCAAACCCGAGCCGGAGTCCGCAGCCCTGCGTGCCTGGCGCGCGGGGCTGCCCGAGGGAACCGAGCTGCTCACGAGCGATCTGGCCCGACTGGAGATCACCCGCACACTGCACCGGGCCGGAGCTGATCCCCAGCGCATCGCCTACTTCACGGCACAGGCCGTCCGGGGCGTCTACCTCATCGACCTCACCACCACCGTGCTGGCGCGCGCCACCGCCTACCAGGCGCGCAGGCTCGGCACCCTGGACTCGATCCATCTCGCCACCGCCGAACCGTTCCGGGTGGGCCTCACCGCCTTCGTCACGTACGACGGCGAACTGGCCCGAGCCGCAACGGACTTCGGACTGCCGGTGCACGCGCCGGCTTAAGAGTTCCCTGATTCCAGCCCCTCCGCCAGAACCTCCGCCAGGTGCCGCGCCCGCACTCCGCCCAGCTGGTCCAGCTGGGTGCGGCAGGAGAACCCGTCCGCCAGGATCTCCGTACCC
Source organism: Streptomyces sp. NPDC048671 (assembly GCF_055587045.1). NCBI lineage: Bacteria > Bacillati > Actinomycetota > Actinomycetes > Kitasatosporales > Streptomycetaceae > Streptomyces > Streptomyces sp. NPDC048671. The sequence continues at coordinate 314,672 of NZ_JBVJHB010000010.1, read as the reverse complement.
GGCGCCGCCTCCCGTACCGCCGGCAGCAGCGCGTCCTCGGCGCAGGCCGTGGAGACGTCCCAGTGGCCGCGTTCGAAGCCGAAGTTGCCGGCCAGCCCGCAGCAGCCGCCGGTCAGTTCGCCGGTCAGGCCCGCCCGTTCGCGCAGCCGGCGGTCCGGCCCGTCGCCCAGGACCGCGTGCTGGTGGCAGTGCGTCTGGCCGGTGACCGGGCGGTCCAGGCGCGGGGGCCGCCAGTCGGGGGCGTACTTCTCCAGGTACTCGGCCAGGGTGTGGACCGAGGCGGCGAGTCCGGCGGCGCGGGGGTCGTCGGGGAGGAGTTCCGGGAGGTCGCCGCGGAGGGTGGTCGCGCAGCTCGGTTCGAGGACGATCACGGGGGAGCCGTGCGTGCCGGCCAGCCGGTCCAGGGTGCGGCGCATCACCGAACGGGCCCGGTCCAGCTGCCCCGTCGAGACGTACGTCAGGCCGCAGCACAGTCCGCGACCGGGCGGGAGGATCACCCGGCGGCCGGTCGCCGCCTCCACGACCCTCACCGCCGCCCGGCCCACCTCGGGCGAGAGGTACTCGGTGAAGGTGTCGGGCCAGACGGTGACCACCTCGTCGTCGGAGAGGAGAGACGTCTCCTTCCCCCAGCGCCTGCCCAGCCACCGGGTGAACGTCTCGCGCGCCAGGACCGGGATGCCGCGCTCCGGTGCGATCCCGGCCGGCCGCTTGGCGAGGGCCGCGAGCGGCCGCACCCGTGCCAGCGCGTTCAGCAGGCCCGCGAAGGGCGACGCCAGGCGCAGCCACACCGGGAGCCGGCCCATCGTGTAGTGGGCGGCGGGGCGCAGCCGGTGCCGGTAGTGGTGGTGCAGGAACTCCGCCTTGTACGTGGCCATGTCGACGCCCACCGGGCAGTCGCTGCGGCAGCCCTTGCAGGACAGGCACAGGTCGAGCGCGTCCCGTACCTCCGTCGAGCGCCAGCCGTCCGTGATCACCCCGCCCGCGGGGCCGGCCAGCATCTCGTGCAGCAGCCGGGCCCGGCCGCGGGTCGAGTGGGCCTCCTCGCCGGTCGCGCGGAAGGACGGGCACATCACGGCCGGGCCCGCGGCCTCCCGCGTACGGCACTTGGCGACGCCGACGCATCTGCGTACCGCCGCCGAGAAGTCGCCGCCGTCGTGCGGGTAGCCGAACGCCACGTCGACCGGCTCGCGGGGCAGCACGTCGAAGCGCAGGTTCTCGTCCAGCCGGGCGGGGCGGGCGAGGATGCCGGGGTTCATGCCGCCGTCCGGGTCCCAGAGGTCCTTGAACCGGGTGAAGAGGGAGACCAGTTCGCTCCCGTACATCTTCGGCAGGAGTTCGGCGCGGGCCTGCCCGTCGCCGTGTTCGCCGGAGAGCGATCCGCCGTGTGCGACGACGAGCGAGGCGAGTTCCTCGGAGAAGCGGCGGAAACGGGCCACGCCGTCGCCGCTCAGCAGGTCGAAGTCGATCCGGACGTGGATGCAGCCGTCGCCGAAGTGCCCGTACGGGGTGCCGCGCAGCCCGTGTTCGGTGAGCAGGGCGCGGAACTCGCGGAGGTAGGGGCCGAGCCGGGCGGGCGGCACGGCGCAGTCCTCCCAGCCGGGCCAGGCCTCACCGCCCCCCGGCGTCCGGGTGGCGGTGCCGGCGGCGTCCTCCCTGATGCGCCACAGCGCCCGCTGCCCGGCCGGGTCGGTGACGACGGCGGTGTCCACCGCGTCGGCGGACGCGGTCCGGGCGATCCGTTCGGCGTGCGCCCGTGCCTCGGCCGGGGTGGCGCCGCCCGTCTCGACGAAGAGCCAGGCCGCGCCGCGCGGCAGCGCGGCCGGTTCGCGTACGAGGTCGGCGGCCATGCCCTCGACGGTCAGCGGGTGGTGCGGGAGGAGGCCGGGGGCGGCCTCGGCCGCGGCGGACTCGTCGGCGTAGCCGAGTACGGCGAGCGCGCGGGCGGCGGGCGCCTCGACGAGCCGCAGCGTCGCCTCCGTCACCACGCCGAGGGTGCCCTCGCTGCCGCAGAACGCGCGGGCGGGGTCGGGGCCCCGTTCGGGCAGCAGCGCGTCCAGGGCGTACCCGGAGATGCGGCGCGGGAGTTCGGGGAATCCGGTACGCAGGAGGGCGAGGTGGCCGGCGACCAGCTCCGGCAGCCCGGCGGGCCCGGCCGCGCCCCGTTCCAGGCGCAGGGTGTCGCCGCCGTAGCGGGCGACGGTCAGGGCGTGGACGTTGTCGGCGGTGGTGCCCCAGGCGACCGAGTGCGAGCCGCAGGAGTTGTTGCCGATCATGCCGCCGATCGTGCAGCGGCTGTGCGTGGAGGGGTCCGGGCCGAAGGTGAGCCCGTGCGGTGCGGCGGCGGCCCGCAGGTCGTCCAGGACGACGCCCGGCTGGACCACGGCCGTACGGGAGCCGGCGTCCAGCTCGACGACCGACCGCAGATGGCGGGTGAGGTCGAGGACGACGCCGGTACCGGTGGCCTGCCCGGCGATGGACGTACCGCCGCCGCGCGGCACGACAGGCACCCCGTGCGCGCGGCAGACGGCGAGCGCGGCGGCGATGTCGTCGGCGTCGCGCGGGGCGACGACGCCTAGCGGCACCCGGCGGTAGTTGGACGCGTCCATCGTCGTCAGGGCCCGCGCGGTGGCGTCGAACGCGACGTCGCCGCGTACGGCGGAGCGCAGCGCTTCGGCGAGTGCGGTGCGGTCGGTTCCGGTTGTTGCCTCACGAGGTGCCATCCGGCCAGGATGCCGCCGGTCCGGGCCGGCCGCCGGCCGCATCCTCACGTTTCCGCCGAATACGTCAAGAGGACGCCCCTGACCTGCGCCAGGGGCGTCCATCCTTTCGTGTTTCTGAGCCTATGCGGATCAGGCGGACACAAGGCCCAGTACGAGGTGCGGGTAACCGGCGTTGATTCGGTCTCCGAGCTTGATGCCGAGGCCCGAGATGAACTCTTCGAGCTGTGCGATCCCGCCCTCGACGGTCTCGGCCTCACCCTTGAACTCGAACTCGATGAACGTGCCGAGGTCGGCGACGGTGTCGAACGCGACCGCGACGTCGCCGCACACCCATTCCTCGCGGACCTTGTCCACGGTGACGAGCTGCTTGAAGTCGAGCGCGGCGAGGAGCTTGGTGACGGCCTCGGGCTCGGTGACGGGCGACTCGAACTCGTCGCAGTGGGTCTTGACCTTCTCCTCCAGCGGGTACCAGCGCTTGAAGTTCAGCGACGCCTTCCCCTCGCCCTCCTCGCGGACCCGCAGCCACTCGGAGATGACGTCGTCGGCCAGGAAGTCCTTGTGGGGAGCGTTGTAGTAGGTATCGATCTGGCGGGACTCCCTGCCCTGCTCCGCGCCCCGCTCAGTGAGCGTCGCCTTCAGATCCTCGGCCGGGCTGATGAGCTGGAACTTCTGCTCGATCTCGACGTGCTTCATGCGTGGGTCTCCACTGCTGTGTGGTTGGGCATGGTGTCCGGGAAGAGCATGGCGCGAACGGGAGCCATGACGGCTCGAATCGCGCCCATGTCCTCGTCAGTGAGCGGTTCACCCACGGAGTCGAGGTTGACCGTGATCTGTTCGGCGTCCCGGAAGCCGATCAGTACGGGGACATCGGGGACATCGGGGTCAGCGCCGAGGGCGTATCGAAGGGCGACTCGGATGCGGTCGCGCAAAGACACTCCGAACCGGTCTCCGAGGCCTCTCAGACCTGCGTGGATCGCGTCGAGGGCGGCCATACCGAAGCGCGGGTCGCCGTGGCGGTGATCAGCTGTGGGGAAGATCCGGGGCCGTTCCGGATCGTGTGCCCCGATCAGGAGCCCTTGACCAAGAGCCTGCTTGATGAGGACTCCGGTCCCGTTCTGTCGCGCGAGAGCGAAGATGTCCGTCTCCCGCGGCCCGTAGGCAGGGCTGAGCAGGTTGTGGCGCACGGTGAGTACATCCGGGCGCACCAGACCGAAGAGGCCCAGGAATCGCGCCGAGGCCGCGAGCTGCGGATGTCTCGGGGCCGACGCCCACTCGACAGCGAACTCGTGCGGGGCCTTCATCCCGATGGCTCGCACGCGGCCGCCTTGTTTGAGGGCCTGGAGCGTTTCCAGGGCCTCGGGGAGGTAACGGTCGTCGGGGCCGAAGTCCGCGCTGTGCAGGAAGTACACGTCGAGGTATTCGGTCCCCAGGTTCTCGCAGGTTGTCTCGAACTGCCGGAGAATCTGCGAGGCGGAGTACGGGTGCTCAGAGGTGCCGGCGAAGAATCCGACCTTGCTGGATACGGTCACGCGGCTACGGTCGATCTGCGCGAGGAGACGCCCCACGAGCCGTTCCGAGCGGCCCATCCCGTACACGTCGGCCGTGTCGAAGAACGTGACTCCCCGGTCGTACGCGCGGCCCAGGCCCTCGAATGCGGACTCCTCGTCCACTTCAGCCCATCCGATGGAGGTGCCTCGGTTCGTGGCCAGCCCGCCGATCGTCCAGCACCCAGCTCCGAGAGCCGAGACATCACGATCGAGGCCGTGAAGGAATCGCTTGTCCATGGTCATCAAGTCCCGCAGGGGTCAGAGGCGTTGATCAGTCGCCATCCGTTGGACTCGGCCCATCGTCCGTACTGCTCCGTCAACATCTCCCGGTGATCAGCCGGGAGTACTGCGGAGACCTCGGAGACCACCTGCGCCATCTCGCCGCGGAGGTCGCTGTTTCCGGCGTCAAGCACCGCACGGACCTCCGCGTCGAGCACTCGCTGCGTCTCCTGGCAGTCGAGCGGCACCGGCCTCGTTCGCGCCAGCTCGATCATCCGGCCCAGCATCGTGTAGGCGGAGTCTTTGAGAACGACCCTGGCTCCTCGCACGGCGGAGCGCGGCTCCCCGTCGAGGATCTTCTCCAGCGACTTCAGCGTGTAGTCGAGCGCGAAGTTCCTGTCGACCCAGAGCTGGGCCCAGTTGCTGAGAACGCCAATGCGCCAGTCAGCGAACCTGGCGTCCTGACGACCCATGGAGGGCCGGACTTCACCGGTCAGGCTCGCCTTCTGAGCCTGCTTCGTGTAGGCGGCGCCGATCAGGCACTCCATCGACACGAGCATGTAGGAGATACCGGCGTGGAACGGGCGCCCGGTGGCATTGGCAGCGACGAACTCAGGGTCGCGGACCCCGGCCACGATCTCCTCCGGAGAGAGGTGGGGCATGGGGCGGAGAAGCAGGTCGGTGCGCCCCTGGTAGGCGTAGGAGGCTTCCAGCTCCTCGAAAGTCATGAGCTGGTCGAACGTGATGTACGTGAACCGAGTGGCCACGCCGAGGGCGGAGAGCGTGCGGATGGACAGGGCGTTCTGCTCGCCGGTGGTCTCTTTGTTGAACCTCAGCAAGATGGAGTCGACGCCCGACTCGACGCCGAACAGACAGCGACGGAGACCGCGTTCGACCAGGGCCCTCCACATCGACGCGCGCTCGACGTGCCACGCCTCGTCCTTCTCGGTCCGTACGACCTGGTCGATGCGACAGCTCGTCTCCCACGAGAACCCGGCCTTGTGCATCGTGTTCGCCACGTCGAGGGCACGGGTGACGGCGTCGCCGCCGCGACCGATGAACTCCTCGTCCACCAAGTACAGCGTCTTCGAGATGGCTGGGTAGCGGTCGAAGACCGCAGACATCTCCTCCAGCAGCCACGGGAACGTGGCGGCGGAGCCGCCGGCCCACTGGCCTTTGTGTCCTCGAGGACAGAAACCGCAGAAGTTCGTGCACCCTCGCGAAGCCTCAAGCTGTGCGACGCCCTTGTGCTCGAAGGTGCGAGCGAGGAGGTCGAGTTCGGGCAGGATGTCGGCCTGGGCGGCGTTGACCAGCTTGGGCGTGTGCCGGCGCCCGATGGACAAGGTGCCGTTGCCCCTCGCGGCCCCTGTGTATCCGATGCCTCGGATCCCCCGCTTGCCGATGTCCCCGTGCCAGTGCGACAACACGTCCTGGAGTGTGCTCTCCCCGGCACCCCGAGCCACCAAGAGGGGCGGATAGCGATCCAGGAGCAGCTTCTCGTTGCGGGCGGTGAGGCTGCCTCCAGCGATGATGAGGGGAGGCTCGGCCCGGCTATAGGCCGCGTCGAGGAGTTCGGTCATGAGGTCGTGCTGACCAAAGGTGGCGGAGACGCCGAGGACATCGGGCGCCTCGGAGGAGACCGTCTTCATGAGGTCTTCGAGGGTGACCCCGAGCTGCATGTCGATCAGCTCGACTTCTCCTTGCAGCGTCGTCCGGGCGGCGCGAGCGAGGTCGGAGATCCCGAGAGGGAAGCGCGGCAGGGGAAAGTTCTCGGGGTGGTACAAGGACGCGAGTACGACCTTGGGCTTCGTGAGCCGGTAGACGGCCTGCTCATCGAGCGACGCTGTGGAGAGCCAGGACGCGCCGTCATCGATGTGGATGTGCCGCTGCGCCCATGCCGGCCATGCTCGGCTGCCGTGAGACCCACCGGAGAGGTCGGCCACCACCCACCTGCCGTCCAGGGCCTCCAGGAGCATCAGGCGGCGGTCCAGCGTGCCCGTCACGCGGACCCTGCGCAGGTGCCGGCCGAAGTGAATCTCCAGGAGTTCGCGGAGACGGTTGGGCTCTGTGAACAGCCCCTCGATCCCCATGTCAGCGGGGACCGTCCGGGCCGCACTCTTGGGGAGGGCCAACCGGAGTGCGTCGAGGAGTCGTTGCGAGGTGTCGTTCAGCTTGTGTTCCACGAGGTTCCTCATCCGTGTGGAAGCCTCGCTGTACCGGGGAGGACACCGGTACAGCGAGGGGAGCGGACCCAGCCCCGACATGGGGTCATTCCACAGTCCAGACCGTGCCGACACGGCCAGGGCTCATCGGGGCTGGGAATCTGGGGGTTGGCGCGCAGGTACAGCGCTGCGAACAGGGCTCCGATAGCCAGTCGTCAGGAAGCGGACGGCTGCTCCGATGGGGCACCAATGCTTCTGATCTCCGGGCTCGGGAAGACCTCACGGAGTTTCGGAGTTGAGGATCGCGACCAACCCGCGAACGCCGGCCAACTCGACGTGGCCGAGGACGATCAGCGGCCGCTGTCCCGGACGTCCCTCATCGGCGTGCGGGCTGAGGAGGGATATGCCGGCCCGCGCAAGGGCGCAGCGCAGGGCGTTGTACGTCTGCACTGCCTCGTCCCTGTCTCTGCGGGTGGCCGGAAATACGTCGGGGGGACGCGGTCATGGCACACCTACTTCCGTTTGCTGGGTTGGGCCCGGACCCGGCAGGCGCCGGGGGATCAGGTCCGCGCCTCGCCCACGGGGTAGAGGCGGAACCGGGTCCGGGAGACTAGACCGGACGGAAGATCTGACGGGAGTCAGTCATCACCCACGGGCCGTAACCGTCGAGGATGAGCACCCGGCCGGTCGCACCGCCCTGGCTCCGCATGTCACGAACCCGGTAACACTGGTTGTCCAGCCGGACGTAGTCGTTGACCTCCATCTGGTCCGGCGTGCAGGTCTGCGGCCGTGTGTTCGGCGGGAAGCCCACCGGCTCGCCGCTTGCACTCTCGACCAGCGTGCAACGGTGCTCAAGAACGGTCCAGGTGAACCCGCTCGCGTTTTGCAGGTGGAGCAACGCACCCGTGCGCTTCCAGACTTGCCCCTCCGTGAACCTCGTGTGGTCCCGGACCTTGGCCCCTACGTCGAAGCTCACGACTCCGCCTCCTCAGGGGAGTCGACCTCCTTGGACGGCCGTGCGGCAGAGGGGGGCTTCTCCAGGGCCCCGATCAGCTTCTCGGCGGTGGTGACGTTGACACCGCCGAGGGAGATGAGCGGTGTCAACGGAGGCTCGTCCTGGAGCTTCATGCTGCGAAGGTTGACGCCCTGCGCCACGAGGAACGTGTACAGGGCGTTGTAAGCCTTCTGGGCGCGCTCGCTGGTGATGTGACTGCGCTGGGGCGTGCGCTTCGGGAGGGTGCACTGCGGGGTCATGGTCGCTCGCTTCCTGGGGAGAACGGTCGTACTGGAGGGGAGAGCGCCACCCAGGGGCGAGTGGAGCCACGAGTGGAAGGTGGCGCCCTGGGCGCCTGACAAACAGTCAACGCCCGTAATCCAAAACTGAGTAGGGCGGACAACAACCCAACAGGTGCCGTGCCATAGGGCGATTTGACCTCCCGTTGACCTGCGTCGGCAGGGCTGCGCCCTCTACCGTCGTGGTGTGGACTCAAGGCGGAACGACGCGTTCGTGGCTTGGATGGAAGATCAGGATTTATCGGCGCGAGAGGTCGCTGACCTGGTGAATCGGGCTGTTGGGGAGCTAACAGGGAAGATCGGTGGCCTGGATGACTCCAATATTCGTGCCTGGCGATCAGGGCGTGTTCGCTGCCCGAACACGGTTCAGCTGACGGCGCTTGAGCTGGTGTCAGGCGGGGTCGCCGCGGAATTAGGGTTCAGGCGGCGAAGCCGTGCTACCCCCAGCAAGCCCCACCAGGAGCCGCCAGTGAAACGCCGAAGGTTCGTGACCGCCACTTCCGTCGTCGCCGCCACCGTCGTGGCCGGAGCTTCCTCCACAGCTGCGGCAATCCCTCCTCGACGCGTCGGCATGTCCGACGTGGCCAGGATCAGGCAGAACTTCGCAGACATCGTCGCCTCTGATCACCGACACGGAGGACAACTCCAGATCGAGAACGAGGCATCTCGGCTGGCTGACGAAGCGCTGGCCTTGCAATCCGTTGGAACCGCGTCGCAGGGGGTCCGCGGCGCCCTGTACGGATGCGCAGCGGGCTTCCGGTCGTCGGCGCTGTGGGCGGCCATCGACGGTCGGCGGTTCGGCGACGCCCAAGAGCACATGAGAGAGGCGCAAGCCATCGCCGCGATGTCTGGTGACCACGCGATCCAGTTCCGTATCTGGTCCCACACCGGAACGATGTACCGGCACATGGGCCGCGCAGGTGATGCGGCGGCCGCCAACATGGTCGCCAGGAACCTCGGGATCGTCCGCCGCGACCCGGTCTTCGCATCGCTCGGCCTCGCGCGGCACGGAGCGATTCAGGCTGTCGGAGGGGACGCCAAGGGAGCTCGCCGCTCGTTCAGACAGGCCGAAGAAGCCTGGCACAGAGCGGATCGGGCCGACGACCCTGGGAGGCCCCCGTGGCTTCTGGCATTCTACGACGAGGCGGAGATCAACTCCCTGGCGCTATCGGCGTACCTGAGCCTGGCGGAGTGGGAGGAGGCTGAGGCGCACGGCCATCGCTGCCTGGCCGGGCTGCGCCCCCACATGCGAAGGTCGCTGGCCATCACTACAGCCCGCCTCGCGCGGGCCCAGCTCGAACAGGGTGAGATCGAAGCCGCTGTGTCGACCGCCATGCAGGTGCCGGCCGATGCGGCATCGAGTCATCCACGGGTGGTCGGGATGCTGGCAGGCTTCGGCACCAGGATCAACGAGATCGCCCCCAGAAGCCCTGCCACTGCCCTGTGGCGGAAGCGCACCCGCCAGGTCAAGGAGAGTCATAAGTGACAGTCCGAACGGTCAGCCTGCGCCACCGCACCTCCTGCACACGGCAGGTGCGAGAAGTGCTGGGCGACCTGTGGTGCCAGGTGCGAGCTGATCTGCTGGACCACCCGAACTACCGGCTGGAAGTCTTCCTGGACCGTCTTGATCGGCACGGGGCCGAGCCCGGCTGGGCGGCCGTCGTCGCCCATGATCAGAAGTCCGGCATCCCTGTCGGCTACGCGTACGGCAACACCGTCACACCAGGCGACCGCTGGTGGATGCGGATGTCCACGCCGGCGCCGACCCGCTACACGGCCAAGGACGCCATCGCCGTGAAAGAGATCGGCGTCATCCCGGAGTGGAGAGGGATAGGCGTCTCCCGCCAGATGCACGATGAGCTGCTGAGGATGCGAGACGAAGCTCACGCCACGCTCATGGTCAACCCGGCAGCCGGGGACGGGAAGGTCATGCGTCTCTACGAGGGCTGGGGCTACCAGGAGATCGGAGTCGTCCAGCCGTCTCCCGACTCGCCATGGCTCGTGTGCATGGCTCGCGCCACACGTAGAGTTTCCTGATCGAAGCAACACAGAAGCACCCTGACCGGGGGGCTTCGGGTCCACCGGAGTGTCGGCCACCCTGAATCGCACCCCGGACCTCCGCAACATATTCCCCGCTCCTCTGGAGAGCTGCGCTCCTATAGCAGTTCGTCCAGATCCGGCCCGCCTGGATGGCTCGGCCCGCCCGGTACGCGGTGTTCGTGTCACGGGTCCACAGCCGAAGATCTCCACCTGGAAGACCCGCATCCGGTTGTCGCCCTCGAAGATCGTCGGCTGTACGTAGTAGCCGCCCGCCAGCTCCCCGTCGTACTCGATCCGCTCGCCGCCCGTAAGGTCCTTCGCGCCCTCCTGCCGGCCGATGTCCAGGTACGAGAGGATCTTGTGGAGCTGGCCGTTGGAGGCTCCTGAGCGCCGATCATCGTGTCCGCGTCCAGCGGGTGGCCAGGCACGATCTGTTCGGTGCGGGCGATGCCCGCCTCCAGGAGCTCGCCGTAGTGGCCGCGCTGGATCAGCGCCCGGGACGGACCCGTGCAGACCTCGCCCTGGTTGAGGGCGAACATGCTGAAGCCTTTGAGTGCATGATCAGCCTCCCCGTCGTGGTCTCCTCGGTGAACGCGATCTTCGCGACGCGCGGGCTGGAGGCCAGCGGCTTGCCGGCCTCCGCACCGAAGCCGTTGACGATGTTGACGACACCCGGCGACAGCAGGTCGGCCCCCAGGCTCAGCCGCACATGGACGGACGCCAGGGTCTGCTCGGCCGGCTCGAGGACCACCGCGCTGCCCACCGCGCTGCCCACCGCAGCATCATCGAGCCCACCGAGATCGCCTACTACGTGCGCTTCGCACCCGAAGGCACCGCCCCTGAAGACCCTCCTGACCGTGGCCGGCCCGCCCGGTCGCCCATGTCCCGCGCGGGTCCCACTGGCGACGACAAGCACAACACCGAGCGCGCATCAGCTACTACAAACGGCGAGGCCACAGCCCCTGGCCTGACCACCATCACGCCAAACACGGGTGCAGTACCAGGAATTTGACGGGCAACCGAACATATACGCAACAGAGAGCACCACAAGTTCTTGCCAAACAGATCGTCAATTCTCATATAGTGACTCAGACTTGTCTGGGAATCATCTGTTCCAGTTGTCGTATTTGATCCCCGCCGTACCGACTTGCCCGAACCGTCCCGTCCGTCACCGTCCGCGTCCCAAGGACTCCGCTTGCGCCCCTCAACCAGGCCGACCGCACTGGCACTGCTGGTCACGGTGGTCATCACCGGATCCCTGTGCCTCTGGGCAGCCGTCGCCGCCCCCGAATCGGCCAGGACCGCAGTGGCGTGGGGGGCGGGTGCCGCCGCCGTGCTGCTGTCCGCCGCCGTCGCCACCTCCGTCCACGCCCGCGCCACGGTGCGCCGACTGCGGGAGATACACGCGGCCGAGAGCAGCCGGTTCACCGCCGAGACCTCCCGGATGGTCTCCGCCTCCGCCTACGACGCCCAGCGCTTCACCGCCGAGACGGCAAGGATGAAATCGGCCGCCGCCGCCGAGACGGACCGGATCACCGCGCAGGCCGCGGCCGCCGCCGAGCGCCTCACCGCCGAGAACGCCAAGCTCAAGGCCCGCGTCTCGCGCAGCGAGACCGAGCGTTCCGCCGCCGTCGCCGCGTGTGCCAACGCCGCGGGCCGGATGCAGGCGCTCGCCACGAGCATGCTCGCCGACCTGCGCGACATGGAGAACCGGCACGCCTCCGAGGAAGTCCTGGGCGATCTGCTGCACCTGGACCACCGCACCGCCCAGGCGGGCCGGCTGGCCGACTCCATCGCCGTGCTGACCGGCGCGCGCTCCGGACGCCGCTGGGCGAAGCCCATCGTCATGGAGTCCATCCTGCGCGGTGCGATGGGCCGGATCAGCGGATACCAGCGGATACGCCTGCACTCCACCAGCGATGTGGCCGTCGCCGGGCACGCCGCCGAGGGCGTCATGCACGCGCTGGCCGAACTCTTCGACAACGCCGCGAACTTCTCGCCGCCCACCGCCGAGGTCCACGTGTACGTGGAGGAGGTGCCGGCCGGCATCGTGCTGACCGTCGAGGACAGCGGACTGGTCATGAGCGATGTGCAGCTGCGCCGCGCCGAACGCGCCGTCTCCGCGGCCAACCAGGACCTGACCGGTCTCTCCGGCACCCGGCTCGGCCTCGCCGTCGTCGGTCGGCTGGCCCGCAAGCACGGGCTGACGGTCTCCTTCCGGCCTTCGGCGCGCGGTGGCACGGGCGCGCTGATGATGCTCCCGCAGGAGATCATCACCAGGACCCCGACGCCGGCACCCGCCCCGGCACCGGCGACCGCCCCGGAGCCCACCGCCCGTCCGGCGGCCGCTCCCCCGCGTGAACCCGAGCCGGTCCACGCCTCCGGAGCCGACGGGCCCGACAGGACCGACCGGACCGACCGGACCACCGACAGGACCACCGACGAGCCCGACAGCACCGGGGCAGCGGGCCGGACCGACGGCACCGACCTGGCCGACGGCACCCGGGACAGCTCCCGCACCCAGGAGATCCGGCGCTCCGACTCCACCTCCGGCACCACATCGGACACCACCGGCGGCCTCCCCCGGTTCGGCGAGAGCGGCCTCCCCAAGCGCTCCCGCGGCCGCACCCTGGCCGCCGCCGAGTCCCGCGGCAGGGCCTCGGCCGACTCCGACGCCGACGCAACCGACGGAACGACCCCCCGGGCCCGTACGTCCGACCCCAAGGCCCAGGCAGCCCGCTTCAGCAGCTTCCGCCAGGCCGTACGGCCCACCTCCCCGCACCCGGAAGGCAACACCCGATGACCGCGACCACGGACGAGAAGCTCAACTGGCTGCTGGAGGGGCTCCTTGAGCGCACCCCCGGCGCCCGCCACGCCCTCGTGCTGTCCAGGGACGGCCTCAAGCTGTGCCGTACCCCCGAGCTCTCCGTCGACCAGGCTGACCAGCTGGCCGCGATCTCCGCCGGCATCCAGAGCCTGTCGCACGGCGCGTCCGTCGAGTTCGGCGACGGCACCGGCGGCGTACGGTCCGCGATGGCCGAGTTCTACGGCGGCGTGCTGTTCATCGTGGAGGCGGGCGCCGGCGCCCACCTCGCCGTCATCGCCTCCGAGGACGCCGATGTCGGCCTCGTCGGGCACAACATGAGCGAGCTCGTCGAGCAGTTGGGCGAGCACCTCGTCGCCCCGCCGCGCGAGCCCGCCGAGGCCCCCGGGGCCTCCGAGAACGCGGCCGTATGACGCCGCGCCCCCGTCCCGGCCGGGACGACGACCCGGACCGGCTCTACACCCTCACCGGTGGGCGCAGCCGCTCCGACTCGGCCGCCTTCGACCTGGTGACACTCGTCGTCTCGGAATGCGAACCGGCCCCCGGTATGCAGTCGGAGCACGTCGCGATCCTGCGAATGTGCGAACGGCCCACCGCGGTCGTCGAGATCGCCGCGAGCCTGAACCTGCCCGTCAGCATCGTGCGCATCCTGCTGTGCGACCTGCTCGACACCAGCAGGATCAGTGCCCGCCACCCTCGTACCGCACGCGTCGCGGACCGGCTCCCCGACCCCGACATCCTGGAACAGGTGCTCGTTGGACTCCGCAACCTCTGACCGTGCCGCCCTACAGGCCACGGCCGACAACGGACTGAAGATAGTCGTCGTCGGTGGCTTCGGGGTCGGCAAGACCACCATGGTCCGATCCGTGAGCGAGATCCGTCCGCTCAACACGGAGGAGACGATGACCCGCGCGGGTGAGGCGGTCGACCACCTCGACGGCGTGCACTCCAAGACGTCCACCACCGTCGCCTTCGACTTCGGCCGGATCACCCTCGACGAACGCTCGGTGCTGTACCTGTTCGGCGCGCCCGGCCAGGAGCGCTTCTGGTTCCTGTGGGACCGGCTGTTCTCCGGCACGCTCGGTGCCGTCGTACTCGTCGACACCCGGCGCCTCGCCGACTCCTGGTACGCCATCGACCGGCTGGAGCACCACGGCACTCCGTTCATCGTGGCGTGCAACGACTTCGGCGGCAGCTTCCACACCGAGCAGCAGATCCGGGAGGCGCTCGACCTCTCCGAGGACGTACCGCTCGTGGAGTGCGACGCCCGGGACCGGTCCTCCAGCAAGTACGTACTGATCACGCTGGTGGAGCACCTGTACGCCCTCTCCAGGGGCACGGCCAGCTCCTCCTCCGCCGCCACCCGTCCGGAGACCACACCGGAGAAGACCCCGGAGCACACCACGTGACCCAGCCCACCGAACCACCCCCGGGCTGCCCGGCGCACGGCCGCGCGCCACTGTCCGGACCACGGTTCCAGACCGAACCGACCCAGCTGTACCGGGAGATGCGCCGGGACCACGGCTCCGTGGCGCCCGTCGTCCTGGACGGCGACATCCCGGCCTGGCTGGTGCTCGGCTACCGCGAACTGCACCAGCTCACCAGCGACCCGGTGCTGTTCAGCCGCGACTCCGACCTGTGGAGCCAGTGGGAGCACATCCCCGACGGCTGGCCGCTGCTGCCGATGATCGGCCGCAAGCAGCCGTCGATCCTCTACACGGTCGGCCCCCGGCACGTCGAGCGCGCCCGGATGATCAGCGACGCCCTGGAGGCGGTCGACCCCTTCTCGCTGAAGCGGTACGCGGAGGAGTTCGCCGACGAGCTGATCGACCGGTTCTGCTCCAAGGGCGGGACCGACATCATCGCCGAGTACGCGATGCTGCTCCCCGCCCGCGTCCTGGCCCGGATCTACGGCTTCAGCGACGCGGTCGGCGACGCGCTCGTCGGCTCGATCAACGACATGATCGACGGCCGGGAGCGCGCGCTCGCCGGGCAGACGCACCTCGGCACCTCGATGTTCCAGCTGCTGGCCGACAAGCGCACCGAGCCCGACGACGACGTCGCCACCCGGATGCTGGCCGACCCCGGCGGCTTCACGGACGAGGAGATCGCCCAGGACCTGATGGTCATGATGGCCGCCGGCCACCAGCCGACCGCGGACTGGATGGGCAACTCGCTGCGGCTCATGCTCACCGACGACCGGTTCGCCGCCTCGCTCTCGGGCGGCCGGCACAGCGTCGCCGAGGCCATGAACGAGGTCCTCTGGGAGGACACCCCGACGCAGAACGTCGCGGGCCGCTGGGCCTCGCGCGACACCCACCTCGGGGGCCGTCACATCCAGGCGGGCGACCTGCTGCTCCTGGGCATCGCCGCGGCCAACGCCGACCCGCAGGTCCGCACCGACGGATCCGCGCTGACCGGCGGCAACAACGCGTTCCTCTCCTTCGGCCACGGCGAGCACCGCTGCCCCTTCCCGGCCCAGGAGACCGCCGAGGTCATCGCCCGTACCGGCATCGAGGTACTGCTCGACCGCCTCCCGGACATCGATCTCGCCGTCCCCGCCGGACAGCTCACCCGGCGCCCGTCCCCCTGGCTGCGAGGGCTGACGGACCTACCCGTCGCCTTCACACCCACCCCCGCCGCAGGACCCGCCAACGGAGGCCAGCAATGACCCGGATCGTCCTCGACCCCTTCGTCGCCGACCTCGACGGCGAGGGCGCCGCGCTGCGTGCCGCGGGCCCGCTCGCCGAGGTGGAACTGCCCGGCGGGGTGCACTGCTACGCGGTGACGCACCACGCCGAGGCGCGGCAACTGCTGACCGACACCAGGATCGTGAAGGACATCAACGTCTGGGGTGCCTGGCAGCGCGGCGAGATACCCCTGGACTGGCCGCTGATCGGCCTCGCCAACCCGGGCCGCTCCATGCTGACCGTCGACGGCGCCGACCACCGCCGGCTGCGCACGCTGGTGGCGCAGGCCCTGACGGTGAAGCGGGTGGAACGGCTGCGCGCGGGCATCGAGGCACTCACGACCGCGAGCCTGGACCGCCTCGCGGCCCTGCCCAAGGGCGAGAAGGTCGACCTGAAGGCGGAGTTCGCGTACCCGCTGCCGATGAACGTCATCAGCGAACTGATGGGCGTGGACGGGGCCGACCACCCCCGCCTCAAGGAGCTGTTCGAGAAGTTCTTCTCGACGCAGACGCCGCCGGAGGAGGTCCCGCAGATGATGGCGGACCTCGGCGCGCTCTTCACGAAGATCGTCGACGGCAAGCGGGCCGAGCCGGGCGACGACCTGACCAGCGCCCTGATCGCGGCCTCCGAGGACGGCGACCACCTCAGCAACGAGGAGATCGTCAACACCCTCCAGCTGATCATCGCGGCCGGCCACGAGACGACGATCAGCCTGATCGTGAACGCCGTCGTCGCCCTTGAGACCCACCCCGAGCAGCGCAAGCGGGTGCTCGGCGGCGAGGTGCCGTGGGAGAACGTGATCGAGGAGACCCTGCGCTGGTCCACCCCGACGTCACACGTCCTGATCCGCTTCGCGACCGAGGACGTGGCGGTCGGTGACAAGGTCCTCCCCAAGGGCGAGGCGCTGATCGTCTCCTTCGGCGCGCTGGGCCGGGACGAGCAGCAGTACGGGCCGACCGCGGGCGAGTTCGACGCGTCCCGCTCCCCCAACCGCCACATCGCCTTCGGCCACGGCCCGCACATCTGCCCGGGTGCGGCGCTGTCCCGGCTGGAGGCGGGGGTCGCACTCCCCGCGCTCTACGAGCGCTTCCCGGAGCTCGACCTCGCGGTACCGGCCTCCGAGCTGCGCAACAAGCCGATCGTCACCCAGAACGACCTGTTCGACCTCCCGGTCGAACTGGGCTGAGCCGGCCCGTCAGGGACGCGCGATCCGGCATCCACGAACCGGATCGCGCGTCTCATCCGACGGACAGGATGCGTAGCCGCCGTACCGAAGGGCTACGCTCCGGGTCGTGGCCGACATCCAGATTCCCGCTGACATCAAGCCCGCCGACGGGCGCTTCGGCGCCGGTCCTTCCAAGGTGCGGACGGAGGCGCTCGACGCGCTGGCCGCCACCGGAACATCCCTGCTCGGTACGTCGCATCGCCAGGCTCCGGTGAAGAACCTGGTCGGCGCGGTACGTGACGGAGTGCGCGACCTCTTCTCCCTCCCCGAGGGATACGAGGTGATTCTGGGCAACGGCGGCTCCACCGCCTTCTGGGACATCGCGACGCACGGTCTGATCGAGTCGAAGTCCCAGCACCTCAACTTCGGGGAGTTCTCCTCGAAGTTCGCGAAGGCCGCCAAGCTCGCCCCGTGGCTGGCCGACCCGACCGTCATCGCCTCCGACCCGGGGACCCACCCGGACCCGAAGGCCGAGGCGGGCGTCGACGTCTACGCCTTCACCCACAACGAGACCTCGACCGGTGTCGCGGCCCCGGTCAAGCGCGTCGCGGGCGCCGACGAGGGCTCCCTCGTCCTGGTGGACGCCACCTCCGGCGCGGGCGGCCTGCCGGTCGACATCGCCGAGACGGACGTCTACTACTTCGCCCCGCAGAAGTCCTTCGCCTCCGACGGCGGCCTCTGGATCGGCGTCTTCTCCCCGGCGGCCCTGGAGCGCGCGACCCGCGTCCACGCCTCCGGCCGCCACATCCCGGAGTTCTTCTCGCTGCCCACGGCGATCGACAACTCCCTGAAGAACCAGACGTACAACACCCCGGCCCTGGCCACGCTGTTCCTCCTGAACGAGCAGCTGACCTGGATGAACACCCAGGGCGGCCTGGACTTCACCACCGGCCGCACGGCCGCCTCCTCCGGCCACCTGTACGGCTGGGCCGAGGACTCCAAGTACGCGACCCCGTTCGTCACCGACGCGGCCAAGCGCTCGCAGGTCATCGGCACCATCGACTTCGCGGACGAGATCGACGCCGCCGCGGTCGCCAAGGTGCTGCGCGCCAACGGCATCGTCGACACGGAGCCGTACCGCAAGCTGGGCCGCAACCAGCTGCGCGTGGCGATGTTCCCGGCGATCGACCCGTCGGACGTCCAGGCGCTGACGGCGTGCATCGACTACGTGATCGAGAAGCTGTAGTTCCACCGCTGACGCGTCCGGAACGGCCCTGCACACGTGACCACGTGCGCAGGGCCGTTTCTGCTTCACTCGCCGGGGTGACGCGGGTGCGTATCCGCCGCATACGGGCACACAGTCCTATGACGATGTTCTCGACATCAGCCCTTTCAGGAGGCCCGCAATGCCGTCAGCAGCAGTCGCGCACCCCTGTGACGGTGAGCCGGAGCGGCTGGGGCCCGAATCGCTGCTCGAAAGCGCCAACCGGCTCTCGGAGCAGCTCCCGGGCCACCGCGTCGAGATCATCGCAGGCGTCACCACCGTGGCCCCGTCCGCGGACGGCGCGCACGGCCGCGCGCTGACCAAACTGATGCGTCCTTTGATCGAAGCCGGACTCGACGACGGGGACTCAGCGGTCATCCAAGGAGTCGGCCTGTGGCTGCCCGGCGGCCCCTCCGACTACGCCATCCCGGACCTGGCCGTCGTCGACGCCGATTTCGACGCGCACAAGGCCGAGAACAACTGCTACGCCCCCGGTGCCTTCCGCCTCGTCCTTGAGGTCACCTCCGGCGACTACCAGAACGACCTACGGATCAAGGTCGCGGCGTACGCCAACGCCAAGATCCCCGTCTACGTCATCCTCGACCGCAAGCACGGCCGCGTCCACGTCCTCACGGAACCCCTCGCCGGTGGGTACGACACCCACCAGGTGTACGCGCCCGGCCACAGCGTCACGCTCCCCGACTCGATCGGCGCCGAGGTCACGCTCGACGTCACCGCCCTGGTTGCGGCGGGCCGCCCCAGCCCGAAGCGCGAGCCGGCACCCGAGCCGGTACCGGAACAGTCACCGGAGCCGTCGCCCGAGCCGTCCGAGAGCTGAGCCCCGGCCCCATCCGGAGCCTGAGGACGAGGGCTCAGGCGGCGTCCAGCCGCCACCGCGCCTCGCCGTCCTCCCACTCCTCGGTCCGCACCAGCCCCGCCGCGGCGGCCACCGCTGCGGACGCCGCGTGGTCGGGGTGGATGTGGGCGACGACCGTACGCACCGCTCCCCCGTCCAGCAGGTGCGCCACGAGGCCCACGGCCGCCTCCTTGGCGTAGCCCCGGCCCTGCCATCCGGACCCGATCACCCAGGCGATCTCCGCCTGCGCGTCGGCCAGGTTCACCGTCGCCTGCACATAGCCGGCCAGGCGGTCGTCGCCGCGCACCCTGAGCACCCAGTTCCACCACCGCTCGGCCGGGTCCGGGGAGCCGGCGCACTGGCGGGCGTAGCGGATCCGCAGGGCGTCCGCGTCCTCCGGGGCGCCGCCGGTGAAGGTGTGCAGGGCCGGGTCGGAGAGTACGGCCGCCATCTCGTCCGCGTGCGCCACCCGCAGGGGCTGGGCGTCCAGGCGTGGGGTGGAGAAGGGCACGGGCCCGGTGTCAGTCGTCATAAGCGGATGATCTTACTACCGGGCCCGGCGGCAGCCGCGAAACGCTCGTCCGGCCGTGCGCCCGGGAATGACACGGCGCCCGGCCTGTGGATCATGGAAGGTATGGACACGATCCCTGAGCTCAAGCCCTTCGTGAAGCAGTACGCCGTCCTCCTCAGCACCCGGCGGCAGGACGGAACGCATGCCGACACCCCCGTCAACATCGCCGTCGAGGGCGATCACGCCTACATCCGTACGTTCTCGTCGGCCTGGAAGGTGGAGCGCATGCGCAACCACCCCACGGTGAGAATCGGCCCGTGCACGGTACGCGGCAGGCCTACCGGCCCCCAGATCACCGCCCACGCACGCCTCCTCCAGGCGGGCTCGAAGGAGAACACGCACGCCGCCCGGATGCTGTCCCGCAAGTACCCGGTCATGCACGGCGTGCTCGTCCCGCTCACCCACCGGCTCAAGCGCGACAGGACCCTGCACTACGAGATCCGCCCGCTCGACGCATGACGGGCCGGGCGCAGCCGGGGCAAGGCGCTCCTGTCAGCTCTTCCTGCGCCGCTTCCTGCCCAGGACCAGCAGCAGACCGATCCCGGCGAGCACCGCGATCCCCGTCAGCGTGGTGCCCTTCACCGGCGCGCCGTCGCTGTCACCGGCCGCCCCGGCGGACGAGGGTGACTTCACCCCGGTACGGCCGGATTCGCCGCCGTTCTTCAGGTCCACCCGCACCACATCGCTCTGCTCACCCTCGGAGCCGTACATCAGCGCCGAGCCGTCGACCGTGTACGTGACCGACTCGGCCTGCCTCAGCAGCGGGGACTCGACCGGGTAGTCCTTCCCGAGCCTGCCGTTCGCGAACGCGTAGCCGCGCGCGCTGAAGTACGAGCGCAGCACCAGTTCCTTCCCGTCCGGCGAGAACGCCCCGTCCGTCACCCACGGCACCTCACCGACCCGCCGGAAGATGTTGTCCGAGCCGGCCGTGAGCTTCGCGGGCCCCTCGTAGAGCCCGCCGCCGCCCTCCTTCTTCGAGGCGATGTACACGCGCCCGGTCTTCGGGTGGACCATCAACGACTCCGCGTTGCGCGGCCCGTCCGCGTACTTCACGTCGAACTGCGTCGCGCGGACCGTCGCGTCCCGCAGCACCTTCGGCTCGGGGAAGCGGTAGATCCAGACGTGGTCCCAGCTGCCGTCCAGGTTGTCGCCGATGTCACCGACGTACAGGTTCCCGTCCGGTCCGAGTGAGATCGCCTCCACGTCGCGCGGCTCCCCGACGCCCTTCATGGTGATCGTCGCGACGGTCTTCCCGGTCCGGGAGTCGACGGCGAAGACGTACGGGCCGTCGTCGCTGTCGTTGTGCGTCCAGTAGATCCCCGGATGGGCCCGGCTGGCGGCCAGTCCGCTGGACTCGGTGATCCGCGGGTCCTTGATCGTGAAGCTCCGGTCGGCCCCGCCGTCGTCGGCCACGGCGGGCACCGCCGCCGCGAGGGACAGGAGCGCGGCGGCGCCGAAGGCAGTCAGTCGATACGAGCGCATGGCACAAGTGTCCACCGTCACGTCGCAGGCCGGAGCCATGATCGGCCATGATGGCGCCATGCGTTTCATGTTCGTCGGCGATTCCATGACCATCGGACGCGCCGGCGACTTCACGTGGCGCTACCGCATGTGGCAGCACCTCGAAGCGGCTTTCGACGGACCGTACGCGATCGTCGGCCCGCGCACCGAGCTGTACGACACCGGCACGGGCACCCCCGCCTCGTACGCGTACGGCGCCCCGGCCTTCCCCGCCGCCGCCCGCCACCACCTGGCCGGCTGGGGCGAGGGCTGGCTGCACATGGCCCCGGTGATCGCGGACACGGTCGCCGCGCACCGCGCGGACATCCTGCTCGTCTCGCTCGGCCTGATCGACCTCGGCTTCTACACGGACAGCGAGCAGACCGCCCGCAACGCCCGCGCGTTCCTCGCGGCGGCGCGCACCGCGAACCCGCACATCAGGTGCGTGCTGCTCCCCGTCATACCGAACATCCGGGCCGAGTCCGACGCCCCCTTCGCCGCCGAGTGCGACCGCTTCAACGAACTCCTCGCCAAGGCCGTGGCCGACCTCGACGAGCCGATGTCCCCGATCCTGCTGGCGTCCCGCCCGCCGGGCTACGACATCCACACGGACACCTACGACGGCACGCATCCCGGACTGTCCGGAGAGCACCGGCTCGCGGCCGCCTACGCCGACGCGATGCACCAGGCATGGGGGCTGGGCGGCCTGTACGTCCCGGCGGCGGACCGGCCCGTCACTGCTTCCCCGTCGGCTTCGCCCGTACGTGCATCCGCTCCCCCTGCGGTCCGAACAGGCTGAGGAACTCCACCGGTTCCGGCCCGACGTTGCCCCACCAGTGCGGTGTACGCGTGTCGAACTCGGCCACCTCGCCCGCCTTCAGCACCAGGTCGTGTTCGCCCAGCACCAGCCGCAGCCGCCCCGACAGCACGTAGAGCCACTCGTACCCCTCGTGCACCCGCTGCTCGACCGGACCCGGCGGGCCCGTCAGGCCGGGCATGACCTGCTTGTACGCGTTCACCCCGCCGATGTGCCGGGTCAGCGGCACGAACGTCATGCCGTGCCGGTTGAACGGGCGGAACGTGACCCGCGGATCACCGGTGTCCGGCGCGCCGACGAGCTCGTCCAGCTGCACGCCGTACGCCTTCGCCAGCGGGAGCAGCAGCTCCAGGGTCGGCTTGCGGCCGCCGGACTCCAGCCGGGACAGCGTGCTGAGCGAGATCCCGGTGGTCTCGCTCAGCTGGGCCAGCGTCGTACCGCGCTCCGTCCGCAGCGCGCGCAGCCGCGGCCCCACGCCCGTCAGGACGGACGAGAAGTCGCCGTCCGCCGTGCCGCCGTCTTCCGCCGCGTGCTCATGTACTGCCATTCCTCCATCATGCCTCCGCCTGCCGGTCCGGCATCATGCCTCCGCTTGCCGGTCCGGCAACCGGCTTTGTCATGCGGGGACCCCGGGCGCGGCACCCGGACCGATCATGGCCAGCGACATCCTGGTCAGCTCGCTGGTCAGCCAGTCGCCCGGCACCTGGCGCGGGCGGCGCCCGTGGTGGGCGAGGAGCTCGTCGACGGAGCGGGTCAGCACCTTCACGACGACCGTGAGATCACCGTCCGCCCCATGGCCCTGCTCCGCGGCGCGCTCGGCCTCGCGGGTCAGGAACTCGACCCACACCGCCCGCCACATCGCGAGGTGGTCGTCCATCGCCCGGCTCACGCCGAGCACCTCGACGAACGCCACCCTCGCCGCCTGCGCGTCCCGGGTGACGACCTGCACATAGGCGCCGAAGAGCCTGCGGATCCGTTCGTCCGTCGGACAGGTGTCCATGCCCTCGGCCGAGAGCTCCACCTCGACCGCCCGCATCCCGCCGATCGCCACCTCGTCGTACAGGTCGACGAGCAAGGCCTCACGCGATTCGAACTCGCGGTAAAAATCACGCTGTTGTACGTGCGCCGCGGCGCAGATGTCCTTGACGGAGGTACGGGCGTACCCGTACACGGCGAACAAGGTACGCGCGGCCGCCATCAGTTGCTCACGGCACCGCACCGGGTCCCTCGTCTCCCGAACTCCGTCCCATCGGTCAACCATGGCGTCCACCACCGGTCCTCCTCAGTCCGTCCAGGCCCCCGGGCCCACTCTCCTCGCTCCACCGCGTCAGCGGTGGAACCGCCACACCAGCGAACGGCCGTACGCCTCAGTCGGCGCGGCCGGCCGCGTCCTCCGCGAGGACCGCCGCGACCCGCTCCCGCCAGGGCAGCGGCTCGGCAGCCTCGAAGTCCTCCTCGTCCCGATCGGGTTCGTACACGGCCCACTTGGCCGCGTGCGCCCGCCACGCGGCCTCCTGCGCACACGGCGGGCACACCGTCTCCTCGCCCCGGGGCCGGAACACGTGCTCCCACCCCGGCCCCTCACAGGCGACAGGCGGCCGGGGCGCGGGCGCCGCGGGGGCGGACGCCGCCACGCACACCGGCTCCGGGAGCTTCTGCACCAGCCGGTACCGCAGGAACCCCACGGCCGACCGCACCCCGCCCGACGGCAACTCGCTGACCAGCGCGAGCCGCAGCTCCGCCGCCTTCACCCCGCGCCGAAGCCAGTCGGCAGCGGCCTCGGCCAGACCGCGGGCCTCGCGGACGCCGAGGTGGAGCTGAGGGTGGGCGTGCCGGAGCGAGAGCAGTACGCGTTCGGCCTCGACGACCTCAGCGTCGCGCTCCGGGCCGACTTCGGCTTCGACCTCCGGTTCGCGAGCCGGTTCGCTCGCCGGTTCGCTCTCCACAGGCTCAATCGAATTCCGAACCGCCTCGGAGGGTGGGTGGGTTGAGTTCTTCTCACGTTCTTCATCAACCGGTAGGTAACCACCGGCCGACCGAGTACCCGGATAACCGACCGTCGGATAGTGACTACTCGGTCCCACCTGCGGTGATTCCGCTCTCGCGTCCCGGAACCTCCGGGCCTCCCCGGCGGAGAGCGACACGTTGCTGACGAGTTGATCGGTCACCCACAGCCCTCCGTCGTTCTGCCGCCGCCACTCGTGCACGAACCCGTCTTCCTTGAGCTGCGCCTTGGCCTTCTGGTACGCACGCCCAGTGATCCCGATCCACTTGGCGTGATCGCTCAACGCCCGCTCGGCCCGCCCCGGGGGCAGCCCCTGCACGTAGGTGATCAAGACCTTCGCGTCACTGCCGAGGCGCGGATGCCGGATGACATCGTGGGACGCCTTCACATAGCCGTAGGACGGCGAGATAGCATGAAAAAGCATTCTCGGTGGACCTCTGAATCCATCGTGGGGTGAAGGCCCTCGGCCGGGTGTTGGTAGCACCCCCGGGGGCCGCCCCATGCGCGAATGCGCACGGAGCGTAACGACGCAATCACGTTACCTCACAATTCTCCGCCTCCACCACACCGTTGAGCAGCTCGAACAGCAGTTCCGTATCCACGAACGGGACTTGGGCGGTGGGCAGCGAACGCCAGTCCAGCGGATACGTCAGCCCCTCCACAGCGGGCACCCCGACGAACGCCGCGCCCTCCCCCCGCACGAACGCGTCGGCCCCGGCGGGCCACCTGTGGCTGCGGGCGCTGCCGGGCGGCACCAGGAAGTACGTACTCCGCTCCCCGATCAGGGACCGGATGATGGGACCCGCCTGGAAATCGGTGAACTGCATGACCTCGTACGCCACTTGCTCGCCCAGCAGCCCGATGATCCGTACGGCGTCGAAGTAGATCCCGGCATGGCGCAGGGCGTGCCCCCTCGCGGGAATCCAGGCGGGCATCAGGTCAGGTGAAGTTTTCGGTTCCATACGTAAAGCGTCGGCGTCCACACGTACCGTGACCAGGGACACAAGGCGTTTGTGCACTGCTGTGCACTTGGGGGGTGGGGCTGTGCACTCCAGTAGTACCGGCGGCGGGAACGCCGAGATGTTCGGGGCGTTGCTGCGGCACTACCGCGAACTGGCCGGGCTGTCGCAGGAGGGCTTAGGCGCGAAGATCGGCTTCTCCAAGTCGCAGGTGGCGATGGTGGAACGGGGGCAACGGCCTCCGAAGGGAAATTTCGTACCGAAGGCGGACGCGGCGGTGGGTGCCAAGGGCGCATTGATCGCGGCGGCGGTGAAATTGTCGTTCGGTCACCTGGCCTCCTGGTTCGAACCGTTCGCCGAGGAAGAAGCCAAGGCCGTGGCGCGGTACGAGTACGAGCAGAGCATCATGCCCGGACTGCTGCAAACAGAGGCGCACGCTTACGCCCTGTACCAGGCAGCCTGCCCGCCGCTCGATGACGACGAGATCGAGAGACTGGTAGCGGGCCGTCTTGCGCGGCAGACCCTGCTGACCCGCAAGCCACTACCGGACATCAGCTTCATTCTGGAAATCAGCGCGATCACTCGCCCCATCGGGGGACGGGACGTGCATCGGGCGCAGCTTCAGCACCTCCTTGAAATGAGCGAGTTGCGGAACGTGCACATCCAGGTGATGTCACCCAACCGGGAAACACACGCCGGGCTGAGCGGGTCCTTCATCCTGCTGGAGACCGACGACCGGCGACGGCTGGCGTACCTGGAGGTGCAGGGCCGGAACTTCGTTGTCAGTGAACAACCTCAACTGGGAGACTTGTTTGCGACGTATGGCATGCTCCGGACCCAGGCTCACGGGCTGGAAGAGTCGCGCAGGCTGATCAAGCAGATAGCAGAAGGACTATGAGCACTGACCTGAAGTGGTTCAAGAGCAGCTACAGCGGCCAGAACGGCGGCAACTGCGTCGAGGTCGCCCTCTCCTGGTCCAAGTCCAGCTACAGCGGCACGAACGGCGGTAACTGCGTCGAGGTCGCCACCTGCCCCCACACCGTTCACGTCCGCGACTCCAAGGACCGCACCGTCCCCGCCCTCGCTCTGTCCCCCGCCGCTTGGTCGGTCTTCATCCAACACATGGAGTTCTAGCGCAATGTCCTGGTTCGACGAACTGCCCGAAGTCATCACCCGAGCCGACTTCGGGCAACTGGTGTCACGTCCGCCACGCAATATCGAACTCATGGCGTCCAGAGGGCTGGCCGCTGACCCGGTGGCCCGCAACCGCAACAAGTTCGTCTGGGAGGAGGAAGCCGCACTCGGCTGGTTCCGTTCCCTCCAGGAGCACGCGGTGATCGTGCCCGCAAGCAAGCAAACCATGGACGATCTCGCCGCACACAGTGCGTACGTATGCCCCATGGACAGCAAGCACGTCGGGCTGGCCCGCCCCAAGATGCTCGTGATGTACCGGCCCGGCGGTACGGGTCTGGTCTTCGGTGTCGACTCGGTGGAGACCATCAACCAGGAGATCGACGGCACGCGGAACGCGTCCGCGCAGACGCGCCGGATCACGCGCGACGGCGAGGCCCTGGACGGCAGCCCCTTCCCCCGGCCGTGGACCGTCTTCCGCCTCAAGGAAGCCGGCACGATCGGCAAGGTCACACCGGCGGTCCATCAAGGCCGCTACCTGCGCCTCGACGACGTTCTGGACGCGTTGACGACCGACCACCTCTCGCTGCCCACACTCGACGAGGCCTTCCCCGCCCGGAAGTAGTGACCGTGCTCGGTGTCAACGGGCGAACTTCTCGACGGCGGCCGGGGTGACCGGGGTGAAGAAGTTGACGAGGTTGCCGTCGGGGTCACGGAAGAGCAGCGCCCGGTTTCCCCAGGGCATCGTCGTGGGCTCGTTGACGAAGTCGGTGACGAGGCCGGTCAGGTTCTCGTACACCCGGTCCACGTCGTCGACGAGGAACTCAAGGATCACGCTGTGGTTGTCCGCCGGGCGGGCGGAGCCCGGAGCGAACATCGGGACGGTGCGGGTGCTGCCGATCGCGAGCGTGGCGCCGGGGGTACCGATCTCGGCGAAGTCCTCGGTGGACCAGGTCGCGGACACCCCGGTGGCCTTCTCGTAGAACTCGACGAGACGCGCGACGTCGTCGGTGATGATGCGGATCGAGACGAAGTCCATGGTGTTCTCCCAGGTCAAAAGGTCGGTCGGTGTCGGTGGAGCCCCCGGTGGAGCCCTTGCACTCCACAGGCTAGGACGAATAGTGGACAGAATCCGCCCGGTATCCGACGGTATTCGCATTAAGCTCTTAACATGTCCCGACCCACCGTGCGCGTGCTGACCCTCCTGGAGCTGCTTCAGTCGGGCGGTATCCGGACGGTGGCCGAACTCGCCGACCGGCTCGGTGTCGACGGGCGGACCGTGCGGCGGTACGTGGACCAGCTGATCGACCTCGACGTGCCGGTGGAAGCGGTACGGGGCCGCTACGGCGGGTACCGGCTCACCCCCGGATACCGATTGCCTCCGCTCATGCTCAGCGACGACGAGGCGCTGGCCGCGCTGCTCGGCCTGGTCGCGGGTCGCCGGACGGGGCTGATGACGACGGCGGACACGGCGAGCGAGACAGCGGCGGCCAAGATCCGCAGGGTGCTGCCCGAGCGGGTGGCCCGCAGGCTCGACACCGTCCTGGAATCCCTGGAGTTCACGTCTCCGCCGGGCGAGTACGCCCATCCGGATGCCGAGGTGCTGCTCACGGTCGCGGACGCGGTACGTCACCGACGTCCGCTCTCGATCAGATACACCGACCGCGACGGCCGGCACAGCGAACGCCCGCTGCACGCCTACGGGATCGTCGCCCATGCCGGTCGGTGGTACGTCACGGGCGCGGACCCCGCGATCGGTGAGGACCGGACTTTCCGGCTCGACCGCATCGCGGGCGCGAGGACCCTGCCCGGTTCGTTCGAGGTGCCCGCCGGACTCGATCCCGCACAGCGCGTGCTGTCGGGGTTCGCCACGGCCGAGTACCGGTACGAGGTGACCTTGCGCATCCAAGGAACGGCCGAGCAGATCCGCGCCCGCCTCCCGGCGAGCGTGGCGACCCTGGAAGAGGTCGCCCCCGTGCCGGGCGCGGATCCGGTGACCGGGGCCTGGATGCGCGTCGAGCTGCGCGTGGAGGAGCTCGACTGGCTCCCGCCGGTACTCGCGTCGCTCGACCGGCCGTTCGTCATCGAACGCCCCGACGAACTGCGCGACCTCGTCATCGCGCTCGCCGGCCGCCTGACGTCCTGCGCCCGGCAGACCTGACAGGGGCGGGGGGCGGGGCTTTCGCTACGCCGGGGCCGGCTCGGGGCTCCGCGATCCGCTGTACCGGTTCTACCGTCGATGCGCCGACGCCGGCCTTCCCGGACCGCAGCGCCAGGCCACAACCGTCGAGCCATGGTGGCCAGAGCCCGCTAATTCCGTTGAGCCAACACCTGTGATCGTGTTGGCTGGCGGCGCCGAACTGTCGGTACCGCTGGTGCCCGCTTGGCTGTAGCGCAGGGAGTTAAACGTGCAGGACCGTGTCGTCGACCCCGGTGCCCACAATCGGGCGGCCTGGGACAAGTATGTCCAGGAGGGCAACGAGTGGTCGAGGCCGGTGAGTGCTGAGGATGTCGAGCGCGCCCGCACGGGCGACTGGTCGATTGTCCTCATCGGGCGTGAGCCGGTCGACCGCTCCTGGCTGCCGACGGACCTGACCGGCAAGGACGTGTTGTGCCTGGCCTCCGGCGGCGGCCAGCAGGGTCCGATCCTCGCCGCCGCAGGGGCGCGGGTCACCGTGTTCGACAACTCGCCCCGCCAGCTCGGCCAGGACCGGACGGTGGCGGAGCGCGACGGACTTAACCTGCGCACCGTCCTGGGTGACATGCGCGACCTCAGCGCCTTCGGCGACGCGACATTCGACGTCGTATTCCATCCGGTCTCGAACCTGTTCGCACCCGACTTGGCACCGGTGTGGCGTGAGTGCTTCCGCGTCCTGCGACCGGGCGGAACTCTGCTCGCGGGCTTCCTCAACCCTGACGCCTACTTGTTCGACCACGAGGCCCTCGACGAGCGCGGCGAGCTGGTCGTCGCGCACAAGCTGCCCTACAGCGACGTCACGCACTACTCCGCCGAGGAACGCGCCACGAAGTTCGGCGCGGATGCCGCTCTCGAATACAGCCACACCCTCACCGACCAGATCGGCGGGCAACTCGCCGCAGGGTTCGTCCTCAGCGGCTTCGCAGAAGCACCGGACCAGTCCAACGCATCCGCTCAATACATGTCGAGCTACTTTGCGACGCTGGCGGTCAAGCCGGGCTGACCCGGCCGTGGGGGCGGCCAAGTGCCGTGCGGGCTCCGCCGATCGTCGCCCAGCGCGCCGAAGTCACCCGCCGTATCAGAGGGACCCTTGGCACCGCCGACGAGCTCCTGGCCCGTGGTGGTCCGGCGGCCCGCCCTGCATGACCCCCGATGGAGTCGCCCCCTCGTCCCACGGCCAGTGACGCGCGCCCCTCGGGGAGACCCGGAAGGAATCCGCAGAGATGCCCGAGTCGAGTCCGGGGGCGGGCACCAGGTGCGGACTACTGCGGGGGCATCTGCCACGGGTGGACGCACGTCACAAGTTCGGGGTGATAGAGCGTTCCGGGCCCGCACTCGAAATCGAAGCGCGTAAATTCCGTGCCTTCACCTCCGAAGTCCACGCATCGGTAGAACTTGGACTGATCGCCCGGATTGGGAAAGAAGCCTTCCTGAGTACAAGCGGGAACTTCGGCAGCCGCCTGCGCCGGGGCCGAATACGCGAAGCCGGCAAGAGCAAGCAGCACTGCGGCTGCGGTTCGATGCATTCGATTCATGCCCGCAAAACGATCTTCACGGCGATGTGGTTACGCCCCGGATGAGTGGGGCGGACCGAGCCCCGCAATCTCCCGCGCATCTCCGGAGACGCGCGTAGTGGTCAGCCGGCCTGCTGCTTCCCGGTGGACCCGGGGGCCTTGCCCGGGACCTGTCCGGCCTTGTCGACGATGGCGCGCTCGATCTCGGCGGTGCTGTAGAGGAGGGTCCCGGCCTTCGCGTACGGGACGTCCTTCGTCTGGTATTGGCGGGAGCCGAGGAAGGAGTAGTCGTCCTTGTCGAAAACCCATTCGGTGCGGTCGCCGTGCTTGGTGTCCTCGCGGGTGATGCCGAGGCCCGTGCGGCCTATGGCGTCCTTGGCGTCCGGTGCCTCCTTGACGCCCGGGATGTTCGCCGCCGCACGGTAGAGGGTCGCGGCCGTCTTCGGCGGCAACAGCCCGCCGAGCAGGATGCCGATCTGCTCGAAGACGGTCTGGTCGGTCTCCAGCTCGGCATCCTTCCGGACGTGAGTACGGAGGTAGGCCAGGAGTTCGTCCGGGTCGGTGGGCAGCGAGGCGAGCCAGTGGTAGGTGGGGCGGGACAGTCCGGCGGGGGTGCCGTTGTCGTCCCCGAGCTCGGCGTTACTGACCGAATCCTCGCCATTGACCCGGGTCAGTCCGATCTTTTTGAGGGGACGCGGGTCCTGCGGCGCCCAGCCCTCCGTCTCGGTCAGCGGGCTCAGTACGGCCTTGCCGCTGCTGATATCGGTCTCCCGGGCCTTGGAGCGGGTGTAGAGGAACTGGTCGTCCCGCACGACGGGCGCCTCACTCGTGAGGGCGACGGTCGAGAGGCGGTGGAGAAGGCTGTCCGTGCCCTGGGTGGCCGTCGCCGTTGTCGTCCGGTCCTCGTTGTCCGTACCGAGGGCGAGACCGCCCGCGAGGATTCCGGCCAGGGCCATCGCCGACACGGGGACGAGAAGGGCGGGGCGCAGGAACCGGCTGGTGGGGCGGGTGGTGGGCCGAGCCGGACTGTCACGACGGGAGTCGGCGTCGATGTGGTTCATCAAGAGTTCCTTCTGGTGACGGAATCGCTCGGGCGACAGGTCCTCGGTCACCGGAGGAGGAAGCAGCCGGGCCAGGTGCCGGGCTTCGTCGTCGTTCCTGTTCTCAGGAGAGGCGGCGTCTTCGCGGTTCATGGGGTTTCCTCCCGCACGGGCTGGGCCGCGATTGCGGCTGTATTCCTTACCTCTCCGCGGACTCTCGCGGGTTCCAGGTTTTTGCGCGGGCGTTGCGCGCGTTCCGTCTCTTCCGCGATCCGCGCGAGTCTCTTGCGGGCGCGGGAGAGGCGGGAGCGCACCGTGCCCACCGGGATGCCGAGCGCCTCGGCGGTCTGCTCGTAGTCCAGTCCGGACCACACGCACAGGGAGAGCACTTCCTTTTCCTGGCGCCGCAGTTGACCCAGGGCCGCCGGGACGGCGCGCAGACGGCTCCGGTCGTCCAGTCGGGACGCCGCCTCCGCCGAGAAGTCCGCGACGTTGGCGGGCGGTGGCTGACGGGCCAGGAAGGCCAGCCGCCGGCGCAGCCCCCGCCGGGTGTTCTCGCACTTGTGTGTGGCGATGCCGAGGAGCCAGGGCAGCGCGGAGCCCCGGCCCTCCTCCAGCCGCTCTCTGCCCTGCCAGGCGGCCAGGAAGGTGTCCGCCATGATGTCCTCGGCGGTCGACCAGTCACCTGTCAGCCGCAGCGCGTGACGGTAGACGGCCTGGGCGCAGCTCTCGTACAACTCGGCGAAGGCCTCGCGCTCCCCTGCGTGCAGGCGCCGGCGCATCTCGTTCTCCGCGGCCTCCGCGGCCTCCGCGGCCTCCGCGGCCTCCGGGGCCTCAGTGCCTGTGGTGCCTTCGGCACCTTCGGTGCCTCGGGGATTCTCCGGGGCCTTTGATTCTGGTGGTTCCCTCACACCCGGTATCTCTCCGCGACCTCGCGCCCGTTCCTGTGACTCGCGCCACAATTTCTTGCAGCAGCAGCAGCGGTCGGCGGCGGGGGCTGACGGTGCCGTCCGCCCGGAAGAGCGTACGGGCCGCGTGTGACGGGGCGGGGGCCGGTGTCCCGGCGCCCGTGACACCGTTCGCGCCTGGAACTGCGCGACCGTTGAGCCCCGGCACGGCGCACTGAACAGCGGTCCGACAGCGCGCCGTGCCGGGGTACCGGGTGTCGTCAGGACTCCGCGTCGGCACCCATGCCTTCCTCGACTGGCTCTCCCGCCGGGGCCGGTGGCTGCTGTCCTACTAGGTCGGCCTGACCATCACCGACACCATCCACCAGGCCCACCGCCGGCCGCTTCGCCATTGACGCGGTGTTCCTCATGTCGGCTCGTAAGGACCCCATACGTGGGAGAGAGCTCCGAACAGAGAGTTATCGGCCATCCCGCCCCGGCCGACGCCCGCTTGGTACAGAAAGGACCAGGTGAGACGCGGCGACCGGCCCAACTTGGGTCCGGGGGTGGGCCCGTGGACCCTTCGAATTGGGCCTTGCGTGCACGTAGCGTGGCGGCTTCACGCGCCACAGCCGGATCGGGGGACCCGGGCTTTACCGCAGCCTGGTAGAAGGGTATTCCGTTGTTGGACTCAAAGCACCTGGCGTTCCAGGTCGGCGTACCGACACAGAGGTGGGAGTTGCCGCGTTCGCTTGTCGCGACACGGGTCCTCCTGTATCTGGTGTTCGGCCTGACGCTGCTGGGCGGCGTCGGTGTGCTGAACTCACTGCTGGAGCTGGGTACCCGCATCACGCCGACGATCAGTCTGCTGGCGCTGTACGCGATGGTGCCGGGGATCGCAGCGGCGATCCTGGCGCGGCGTCTGTGGACCGGCGGGAGGGTCGTCTGGCTCGCGCTGATCGGGCTCCAGGCGTGGCTGCTGATAGGCAGCGTCATCAATCTCTACGCGGGCTCGGAGCGTGGCTTCACCCAAATGGTGCTGCCGGGTGCCCTGTTGGCGCTGATCAGCGCGGGCGGCAGCCGGAGGTGGTTCCAACTGCCCTCGGAGCAGCGGGCCGTGAGGCCGCGCTGGACGCTGGAGCGGTTCCGCCGGGAGGGGACGCCGTCCGTTCCGCACCTGATCACCTGGCGGCGTAACCGTGGCCAGTCGACGGTCGAGTACGTCGGCCTGATCAGCCTGGTCGCCCTCATCATCGGCGCGCTGCTGTTCAGCGGCGTAGGGCCGCAGATCTCGGACAGACTCCAGACGGCGGTCTGCAACATCATGGGCAGCGACTGCGAATCCACCACGGTCGCGGACGGTGGGGACGCCGGCGGCGGTTCGAACGGCGGCGGTGACAGCGGTGGTGGGAATTCCGGCGGGGGTGACTCCGGCGGTGGCAGCAACGGCGGGGGTGACTCCGGTGGCGGGAACAGTGGTGGCGGTGACTCCGGCGGCAGCTCAAGCGGAGGCAGTGACGGTGGCGGTGACTCCGGTGGCGGCAGCAGCTCAAGCGGAGGTAGCTCCAGCGGTGGTAGCAGCTCCAGCGGTGGCAGCAGCTCCGGCGGCGGCTCCAGCAGCGGCGGTAGTTCCAGCGGAGGCAAACCCCTCTGCAACCCCACGGGTGCCGGGTCTCAATGGGGCCTGAGCGGCTGCCCCTCGACCTCGGGCGGCTCCAGCAGCGGCGGCAGCTCCGGAGGAGGTAGCAGCTCCGGCGGTAGTTCCAGCGGCGGTAGTTCCAGCGGCGGCAGCTCAAGCAGCGGCGGCAGCAGCTCCGGCGGCAGCTCCAGCAGCGGCGGTAGTTCCAGCGGAGGCAAACCCCTCTGCAACCCCACGGGCGCCGGGTCTCAATGGGGCCTGAGCGGCTGCCCCTCGACCTCGGGCGGCTCCAGCAGCGGCGGCAGCTCCGGCGGTAGTTCCAGCGGAGGCAGCTCAAGCAGCGGCAGCTCCAGCAGCGGCGGCAGCAGCTCCGGCGGCAGCTCCAGCAGCGGCGGTAGTTCCAGCGGCGGTAGTTCCAGCGGCGGCAAGCCCCCCTGCAACCCCACGGGCGCCGGGTCTCAATGGGGCCTGAGCGGCTGCCCCTCGACGTCAGGCGGCTCCAGCAGCGGCGGCAGCTCCGGCGGAGGCAGCTCAAGCGGAGGCAGCTCCGGCGGAGGCAGCAGCTCAGGAGGCGGCAGCTCAAGCGGAGGTAGCTCAGGAGGCGGCAGCTCAAGCGGCGGCAGCTCAAGCAGCGGCGGCAGCAGCTCCAGCAGCGGCGGTAGCTCAAGCGGCGGCAGCTCAAGCAGCGGCGGCAGCAGCTCCAGCAGCGGCGGTAGCTCAAGCGGCGGCAAGCCGCCCTGCAACCCCACGGGCGCCGGGTCTCAGTGGGGCCTGAGCGGCTGCCCCTCGACCTCGGGCGGCTCCAGCGGTGGCGAGGACAATGACAAGTCCGACGAGGATAAAGACGACGACAAGGACAAGGACAAGGACGACAAGTCCGACGAGGACAAGGACGACTGCCGGGACAACAACGTCGCCTTCTACGGCAGCCTGACCCCCGGCGCAACCGGCAGCGGACGCTACACACTCGCCTCGGCCGGGGCCGGCAAGCCGGTTACCTACAGCGGCACCACGCTCGCAATCGGCGGCGCCGTCCCCCTGGCCATCATGGAGGGGCTGCCCGGATCCACCATCCCCGGTGTCGACGCGTTCGATGACGCGACGGACGAGATCACCACCGAGCCGGACCATCAGCCGCAGAGCAAGCCCGAGCCCGGGTCAGCGCCGGACAAATGCAACCGCGGGAAGCGCAACCCTCATCCTGAGGTGGCGACCACCGAGGTGGATACGTCGGGCCTCCCGGACGAAGTGGTGTGGCGCGACTCGGACGAGCCCCTGTACCGCTTCGACGACCGTTCCCCCGAGGAGATCTTCCTCGAAGGCTTCGAGCCGAAAAATCCCAAAAACACCAATCTGTACAACTACGTCATGTCCAACACGGAATCCGCGTTCGTCTCGACAACGACGAACACCGAACCGGATCTGCTCTACGAATCGGCGCAGTACCGCTACGACATCGATCCGCCGGGTGGCATCGACGTCAACAAAACCTTCGGGGACAAGAGCCGTTGGGCCGGCGAGAATGAGATCTCCTTCCCCGGCGGGATCGATTCGGGGTACATCAAGGGCGTCTGGAAGCTCCAGCCGGACGGCTCGTGGGGCGAGTACGTGGCGAACGAGAAGTGGTACCTGGAGCCGGAAGATCGGGACTGACAGCCGCAACCGCGAGGGAACGGCTACACCTCACCACCGGGTCGTCAAGAGCCTTGATGTTCATCTGAACCGGTCGCAGTGCCATGCTCGCGACCCCCGGGGGACGGGGCGAGCGAGATCCGTGTGGCGACCGGAAGATGGTCGCTGCCGGTCTCGGGCAGAGTGCGGAGGGGACCGACTTGCGCGCCCCGCGCCATCACCTGGTCGATCCGGGCCAGCGGGAAGGACGCCGGGAAGCTGAAGGCGAACCCACGCTCCGATACGTTCAGTTGGGAGGTCAGCGGGGTCAGCCCACGGTCGTCGACCGTGCCGTTCAGGTCGCCCAGCAGGATCACCGTGCCGACCTTCTCTGCGGCGACGGCCCGGCCCAGCAGCTCGGCGCTCTCGTCGCGCCGGGCGGATGTCAGGCCGCCGGCTCCGATCCGTACCGAGGGAAGGTGCGCGACGTACGCCGCGACGTCGCCGTGCGGGGTGCGGACCACGGTCCGCAGTCCGCGCTGCCAGGACTCCGTTATGCCACGAGGCTTGATGTCCACCGGGCGGGTTCCCGAGAGCGGGTGCCTCGACCAGAGGGCGACGGTGCCCCGGACCGCGTGGAACGGGTAGTCCGGGGCGAGGGTCCTCTCGTACACCGGACGTGCCGCCGGGAGCAGTTCCTCCAGGGCGATGAGATCGGGCCCGGCCTCCGCCAGGGTGCGGGCCGTGGCCGCCGGGTCGGTGTTCTCGTCGCTCACGTTGTGCTGCACCACGACCAGGTCATCCGCACCGGGACCCGTACCGGGCAGGAGCAGGGCGCCGAAGGCGTACGTCCAGGCCGCCACCGGAAGCAGCAGCGCCGACAGGGCCGTGGCCGAGCGGCGCAGCAGGGCGAGAGCGAGCAGCGGGACGACCGCCAGGCCCAGCCAGGGGAGGAAGGACTCCAGCAGACTCCCCGCGTGGAAGGCCCGGTTGGGGATCACTCGGGGGAACGCCAGGAGTACGGCGACGAGGGCGGCCGACGCCGCGAGCACCCGGCCCCGCGTCCAGGGCGAACCGGCCCGCGCCGCCGTCTTGGGCTGTGCCGCCCGTCGCGCGTGTCCGGTCGGCTCCGCCTGTTCCGCCTGTTCCGTCGGCTCGCTCTGTTCGGCCTGTTCCGTCTGTTCCGTCTGTTCCGTCTGTGTCGTTCTTGGCGTCTCTTCCGTCATGAGGGGGTGCCGCGCGCCGTTGTCGGCCGCAGTGCGTCCATGACGAGATCGATCAGCCGTCCGGTCTGCTCGGAGGCGGTGCCGCCGGTGGCGGCGCTGCCGGAGAGGAAGATCCCCAGCAGCATCACGGTGATGTCCCCCGGCTCGACGTCGGCGCGGAGCGACCCGTCTGCGGCCCCGGCGGCAAGGATCGTGGCGATGGCGGTGGTGATGCGTTCCCGGGTGGCGGGGGTGGCGATGCGCCCCGAGGCCCAGCCCGCGCGGAGCGTGTCCGCCATACCGCGCTTCGTCGCGACGAACGCGGCGTAGCGCTCGATCCAGGCCCGGAGCGCCGCGTCCGGCGCGAGCACCTGGAGCAGGGCGGGGGCGCTGGCGGCGACGTCGTCGAGTTCGGCGGCGTACACCGCCTCCACCAGGGCCTCGCGGGTCGGGAAGTGGCGGTACAGCGTGCCGATGCCGACGCCGGCCTCGCGGGCGATGCCTTCGAGCGAGACGGTGCCGTCAGCCGCCGCGAAAGCGGCCCCGGCGACCCGGACGAGCTTGTCCCGGTTGCGCAGCGCGTCGACGCGGGGGGCGCGCGGCTTCTTGCCGGGGCCGGCTCCCGGGGACGTCGCACCGGGCGCCGGGTCGGGGAGTATCCGGTCGGGCGCCGGGTCGGTGGGTGTCGCACCGGGCGCCGGATCAGGGGGTGTCGGGTCGGCGGACTTCAAAACGGAGGACCCTCCGATAAGAGTGTTACAGTCGATTACACGGAGGCTCCTCCGCTTCTCCATCTTCTCATGAGGACGGAATCCCATGACTGCGACCGGCTCCCCCTCCCCCCAGCTCACGGCCACCGGCACTCCGCGCGCCGGAGGCGCCGGGACGCTCGGGGACCTCACGGTCTCCCGCATCGGCTACGGCGCGATGCAACTGGAGCGCCTGCGCGACGACCGCGACGCGGGGATCGCGCTCCTGCGCCGCGTGGTCGAGCTCGGCATCGACCACGTCGACACCGCCCAGTTCTACGGCGAAGGCTTCGTCAACGGGCTCATCCGCGACGCGTTCCGCCCCGAGGACGGCGTCGTGGTCGTCAGCAAGGTCGGCGCCGACCCCGACCCCGGCGCCACCATTCCGCTGCGCCCCGCACAGCGGCCCGAGCAACTGCGGGCCGCCGTCGAGGCCAACCTCGAATCCCTCGGCCTCGACCGGATCCCCGTGGTGAACCTGCGCCGCCTGGACACCAGGCCGGGCCTGGTCGCCGAGGGCGACCAGGTGGTCGACCTCGACGACCAGCTCGCCGTGATGACCGCGCTGCGGGACGAGGGCAAGATCGGTGCGATCGGCCTGAGCGCCGTCACCCTGGACGTGCTGCGCCGGGCCCTGCCCGCCGGGATCGTCTGCGTCCAGAATCTCTACAGCCTGGTGACGCGCGACGACGAGGAGATGCTGCGGCTCTGCGCCGAGGAGCAGATCGCCTGGGTGCCGTTCTTCCCGCTCGGCGGCGCCTTCCCCCGGCTGCCGAAGGTGACCGACGAACCGGCCGTGATCGCCGCCGCGAAGTCCCTCGGCCGCACCCCCGCACAGGTCGGCCTCGCCTGGCTGCTGCACCACACGCCGAACACGCTGCTCATTCCGGGCACCGCGGACGCGGACCATCTGGAGGCGAACGTCGCCACCGGGACGATCGACCTCGACGACGCCGCGCTGGCCACGCTGGACGCCGTCGAGTCACGGTCCGCCGACGTCCCGCTCGGCTGACGGTCACTCAGCGGCCGCGGGCGCCCCGGCCGCCGGCCGGCCCCGCCGCTCAGCGCTCCGGGAACCGCTCCCCGCACTCGCCGCAGTACTTCGGCGCCGACTCCTGGGACATGCGGCCGCACTCCGGGCACACCCTGTCCAGGGAGCACGGAGCCTCGCCGCCCTCCCGCGCGGACACCGTCGGCTTGATGGCCAGGCCCGGACGGCGGCGGTGGACCGTGAGGTAGACGAGACCGTCCGGGCCCGCGGCCAGGGCGCGCCGCGAGGTGCGGGGCAGCCAGGTGACCGTCGTCGGGGTCAGCTCCAGCGGCGTGCCGCCACCGGCCGGGGTGAGGCGGCCGCCGCCCGCGAGGACCACCAGGAGGACGTCGAGCACGTCCTCCTGGTGCTCGCCGACCTCCGCGCCCGGCGGGAGGCGCACCAGGTTGGCGTCCAGCTCCCTTCCCTGCCGGTCCAGTTGCCAGAGTGCTCCGCGGGCGTCGGGGGCCGCGGTGGCGAGCAGATCGTCGAGCACGGCCAGTACCTCGGGAGTCGCGTTCACGCTCCTACGCTACGCCGCCGGGCGGAACCGCGGATCGGGCCCGCCGGGGCCGAACTCCCGGCCGGCTGACGTCACCTCGAAGTGCCATCGGCCCGAGCCGGGCGGCCTGACGGAAGCCGCCGGACCGACAGGATGATCGTTGTACTGTCCGCCCATGACCTCCACCACGCCATCGACGCCATCGACGCCCTCCACGCCCTCGGCCGACGATGCCGAGTGCGCCGCGCTCACCCGGAACCTCCGGCGCAGGGGCACGCTCGTCCTGTCGGTGTTCGCCGTGGTCTGGGCCTTCGCCGGTGCGTCCGGACTGGCGTCATCGGGCGCGGCCGTCGCCCTTGAGATCATCGCCGTGCCGCTCACCGCGGTGGCGATCGTGCTCGCCTACCGCAAGGGCGCCGCCCCCTCGCCCCGCCTGGTGAGCCTGCCGGCGAACTGGGCACGCGCGGTCGGCATAGTGAACGTCGTCGAGGTGGCCGCCATCTTCGCGGTGATCTCGGCGTCCAACGCCTCGGGCCGCCCCGAGTTCATCCCGGCCGCCATCGCGCTGGTCGTGGGCCTGCACTTCTTCCCGCTCGCGCGCTTCTACGACCAGTGGCAGTACAAGGGGACGGCGGTCCTGCTGGGCGTCGTCGCGATCGTCGGGTTCGTGCTCATCGCGGCCGGCCGGTCGAGCGAGAGCGTG
Source organism: Streptomyces sp. NPDC048671 (assembly GCF_055587045.1). Classification (NCBI taxonomy): domain Bacteria; kingdom Bacillati; phylum Actinomycetota; class Actinomycetes; order Kitasatosporales; family Streptomycetaceae; genus Streptomyces; species Streptomyces sp. NPDC048671. The sequence goes on along the minus strand of NZ_JBVJHB010000010.1, from coordinate 275,832 downwards.
CGGGCCGTGGTGGGGCTGGGCTCCGCGGTGGTGCTGTGGGCGTCCGCGTACCACGTGGCGGTGAAGGGCTGAGCCGCCGTCACGACTCCTGCCCTCCCAGCCTGTTCCCCTTTTGTACGCCGAGTACGCCGCGAGCCGAGGAGACACCGCCGTGGAACGCCGCCCGGACGAGAAGTACCCGCCGATCGAGCCGTACGAGCACGGGATGCTGGACGTCGGTGAGGGCAACCTCGTGTACTGGGAGGCGTGCGGCGACCCGGCCGGCAAACCCGCCCTCGTCGTGCACGGCGGACCGGGCTCGGGGTGCACGGAACGGCCCCGGCAGTACTTCGACCCGGACCGCTACCGGGTCATCCTCTTCGACCAGCGTGGCTGCGGCCGCTCCACCCCGCACGCGAGCGACCCGGCCGCCGACATGCGGTTCAACACGACGGACCGGCTGATCGCCGACATGGAGCGGCTGCGCGTCCGGCTGGGCATCGACCGGTGGCTGCTGTACGGGGGTTCCTGGGGCTCGACGCTGATCCTCGCGTACGCCGAGCGGTACCCGGAGCGGGTCAGCGAGATCGTGATCCCGGCCGTCACCACGACCCGCCGCTCCGAGATCGACTGGCTGTACCGGGCCGCCGGGCAGATCTTCCCCGAGGCGCGGGACCTGTTCCTGGCCGGGGTCCCGGAGGCCGCGAGCGACGCGACCGAGGACGTGCTCGCCGCGTACGCCCGGCGGACGGAGAGCCCCGACCCGGAGGTACGGGCGCGGGCGACGGCCGACTGGTGCGCGTGGGAGGACGCGGTGCTCTCCCAGGAGGCGTACACCGGACCGCCGCCGTACAGCGGCCGGCCCGCACGCGCACAGCAGGCACTGGTGCGGATCTGCGCGCACTACTTCTCGCACGGCGCCTGGCTGGAGGAGGGACAGCTGATCCGGGACGCCGGGCGGCTGGCGGGAATCCCGGGCGTGCTGGTGCACGGGCGCTTCGACCTGGGCGGCCCGCTGATCACCGCGTGGGAGCTGGCGAAGGCGTGGCCGGACGCGGAACTGACCGTGATCGACGACGCGGGCCATCTCGGCGGGGCGGCGACGAGCCGCGCGGTGCTGGCGGCGCTGGACCGGTTCGCGGACAGGTAGCGGCCCCGCCGCCACCAACCAGAGCGGGTCCGGTATCACCGAACACGGGGCCGAGAAACGACGCTTGGGCAACCATGTAGCGGGCATCGCAATTGAGTTGAGCGGGGGGCTTCCGATGCGTGGTGAGATTCTTGACGGCAGATACCGGCTGACCGAGCCGATCGGTTCGGGCGGTATGGGCCGGGTCTGGCAGGCCGAGGACGAGCGGATCGGCCGCAAGGTCGCGGTCAAGGTCCTGCCCCGCATCGACGAGGACACCTCGGCGACCCGCTTCGCCCGCGAGGCCCGGGTGGTGGGCGGCCTGTCGAGCCCGCACATCGTCACCCTGCACGACTTCGGCGAGGCGCGGGTGGCGGGGGAACGCGTCCTCTACCTCGTCATGGAGCACCTCCAGGGGCGCGATCTGGGCGCCGTGCTGGAGAGCCGGCGCCCCGGACTCCCCTCGCCCGCCGAGGTAATGGCCTGGGGCGTCGAGATCTGTACGGGGCTGGGGACGGCCCACCGGGCGGGGATTGTGCACCGGGACATCAAGCCGGCCAACATCCTGCTCACCGCGGCCGGGACAATCAAGATCCTCGACTTCGGCATCGCCCGGATGCTCGCCCCGGCCGCCTCGATGACCCGTACCGACCTGACCGCCGTCGGGTTCGTGATCGGCACCCCGCTCTACATGTCGCCGGAGCAGATCCGGGCACCCGACGTGCTCGGCAACCGCAGCGATCTGTACTCCCTCGGCTGCCTCCTCCATACGCTGCTCACCGGCGGGCCCCCGTTCGACGGGGCCGGTACGGCGGTGCTCGCCCAGCACCTCGGCGACATCCCCGAGCCGCCGAGCGCCCGCCGACCGGAGCTCGCCGGCCTCCCGGGGCTCGACGCGCTGATCCTGCGCTTACTGGCCAAGGCCCCGGACGACCGCCCGAAGGACGCGGACGAGGTGGCGGAGCTGCTGCGCGCAGCGATTGGGACGGCAGGGCACCCCCCGACCCTCCTGGCCGCCGAAGCCCCGCAGGCTCCGGCACCCGCACCCGTAGCCACACCCGCACCGCCCGCCACCGGCATCCCCGGCGACCCCGCCGCCCCCACGGTCCTGGGCTCGGTCCCGTACAGCGCGGTGCCGTACAGCGCGGTGCCGAGCAGCGGGGGTCCGCAGACCCCGCCCGCGCTGACCCCCGCACCGACCCCCGCACCGGCCCCCGCGCACACCGCACCGCTCCCGCTGGTCGCACCCCCCGCCCCGTCGCCGGCCGCCCCGCCCCGACGGCTGCGCATCGCGGCGCGGGCGCCGCGCTACGGCGCCCCCTCCACCCGTACCGTCGCCACCACCTGGCTGGCCGGTGCGGGCACGGCACTGCTGACGTGCGCGCTGATCCTCCTCTGCGCCCCGATCAGCGTGCAGGGGACGCTGATCCTCTCCGTCGGCGCCTGCCTGGTCGGCATGGCGAGCGCCCAGGGGTTCACCAACGCGTTCGACCCGCTGAGCAAGTCGCTCACCCGTCGGATCGGCTCGACGATCATGCTCACGGTCGCCCTCGGCGCGGTCGGCGCCGCGGTCAACTCCGTGGCCACGGGCGAGCGCGAGTTCAACGCGACCTTCTTCCTGTACGCGTTGGGCGCCTGCGTCGCCGCGCTGACGGCGGGGGTGATCATCGCCAACCAGGTCATCGCCCGGTTCCGCGTCCAGGCCCGCGCCGCCCTGCTCATCTCCATGAGCGGCTGGACCAACGGCCTGCTCGCCTGGGTGATGCTCGCCTACGCCACCCCTCTTCAGGGGATCGGCGCACTGCCGGTCGCCTGCGGCGTCTGGCTTCTCACCGCACTGGCCCTGGGCCGGCTTCTGGCACCGGCGGCGCCGCGGACCGGGTGAGAGCGCCGCGCCGCGGAACTCCGCCCTTGCTTCGAGCGGACTCCAAGGCGTTGGCTTGACCCCATGAAGTACACGCAGCTCGGACGCACCGGACTCAAAGTCAGCCGCCTCGTTCTCGGGACGATGAACTTCGGCCCCCAGACCAACGAGAGCGACAGCCACGCGCTCATGGACGCCGCCCTGGACGCGGGTGTCAATTTCTTCGACACCGCGAACGTCTACGGCTGGGGCGAGAACAAGGGCCGCACCGAGGAGATCCTCGGCACCTGGTTCGCCCAGGGCGGCGACCGCCGCGACAAGGTCGTCCTCGCCACCAAGGTCTACGGCAACATGGGCGCCGACGGCGAGCCCTGGCCCAACCACGACAAGTTGTCCGCGCTCAACATCCGCCGTGCCGTGGACGCCAGCCTGAAGCGGCTGCAGACGGACCACATCGACCTCTACCAGTTCCACCACGTCGACCGGTCCACCCCGGTCGAGGAGATCTGGCAGGCCATCGACGTACTGATCCAGCAGGGCAAGATCCTCTACGCGGGCTCGTCCAACTTCGCGGGTTACAAGATCGCCCAGGCCAATGAGGTCGCCAGGCAGCGCGGCAGCTACGGGCTGGTCAGCGAGCAGTGCATCTACAACCTGATGCAGCGCGGAGCCGAGATGGAGGTCATCCCGGCCGCCCAGGAGTACGGCCTCGGAGTCATCCCGTGGTCGCCGCTGCACGGCGGGCTGCTCGGCGGCGCGCTGCGCAAGGAGCGCGAGGGCGGCGGCGCCCGGTCCACCTCGGGCCGCTCAGGCGAGGCGCTCGCCGACCCGAAGGTGCGGGCGCAGATCCAGGCGTACGAGGACCTGCTGCAGAAGCACGGCCTGGAGCCGGGCGAGGCCGGTCTGGCCTGGCTGCTGACCCGGCCCGGCGTCACCGGCCCGATCTCGGGTCCGCGTACGCGCGAGCAGCTCGACTCCGCGCTGCGCGCGGTGGAGCTGGAGCTGTCGGACGAGGTGCTGGCGGCCCTGGACGAGATCTTCCCCGGTCCGGGTCCGTCGCCGGAGAACTTCGCCTGGTAGGAACGGGCCCGCGTGCGGCCGTCCCCGGCAGAGCGATCAGCCGAGGGCGGCCGCCGCTGCGACGACGACGAACATCAGCACGAGCACGGCCGCCATAATGCGGTTTCTTGTCTTGGGGTCCACCCGACGAGCGTAACCGCCCGGCCCGCCGTCCCGGCGGCCAGGCCCGGACCGCCTTGCCCCGAGGCCGTTCCCCTGGGGTCCGTCAGTCGCGGACGTGTCCTGGTCTCCGTGCGTATCGTTGTACTACGCGGCTGCCCGCGCCCGTGCGGCAGCGGGGAGGAACGGCACGATGACCATCGTGGACACCGACAGGATCGAGATGGCCGACACCAGCGACGAGCGCACCCTGAACATGATGTTCGAGTGGCTTGAGCCCACCCCCGAGGGATTCAAGGTAGAGATCGTCGAGGGGAACATCTACATGTCGCCGCAAGGGCGCACGCACTGGCAGATCATTCTCGACATCGTCGAGCAGTTGCGCGCCAGGTACCCCCGGGGACAGCTGATGTCCGATGTACGCATCGACTTCCCGGGACGGCTCAACGGTTTCGCCTCCGACGTCGTCGCCCTGGCGGAGGGTGCCGAGCCGGACGCCGACGGCCACTTCCGCTACCAGGACATCGAATGCGTGGCCGAGGTCATCTCCAAGCAGACCGCGGCCAACGGCTACGGACCGAAGATGGCCACGTACGCCACCGCGGGCGTCCCGGTGTACGTCATCGTCGACCCGTACACCGGCACATGGCACCTCCACACGCTCCCGAAGGACGACGAGTACCGATCCGCGCTGAGCCTCGACTTCGGCACACCGATCGACCTCACCGCGACCGTCATCGGCCTCACCCTGGAGACCGGCGGCTTCCCCCGCGACTGATCCCGCCCGCACGCGATACGGCCCCGTACCGGATACCCGGTCGGGGCCGTGATCGTGTGTGTGCCGGCGCCTCTCAGAGGTCACCCGGCAGCCTCTCAGGCCGCCGTCGCCAGCTGCTCGCGCGGGACGAAGCGCACATGCGGGCGGCCGGGGCGCAGGTCGACCTTGAGGCGCAGGCCGCCGACGCGGGCCAGCATGAAGCCGACTCCGAGCGCGGCCACCATCGAGAACCCGCCGCCGACCGCCATACCCGTGCGGACGCCGTACACATCGCTGATCCAGCCGACGATCGGGGCGCCCACCGGCGTACCACCGGCGAAGACCATCATGTACAGGCTCATCACCCGGCCGCGCATGGCCGGGTCCGCCGCCATCTGGACGCTGGTGTTCGCACTGATGTTGGTCGTCAGACCGATCATGCCGATCGGGACGAGCAGGATCGAGAACAGCCAGACGGACGGCGACAGGGAGGCGACGATCTCCAGCAGGCCGAACACCGTGCCCGCGGCCACCAGCATCCGCAGCCGCGAGGAGCGGCGGCGGGCGGCGAGGAGGGCGCCGGCGAGGGAACCGGCCGCCATCAGGATGTTGAAGAACGAGTACATCCCGGCGCCGCCGTCGAAGACCTCGTCCGCGAAGGCCGTCAGGAAGATCGGGAAGTTGAATCCGAACGTGCCGACGAAACCGACGAGGACGATCGGCCAGATCAGCTCCGGACGGCCGGAGACGTAGCGCAGCCCCTCACGGAGCTGGCCCTTCGCGCGCGGTACGACGACGGCCTTCTGCAGCTCGCTCGTGCGCATCATCATCAGGCCGACGAGCGGCGCGAGGAACGACAGACCGTTGAACATGAAGGCCCAGCCGCTGCCGACCGTGGTGATCAGCACACCCGCGACGGCGGGGCCGATGAGCCGGGCGGACTGGAAGTTCGCGGAGTTCAGGCTGACCGCGTTCCGCAGCTGGGCGGGGCCGACCATCTCGGAGACGAACGACTGGCGGGCCGGGTTGTCCACGACCGTGACCATGCCGAGCAGGAAGGCGATCAGGTAGACGTGCCACACCTGGACCACGCCGGAGAGGGTGAGCACGGCGAGTGCGACACCGCACAGGCCGAGCGCGGCCTGGCTGAAGAGGAGGAGCTTGCGCTTGGGCAGGCGGTCGGCGATGACGCCGCCGTACAGGCCGAAGAGCAGCATGGGGAGGAACTGGAGTGCCGTGGTGATGCCGACGGCGGCGGCGGACCCGGTGAGGCTCAGGACGAGCCAGTCCTGCGTGATGCGGGACATCCAGGTGCCGGTGTTGGAGATCACAGCGCCCGTGGCGAACAGACGGTAGTTACGGATCTTCAGCGACGAGAAGGTCCCGCCGGGCTTGCTCTCGTGGGTGGAAGTCGGTGCGGGGGCGGAGTCTGCTCCGGATCCCGTACTCAAAAGGGTTCGCCTCCTCGGGCGTGGACATTGCGCGGACTGACGAGGATGCGGCGGTGGGGCGGTGCGCCGGCTGTGGTGCGGCGCGGCCCGCTCCGCTACAGGTGGGCGAGCTTCTCCAGCACGGGGGCCGCGTTGCGCAGCGTCTCCCACTCGTCCTCGTCCAGGCCCTCGGCGAGGGTGGTCAGCCAGGCGTTCCGCTTGGAGCGGCTCTCGGCGAGCATGGCCTCGGCCTGCTCGGTCTGGCTGACCATCTTCTGACGACGGTCATCGGGGTGCGGTTCCAGTCTGACGAGTCCCTTTGCTTCCAGCAGCGCGACGATGCGGGTCATCGACGGCGGCTGCACATGCTCCTTGCGGGCCAGCTCACCGGGGGTGGCCGAACCGCAACGCGCGAGGGTGCCGAGCACCGACATCTCGGTGGGGCTCAGCGACTCGTCGACGCGCTGGTGCTTGAGGCGCCGGCCGAGGAGCATGACGGCGGAACGAAGGGAGCTCACGGCAGCGGCACTGTCGCCGTCGTGGATCAGGTCAGGCATGTTTGTTAGCTTAACTCATTACCTACCCTAAAGACCACTCGGTGGTACACGCGCGAGAGCCGAATCACCAATCGATCACCCAAACGAGTGAGTCAGCTCCGGAAAGTCACGCGCGTCGGGCCCGGAGGACGTAACCCTGCATGGCATGGGATCGACAGTGCTCAGCCTGCGGATAGACGGTGAGCTGCTCGACCGGCTCAAGCAGCACGCCGCCAGACGCGGAATGAGCGTCCAGGACTATGTGGTCCGGACGCTCATTCGCGATGACTTCGACGAGCGCTTCCAGACGGCCGTCGACGAGACAGAGAAGTTCTACGGGGCGGACGGGGTCACGGCCGAAGAGGTCACCTGACCCCCGTCGGCCGTGCGCCCGCGAGGGATCACGTGAGGCCGAGCGCCGGCATCGCGTAGTAGAAGACGAAGACCGCCGACACCACGTACATGGCCACCGGCACCGAGCGACCGCGCCCGGCGGCCAGCCGCAGTACGCAGAACGCGATGAAGCCGATGCCGATGCCGTTGGTGATCGAGTACGTGAACGGCATCATCACCATGGCGAGGAAGGCCGGCATCGAGAGCGTGTAGTCGCTCCAGTCGATGTCCCGCACCGAGCCCGCGATGATCAGGAAGCCCACCGCCAGCAGGGCCGGAGTGGCCGCCTGCGAGGGGACCATCGTCGCCAGCGGTGTCAGGAACAGCGCCGCCGTGAACAGCAGACCCGTCACGATGCTCGCGAAGCCGGTGCGGGCACCCTCGCCGACACCCGCCGTGGACTCCACGAAGCAGGTGCCCGCCGAGGCTGAGCCCGCACCGCCCGCGGCGACCGCGACGCCGTCGACGAACAGCACCTTGTTGATACCGGGGAAGTTGCCGTCCTTGTCCATCAGCTTGGCCTCGTCGCCGATGCCGAGGATGGTGCCCATCGCGTCGAAGAAGCAGGACAGCAGCACGGTGAAGACGAACAGGATGCCGGTGAGCACACCGACCTTGCCGAAGCCGCCGAACAGACTGACCTTGCCGATCAGCCCGAAGTCCGGGGAGGCGACCGGATTGCCCGGCCACTGCGGGACGGTCAGGCCCCAGGCCTCGCCCGGCAGGTCCGCGATCGCGTCGATGATCAGCGCGACCACCGTCATCGCGACGATGGAGATCAGGATCGCGCCCGGCACCTTGCGGACGATCAGCGCGAGGGTCAGCAGCGCGCCGAGCACGAAGACCAGGACCGGCCAGCCGTTGAGGTGGCCGTCGCCCCCGAGCTGAAGCGGGACGGTGGTGTGCGCGGCGTCCGGGATACGGGAGACGAAGCCCGAGTCGACCAGGCCGATCAGCAGGATGAACAGGCCGATACCGATCGCGATGCCCTTGCGGAGCGAGGTCGGCACGGCGTTCATCACGCGTTCCCGCAGACCGGTGGCGACCAGCAGCATGACCACGATGCCCGCGAGGACGACCATGCCCATCGCGTCGGGCCAGCTCATCCGGGGGGCGAGCTGGAGGGCGACGACGGTGTTGACGCCGAGGCCCGCCGCCAGCGCGATCGGCACATTGCCGATGACACCCATGAGGAGCGTGGAGAAGGCCGCGACCAGCACCGTCGCGGTGACCAGCTGACCGCTGTCGAGCTGGTGCCCGTACATGTCCTTCGCGCTGCCCAGGATGATCGGGTTCAGCACGATGATGTACGCCATCGCGAAGAAGGTGGCGAATCCGCCGCGGATCTCACGCGCGACCGACGACCCCCGCTCGGAGATCTTGAAGTAACGGTCCAGGCCGCCGGAGGGCTGGGGAGCCGGGGGCTGTTCGGAATCGACCGGAGCGGTGGCCGAGGGGGGCATGGAGGACCTCAGTCGTACGTAGAGGGGACTAAAAGAGGGCTAAAACTAGTCAGCTTTGGACTTTCATACGAATAATTCGAGACAGCCGTAAGCAGATTCAGTATGAATACATAAGGCGAAGATCGCTATCTCCGCGCGTAGACACTTGCGCCGACTGGCCGGGCGGCCTTTGTGCACGCGCCGCATACACTGACCGCATGGCGAAGTGGACACCGAAACACGAGGCACCCGAGCCCCTGGAAGGGCCCGTCGTCGCGACCATCACCGGCGGCACGATCCTCTGGTTCGTCCTCTTCCTCGTCCAGCTCCCGTTCTACGGCTGGTTCGACGACCACGGACACCTGTGGTGGGTGTGGACCTGCCTGGCCGGTGCGGGCCTCGGCCTGATCGGCATCTGGTACGTGCGAGGACGCGACGCCGCGATCAAGCGGGCCGTCGCGGCTGCCGCCACCGCCCCGGAGGCCGACTCCGGCTCCGGCTCCGGCTCCGAGGGCACCCCCGGCACGAACGCCTGACCACCGGGCCACCGGGCCCGCGATCACGCCCCGCGGCCCGGCGCCACTGCCGCAGGTCACAGGCGGCTCCCCGCGCCATACCACCACGGGACGATTCCCGTCCTCCCCCGGTCTGATCTTCGGACCACCGGTGGGTGAACCGGACGTTACCCCCGTACCGTCTGAACCATGACTCAGCGGGCACTCGACCCTTCCGGGGATGAGCCGAACAGATCCTCCGTACCTTCCGCCACCGACCGGCCGGTGATGATCGACGCCGGTAGCGAACTCGACCCGGTGCACCCGGTCGAACTGCCGGCTCCCGGCGGCGGGCGCGGGCTGAGCGCGGCCGAGGTCGCCGAGCGGATCGCCCGCGGCGAGATCAACGACGTCCCGGTCCGCTCGTCCCGGTCGGTGCGCGAGATCGTCCGCGCCAACGTCTTCACCCGGTTCAACCTGATCATCGGCGTGCTCTGGGCGGTCATGCTCTTCGTCGCGCCGATCCAGGACAGCCTGTTCGGCTTCGTGATCATCGCCAACACCGGCATCGGCATCGTGCAGGAGTGGCGGGCCAAGAAGACCCTGGACAGCCTCGCGGTCATCGGCGAGGCGAAGCCCACCGTGCGACGGGACGGGGTCGCGGCCGAGATCTCCACCTCCGAGATCGTCCTGGGCGACCTCGTCGAGCTCGGCCCCGGCGACAAGGTCGTGGTCGACGGCACCGTCGCCGAGGCCGACAGCCTGGAGATCGACGAATCCCTGCTCACCGGCGAGGCCGACCCGGTGCTGAAGCGCGCCGGCGACCCGGTCATGTCCGGCAGCTTCGTCGTCGCGGGCGGCGGGGCCTTCGCCGCGACCAAGGTCGGCCGCGAGGCCTACGCCGCGCAGCTCGCCGAGGAGGCCTCCCGCTTCACGCTCGTCCAGTCCGAGCTGCGCACCGGCATCTCCACCATCCTCAAGTACGTCACCTGGATGATGATCCCGACCGCGATCGGTCTGGTCCTGAGCCAGCTGGTGGTGAAGGACCACAACTTCAAGGACTCCATCGCCCGGACCGTCGGCGGCATCGTCCCGATGATCCCGGAGGGCCTGGTCCTGCTCACCTCGGTCGCCTTCGCGATCGGCGTCGTACGGCTGGGCCGCAAGCAGTGCCTGGTCCAGGAGCTCCCCGCCATCGAGGGCCTGGCCCGGGTCGACATCGTCTGCCTGGACAAGACCGGCACCCTCACCGAGGGCGGCATGGACGTCACCGAGGTCCGCGCGCTGAACGGCACGGACGAGCCCTACCTGCGCCGCGTGCTGGCCGCCTTCGGCGCCTCCGACCCGCGGCCCAACGCCAGCCTCCAGGCGATCATCGACGCCTACCCCGTCCCGGACGGCGAGGCCTGGGGCGTCACACAAGCGCTGCCCTTCTCCTCGGCCCGCAAGTACAGCGGCGCCGCCTTCGACGAGCACGGCGGGCGGACCTCCGGCTGGCTGCTCGGCGCCCCCGACGTACTGCTGCCCGAGGACGACCCGGCCCTCACCGAGATCGAGGAGCTCAACCAGCAGGGCCTGCGGGTCCTGCTGCTGGCCCGTGCCGAGGGCCCGCTCGACGACCCCGCGACCGCGACCGGGGCCGAACCGTGCGCGCTGATCGTCCTGGAGCAGCGGCTGCGGCCCGACGCCCGGGAGGCGCTCGCCTACTTCGCCGACCAGCGGGTCGCCACGAAGGTGATCTCCGGCGACAACGCCGTCTCGGTCGGCGCCGTCGCCGCGAAGCTCGGGCTGCCGGGCGCCGAACACACCCTGGACGCGCGCAGGCTGCCCACCGATCCGGACGAGATGGCCACCGCCATGGAGGAGAACGCGGTCTTCGGCCGCGTCACCCCGCAGCAGAAGCGGGAGATGGTCGCCGCCCTCCAGTCCCGCGGCCACACCGTCGCGATGACGGGCGACGGGGTCAATGACGTCCTGGCGCTCAAGGACGCCGACATCGGCGTCTCGATGGGCTCCGGCTCGGAGGCGACCAGGGCCGTCGCCCAGATCGTGCTGCTCAACAACAGCTTCGCGACGCTGCCGTCCGTCGTCGCCGAGGGCCGCCGGGTCATCGGCAACATCACCCGGGTCGCCACCCTGTTCCTGACGAAGACCGTCTACTCGGTGCTGCTGGCCGTCCTGGTGGTCTGCTTCCAGGTCGAGTACCCGTTCCTGCCGCGGCACCTGACCCTGCTGTCGACGCTGACGATCGGCATCCCGGCGTTCTTCCTCGCCCTGGCCCCCAACAAGGAGCGCGCGCACCCCCACTTCGTGCGCCGCGTCATGCGGTACGCGATCCCGTCCGGCACCATCGCGGCCGTCGCCACCTTCGCGACGTACCTGCTCGCCCGGCACTACTACGTCGGCCCCGGCTCGCTGGACGCGGAGACCAGCGCGGCCACGCTCACGCTGTTCCTGGTCTCGATGTGGGTCCTGGCGATCATCGCCCGCCCCTACACCTGGTGGCGGATCTGCCTGGTGGCGTCGATGGGCCTGGCGTTCCTGGTGGTGCTCGTGGTGCCGTGGCTCCAGAACTTCTTCGCGCTGAAGCTGGTGGGTGCGCAGATGCCGTGGACTGCGGTGGGCATCGCGGTGATCGCCTCCGCCGCCCTGGAGTACGCCTGGCGCCTGGTGAGCCGCCGCTTCCCGGTGTAGCGGGGAAGCGGCGGCCCCAGCGGCAGGAGCCGGGGCGTGCGGGCTACTTCACGCTGACGTAGGAACCCGTGGCGGTGGCGGCCGGGGTGGTGGACGTACCGGCGAAGCTGTAGCGCCAGTAGCCGTTGGCCGAGACCTTGGCCGTGGTCTTCAGATCGCCCTTGTTGTTCGTCTTGACGGTCTTCACCGTGGTGTAGGTGCTGCTGCCCTTCTTGCGGAACTGGAGCTTCACCGGCTGGGCGGTGTAGCCGTGGTACTTCAGGTCGTCGAAGTTGGCCCGCGACAGCCACCCGGTGAACGTGAGGGTCTTGCCCTTCTTCACCGACTTCGCGGAGGTCTTGACGGACTGCTTCGACGCGCGCTGGACAGTGGCGTTGCCCAGCTTGTCCTGCAGCGCGAAGCCCATCTTGGTGAAGTCGGGGTTCTCCGGGTTCTCGCCCCGGTAGTCGACGGCGAAGCCCATCGCCTTCCACTTCGTGGCGTCGGCGTTGCCGATCAGGTCGTAGCCGGGCGTGACGCTGATGTTGCCCTTGCAGGTGGCGACCTTGGTGGACACCTTCTTGCAGACGGGGAAGTCATCGCTGTACAGCTCGTTCGTCGGGGAGTCGTACGAACCGCGGTAGAGGTTGACGTCGAGCAGGAAGTCCGGGGCGAAGATGTTCACGTCGGCGGCGTGCGTCACGGTGAAGGTGGTCGCCACCCGCTTCGTGTACGTGGTTCCCACGACGATCGGCTTGCCGCCGTTGACGGTGAGCTTGGAGAAGGTGAGGTCCATCTCACCGGGGAGGAACGCGGCCGCGGGCGCGGCCGAGCGCGCGCCGGTCTTCGCGGCGGACTGCCCGGCGGCGACGGACTGAGCCGCGCGCGCGACGGCGGCGGCCGAACCGGCCGAACCGTGCGCGTCGTCGGCCTGGGCGGCCGACGGAAGGACGAGGGCGGAAAGGGCCAGGGCGCCGGTCACGGTGGCAACGGTGGCACGAGTACGCATGTTTCGTTCCCCAAGTTGGAGAAGGGGGTCCGCCGCATCTGGTGGGGCGCGGACCCAAGATCGTCGGTGAAGCCTGGTGACTTCACAGGCAAGACGATCACCAACCGTGAAGGGTTGTGTGGGACTTAAGGATTTTTTACGGATTTTCCGTGGATGTCCGAGCGGCAGGGCGGCAGGGCGGCAGTGCACTGGGGATTCGGGGGCCTTGGCCGCACCTGACCGTCCCGCCGCGCCGCCGCCTCCGGACCTGACGGGACCGGAGGCGGCCCGTGCTCAGTCGAACCAGCGGTCCCGGGCCAGCTCGTCGGTGCGGGACGGGTCCTCCAGCAGGGCCGCGACCTCGAAGCGGCGCGGCCACTGGCCCGCCGCCCAGGCCAGACCCGCCGCGACGCCCTCCAGGGTCGCGGCGTGCACGGTGCCGTCCGGGGTGCGGCGCCAGTCCAGCTCGACGCCGCCCGCGCGCAGTTCGCCGTGCTCCACATACGTGTCCGGGGTGCCCGCGCCGAGCAGGGTGCGCACCGGTTCCGGCACCCGGTGCTCCTCGCCCTCGCTCGTCACCTCCGCCTCGACGCTCTCGCCGAGCCGCCGCACCTGGAACAGCTCGGCCAGCTCCGCCGCGTTCGCCGGGGCGACCGGCAGGAGCGGCAGCCCCCCGGTCAGCGGCAGCAGGTCGGGGGCGTCCGCGATCACCGCGTCCGCCGCGTCCACGACCCGCACCTCGCCGTCGACGACGGCCCGCAGCTCGTCCGGCAGCGTGACCTGCTCCGGGTCCAGGTCGGCCAGGGCCGTGTACAGGGAGTGCAGTTGTACGGGACCGACCGGGCGGTCCTCGTCCGCGAGCCGGCCGAGGAGTTCGGCCGCACCGCCGGGCTCGTCCAGCAGAGCGGCGACCGAGGTCCGGACGCCGAGGGCGCGCAGCACCTGGGCGTCGTCGAAGCCGGTCGCGTCGACGGAGTCGTACAGGCCCGCCAGCCGGGGGTCGCCCCCGTCTGCGCGCAGGCCCGCCGGGCGGCGGCCGTCCAGCACCGGGTGATCGCGCAGCCACCAGGCGGTGTACGGGCGCACCGACCGCGTCGTGCCGTCCGGGAGCAGCACCCGTACCGGCTGGGTCAGCGCGTCGCGCAGCGGCGGCCTGGCGAGGAGCGCGAGTGCCTGGGGCCAGGCGTCGTCGTCGACCAGGTCGAGGTCGCGGACGGCGACGAGTTCGGTGGCGACCGGCGGCACCGGTGTGTCCGGGAGCTGGTCGAGGATGTCCTCGCACCACACGTCCACGGCGTCGAGCAGCCCGGCGTCGTCCGACTCGGCGAAGTCGCCGTCGCGCGGCTCCAGTTCGTCCGGGTCCAGGACCACATCGGTGGCCCGCACCAGGGCGAACGTGGCCAGCACCCCGCAGGCGGTGAGCGGCTGCTCGCCCCAGCGGGCGGCCAGCTCCTCGTCGCACAGGGCGAGTTCGCCCTCACGCATGATCGCGGCGAACGGGCTGCCGGGCAGCACGAGTTCACCGGCCGGAGCGGGCTCGCCGTCCTCGTCGGGCAGGGCGAGCGCACCGAGCCAGGGCTCGTCGCCGGGCACCAGGTCGGCGTCCCGGACCAGGGTGAGGACGGTCTCCACCAGCTCGTCGCCGTCGAGCGCGTCCTCGTCCCAGATCTCGCCCGCGTCCAGCGAACCGGCGACGGCGGCCCGCACCTGCGGGGTCGTCAGCACGGCGCGCGGGGTGGCGGGCAGGGCGCCCAGCTTCTCCAGGAGCGGGTGCGCGGCGTCCGGGTGGGCGACCTTCAGCCCGAGCCGGGCGAGCCGGTCCAGGACCGGTCCGGTCAGCGCGTCGGGGAGCGGGAGCAGGATCTGCCGGGGGCCGATGGTGGTGCGGGGGACGGCCGGGGCCTCCGGGTCCGCCCCCTGGGACGTCGTTCCGGCGAGCGGCACCGGCAGCCCGGAGAGCCGGTCCGGGTCGATGCCGGCCAGGCTGTCGTACAGCCGCCGCCACCAGCCCGGGTCGCGCTCAAGTCCGGCGAGCCGGTCGATCGCCTCGGTCAGCGGCACCCGGGCGACGCCCAGCGTACGGAGCTCCACCCGGCGCTCCAGGCCCGCCGGGAGCAGGCAGGGCAGCACCTCGGCCAGCACGGCGACCGTCTCCGCGCCGACCCCCTCCAGCACCTCGGCCTCGATGGGCCGCAGGGCGGTGGTGGCCTTGCGGCCGTCATCGGCCCCGGCGTCCCAGCTGTCCCAGCGGTCGGGCTCGGCGGCGGGGTCGCGCGGGGCGGCCGGCTCCAGGAACGCGACGCGCGGCAGCCGCTCCAGGATCGCGCCGCGCAGCGCGCCGTCCAGCACGCCCTTGCCGAGCGGTCCGGGCACGAGCGCGATGGTGGCGACGGAGACCGGGTCCCAGTCGGCGAGCAGTTCGGCGTACGCGTCGGCCGCGCACCGCACCAGGAAGTCGGTGAGCGGGCCCGGCGCGGGGTGGCGGCGGGTGGTGTCCAGCGGCAGCGACGCGATGAGCAGCGCGGGTACGCCGATCGGTTCGTCGGTGGGCGTCGGCGCGTGCACGACGGGGGCGGTACGGGGGTGCACCGGGGCGCCCTCCGCGTCCACCGGGACGGCCCAGGTCACCGACCAGTGCGGGCGCAGCCGTTCCTCCAGCGGGCGGTCCGCGAGCAGGGCGGGCTCGACGGGTCCGTGCCGGGCGACGGTGCGCCAGCGGTTCGTACCGTGCGCGGAGTCGACGACGTGGGTGTACGGGCCGTGCTGCGACCGGCTCAACGTCCGTACGGTGTCCGGGGTCTCGATCACGACCTCGTCGAGTCCGCTGAGGGTGAGCAGCAGCGCGTCGTCGACGGCGCCGAGCAGTCGGCCGACCAGGTCCTCCGCGGTGCCGTCACGCAGCGGCAGGACGACGACGGTGTCGTAGCCGTCCGGGGCGGTGCCCTCGGCGGGCAGCGGGAGCCGCAGCAGGGGTACGTGGCCGTCACGGCGGCGCAGCTCGTCACCGAGTCCGGGGCTGCCGACGGCGGCCTCCCGGGCGAGGTCGCGGGCCTCGGCGAGGGACCAGCGGACCCCGCCGTGCCGGCCGATGACCGCGGGTTCGTCGCTCACCGCGAGCACGGCGGCGAACCCGACACCGAACCTGCCGACGGCGGCCTCGTGCCCCTCGCGCTTGGCGGAGGCGCGCAGGGTGGACAGCGACTCCACCCCGGTGGCGTCCAGCGGCGCGCCGGTGTTCGCGGCGGCCAGGACGGCGGGGGCGTCGGCGGTCGCCGGGCGCAGGGTCAGCCGGAGCCGGCCGGGCACCTGGGCGCGGGCGGCGGCGTCGGCGGCGTTCTGGGCCAGCTCGACGACGAGGCGGTCGCGGTAGCCGCCGAGCGCGAGGTCCTCCTCGGCGTTGGCGTCCTCGCGGAAGCGGGCGGGGCCGGCGCCCCAGGCGTCGAGCACGCGGCGCCGCAGCCGTGCGGTGCCGAATGGGTCGGCCCCCTCGGTCGCATTCATGCTCACGCTGTGACTCCCTCTTCCGGTGACGCGTACCCGTGCCGCCAAGTGTGCGCCCGAAGGTACCGGGTCCGGGCCCGCGCCCGCGCCGTCCTCAATCGCCGCACGGGCTGGGGGTTGCCCCTGGACGGCCCGAAAGCACCGGCACCGCCCACCACACCCCGGGTTCCGTCCTCAAACGCCGGACGGGCTGGATTCGCCGGGCTGGGTGCCACATCGAGACGTCGGCGGAAACCAAGCCCGTCCGGCAAAACCCAGCCCGTCCGGCGATTGAGGACAAGCCGGTACGCCGGAGCGAGCCGCACCAAACCCAGCCCGACCAGCGAAACCAAGCCCGTCCGGCGATTGAGGACAAGACGGTGCGCCGGAACGAGCCGCACACCGGAGCAGCCCGCACCCCGCGGGGAGCCGGGACCCCCGGCCACCGCCTCAGGAGTGGCCGAGGTCCTCCGACGGCTCATCCGGCTCCACCGGCACCGAACCGGAATCCCGCGCCGGACGCAGCGGGTACTCGTCCACCTGCATCGTGTCCAACGCGTGCGGCGCCGGCTTCGGCGGCTTCGGCATCACCGCGGCCTCCGAATGCCCACCGCAGCCGTACGACAGGGACACCACGTGCCCGTCCGCCGGACCGAACTCGTTCGCGCACACCCCGAAGGCCTGCTTCAGCGAACCCGCCAGCGGCACCAGGAACGCACAGGTCACGCAGGTGGCCGGAGCCGCCTGGGCCATCGGCGTCTTCGCGCCGAACCCCTCGTCCCAGCGGTCGGCCGCCGCGTACAGCCCGTACCGCGACAGCACCCGCGCACGCCGCATCCCGAGCTCGTCCGCGACCGCCGCGATCGAACCGCGGCGCGGAGGCTCCGGGCGCGTCGTCAGCTCCGCGTCCTCCGACTCGACGAGGTCGGCCAGCTCACCGGAGACCGGGGAGTTGGGCGGCGGCTCGTCGTCGCCGGTGTAACCGGGCTCCAGACGCAGATCGTCCGCCTCGGTGGGCAGCAGGTCGCCCGGCCCCATGTCGCCCGGCCGCAGCCGCTCGCTCCACGGCACCCACTCCGGCGCGAGCAGCGCGTCGCCGCCCGGCAGCAGCACCGTTTCGTCCAGCGTGACGTTCTTCGCCCGGGAGGCCCTGGCGACCGTCACCGCCCAGCGCCAGCCCCGGTAGGCGGGGTCCTTGCACTCGAAATAGTGCGTGACGACCCGGTCCCCCTCGGGGACCACGTCCACATGCTCACCCACGACCCCGGGCGCGGCTGCCTCCTCGGCCGCCGCGCGGGCGAGGCCTACCGCCTCGGCGCACAAACGGTCGGGAACAGGGGTACGGGCCGTACGGCTTCTCGTCGTCGCAGCACTCACAGGTCTCGCTTCTCTCCTACGCCAGTCTCACGAGCGCGCCAGCACATCCATCGATTTCAGCCATTTGGCTGCGGGCGGAGCGGACCTGGGGGCCGCGTCGACGTCCACACCCGTTGTGCCTGCCTCGGGCGCACCTTCTGCAACCCATTCTGCGGGATCGCCGAGAGGCGCGCGGCCAAGAACAACCGCCGGTGGCGCGCTACGCACGCTACCCTCTCCGCCGCTTCCCGCCCACCTGCCCGTCCCAAACGAGCCGTATCCGGTGCCGTGTCCCCTGTAAAGAGCGCGCTCCGGCCATCGGGATCCACCGGCTCCGCACCCGCCGCGACCTGCCCGGTCACTGATCCGACAGGGCGGTACGGACCGCGCCCCGCGCCTGTCCCGGTTCGTGACCACCGGTCCTGGGGCACTATGACCAAGTGGCTTCTGCCAGGTCGCACGAAGGATCCGGCCCGCTCCGCAGGACGGGCCGGACGGTGGGCCATGCCCTGCGGAGCCCGTTCACCGGTACCGCCCGGGGTATCCGGAAGGCGACGCACGCCCACGGCGCGGGCGAGTCCGGTCTCGGCAAGCTGATCGAGCTGCACGCGGTGAACGGCGCGGGCGACGTGATGATCACGATCGCGCTGGCCTCCACGGTGTTCTTCTCCGTACCGACGGACCAGGCACGCGGCCGGGTCGCGCTGTACCTCGCCGTCACCATGGCGCCGTTCATCGTCCTCGCCCCGGTCATCGGCCCGCTCCTGGACCGTCTGCCGCACGGCCGCCGCGCCGCGATGGCGGGCTCCATGCTGGCCCGTGCGGTGCTGGCGCTCACCATGTCGGGCGCGGTCGCCACCGGCGGCCTGGAGCTGTACCCGGCGGCGCTGGGCGTCCTGGTCTGCTCGAAGGCGTACGGGGTCGTGCGCAGCGCCGTCGTACCGCGGCTGCTGCCGCTGCGTTTCTCCCTGGTGAAGGCGAACTCACGGGTCACCCTCGCCGGTCTCCTCGCCACGGGTGCGGCTGCTCCGATCGGGGCGGGGCTCCAGACGATCGGTCCGCCGTGGCCGCTCTACGGCGCGTGCGCGATCTTCGTCGGCGGTGCGGTCCTCGCGTTCAGCATGCCGCCCAAGGTGGACTCGGCGAAGGGCGAGCGCAAGGCGCACCTCGTGCACCCGCCCGGCGAGGGCGCCGTCCGGCCCGACCCGCTCCGCGAGAGCGCCACGCCCGGTGAGACCGCCACGCCAGGGAACGGGAAGAAGCCGGGCAGGTCCAGGGAGAAGAACGGCGAGAAGCGGCCGGGGCTCCGTTCGGTCGGCCCGTCCGTCCTGCACGGGCTCCAGGCCAACGCCGCGCACCGCGCGCTCTCCGGCTTCCTGATCTTCTTCCTGGCGTTCCTGCTGCGCGAGCAGCCGCTCTCCGGCCGGAGCGCCGCGATCTCGCTCGCCATCGTCGGCGTGGCGGCCGGGACGGGCAACGCGCTGGGCACGGCGGTCGGCTCCTGGCTCAGGGCCCGCGGCCCGGAGATCATCATCGCCTCGGTGCTGGGCCTGGCGCTCGGCGTCGCGGTACTGGCCTCGGCGTTCTTCAGCACGGTCCTGGTCGCCGCGCTCGCGGCCACGGCGGGCTTCACCCAGGCCCTGTCGAAGCTGTCGCTCGACGCGATGATCCAGCGCGATGTGCCGGAGGAGGTGCGCACTTCCGCGTTCGCCCGCTCCGAGACACTGCTCCAGATGGCGTGGGTGGTCGGCGGTGCGATCGGGATCTCGCTCCCCCTCAACGGCGTACTGGGCATGGCGGTCGCCTCGGGCATCCTCGCGCTCGGCGCGGCGGCCTCCGTACGGGGGCTGCTGGGCGCCGCGCGGCGCGGCTCGCCGCACCCCCGCGTGGCATGAGCCGGAGGGACCGATAGCCTTCGGCCCATGACCGTTGCGTTCTTCTCCGGTAAGGGCCGTCGAATCGGCGTCGCTCTTGGTGCCGTGTCCGCGGGACTCCTTGTCCTCTCCGCCTGCGACAAGCCGACGCCACTCGCCACCGTGACGGTCGGCGACAACTCGGTGAACACCGAGGCGTCCTGCTACAACGGCGGCAAGGCCCTCAAGGAATCCGAGTACAAGAGCTGCCTCAACAAGAAGGCGGAGAAGACCATCAAGGTCGCGATGGACGACAAGGTCCACTTCGGCGTCGACCCCGAGGTCGCGGACCACGGCTGGACCCTCTTCATCGACGGTCAGCAGGCCGAGCAGGAGCCGTACAAGAAGACCTACCGGTCCATCCCGGGCAGCGCCTTCTTCTCCAGCCAGACCGGTGAGACCACGAACAAGACGCAGATCAGCATCGTGGAGACCAAGGGCAAGGAGCTGCTGGGCATCTGGCACTTCGAGCTCAAGAAGACCGACTGATCCCCTCCTGCCGTCCTCGGAGGCTCCCCCCGTGCGTGTGCTCGTCGTGACCGCTGTCCCGGTGGAACGGGACGCGGTCACGCGTGCGTTCGGGGACGGCTCCGAGGTGTCGGTACGCCGGGTGCCGGGCGCGGAGATCCACCGCACCGGCTCCTTCGACGTCCTCGCCGGCGGCGCGGGACCGGCCGCGGCGGCGGCCTCCGCCGCGTTCGCCCTGGTCTCGGACCGCTACGACCTGGTGATCTCGGCGGGCATCGGCGGCGGCTTCGCCGGGGCCGCCCCGGTCGGCTCCCTGGTCGTGGCCGGCCGCATCGCCGCCGCGGACCTGGGCGCCGAGACCCCCGCGGGCTTCGTGCCCGTCACCGATCTCGGCTTCGGCCGGGTCTGGCACTTCCCGCCCCGCTCCCTGGTCCGCGCGGTGGCCGCCGCGACCGGTGCGGTGACCGGCGACATCCTCACCGTCTCCACCGTGACCGGCGGCGCCGAGCGCGCCGCCGCCCTCCTCGCCGCGCACCCCGGTGCCGTCGCCGAGGCCATGGAGGGGTTCGGGGTCGCGGAGGCGGCCGGCCTGGCCGGCGTACCCGCCCTGGAGATCAGGGCCGTCTCGAACACCGTCGGCCCCCGCGACCGTGACGCCTGGCGCATCGGCGACGCGCTGGCCGCGCTCACCGACGCGTTCGGGAAGCTCGTACCCGTACTGGAAGGCTGGACCACCCACCATGACCGAGACCACTCCTGACCCGCTGCGGATCGCCTTCTCGCCGTGCCCGAACGACACGTTCGTCTTCGACGCCTGGGCGCACGGCAGGGTCCCCGACGCGCCCGCCCTCGATGTCACCTTCGCGGACATCGACATCACCAACGGCATGGCCGAGCGCGGTGAGCTGGACGTCCTCAAGGTCTCGTACGCGGTGCTGCCCTGGGTCCTCGACGAGTACGCGCTGCTGCCCTGCGGCGGGGCGCTGGGCCGGGGCTGCGGGCCGCTGGTCCTCACGCGGGAGCCGGGCACCGATCTGACGGGCGGGACCGTCGCCGTACCGAGCGAGCGGTCCACCGCCTATCTGCTGTTCCGGCTCTGGGCCGCCGAGGTGGTGCCGGGCGGTGTCGGAGAGATCGTCGTCATGCCGTTCGACGAGATCATGCCGGCGGTGCGGGACGGCAAGGTCGACGCCGGACTCGTCATCCACGAGGCGCGCTTCACGTACCAGAACTACGGTCTGCACAACCTGGCCGACATGGGCCGCCACTGGGAGGACACGACCGGCCTCCCGATCCCGCTCGGCGCGATCATCGCGAAGCGCTCGCTGGGCGCGGACACCCTGAAGCGGCTCGCCGAGTCGGTGCGCGCGTCGGTACGGATGGCGTGGGACGACCCGCGGGCCTCGCGCCCGTACGTCCTGGAGCACGCGCAGGAGATGGACCCGTCCGTCGCCGACCAGCACATCGGCCTGTACGTGAACGAGTTCACCGCCGACCTCGGCGAGGACGGCTACGCGGCGATCCGCGGCCTGCTGACCCGCGCCGCCGCCGAGGGACTGGTACCGGCACTCGGACCGGACGCGCTCGCGTTCGTCTGAGCGCCCACCGGGCGGCCCGCGTCTTCACCGGCCGGGAAACGACAAAGGCAAGGAGAGAACACTCTCCTTGCCTTTTTTAAGTTATAGCGCCATGGGGGGCTTGCCGCAAGCCCCCCATAACGGCGCAGAATCGTCGGCCTGTGCCACAGCCTGTGGAAGCGGGAAGAGGTGAGGTATCGCGATGACCGAGCAGTACGTGTGGGATCTTCAAGAGATCGACGGGACGCGGATCGCGGTCGTCGGCGGCAAGGCCGCGCACCTGGGCGAGCTGTCGCGAATCGGGGACATCCGGGTGCCGGGTGGCTTCTGTGTGACGACGGACGCCTTCCGGCGGATCATGGCGCAGGCGCCGTCGATCGAGGATCAGCTCGATCAGCTGTCCCACCTGGACCCGGACGACCGGAAGGCGGTCCGCACGCTCAGCTCGCGGATCCGCCGGACCGTCGAAGAGGTCGCCGTCCCGGACGACCTCGTGGCGGCGATCACCCACGCGCTCGGCGGGCTGGGCGACCGGGCCGCCTGCGCCGTCCGGTCCAGCGCGACGGCGGAGGACCTGCCGACGGCCTCCTTCGCCGGCCAGCAGGACACGTACCTGAACGTCGTGGGGCCGGCGGCGGTCCTCCAGCACATCAGCCGGTGCTGGGCCTCGCTGTTCACCGAGCGGGCCGTGACCTACCGCCGGCGCAACGGCATCGACCACCGCACGGTCCACATGGCCGTGGTCGTGCAGCGGATGGTCTTCCCGCAGGCCGCCGGCGTCCTGTTCACGGCCGACCCCGTCACGGGCGACCGGAAGGTCGCCACCGTGGACGCCGGCTTCGGCCTCGGCGAGGCCATGGTGTCCGGCCTGGTGAACCCGGACGTCTTCAAGGTGCGGCACGGCGAGGTCGTCGCCAAGGTGATCGCCGCCGAACAGCGCGCCCTGCACGCCCTGCCGGCCGGCGGTACGCGGGAGGTGGCGGCCGACCCGCGACGGCGGGAGCAGCCGGCGCTGACGGATGCGCAGGCCGTACGGCTCGTGGAGCTCGGGCGGCGGATCGAAGCGCACTTCGGCGGCCCGCAGGACATCGAATGGTGCCTGGACGACGACGGCTTCCAGATCGTGCAGAGCCGCCCGATCACCACCCTGTTCCCGGTACCCGCGACCAGTGACCAGGCGAATCACGTCTACGTCTCCGTCGGTCATCAGCAGATGATGACCGACCCCATGCGGCCCCTGGGGCTCTCCATGTGGCAGCTGACGGCCATGGTGCCGATGCACGAGGCGGGCGGGAGGCTGTTCGTCGACGTCACCCGGCGCCTGGCCTCGCCCGCGAGCCGCGCCGCCCTCCTGGACGTCATGGGGAGGGGCGATCCGCTGGTCAGGGATGCTCTGGAGACCCTCCTGGACCGTGACGACTTCGTCCCGCCGCTTCCGGACGCGGCTTCCGGCAGGCGGCCGGCGGGCGGTGCGTCCGCCCCGGCCGAGCCCGATCCGGCCATCGTCAACGAGCTGGTCGAGCGCAGCCGGGTGTCCGTCGCCGCCCTGGAGCGCGACATCCGGACGAAGACCGGGCCGGCGCTGTTCGACTTCCTGCTGGAGGCCTTCGAGGAGCACAAGCGGGTCCTCGGTGATCCGCTGAACTTCCAGGCGATCATGGCGGGGATGGAGGC
The DNA here is from genome assembly GCF_055587045.1 of Streptomyces sp. NPDC048671. Classification (NCBI taxonomy): domain Bacteria; kingdom Bacillati; phylum Actinomycetota; class Actinomycetes; order Kitasatosporales; family Streptomycetaceae; genus Streptomyces; species Streptomyces sp. NPDC048671. The sequence goes on along the minus strand of NZ_JBVJHB010000010.1, from coordinate 252,500 downwards.
CACGTGGTGGCTCAACGACAAGCTGCTGGAGTGGCTGGGCGAGAAGAACGCGGCTGACACGCTCACGCTGTCCGCCCCCGGCAACATCACGTCGGAGATGGGGCTGGCGCTGCTCGACGTCGCGGACGTGATCCGCCCGCATCCGGAGGTGGTGGCGTTCCTCCAGGGCGTCGAGCACGCCGGGGACGAGGACTTCCTCGACGAGCTGGCGAAGCTCGCGGGCGGGGCCGGGGCGCGCGACGCCATCGAGTCCTACCTCGACCGGTACGGCATGCGCTGCGTCGGCGAGATCGACATCACGAGGCCCCGTTGGCGCGAGCGACCCGGCACGCTCGTGCCCGTGATCCTCGACAACGTCAGGATCTTCGGGCCGGGCGCGGCCGAGCGGCGCTTCGAGCAGGGGCGGCAGAAGGCGCGGGAGAAGGAACAGGACGTGCTGTCCCGCTTGCGGGCCCTGCCGGACGGGGACCGGAAGGCCGACGGGACCAAGCGGATGATCGACCGGGTCAGAACCTTCATCGGGTACCGGGAGTACCCGAAGTACGGCATCGTCAGCCGCTACTCCGTCTACAAACAGGCCCTGATGGCGGAGGCCGAGCGCCTCGTGCGGGCCGGTGTGCTTCCTGAGAAGGAGGACGTCTTCTACCTCACGTTCCAGGAGTTCCACGACGCCGTGCGCTCGAACCGGGTGGATGACCGGCTCGTCCAGCGGCGCAAGGACGCGTTCCGCTCGTACCACGCGCTGACACCGCCCCGGGTGCTCACATCGGACGGTGAGGCCCTCACCGGGGCGTACCGGCGCGACGACGTGCCGGCCGGCGCCCTGGTGGGTCTGCCGGTCTCCGCCGGGACCGTCGAGGGGCGGGCCCGCGTCATCCTCGACATGGCGGAGGCCGACCTCGAAGCGGGCGACATCCTGGTCACGACCTTCACCGACCCCAGCTGGTCACCGCTGTTCGTCGGGATCGCGGGTCTGGTGACGGAGGTGGGCGGCCTGATGACCCATGGCGCGGTGATCGCCCGGGAGTACGGCCTGCCGGCCGTCGTGGGCGTGGAGCGGGCCACCCGGCTGATCCGGGACGGGCAGCGGATCCGCGTGCACGGAACCGACGGGTACATCGAGCTCCTGCCCTGACCGGGTGCCCTGCCGGAGCGTCCCGCCCGAGCGTTCCGCCTGGGCGGGACACTCAAGCGGGGACGTCCCGCACATCGGGCTACACGTCGAGCTGGTCCGCGACCGCGCGCAGCAGGCCGGCGATCTTGGCGCCCGACGCCTTGTCGGGGTAGCGGCCGCGCTCCAGCAGCGGCGTGATGTTCTCCAGCACGGTCGTCAGATCCTGCACGATCGACGCCAGCTCGTCCGGCTTGCGGCGCTGGGCGGCCGCGACGGACGGGGTGGGGTCGAGGATCTCCACGGAGAGCGCCTGGTCACCGCGTTGTCCGGCGACCACGCCGAATTCCACGCGCTGGCCGGGCTTGAGTGCGTCGACTCCGGAGGGGAGCACCGACGAGTGCACGAAGACGTCGCTGCCGTCGTCGCGGGAGAGGAAGCCGAAGCCCTTCTCGCTGTTGAACCACTTGACCTTGCCAGTCGGCAAAGCACGCACCCCATCTCAACCCGTATGCCGGAACAAAGCCTCAGCAGGTCAGGCCGTCCAGGTGGTCGTGCTCCCCTGCTGGCAGAAGCCTCCACAGGTGAAGTACCCCTCGTCAAGCCTGGTCATCCGGACTGGTGTCCTGAAAGAACTACTCTGACCGTGTGAGTACTTCTCCTTCTGGCGCAGGCGACCTGCTGGTCCGGCTCGGCGCGATCGTCTTCTTCGTCGGCGCGGTGGCGACGCTGGTCACCGTGGCCCCGTTGTTCCTCGGCACCGAGCCGTTCCCGTCCATCGCGTACGCGGTGTGCATGCTGATGGGAGTGGGGTTCCTGATCGCCGCGGCGGGCGTCGTCCGGTCGGCCCTGGCAGCCTCGCCGAAGCAGTAGAGCGGGGTCCTACGCCACGTACCCGTTGAGCCAGACGGGGAACTCCGTCAACGACGACAGCACCACGTCCGCTCCCGCGTCCCGCAGCTCGGCCTCGCCGCACGGGCCCGTCGTCACGCCCACCGACACCGCGTCCGCGGCCCGTGCGCCGCGTACGTCGCCGGTGTGGTCGCCCACGTACACACCCGCCCGGTGCTCCCGCAGCGCCTGCGCCTTCGCCTCGGCCCACAGGCCGCCCACGATCACGTCGGGCTCGATCCCCAGGTGCGCGAGGTGCAGCTTCGCGCTCGGCTCGTACTTGGCGGTGACCACCATCGTCCGGCCGCCCCGCTCGCGGATCGCCTCGACCGACTCCCGTGCGCCGGGCATGGCGAGCGACGGGCCGATCGCGTGTGTGGGATAGATCTCGCGGTAGCGGTCGGCCACCGCGGCCACCTCCGCGGCCGGGAACCAGTTCGCCAGCTCGTCCTCCAGCGGCGGTCCCAGCCGGCTCACCACCAGGTCGATGTCGATCGCGGCCCCCGTCTCGGCGGCGAGCACCACGTAGGCGGCCCTGATGCCGGGCCGGGAGTCGATGAGCGTCATGTCCAGGTCGAAGCCGACCGTCAGTGTGTGCGAAGCCATGACTGCCATTGTGCCGAGCGCGGGCGGGACCCGGCACACCCCAGTGAGGCCGTACCCGGGCGGTGCTTAGACTTAGCCAAGCCTTACTTTGCTTCGCTTTTCGATTGGGTCCGATGTCAGCCGCCGCACCACGCCGCTCCAGACGCGCTCTCATGACGGCGGCGGCCGTCCTGGCGCTGCTGTTCGCCGTACTGCTCAGCCTCGCCGTGGGGGCGCGTTCCATCGCCCCGTCGGCCGTCCTGGACGCCCTGCTGCACGGCGGGCACTCCGACGCCGCCGAGGTCATCCGGAACATGCGGGTGCCCCGCACGCTGATCGGGCTGATGGTCGGCGCGGCCCTCGCCCTCGCCGGGACGGTGCTCCAGGGCATCACCCGTAACCCCATCGCCGACCCCGGCATCCTCGGCATCAGCCAGGGCGCCTCGGTCGGGGTCGTGCTGGCCATCGCGTACGCGGGTGTCCACACGCTCACCGGGTACGTCTGGTTCGCCTTCGCGGGGGCGGCGATCGCGTCCGTCGCGGTGTACGCCATCGCCTCCAGCGGACGCGGCGGCGCCACCCCGGTCAAACTCGCCCTCGGCGGCGCCGCGATCAACGCGCTGCTGGTGTCGGTGACCATGGCCGTACTGACGACGAAGGCGTCCGCGCTGGACGAGTTCCGGTTCTGGCAGGTCGGCTCGATCGCCGGACGCGAGGCCGAGGTCGCCCAGCAGATCTGGCCGTTCCTGCTGGTGGGGACGGTCCTGGTGCTCTCGGTGGCCCGCGGGCTCGATGCGCTGGCGCTCGGCGAGGACATGGCAAAGGGGCTCGGGCAGAAGATCGCGACGGTACGGATCGTCGGCGGCATCGGCGCCACCGTGCTCACCGGCGTCGGTGTCGCGGCGGCCGGGCCGATCGCGTTCATCGGCCTCGCCGTCCCGCACATCGCCCGCGCGATCGTCGGCAGCGACCACCGCTGGGTGCTCCCGATGGCCGCCCTGATCGGACCCGTGATGCTGCTCGTCTCCGATGTGATCGGCCGGATCGTCTTCCCGCCGAGCGAGGTCCCGGCCGGGGTGATGACGGCACTGATCGGTGTGCCGTTCCTGGTCACGCTGGTACGCCGGAAGGCGGTGCCCGCATGAGCGCCACCACGGCCGCGGTGCGGCCCGCCGGGTACAGCGTCATACGGATCGGGGCGCGCGGCCGGTTCCTGCTGCACCGCCGGGCCGCGGTCGCCGCCACCGTGCTCGTCGCGGTGCTGGCCGTCGTCTGCGTCGCGTACCTCTGCGTCGGCGAGAGCTTCGTGGCGCCCGGCGAGGTGCTGAAGGTGGTCCTGGGCCGGCCGTCCGCCGACGAACTCGTCGTCGGCACGCTGCGGCTGCCGCGCATGGTCGTCGGGCTGCTCGTCGGCCTCGCCTTCGGCGTCGCCGGCGCGCTGATCCAGACCGTGGCCCGCAACCCGCTCGCCAGCCCGGACATCATCGGCATCAGCCAGGGCGCGAGCGCGCTCACGGTCGGCGCGATGACGTTCGGCGTCACCTCGTACACCGTCCTGCCGTACCTGTCGGTGATCGGCGGGGTCGCGGCCGCCGCGCTCGTCTACCTCTTCGCCTGGCGCGGCGGGCTGCACGCCACCCGCTTCGTCCTGATCGGCATCGGCTTCGCCATCGCCCTGCGCTCGGTCACCACCCTGTTCCTGACCAAGGGCGACTACCTCGTCGCCCAGCAGGCGCAGATCTGGATGACCGGCTCGCTCAACGGCCGCGGCTACGACGAGGCCGCACCCATCGGCCTGACCCTGCTGGTCCTGCTGCCCGCCATGCTGTGGGCCGCCCGCGCCCAGCGCACCGTGACCATGGACGACGACACGGCGACCGCGCTCGGGGTCCGGCTGGGCCGGGTACGGCTGGGGCTCGTCGCACTCGGCGTGATCCTGGCGTCGGTGGCCACGGGGACGGCCGGGCCGGTCGACTTCGTCGCCCTGCTGGCCCCGCAGATCGCCCGCCGGATGACCCGGACCGCGCAGATCCCGCTGCTCTGTTCGGCGCTGCTCGGCGCGGTGATCGTCGTCTTCGCGGACCTGCTGGCCCGCAGGCTCTTCTCACCCACCGAACTCCCGGTGGGCGTCCTGACGGCGGCGGTCGGCGCCCCGTACCTGATCTGGCTGATCATCCGCGGTCACGGTGGCCGCCGAGGAGGCAACGCATGACCGAGACCCGGCAGCAGGACGCCGTGACCAGCCGGCTGACGGTGCGCGAGCTGACTCTCGCGTACGAGGACCGCACCGTCGTCCACGAGCTGGACCTCGCCGTCCCCGACGGCCGGGTGACGGTCATCGTCGGGCCGAACGCCTGCGGAAAGTCGACGACCCTGCGCGCGCTGGGCCGCCTCCTCAAGCCGCGTGGCGGGGCGGTGCTGCTGGACGGCACCGAGCTGTCGAGGATCCCCACGAAGAAGATCGCCCAGTCGATCGGGCTGCTCCCGCAGACCCCGGTGGCCCCCGAGGCGATCACCGTCTCCGACCTGGTGGCCCGCGGCCGCCAGCCCCACCAGCACTGGTGGCAGCAGTGGTCCCAGGAGGACGAGCGGGCGGTGACGGACGCGATGGAGCGCACCGACATCACCGCGCTCGGCTCCCGGTCGGTGGACGAGCTCTCCGGCGGGCAGCGCCAGCGGGTGTGGATCGCGATGGCGCTCGCCCAGGAGACCGATCTGCTGCTCCTCGACGAGCCGACCACGTACCTCGACATCGCCCACCAGGTGGAGGTCCTGGACCTGGTGCGCCGGCTCGCCGCCCCGGCGGCCGACGGCAGCCGCGGCCGGACCGTGGTGACGGTGCTCCACGACCTCAACCAGGCCGCCCGGTACGCCGACCACCTGGTCGCCATGAAGTCGGGCCGGATCGTCGCGGAGGGCCGCCCCGAGGACGTCGTCACCGCCGAACTCGTCCGTGAGGTCTTCGGCCTGGAGGCGGTGATCGTCCCCGACCCGGTGACGGGTTCGCCGCTCGTCGTGCCGGGGGCGCCCTGGCAGCCCGCGCGGGCGTCCTGACCCCGGATTCCGCACCCCACCTACGAAAGGCAATCCATGGCCACCTCCGTCCGCCGCCGTGGCCTCACCCTCGGCGCGCTCGCCCTGACCGGCTCACTCGCACTCTCCGCCTGCGGCTCCTCGGACTCCGGCAGCAAGAGCGACGGCGCCTCGTCGGCCGGCGGCACCCACACCGTCAAGACGGCGATGGGCGACGTGAAGGTCCCCGTGCACCCGAAGCGCGTCGTGGTCCTGGACACCGGCGAGCTGGACTCCGCGCTCACCCTCGGCGTGCGGCCCGTCGGCGGGACGCACTCGGCGACCGAGGACGGCTTCCCCGCCTATCTGCCGGCGGAGAAGACGAAGAACATCAAGGAGGTCGGTGAGATCGCCAACCCCAACATGGAGACCGTCGCCTCCCTGAAGCCGGACCTGATCCTCACCAGCAAGGTCCGCGACGGCGACCGCTACAAGCAGCTCAGCGCGATCGCCCCGACCGTGATGACGGAGTCCACCGGATCGGCCTGGAAGGCGAACTTCCACGTCCACGCGGAGGCCCTCGGCAAGCAGGCCGAGGCAAAGAAGGTCATCGCCGCGTACGACGCCCATGTCGCGAAGGTGACCGAGGCGATCGGCGGCAAGAAGAAGGCGGCGGCCACCGACGTCAACTTCGTCCGCTTCGTCGAGGGCGCGGACATCCGCATCTACGGCAAGCAGAACTACATCGGCTCGATCCTCGCCGACCTCGGCATGGGCCGCCCCGCCATCACGGACAAGGCCAAGGACGGCTTCTCGTACGACGTGTCGGCCGAGAAGATCGACCTCGCGGACGCGGACGCCGTCTTCACCTCGACGTACGGCGACCCGGACAAGGCCGGCACGACCCGCACGATGAAGAGCGGGCTGTGGAAGGGGCTGAAGGCCTCCAGGAACGGCAAGGTCTTCAAGGTCGACGACCGGCTGTGGATCGCGGGCATCGGCTACACCGCCGCGGACCAGATCCTCGACGAGTTCCAGACGAAGATGACCGGCTGACGACCGGCTGACGAGGCCTTACGGACCGGGCCCGGCATGTCACGGCCGGGCCGCCACGACTGGGCCGTGACGACTGAGCCGTTACGACCCGGCGGTTCCAGCCCGACCGGGTCACGCACGCGGCTTCCGCGCCCGCCACACCAGGTAGAGCGCGGAGGCCACGGCCGCGCCGCGCAGCACCCACGGCCAGGTCTGGCCGATCGCGGGGGCCATCTGCCCGTCCCCGATGGGCGTCCCCCACCGGCCGTCCATCCGGCCCCACAGCCAGACGAGGGCGCTCGCCGCGACCACGCCGGGCAGCCCCATCGCCACCCATTTCGCCTCCGCGCGGGACAGCTTGCGGGAGCTGTACGCGAGGGCCCAGCCGCCCGCCAGGAGCAGCAGGGCCTGCGGGGAGTCCATCACCGCGCCGGCCACCAGCAGGGCGGCGGCGAGCAGCAGCGCGGGGTGCGAGAAGCCGCGCCGCGCCCCGCCCTCGCCGTCCCGGGCGCGGCGGCGCAGCCTGGGCAGCCCGCGCCGCCGGGGGGCCGCCGGCTCCTCGTACTCCTCCTCGCCGTCGCCGTCCTCCCACTCCTCCTCCGGCTCCTCGGACTCCTCGTCCTCCTCCGGCACCGGCGGCCGCAGCACCGCGGGGATCTCCACGCCGCCCCGGAAGCCCGCCACCGCGGTCCCCTCGCCGAACTCGCCGAACGGGCCCGGTTCGACGCGCCACCAGTCCGTCTCGCTCCCGGACGGCCCGAGCTCGTCCGTGCCCGCCCGGTGCGGCGAGGACGGCCCGCCGTCGAAGGGAGCCGCGACCGGCGCCTCCGACGCGCCCTGGCCCGAACTGTCTTTCCGGCCGTCCTTCCGGCCTTCCCCGCGGCTGTCCTTGCGGAGCTTCGCCCTGCGCGGCCGGGGAACCCCGGGCGGCTTCGCGGGACCCTGCTCCGGCTCCGGCGGCTGCGGCAGCGGCACCGATCCATCCGCCGACGAGGCCGCCGCCGCGACCAGTTCGTCGGGGGTGCCGAGCTTCCCGATAATGCGGCGCACCGCTGCGGGCGTGTCCGCGGCCTGCTTCACGCGCTGCCGGTCGATCTCGCCCCGCAGCGCCGAAACGAGCCTCATCCGGGTGCCCGAGGACAGCTGTTGCTGCTGTGCCATGTCCCCGACCCGGCTCAGGTAGTCGTAGACCAGCTGATCGCTCTCGATCCCCACGCGATGGTTCCCCTCTACCGCCCTGCGACGACGGTAGCGCCCTCGGGCCCGTCCGGAGCGACTACCGTGGGACGGATGGGGATGACCACACCACCGCGGACGCTGGCCGAGGCTCTGCGCGCCCGGGACGACGAGTCGTTGGCCGGGCTGCTGCGCGCCCGGCCCGACCTCCTCAACCCCGTGCCCAACGACATCACCCAGCTCGCGACGCGCGCCGGCACCCGTGCCTCCGTCGTCCGCGCGCTGGAACACCTCGACCGATTCGCCCTGCAGACCGCCGAAGCACTCGCGGTCGCGCCCGATCCCGCTCCCTACGACACCCTCCTCGCCCTGCTCACCGGCGACGGCCGGGACGACGGCGAACACCACGGCGACGCGGGCGCCGCCATCGCCGACGCGCTGCCGGGCGCCCTCACCACCCTGCGCGAACAGGCCCTCATCTGGGGCGAGGACGAACGGCTGCACCTGGTGCGCACCGCCCGCGAACTCCTCGCGCCGTCGCCGCAGCACCCCTCCCCCACCGGCCTCGGCCCGACCGTCGCCGAGGCCACCGCCGGCATGTCGCCCGGCCGGCTCCAGGAGATCCTCACCGCGGCCGGGCTGCCCGCCACCTACGACCCGGTCTCCGCGGTGACCGCGCTGGCCGCGCTCTTCACCGACCGGGCCCGGATGGGCGAACTCCTCGACACCGCCCCCGTGGAGGCGCTGTCGGTGCTGGACCGGCTGGTCTGGGGCCCGCCGTACGGCGAGGTCACCCCGAATCCCACCCCGCCCGTGAAGTGGCTGCGCGACCGCGGGCTGCTGCTGCCCGTGTCGACCCGCACCGTCGTGCTGCCGCGCGAGGCCGCGCTGCACCTGCGGGCCGGACGCGCCCACCGGGTGCCCGAGCCGCGGCCGCCCGCCGTGGCCGCGGCCGCCGAACGCGATCCACAGGCTGTGGACAGCGCGGCGGCCGGACAGGCGTTCCTGTCGGTGTCCACCGTCGAGGAGCTCCTGAAGAGCTGGAACGGCGGCGGCCCCGCCATACTGCGGGCCGGCGGCCTCAGCGTCCGCGAGCTGAAGAAGACCGCGGCGGTCCTCGACGTGCCGGAGCCCGTCGCCGCGTTCTGGATCGAACTCGCCCACGCGGCGGGGCTGCTGGCCTCCGACGGCGAGACCGACGAGCGGTACGCGCCGACCCCCGCGTACGACGACTGGACCGAACTCCCCGCCGAGGACCGCTGGGTGCGCCTCGCCACCGCCTGGCTCGCCGCCACCCGCACCCCGGGGCTGGTGGGCGGCCAGGACGCCAAGGGCCGCGCCCTGTCCACCCTCGGCCCCGACCTGGACCGCTCCGCCGCCCCCGAGGTCCGCCACCGCGTGCTGGCCCTGCTCGCCGCGCTGCCGCCGGGCACCGCCCCGGACCCGGAGACCCTGCTCGCCCGGCTCCGCTGGGAGCGCCCGCTGCGCGGCGCCTCCGCGTCCGCCGGGGCCACCACCGACCTGCGGTCCCGGATCGCCCTGTGGACGCTGAACGAGTCCGAGCTCCTCGGCATCACCGGCCGCGGCGCCCTCGCCTCGCAGTCCCGCGCCCTGCTGACCACCGGCCCCGCCGAGGCCGCCGCCCGGCTCGCCCCGCTCATCCCGGAGCCGCTGGACCACGTCCTGCTCCAGGCCGACCTGACCGCCGTCGCGCCCGGCCCGCTGGAACGCCCGCTCGCGGACATGCTCGCCGCTGTCGCGGACATCGAGTCGAAGGGTGGCGCGACGGTCTACCGGTTCACGCCCGGATCCGTACGGCGCGCCCTGGACGCCGGGCAGTCCGCCGCCGACCTGCACGCCTTCCTCGCCGCGCACAGCCGTACGCCGGTGCCGCAGCCGCTGAGCTACCTCATCGACGACGTCGCCCGCCGCCACGGCCATCTGCGGATCGGCGCCGCGTCCGCGTACGTGCGCTGCGACGACGAGGCCGTGCTCAACGAGATCCTCGCCGACAAGCGCTCGGCCACCCTGCGGCTGCGCCGGCTCGCCCCCACGGCCCTGGCCGCCCAGATCGACCCGGCGTCCCTGCTCGACGGCCTGCGCGAGATGGGCTACGCGCCCGCCGCGGAGTCCGCCGACGGCGACGTCCTGATCACCCGCGCGGGCGCCCGCCGCACCCCGCCCCGCTCGGCCCCCGTCCCCGTCCCGGAGGGCCCGCCGCTCCCCGACCCCACCCTGCTGGGCGCGGCGGTCCGGGCGATCCGGGCCGGTGACACGGCCGCCACGGTCATCCACAAGGACACCGGCCCCTCGGCGCCCGGTGACGCGCTGCCCCGTACGACCTCGGCCGAGACCCTGGTCACCGTCCAGGCCGCGGCGATGACCGGCTCCGCGATCTGGATCGGCTACGTGAACGCGGAGGGCGCCGCCAGCCAGCGCGTGATCGCCCCGGTCCGCGTCGAGGGCGGCTACGTCACGGCGTACGACCACACGGCGGACGAGGTCCGCACGTACCCGCTGCACCGCATCACGGGGGTAGCAGAACTGGCGGACGAGCGGCCCTGAGGTCCGGGGTCCGTGGCGCGGGGTTCCGTCCTCAATCGCCGGACGGGCTTGAATTGTGCGGGTGCCCCGCAGGGGCGCTTTCCCGGTGGGTGGGGGGTGGTGCCCCTCCGGGGCGTCTCCTCAAAAATGGCGTGTTCACCCCGGTCCGAGGGGGACCCGGGTCGTACGCCATTTCCTGCGGGGACTCCCCTGCACGTCCCCACCCCTGCATCACGCGCGCCTGCACACCGGCCCGACGACTGCCGCAGACGCGAGGCGGCCGGGTCCGGGGCCGTGCAGGGGAGTCCCCGCAGGACGACGAACAGATACCCGGCCCCCCTCGCGTACCCGCCGCACGTTCGTCGTCTGAGGAGACGCCCCGGAGGGGCACCGGACCCCCACCCACCCGGAAAGCGCACCCTGCGGGGCACCCGCACAAATCAAGCCCGTCCGGCGATTGAGGACAAGAACCCGCGCCCCGAACCCGGCGCACCGCACCCCCGCACCGCATGCGGCACACTTGACGTTTGGCCGGTACACGGCCACCCCGCAGTAGAAAGGGCCGAAGCGCGTGACCGGACCCCTCATCGTCCAGAGCGACAAGACGCTGCTCCTGGAAGTCGACCACGAGCAGGCCGACGCCTGCCGCCGTGTGATCGCGCCCTTCGCGGAACTGGAGCGCGCGCCCGAGCACATCCACACCTACCGCCTGACCCCGCTCGGGCTGTGGAACGCGCGGGCCGCGGGACACGACGCCGAGCAGGTCGTCGACGCGCTCGTGAAGTACTCGCGCTACCCCGTACCGCACGCGCTGCTCGTCGACATCGCCGAGACGATGGGCCGGTACGGCCGCCTCACGCTCTCCAAGCACCCGGTCCACGGACTGGTGCTGACCTCCACCGACCGGCCCGTCCTGGAGGAAATCCTCCGGTCGAAGAAGGTCCAGCCGCTGGTCGGCACCAGGATCGACCCCGACACGGTGGCCGTGCACCCGTCCGAGCGCGGGCAGGTCAAGCAGACGCTGCTGAAGCTGGGCTGGCCCGCCGAGGACCTCGCCGGTTACGTGGACGGCGAGGCGCACCCGATCGAGCTGGACGAGAGCAACTGGTCGCTGCGGCCTTACCAGAAGCAGGCCGTCGAGGGGTTCTGGCACGGTGGCTCGGGTGTGGTCGTGCTGCCCTGTGGTGCGGGAAAGACGCTGGTCGGCGCCGGTGCCATGGCGCAGGCCAAGGCGACCACGCTGATCCTGGTCACCAACACCGTCTCCGCCCGGCAGTGGAAGCACGAGCTGGTGAAGCGGACCTCGCTGACCGAGGAGGAGATCGGCGAGTACAGCGGTACCCGCAAGGAGATCCGGCCGGTCACCATCGCCACGTACCAGGTGCTCACGACCCGCCGCAAGGGCGTCTACGCGCACCTGGAGCTGTTCGACTCCCGCGACTGGGGGCTGGTGATCTACGACGAGGTGCACCTGCTGCCCGCGCCGGTCTTCAAGTTCACCGCCGATCTTCAGGCGCGGCGCCGGCTGGGGCTCACGGCCACGCTGGTCAGGGAGGACGGGCGCGAGTCGGACGTCTTCTCGCTGATCGGGCCCAAGCGGTTCGACGCCCCGTGGAAGGAGATCGAGGCGCAGGGCTATATCGCGCCCGCCGACTGTGTCGAGGTACGGGTCAATCTCACGGACAGCGAGCGGCTCGCGTACGCGACCGCCGAGGCCGAGGAGAAGTACCGGTACTGCGCCACGACCGCGACGAAGCGGAAGGTCACCGAGGCGCTGGTGCGCAAGCACAAGGGTGAGCAGACCCTGGTCATCGGGCAGTACATCGACCAGCTCGACGAGCTGGGTGAGCACCTGGACGCCCCGGTGATCAAGGGCGAGACGAGCAACGCCCAGCGGGAGAAGCTCTTCGAGGCCTTCCGCCAGGGCGAGCTGAGCGTTCTGGTCGTGTCGAAGGTGGCGAACTTCTCCATCGACCTGCCGGAGGCCACCGTCGCGATCCAGGTGTCCGGCACGTTCGGCTCGCGTCAGGAGGAGGCCCAGCGGCTGGGCCGGGTGCTGCGGCCGAAGGCGGACGGGCACGAGGCGCGGTTCTACTCGGTGGTCGCCCGCGACACGATCGACCAGGACTTCGCGGCCCACCGCCAGCGGTTCCTGGCCGAGCAGGGGTACGCGTACCGGATCGTGGACGCCGACGAGCTGCTGACGGACAACTGAGGGAACGGGCGGTCAGCGCGTGCGGCGGACGCCCGCCTCCTCCGCGTACTCGCCGAGGACGACGACGCCGAACGCGGTCCGTACGAAGATGCCGGCGGCGCGCAGGACGTCACCGGCGCGGTGACTGTAGTGGTGACCGGTGGCCGCGGTCGCGCCGTGCGCGGGGCCGGTCCTTCGCGGGTTCAGGGTGACGGTGCTCATGTATTCCATGGTGCTCCGCCCGGCCGGTATCGGCGTCGGCCCGCAGAGGGAAGGGGACGGCGCCGCGTCTACCTCTGTGGTCTCATGCCGTCCCCTACGGGGTGGACCCGCGGTCGTACTCCGGTATTCGTTCGCGCCCGGCCCGGCCCGTCGATACAATCGCCGGTCTGCCCGCCTCCCGCACCGTGGTACCGGCAGCCCGGAAGGGCTCGCGCCGGCAGCCGGGGGAGCGCCGCCGACCGGACGGAAACCGGCCGACAGCCGTACGCGCGCCCTCGTGCGTACCAGTGATCGATCCCCGAGCGGACCGCATCGCCCCCGGTCCACCGGCCGGGGACGGGGTGCGGTCCGCCGTCCTGCGTTGAATGCCGGAGGCAACACCGTGCCCGCGCACGTACACGAAAGCGACACCACCACCGACCCTCTCGCTCATGAGCGCGCCCATCTCGCCGCCTCGCGCGCCGCGCTGCGCGCCATGCGTGAGGACGCCCAGGCCCTGAACATCCGCGATGTCACGGCGAACTGGGTGAACGCCGCAGTGCTGCAGGCCCAGATCGCCGACCGCATCAAGTCGCTCGCCGACCTCGCCCACACCCCGCTCTTCTTCGGACGGCTGGACTACCTCCACGTGGTCGGCGCGGAGAAGGCCGAAGGCGCGGAGGGCGAGCAGTTCTACATCGGGCGCCGCCACGTCCACGACGCCGGCGGCGATCCGATGGTGATCGACTGGCGGGCCCCGGTCTCCCAGCCGTTCTACCGGGCGTCCCGCAAGGACCCGCTCGACGTCGGCCGGCGGCGCCGCTTCGGCTACACCGGCGGCGAGCTGACCGCGTACGAGGACGAGCACCTCACCGATCCTTCCGAGACCGCGCAGACCAGCAAGCTGCTCCAGGCGGAGATCGAGCGGCCGCGTGTCGGCCCGATGCGCGACATCGTCGCGACGATCCAGCCGGAGCAGGACGAGATCGTCCGCAGCGAGCTGGGCGGCTCGGTCTGTGTCCAGGGCGGTCCCGGCACCGGGAAGACCGCGGTCGGCCTGCACCGGGTCGCGTATCTGCTGTACGCGCACCGGGACCGGCTGGCCCGCACCGGGACGCTGGTCATCGGGCCGAACCGGTCCTTCCTGCACTACATCGAGCAGGTGCTGCCGGCCCTCGGCGAGCTGGAGGTGAAGCAGGCGACCGTCGACGACCTGGTGACGGCGCACGTCGAGGTCCGGGGCACGGACGAGGCGCCGGCCGCCGTCGTGAAGGGCGACGCCCGGATGGCACAGGTGCTGCGGCGGGCGATCCGTTCGCACGTGACGCCGCCGACGGAGCCGGTGATGGTGGTGCGCGGTTCCCGGCGCTGGCGGGTGCCCGCGTACGAGATCGAGGAGATGGTCGACGAGCTGCTGGCCCGCGACATGCGGTACGGGGCAGCGCACGAGGCCCTTCCGCAGCGCATCGCCCACGCCGTGCTCGTACGGATGGAGGAGGCGGGCGAGGCGCCGGACGACCGGGTGCAGAACGCGGTGGCGCGCACCCCCGCGGTGAAGGCGGCCGTGAAGGCGGTCTGGCCCGCGGTCGAGCCGTCGAAGCTGGTGCTGCGGCTGCTGTCCGACCCGGAGTTCCTGGCAGCCCAGGCGGACGGGCTGCTGACCGAGGACGAGCAGAAGACGATCCTGTGGACCAAGCCGGCCCGCAGCGTGAAGTCCGCGAAGTGGTCGGCGGCGGACGCGGTGCTGATCGACGAGGCGATGGACCTGGTGGCGCGCACGCACTCGCTGGGCCATGTCGTGATCGACGAGGCGCAGGACCTCTCCCCCATGCAGTACCGGGCGGTGGGCCGGCGCTGCTCGACCGGTTCGGCCACGGTCCTCGGCGATCTGGCGCAGGGCACGACGCCGTGGTCGACGCAGAGCTGGGCCCAGGCGCTGCACCACCTGGGCAAGTCGGACGCGGTGGTGGAGGAGCTGACGGCGGGCTTCCGCGTGCCGCGCGAGGTGATCGCGTACGCGTCCCGGCTGCTGCCGGTGATCTCGCCGGACCTGGCCCCGGTCGAGTCGGTGCGTGAGTCGCCCGGCTCGCTGTCCGTACGGGAGACCTCGGACGTGGACGCGCTGGACGCGGCGGTGGTCGCGGCCTGCGAGGAGTCGCTGGAGCAGGAGGGCTCGACCGGCCTGATCGCCGCCGACGCCCGTATCCCGGCGCTGGCGGTCGCCCTGACGGCGGCGGGCCACGCCTACCTGTCCCCCGGCCAGGAGACGACCGCCGACTCCCGGCTGACGCTGGTCCCGGCGTCACTGGCGAAGGGCCTTGAGTACGACTACGTGGTGCTGGACGAACCGGCGGCGCTCGTCGACGGCGAACCCGACGAACGAACGGGCCTGCGCCGCCTGTACGTGGCCCTGACCCGAGCGGTATCGGGCCTGATCGTGGTCCACTCCACGGAACTCCCGAACCAGCTCCGGGCGACCGCCTGAGCCACTTGACCCCCGCTCCTCAAGCCCCTCCGGTCGGCCATTCAAGCCCCTCCGGTCGCCATTCGAGCCCCTCCGGTCGGCCTCTCAAGCCCCGCCGGGCGGCCATTCAAGCCCCTCCGGTCGCCATTCGAGCCCCTCCGGGCGGCCATTCAAGCCCCGCCGGCGATTGAGGAGCGGGGGTCCGGGGGCGGAGCCCCCGGGGTTCCCGGCCCCCCGGGCCCCCCGGGCCCCGGCCCCCGCAGGCACCCGAACCCCGGGGGCTCCGCCCCCCTACGCGTCGAGCACCGCCCGCCACTCCCGTACCGCCGCCGCATCCACCGGCCCCGCCCACCCGCCGGGCCGCGCCGCGCCGCCGATGTGGACGGCGTCTATCCCCGCGTCCAGCAGTTCCGGCAGATGGTCGAGCCGCAGCCCGCCACCGACCAGGATCTGCGGCTCGTACCCCGGCTCCCCCTTGCGCGCCGCCTCGACCAGCAGCGTGGGGATGCCGTCGTCCACCCCGGCCGCCGACCCCGCGGTGAGGTACGTGTCCAGGCCCGGCAGGTCCGCGAGGGCCTTGCGCAGGGCGTCCCGGTCGGAAGCGCGGTCGATCGCGCGGTGGAACGTCCAGTGGCAGCCGTCCAGCTCGGCGATGATCCGCTCGACCGCGACGAGATCCGGGCGGCCGTCCGCGTCCAGGAAGCCGAACACGAATTCGTCCGCGCCCTCCGCCCGCAGCTCGTGCGCCTTGCGTACGAGTACATCGATGTCGCCGGCCGCGAAGCCGTCCGCCACGCGGATCATCACCCGCAGGGGGATGTCCACCGCGGCACGGATCGCCGCGAAGGTCGCACAGGACGGGGTGAGGCCGTCCGCCGCCATGTCGGTGACCAGCTCAAGCCGGTCCGCACCACCCGCCTGGGCAGCGACCGCGTCCTCCGCGTCGAGAGCGATCACCTCCAGGACTGCACGGTTGCTCATGGGAACCCAATCCTCCAGGAAGCAGCTATAGGTCTAGTCCAATGGCCAGCCTACGGGCCGGGCGGCTGAGAGCGCAGCCTCACCGCGCACGTGAAGATACGCGAGGTCAGACGGGTGCCAGGCAACCGGACGCCCGGAATCCGCGCGTCCACCGCGGTCAGCCCTTGCGTTTTCATAGGGGTAGGGGGTATACCTGAATCAGTAATGCATACCCCCTAGGGGTATAAATCATCCAGCTACCGAGGAGGCCAGGTGTCCGCGCAGACCGCAGCCACCACCGGCACCACTGACACCGGTGGTACCAGTGGCACCACCGGTACCGGCGCCGCAGAGGTCGAGCTCGCCATCGGCGGCATGACCTGCGCCTCGTGCGCGGCCCGTATCGAGAAGAAGCTCAACCGGATGGACGGGGTCGAGGCCACCGTCAACTACGCCACCGAGAAGGCCCGGGTCAGCTACCGGGGCGAGGGCGTCTCCGTACAGGACCTGATCGCCACCGTCGAGAAGACCGGCTACAGCGCGCACGAGCCCGCTCCCCCGGCCCGTACCACCGACACACCCGCCGACGCGGCGAAGGCGGAGGCGGACGAGCTCCGCCCGCTGCGGCAGCGGCTGATCACCTCGGTCCTGCTGGCCGTGCCGGTGATCGCCATGGCGATGATCCCTGTGCTTCAGTTCGACAACTGGCAGTGGCTCTCGCTGACCCTTACAGCGCCCGTCGTCACGTATGCCGCCTGGCCCTTCCACCGCGCCGCGTGGACCAACGCCCGGCACGGCGCGGCCACCATGGACACGCTGATCTCGGTCGGCACCTCCGCCGCGTTCCTGTGGTCGGTGTGGGCGCTCTTCTTCGGCACCGCCGGCATGACCGGCATGACGCACCCCTTCGAGCTGACCATCGGCCGCAGCGACGGCGCCGGGAACATCTACCTCGAAGCCGCCGCCGGAGTCACCGCTTTCATCCTGGCCGGGCGCTACTTCGAGGCCCGCTCCAAGCGGAAGGCGGGCGCGGCGCTGAAGGCCCTGCTCGAACTGGGCGCCAAGGAGGTCACCGTCCTGCGTGACGGCCGCGAGGTGACCGTGGACACGGCGGACCTCCAGGTCGGGGACCGTTTCCTGGTCCGGCCCGGCGAGAAGATCGCCACCGACGGCACCGTCGTCGAGGGGAACTCGGCGGTGGACGCCTCCATGCTCACCGGCGAGTCGGTCCCCGTCGAGGTCGGCGTCGGCGACCCGGTGACCGGTGCCACGCTCAACGCGGGCGGCCGGCTCGTCGTCGAGGCGACCCGGATCGGCGCCGACACCCAGCTTGCCCGGATGGCCAAGCTGGTCGAGGACGCGCAGAACGGCAAGGCGGCGGCCCAGCGCCTCGCGGACCGGATCTCAGCGGTGTTCGTCCCCGTCGTGATCGCGCTCGCGCTCGGCACGCTCGGCTTCTGGCTCGGCAACGGCTCGGGGCTGACGGCCGCGTTCACCGCCGCCGTCGCCGTACTGATCATCGCCTGCCCCTGCGCCCTCGGCCTCGCCACACCCACCGCCCTCATGGTCGGCACCGGACGCGGCGCCCAGCTCGGCATCCTGATCAAGGGCCCCGAAGTCCTGGAGACCACCCGCCGCGTCGACACCATCGTCCTCGACAAGACCGGCACCGTCACCACCGGCAAAATGACCCTCCAGGCCGTCCACACCGCCCCCGGCACCACCGAAACCGACGTCCTCCGCCTCGCCGGCGCCCTCGAACACGCCTCCGAGCACCCCATCGCCCAAGCCGTCGCCACCGGAGCCACCGAACGCACCGGCGAACCACTCCCCACCCCCGAGGACTTCGCCAACGTCCCCGGCCTCGGCGTCCAGGGCATCGTCGAGGGCCACGCCGTCCTCGTCGGCCGCGAGCAGCTCCTCGCCCAGTGGGAAATCCACCTTCCCGAGGAACTGACGCGGCGCAAGGCCGAGGCCGAGACCGCCGGACGCACAGCGATCACCGTCGCCTGGGACGGCGAAGCACGCGCCGTCCTCGAAGTCGCCGACGCCGTCAAGGACACCAGCGCCGAAGCCATCAAGAAACTCCGCGCACTCGGCCTCACACCCATCCTCCTCACCGGCGACAACCGAGCCGTGGCGGAGTCGGTCGCGGCCGAGGTCGGCATCGAGGAGGTGTACGCGGAGGTCATGCCGGAGGAGAAGGTCGACGTCGTCAAGCGCCTCCAGGCGGAAGGGCGTTCCGTCGCGATGGTCGGTGACGGGGTGAACGACGCGGCCGCCCTCGCCCAGGCCGATCTGGGCCTCGCGATGGGCACCGGCACGGACGCGGCGATCGAGGCGGGGGACCTGACCCTGGTCCGGGGGGACCTGCGGGCCGCCGCCGACGCGATCCGGCTGTCGCGGAAGACCCTCGGCACCATCCGTACGAACCTGTTCTGGGCCTTCGCCTACAACGTGGCCGCCCTGCCGCTGGCCGCGGCGGGTCTGCTGAACCCGATGATCGCGGGTGCGGCGATGGCGTTCTCGTCGGTGTTCGTGGTCGGCAACTCGCTGCGGCTGCGGAGGTTCCGGGCCGGGGTGTGACCGACCGCGCGTCCCCGCCCGCGGGCGGCCGGACTCAGCTCCCTCCGGGGAGCCGGGCCTCCGGCCGCCCGCAGGCGTGTCCCCGTGGCCTCGGATCACCCCGTACCGCCCCGTATCACTTCCCCGTGAGCACGAACCGCACCGCCGTCCCCGGCGTCACCCGCGCCGCCGCCGCCAGCGCGGGTTCCGGGACGACGCCCACCACCGGGTAGCCGCCCGTCGTCGGATGGTCGTTCAGGAACACCACCGGGCGGCCGTCCGGAGGGACCTGGACCGCGCCCAGCACCATCCCCTCGC
Organism: Streptomyces sp. NPDC048671; assembly: GCF_055587045.1. NCBI lineage: Bacteria > Bacillati > Actinomycetota > Actinomycetes > Kitasatosporales > Streptomycetaceae > Streptomyces > Streptomyces sp. NPDC048671. Next base: position 233,444 of record NZ_JBVJHB010000010.1, on the reverse strand, counting down.
TGGGCAGTTCGCCCTGCCGGGCGCGGACCAGCGCGGGGCCCTCGGTGCGCAGGCCGATGCGGTTGCTCTGCGGCGAGACGCGGTACGCGGCCGTGGTGAGCGTGCGCAGGGCGGCGGACGTGAACCAGGTGTGGCGGGGGCCGAAGAGCACCGGGAGCACCAGTTCGGCGGGCACCCCCGGCCACGGCACCGCCGCGGCGGGCGGGGCGCCGGCCTGTGGGGGCGGCCCCAGTGGCAGTACGTCACCGTCGCTCAGGGGCGCCGGGCCCAGCCCGGAGAGCAGGTCGGCGGACCGGCTGCCGAGCACCGGCTCCGGTTCCAGGCCGCCCGCGAACGCCAGGTAGCCGCGCAGCCCGTACGCCGCGGGACCGGCGTCCAGCACCGCGCCCGCCGGTACGTGCACCGCGGCGCCCCACGCCACCGGCCGCCCGTCCACCGTCACCCGGCAGGGCGCGCCGCCGACGACCACCCGCACCGCACGGCTCGGGCGGACCGCGCAGCCGGTGACGGTCGTCTCCAGCAGCGCGGCACCGACGGGGTTGTCGGCCAGCCGGTTGGCGAGCCGGGCGGACGGGGCGTCCAGGGCGCCCGCCCGCCCCACCCCCAGGTGCGCGTGGCCGAAGCGCCCCTCGTCCTGCACGGTGGTCAGGGCCCCGGCGCGGACGACCTCGATCACCGCGCTCACGCCCCCGCCCCCGCGTCCGTCCCCGCGTCCGTCCCCGCGTCCGCCTCGACGAAGCGGACGTGTGCGCCGGGTGTCAGCAGTGCGGGGGGTTCGCGGTCCGGGTTCCACAGGGCGGCCGGGTCCGGCGTCCGGCCGATCAACTGCCAGCCGCCGGGGGACGGGCGCGGGTACACCCCGGTGTAGGGGCCCGCCAAGGCCACCGCACCGGCCGGGACGCGGGTCCGCGGAGTCGCCCTGCGCGGCAGGTGGAGGTGGTCGGGCAGGCCCGTCAGGTAGCCGAAGCCCGGGGCGAACCCGCAGAAGGCGACCCGGAATTCGGTCCCGGTGTGGAGGGCGGCGACCTCGGCGACGGCGACCCCCCACGCCTCGGCGACATCGGCCAGGTCCGGGCCGTCGTACACGACCGGGATCTCCACCGGCCGCCCGGCGGCGCGTCGCAGCGGCGGTACCCGCCAGGACGCCAGCTCACGGGCGAGCCCGGCCGTGTCCCGCGCGATGCCGTCGAGCAGGACCGTCCGCGCACCGGGCACGACCTCGCGCACGCCGGGCAGTTCGCCGGCCGCGCGGCGCCGCAGTACCTCCGCGTGGAAGGCCTCCGTCTCCTCCCCGGAGCCCAGCTCGACCAGCAGCGCGTCCGCCCCCGCGGTCAGCACGACCGGCGCCGGCCCGCGCTCCTCCCCGTCCTGCGGCGGCGTACTCACGTGAACGCCCGGACCACGACGCCCGCCTCTTCCAGCGCCGCCCGCACCCGCCGGGCGATCGCCGCCGCTCCCGGGGTGTCGCCGTGGACGCACAGGGACCGCGCCGCGACCGCGATCCGTCCGCCGTCGGCCGCGATCACGCTCCGGTCCACCGCGAGACCGACGCTGCGACGCACGACCTCGTCCGCGGCGAGCACGACCGCGTCCGGCTCGGTGCGCGGCACGAGCGTTCCCCGCGGGGTGTACGCGCGGTCGGCGAAGGCCTCCTCGACCGCGGGCAGCCCCGCCTCGGCGGCCCGTACGAGCAGCCGGGAACCGGGCAGTCCGAGAACCGCCAGGTCCCCGCCCGCCAGCCGGACGCCCTCGATCACCGCCGCCGCCTGCTCGTCGTCGCGGACCGCGCGGTTGTAGAGGGCGCCATGCGGTTTGACGTACGAGACGGTGGTGCCGGCCGCCTCGGCGAACACCCGCAACGCACCGATCTGGTACGCCACTTCGGCGGTCAGCTCGCCGGCCGGCACATCCATGGAGCGGCGCCCGAAGCCCGCCAGGTCGCGGTAGGAGACCTGCGCGCCGATCCGTACGCCCCGCGCGGCCGCGGTGTCGCAGACCCGGCGCATCACCGAGGGGTCCCCCGCGTGGAAGCCGCACGCCACGTTGGCGCTGGTCACGCACGCGAGGAGGGCCTCGTCGTCGGTGAGCGACCAGCGCCCGAACCCCTCGCCGAGGTCCGCGTTGAGGTCCATGGGAGCGGGCGTGGCCGGCTCGTCCCCCGGGTCCGCCGGATTCATCAGATTCGTCACGAAGCGCACGTTAGCGCCTCCGCGTACTCGGAACACGAGCGCGGGAAGCCCGCGAGCGTGCGTGCCAGAGGCCGCGCGGCAGACGGCGGTCTGACCACTGGCCCTGGTGCCGCGCGTCAGAAGACGACCAGCTCGCTCTCCTTCACGCCCGCCAGCTCGTACCGCGTCCCCACCAGCGGCCGGCCCGCGTACAGCCGGATCAGCGTCGCCCCGTCCCCCCGGTACCGACCGGGGGCCCGGCCCTCCCGCTCGGTCCCGATGACCAGCTCCTCGCCGCTGTCCTCCAGCCGCGCGACCAGCAGCGGCGCCTTCTGGCGGGCGAAGGGGGCCAGGAGCCCGAGCGCGTGCGTCAGCCCGGGGCCCCGGTACGCCCCTTCGAGCCCCCATGCCTCGCGCACGTCCCCCGCGTGGATCCACTCCCCCAGCGCCACCCCGTCCAGCACCCCGCCCGCCTTGGCGATGGCGGCACCGGCCTCGGCCATCCCCCGCTCCAGTTCGTCCACCACCTGCGTGTCCGTCCAGTCGGCGCGCTCGGCGATGTCGCGGTCGTTGCACTCGGGGCTGAACACATCCGGCCCGAACCGGCTCTCCACCACCCGGTTCAGCACGGAACCGCAGTGCGCGAGGACATGCCGCACCGTCCATCCGGGGCACGCGGTGCGCAGAGCGAAATCGCTGCTGTCGGCGGACCGCAGCAGCGGGAGGAAGTCGTCCCGCTCGGTGCGCAGGAGGAGACCGGGCAGTTCGGGATCGCGTTCGTCAGCCATGCCCCAAGCCAACCATCCCCCGCCCCGGCGGACTTGGGTATTCGGCGAACGCGCGGGGCAGTCGTCACCTCGGAGGTCGTAACCTCGCAGGCATGGACGACGACACCGCCCGGCCGCACCGCCGCGGCACCGACGACGCACTCCGCGGCCGGTGGCGCGACTGCCTGGTCGCGGCCCGGCGCGGCGCCGGAGGACCGGACCCGCTGCCGTACGCGGACAACCTCCTGGCGCGCTGGGCCGAACCCCAGCGCAAGTACCACACCACCGCCCACCTGGCGGCGGTCCTGGACCGCGTCGACACGCTCGCCGGCCACGCCGCCGACGCGGACGCCGTACGGCTCGCCGCCTGGTTCCACGACGCGGTCTACCGGCCCGACCGCTCGGAGAACGAGGAGCGCAGCGCCGTCCTCGCCGAGCGGGCGCTGACCGAGGCCGGGGTGCCCGCCGGGACCACCGCCGAGGTCGCCCGGCTGGTCCGGCTCACGGTCACGCACGATCCGGCCGACGGCGACAGCAACGGCGAGGTGCTGTGCGACGCGGACCTGGCGATCCTGGCGTCGCCGCCGAAGGAGTACGCCGAGTACGCGGCCCAGGTGCGCGAGGAGTACGGCTTCGTCCCCGACGAGACGTTCCGGGAGGGCCGGGCGGCCGTGCTGCGGCAGCTTCTGGAGCTGCCGCGGCTGTTCCGTACGCCGTTCGGGGCGGCCGAGTGGGAGCCGAGGGCCCGGCAGAACCTGCTGACGGAGCTGGAGCTGCTCGCCCGCTGAGCTGACGGGCCGACCCGGTCCGGCTCGGTCCGGTCCGGTCCGGTCCGATTCGGCCCGGTCCGGTCCAGTCCGGTCCGGTCCGGTCCGGTCCGGTCCGGTGGCCGCACCGCGCGGGAATGTAACAGGCATTCGCACTGTTGGCACCTGTCATGCCCGACTCTGCCCCTCGCCGCTCGCGTATGCCCCTGGCCGTATACATTCTCGGCCTCTCCGTCTTCGCCCTCGGCACCAGCGAGTTCATGCTCTCCGGTCTGCTGCCGCCCATAGCCGACGACATGAACGTGTCGATCCCACGCGCCGGGCTCCTCATATCCGCGTTCGCGATCGGCATGGTGGTGGGCGCCCCGCTGCTCGCCGTCGCGACGCTGCGGCTGCCGCGCCGCACCACGCTCATCGCGCTGATCTCGGTCTTCGGCCTCGGCCAGGTCGCGGGCGCGCTCGCTCCGACGTACGAGATCCTCTTCGCCTCCCGGGTGATCAGCGCCTTCGCGTGCGCCGGGTTCTGGGCCGTGGGTTCCGCCGTCGCCATCGCGATGGTCCGGGTGGACCAGCGGGCCCGCGCCATGGCCGTGATGATCGGCGGGCTGTCCATCGCCAACGTGCTGGGGGTGCCGCTGGGCGCCTTCCTCGGGGAGAACCTCGGCTGGCGGTCGGCGTTCTGGGCGGTCGGCGTGGCCTCCGCGATCGCCCTCGTCGGGGTGGCGACACTGATCCCCCGTATCCCCGTCCCGGACGAGAAGCCGCAGCTGAAGCGGGAGATGGGCATCTACCGCGACCGGCAGGTGTGGCTGTCCATCGCGATCACCGCGCTCGCGGCCGGTGGTGTGTTCTGCGCGTTCAGCTATCTCGCGCCGGTGCTGACGGACGTCGCCGGGCTGGACTCCGGCTGGGTACCGGGCGTGCTCGGGCTGTTCGGGATCGGCGCGCTGATCGGTACGATGATCGGCGGCCGGGTCGCGGACGCGCACCTCTTCGGGGTGCTGCTGAGCGGTATCACCGCGTCGACGGTCTTCCTGGCCGCGCTGGCGCTGTTCGCCTCCAACCAGGTCGCGGTGATCGTCCTCTCGTTCCTGCTGGGCCTGTCGGCGTTCTACACCGCCCCGGCTCTGAACGCCCGGATGTTCAACGTGGCGGGCGCCGCCCCCACCCTGGCCGGTGCGACGACCACCGCCGCGTTCAACAGCGGAAACACCGGGGGCCCCTGGCTGGGCGGCGCGGTGATCGACGCGGACTTCGGGTACGCGGCGACCGCGTGGGCGGGAGCGGCGATGACCGTACTGGCGCTGGTGACGGTGGTGTTCTCGCTGCGGCTCCAGCGCAGCCGCAACGCGTCCTCCCTGCTGGTGACGGGCGCGCCGGCCGCCAGGACGGAGCCGCAGGGTGCGGCGCTGGAGTCGGCTCCCTCGACGACCGCCTGAGCGCGCTCAGCCCGGCGCCGGGCGGCCCTTGGGGCGGCGCAGGCCCGCCTCGGTGATCCGGCGGACCAGTTCCTTGGAGCCGATCTGCCGGGCCCCGGCCCGTACCGCGTCCTCGTACCGGGTCTCCGGCAGGTCGTAGTGGTCCCGCTCGAAGGCCCGCTCCGGGCAGCCGATGGACGCGGCGAAGCCGTGCAGCTCATCGAACGACTGGTCGCTGACCAGGTGTGACCAGAGCCGCCCGTGCCCCGGCCAGTCCGGCGGATCGATATAGACGGTCACGGGCGCGCAATTTCGCCGAGCGAGCCGACCGGGGCGACCGCCACGGCGGCCTTCGTGCAGACCCAGTGCGGGTCCGGGCCCAGTTCCGGTTCCACGTCGAGCGCGTGCGGGTCGCCCTCGTCGCAGACCGGGCACAGCGGCCAGCGGCCGTACTCCTCCAGCAGCGCGTCCTGGACGTCCTGGGCGACGAGGCCGACCACGAACTCCGCCCCTTCCGGCCACTGCTCGACCCACCAGCGCCGGTGCGTCACCGCGTCCTCGACCATCGAGACGATCTGCGCCTGCGCGACGTCTCCGGCGGCGAGGTCGGCCATGACACGTGCGCGGGCGGTGTGCAGCGCCTGCTCCAGGGGATTCAGCTCCATACCGCCATTGTCCCTCCCGTTCCGGCCGCGACTGCCCTCCCGCTCCGGTCGCGACTGCCAGAGGTCAGGACCAAAGGGGGGTTGACGGACATGCGCGTTGAAAATATCTTTCAAATGTGACCAATGACTTGAAGGAAAGTTTCAGCGCTGATTCGCCGCCCGCCCCGGCAGCCCTCGCCGCCAAGGTGCGCACGCTCGCGCCGTCCATGACCCGCTCGATGCAGCGGGTCGCCGAGGCGGTCGCGGGCGACCCGGCGGGCTGCGCCGCCCTGACGGTCACCGGTCTCGCCGAGCTCACCGGCACCAGCGAGGCCACCGTGGTCCGCACCGCCCGCCTCCTCGGCTACCCCGGCTACCGCGACCTGCGCCTCGCGCTCGCCGGTCTCGCCGCCCACCAGCAGTCCGGCCGGGCCCCCGCCGTCACCGCCGACATAGCGGTAGACGACCCGATCGCCGACGTGGTCGCCAAGCTCGCCTACGACGAGCAGCAGACCCTCGCCGACACCGCCGCCGGGCTCGACACCGTGCAGCTCGGTGCCGCGGTGGCCGCCGCCGCCACCGCTCGCCGGATCGACATCTACGGGGTCGGCGCCTCCTCGCTCGTCGGCCAGGACCTGGCCCAGAAGCTGGCCCGGATCGGCCTGATCGCGCACGCCAACATGGACCCCCACCTCGCGGTCACCAACGCCGTGCAGCTCCGCGCCGGTGACGTGGCCATCGCGATCACCCACTCCGGTTCGACCGGTGACGTCATCGAGCCACTGCGGGTCGCCTTCGACCGCGGCGCGACGACGATCGCGATCACCGGACGCCCCGACGGGCCGGTCACCCAGTACGCCGACCACGTACTGACCACGTCCACGGCCCGCGAGAGCGAGCTGCGCCCCGCCGCCATGTCGAGCCGTACGAGCCAGCTCCTGGTCGTCGACTGCCTGTTCATCGGAGTCGCGCAGCGTACGTACGAGACGGCGGCCCCGGCCCTCGCCGCCTCCTACGAGGCGCTGGCCCACCGCCACAACCCACGCACCCGCTGACCTGTGCCGGGTTCCGCACGAAGAACCCGGCACACCGCATCACCGCACCCGCACCCGCAGAGCCGTACGAGTTCAAGAAAGCAGAGCAGCTCTCCATGACCTCCATCACCGACGCCGACGCCACCACCCCCGACGGATACGGGGAGCTGCGCGCCCAGCTCGCGACGCTCACCACCGAGGCCTTCCGCCCCGAGCTCGCCGACATCGACCAGCTGGCCACCGCGGAAATCGCCCGGATCATGAACGGCGAGGACCAGACCGTCCCCGCCGCCGTCGCCGCCCGGCTGCCCGAGATCTCCGCCGCGATCGACGCCACCGCGGCGCGCATGGCCCGCGGCGGCCGGCTGATCTACGCGGGCGCCGGCACCGCGGGCCGCCTCGGTGTACTGGACGCCAGCGAGTGCCCGCCCACCTTCAACACCGACCCGGCGGACGTCATCGGCCTCATCGCGGGCGGCCCGTCCGCGATGATCACCGCCGTCGAGGGCGCCGAGGACAGCAAGGAGCTGGCCGCCGCCGACCTCGACGCGCTGGGCCTCACCGCCGACGACACGGTGGTCGGCATCTCCGCCTCCGGCCGTACGCCGTACGCGATCGGTGCCGTCGAGCACGCCCGCACCAAGGGCGCGCTGACCATCGGCCTGTCCTGCAACGCGGACTCCGCGCTGGGCGGCGCGGCCGAGCACCCCGTCGAGGTCGTCGTCGGCCCGGAGCTGCTCACCGGCTCCACCCGGCTCAAGGCGGGCACGGCCCAGAAGCTCGTCCTCAACATGCTCTCGACGATCACGATGATCCGGCTCGGCAAGACGTACGGAAACCTCATGGTCGACGTCCGCGCCTCCAACGAGAAGCTGCGCGCCCGCTCCCGGCGGATCGTCTCGCTGGCCACCGGGGCGTCGGACGCCGAGATCGAGGCCGCGCTCGCCGCCACCGACGGTGAGGTGAAGAACGCCATCCTCACCATCCTCGGCCAGGTCGACGGCCCCACCGCCGCCACGCTCCTGTCCGCGTCGGACGGCCACCTCCGCGCCGCGCTCGCCGCCGCGCCCCGCACCACCTGACCCTTCCGCCCCACCCCCCGCACAGCAAGGCACCACGCACCATGGCTACAGAAGACAAGAACCGCGCCACTGCCGCCGCGATCCTTCCGCTCGTCGGTGGCGCCGCGAACGTCAGCTCCATCGCCCACTGCATGACCCGGCTCCGGCTGGGCCTGCACGATCGTTCGCTCGTCCAGGACGACGCGCTGAAGGCCGTCCCCGCCGTCATGGGCGTGGTCGACGACGACACGTACCAGATCGTTCTCGGTCCCGGTACGGTCGCCCGCGTCACGCCGGAGTTCGAGAAGCTCGTCGAGGAGGGCCGGGCGTCCGCCCCGGACCCCGCCACTGTGCCGGTCACGGCGGAGGAACTCGCCGCGCAGGGCGCCGGGATGAAGGCGGCGCGGAAGTCGAAGAACGCCACGCCGTTCAAGCTCTTCCTGCGCAGGATCGCCAACATCTTCGTCCCGCTGATCCCGGCCCTGATCGGCTGCGGCATCATCGCGGGCCTGAACGGTCTGCTGGTGAACCTCGGCTGGCTGCCGTCCGTCACCCCCGCCCTGGCGGCGATGGCGTCCGGCTTCATGGCCCTGATCGCGGTCTTCGTCGGCTACAACACGGCGAAGGAGTTCGGCGGTACGCCGATCCTCGGCGGTGCGGTCGCGGCCATCATCGTCTTCCCGGGCGTCGCGAACATCGAGGCGTTCGGCCAGAAGCTCTCCCCCGGCCAGGGCGGCGTCCTCGGCGCCCTGGGCGCGGCGGTGCTCGCGGTGTACGTGGAGAAGTGGTGCCGGCGCTGGGTCCCGGAGGCGCTGGACGTCCTGGTCACCCCGACCCTGACGGTCCTGATCTCCGGCCTGGTGACGATCTTCGGCCTGATGTACGTGGCGGGTGAGGTCTCCACCGCGATCGGTACGTTCGCGGACTGGCTGCTGTCCAACGGCGGCGCGGGCGCGGGCCTGGTCCTCGGCGGTTTCTTCCTGCCGCTGGTCATGCTGGGCCTGCACCAGGCGCTGATCCCGATCCACACCACGCTGATCGAGCAGCAGGGCTACACGGTCCTGCTCCCGATCCTCGCCATGGCCGGCGCGGGCCAGGTGGGTGCGGCCATCGCGGTCTACTTCCGCCTCCCCCGCAACGAGTCGATCCGCAAGACCATCAAGTCCGCCCTGCCCGCGGGCTTCCTGGGCGTCGGCGAACCCCTGATCTACGGTGTGTCGCTGCCGCTGGGCCGCCCGTTCGTCACGGCGTGCGTGGGCGGTGCGTTCGGCGGCGCGTTCGTCGGCTTCTTCAACCAGCTCGGCGACGCGGTCGGCTCCACCGCGATCGGCCCGTCCGGCTGGGCCCTGTTCCCGCTGCTGGACGGCAACCACGGCCTGGGCGCGACGATCGCGATCTACGCGGGCGGTCTGGTGGTCGGCTACCTGGCCGGCTTCGTCGCCACGTACTTCTTCGGCTTCAGCAAGGACCTGCTGACGGAGTTCAACGTGTCGCAGGAACCGGCCGCCGCCTCCCCGGTGGCCGCCGCGCCCCCGGCTGCGGGGACGGCCGGCCCGGATGCCCTGCCGAAGGAACCCGCGGGGGTCTGACGGCCACATCGGAAATGGCGAAGCGGCGGCACCCCTCGGGGTGCCGCCGTTTCGCCGTTCCGCCTCAGACCGGGAAGGCGTCCGTGGCCAGCGTGACGCCGAAAGGTGCGGGCAGGCCGAGCGGCTTGCCGAACGGCACCGCGTCGTAGCGCTTGTACGTGCCGTCCTCGTTCGGCTCCGTGAACAGGGTGCTCATGGCGCCACGCGTGTCGAACCGGTCGATCAGCAGGTACATGGGGACACCCGCGCGCGCATAGGCGCGGTACTTCTTCGTCCGGTCCTCCCGCGCGTTCCCCTTCGACGTGATCTCGACGACGAGGAGCGCTTCGGAGGCGTCCATGGGATCGCTGGCCTCGGGGTCGGCGGCATCGATCAGCTCGGCCGGCATAACGACGAGATCGGGAACGTACAGCTTGTCGAGGGGTGCCACGTGCACCCCCAGGGTCTGATAGATCTCCAGCTCGTCGGGCAGATTCGCATAGAGACGGCGTTGCACCTCGGCGGCAATCCCGTTGTGATGCGCATGCGGCGGCGGTGCCAGGAAGATCCGCTCTTCGTCGATCTCGGCGCGCCACCCCTCGGGCACGTCCAGTTCCTGCCAGGTGCGCAGCAGGTAGCCCCACCGGCCGCCTTCGGAGTCCTGCTGGTGCTCGACCATCGCGGCGGTCATCGCGGGTCCCCTCTCCTGAAACCTGTCTGGGGAGCGTAGACCGACGGTTCCGCGGCGCGGTGCCGCTTCCCTCCGCGTCCCACGATCGTGTGACGGGCGCACTGAACCACCCGCTCTGTTCAGCCTTCGGAGGCGACCGGCTCGGACGAGCGGACCGGCCGGACGGTGACGAGAGCGATCCCCGCACAGCACACCGCCAGCAACAGCAGTTCGGCGAGCGAGGGGGCGGGCGCGGTGTCCAGGGCCCAGTCCCCGAGCCGGACCGTGAAGGGCACGGCCAGTTGGACGGCGGCCGTGAAGACCGGGCCGCGGAGCAGGATGAGGCGGTGCTGCACGAGGTAGGCGGGGGCGTAGACGACCGCGCCGAGCACCACGATCCCGCCCGTCGCGGCGAGCGTCGGAGGGTGGGCGATCAGCGCGGGCAGCGACATCGGGAGCAGCAGGCAGGTGGCCGCCGCGAGCAGCACGGGCAGGACGGCCAGCGGCGGCAGCCCGGACAGCCGGTTCCGGTACAGGAACCCGTACACCGCGAACGCCACCGTCGCGGCCACCACCAGCAGCAGCCCAATCGCGTCCAGGTCCCCGGCGTCCGCGCCCAGCGCGGCGTACCCGGCGGCCGCCGCGCAGGCCAGGGCGGCGCCCGCCGCCTTGCGGGGCCCGGACCGTTCGCCGAAGAACAACGCGCCGACGGCCACCGAGGCGCACGGCATCAGCGCGACGACGAGGTTCGTCAGGGAGGTGCCGATGCGGGGGATGGCGAGCAGGGTGCCCGCCGCGTACCCGGCGAAGCCGAGCAGGCCCAGCAGCCAGACGGTCGCCGGCCGGGCGGCGGCCCGCCGCAGGTCCGCCCGGCCGCTGGTGCTCGACGCGGCGACGACGGTGAGCACCAGGCAGCACACGGCGGTACGGCCCACCGCGACGATCAGCGGATCGGTCCCGGTGACGAGGGCGCCGGAGAGCAGCCAGGTGCCGGAGAGCAGCAGGACGAGAACGGCCGGCATCAGGGTGTCCTTTCCAGAAGCGAGGACCACGGGCGAGGACTATGGACCAGGACCACGGACCAGGACCACGGGCGGGCACCACGGGCGGCTCCTCATGGCCGAGGGGCCGCCCGAACGCTACGGCAGCCACGGTGGCGCCTCCCCCGCGAGGTGGCTATGAGGACGGCGCCGAGCGCGAGGAGGCCGGCGGTGACGGTGAGCGCAAGCGAGGAACCCGCCACGGACGCCGGCCGACGAGTATCCGCGCAGCGGCCGCTCAGTGGCTGCTCAGCGGCCGGCCGGGACCTGGTTCCTGATCATCTCCAGCAACAGGGCGTGCGTCTCCCGGTCGGCCGCCACCACCAGGCCACCCGCGCCGGTGTGCAGCGGCCGGCCCTGAATGCCGGTCACCACACAGCCCGCCGCTTCGCACAGGGCGATACCGGCGGCGAAGTGCACACTGTCGCGCAGCCGGCCGTCCGTGACGTACGCCGCCCGCCGCCCGGCCGCCACCCAGGCCACGGCAAGGGTGCTGGAGACGACGCGCGGCCGGAAGTGCTCCGCGAACTCCGGTGCGGCCAGCAGGCCGACCGCCCGGAAGTCCGGCGCGTTGGGGAACGGCGGGTCGAGGTTGACGTCCACCAGCCTGGACCCGGACGAGGGCGCCAACTCCTCGTCCGCACCGCCCCTTCGAAGCCGGGCCAGCTCGCCGTCGGTCCAGAACACCTCGTCGGCGAACGGATCGGCAGCCGCTGCCGCCGTGATGGCGGACCCGTCGCGCAGGGCGACGTTCACCGCGACCACCATGGTGTTCACGGCGTAGTTCAACGTGCCGCACAAGGGGTCGACCAGCCACCGGCGTTCAGCACCCTCCGACCCGGTGCGGCCGCTCTCCTCGCCCGTCACCGCGTCATCGGGCCGGGCGGTCCGCAGGATGTCGAGGATGGCCTTCTCGGCCGCGAGGTCGGCGGCCGTCGCGAAGTCACCGCCGGACTTCTCGAAGCGTTCCGGCGATGTTCCGTACATGTCCCGGACCACCGCCGCTCCCGCCTGGGCCGCCCTGACAGCCAGTTGTGCGTCGCTTTCCGTGTTCATGCTCAGCATGGGTGCAGGCTATTCGCCCCCGTTGCCCACGCGGCACGGCACTCCTTCGCATCCTCACCGCGGCAGCTGTCCCTCCCGGTTGACCTCCGTCACCCGCGCGCGCAGCACCAGCCCCGGCGGGGCCGGCCGGACGGCATCGGGCGGGCAGTCCCACTCCGGGCCCCCGCCTGGCGGCCGCAGCTGCACATCCGGCCCGACGCGCCCCATCACCCGGCCCACCCGCCCGTCCCGCACATCCACGGCGAACGACCCCGGCTCCGGCGTACACGCCTCCGGCTCACCGCTCTCAGCCACCATGACCGGCCACCTTCCCGTCCAGCACACTGCTCAGCCGCCGCACCGTGTCGAGGTTGCAGCGCCCCAGGTCGACGAGCACGGCAGGCCCGCTGCCCGCGCACGAGACCGGGTCGACCCTCAGCGACGGCAACGTGATCCCGACCCCCGCGAACCCTTCCCGCAACCGCTCCACCGCCTCCTCTGCCTCCCGCTCTCTTCCCACCGTCACCCTGCGCCGCTCCGTAGTCGTCATGATCCATTCCTTCCACGCTGAGTAATGACAATGCATACCCAGCGTGGCCAATCTCTCGTTAGCCTGGAAGAGGTGCGGTCCCAACAACCGCACGTGTGCCACAGGGAGTTGTCATGCCAGGTCCCAGAAAGCTCGATCCCTCCTCCTCGCCCCGCACTCTCCTGGGCGCCCCGCTCTTCCTCAGCGGCTCCTTCATCGGACAGCTGGAGTCCGGGGTGCGGCGCATGCAGATGGACCAGGCGGAGAAGTTCGACGAGATGCTCACCACCAGCGTCGCTGACCTTGATCGAGTCGTTGGCGGAGGATTACGATCATGAAGCTCAAGGTGGTTGACGGCCCTGCGCTGATGTTCCGGGCGGCTGTCTGGGCGTCGTTCGTCACCGACCTCAAGCGCGGCTGACCGGACACCTGGTGCCGTGTGCCGGCACCGTCGGATGAACCGGTACGGAACATGCCGATGCAGGCCGCGCGGACATCGCACAGCCTGCATCGACCATCCGGTACAGGTGAATTCAGCCCCAGCCAGAATTCAGCTCTGCCCCGATGCTCCACGAAGATCCAGTAAGGCGGCTGCGCCTGGCAATCGTTCGCGACCCATCGGTCCGGAATGAACCCATAAATGTCCAGATCGAGACGGTAGGAAGGTTTTCGCACCTTTACCTCTCTCGGTGACCGGCAGGGCCCCGGACGACCGACCACAGTGCGCCCGCGCGAGATCCTCGGCCGCCCGTGCGCTTTTGCTCCCTTGTGGTCACGTCCTGCCGAAGGTTTGCTGGTATTTGTCCTGCGCTGTGGGGGCGCTCACCATGCCGAAGGGGGACAGATGGCCGAGTCGGTGTTCTGTTGGGAGGAACTGCCCGAGGCGGATCGGTTCCCGTGCTGGCGGGACATGGCATGCGACAGCCACGCACCCAACGAGGTCGATTCCGAGCAAGCCGACGACTTCCGGGCGACGTTACGGGTGCTGGGCCTGGGGTCGGTGAGTGTGTCCGCCCTCGACTGCCCGCCTCTTCGCTCGAACCGCACCCCGAGACTGATCCGGCAGTCCGATCCGGAGCTGTACAACCTCACCTTCACCCAGCGCGGGAGCGCCGGCGCCGTCCACGCCGACCGGGAGATCCGGCTGGGCGCGGGCGATCTGATGCTGTCCAGCACCTCGCTGCCCCTGCGCGCCAGGATGGCCATCGACCACGCGTCGGTGGCCATGATCGACGTGCTCTTCCCCCAGACGCTGTTACCCCTGCCCAGAGGGGCCGCGGACCGGCTGCTCACGCTGCCCTTCTCCGGGCAGACAGGTCTCGGCGTTCTCCTCGCCCAGTTCCTCACCCGCCTGACCGCCGAATCCGCCTCGTACCGGCCGGCCGACGCCGAGCGGCTCGGGGCGGTGACCATCGACCTGGCGGCAGCGCTGCTCGCCCACCACCTCGACGACACGACCCCGCCCGAGGCTCACCCCGAGGCGCTCACCACACGTATCCACAGCTTCGTCCGTCAGAACCTGCGCGATCCCGAGCTGACTCCCCGCCAGATCGCCGCCGCCCACCACATCTCGCTGCGCACCCTGCACCGGGTCTTCCAGCGCCAGGGCGCCACGGTCACCGCCTGGATTCGTCAGCAGCGACTCGACGGCGCCCGGCGCGACCTCACCAACCCCGCGCTGGCCGCTCGCCCCATCCACGCCATCGCGACCGCGTGGGGCTTCCCTCGCGCCGCCGACTTCACCCACGTCTTCCGCGCCACGTACGGCATGCCACCCAGCGAATACCGTCACATGGGCACGCCCGGCGGACACGAGATCCGTTCATAGGCAGGGCCTGGGTGAGGCAGGACAGCGCAACGCAAGGCAGGGCAAGGGTCCGCGGCCGGCCTGGGCATACGCGAGTGGCCCCTCACCCTTGCTCCGGATGAGGGACCACCCACTCCTCGGTATCACCGCTGCCCGAACCGGTCAGTCGGCGATGGTCCCGCTGTTGGTCTTCGTGCCGTTGAACTGCAGGTAGTACTGGGCTCCCTTGGTCGAGTTCTTGAAGATGACCGTCCACACCCCCGCCTTGGCGTTGACCCAGCCGTGGCACTTGCTGTGTGTGCAGACCCGCACCTTGCGGGTCTGGTTCGTCTTGATGTTGATGTCGCTGCAGTTGCCCTTGACCTTGGTCCACTGGCCGCGCTTGGGCCAGTGCGCGTTGTCTCCGGCGCCGGAGCCCGCCTCGGCCGAGTACGAGCGGGCACTGCCGTAGCAGGAGACCGCTTGTGCGCCGCTGCTGTGGGTACTGGCGGCCTGGGCGGGGACGGTGAGGGCCGTGAGGACCGCGGCGGCGCTGATCAGCGTCGCCGCGACACGCCTGTTCGTGGTGATGATGACTTCCTCCTGTTGCTCGTGCGCGTACCCGTGCACCAGTCGGCAGACGGGGAACACGGACCGATGTGTCGTCAGTCGGACCGCTCACTTACGGACGATGCCAGGGGCCGCACCACGAAGCGTTGGTTCTCCGTGCCAGGTGCTTGGGACCAAGTGCCGTGATTCCCCAGCGATTCCCGAGCGATTCCACAGCCTCAGGTTCTTGGAAGCCGGCGTCACCCAGGCGCCGGAGAATGTGCCTCAGCGGTGGTGCGAAGGGGGCATTGCTCCTCCTCGCGCCCGAGCGTCTCCTCTCTAGCTAGTCGTGTGTGTGCATCTCCTCCAGCCGTCCGGTCGCACGCCGCCAGGCGAGAGAGCGCGGATCAAGGAAGCCGAAGTGCCCGGTCGCCGGGATCTCCTCTTCGGTCACCCGCCCCCGCGCCTCTCGCACGGCATCGGCCAGCCGCTGGTTCTCCGCGATCCTGTGCGGCTGCTCGTTCTCACCCCACAGCAGGAACTGCGGACACGCCGTCCCAGGTGGCGTCATGAGATCCGCGGCCTGGTAGAGGCCCGGCACCTCGCCCGGCAACCCGCCCATGAATCGCGCGTATTCGTCGTCAGGCGCCATCGCGTTGGCCCGCAGGTCGCACACCGCGCCGAGCGCGATCACGCCCGCGACGACGGGCAGGCAGGTCATGCGCAGGGCGAGGTAGCCTCCCGCCGAATGCCCCAGGACCAGGGGACGCCGTGAGGGTTGCAACTCCGAGCGCATGCGCTCCAACGAGGAGACGACGTCAAGGGGGCTGGTCAGCGGTCCACCACCGCAATCGGTGCGCCGGTACTCGGTGTTCCACACCGCGAAGCCTCGTCGGGTGAGATCCGCTGCGGCTGCCGCCATGAGGGTGCGGTCGAAGTGGCGGGCGAATCCCCCGCCGTGGACGAGGAGGACGAGCCGACGGTACGTCCCGCTCTCGGGCATCCACAGGTCGGCGACCTGCTCGGCGTGGTCGCCGTAGCGGTACTCACGCCGTGTGAGACCGCCGAAGTCCGTGCGGGCCATCACCTTCTCGATCCACTCGTCGAGTTCCGGAGCACTGCGTGGCTCAGGGCCGGAGAGGGGCTGTGGGTGCGGCGTCGAGGCCCCCGCCGCCTGCTCAGTCAAGGCGCGAGCCTTCCAGTTCGGTGACCACGCGGGCTACGTCGGCCTGTCCGCCGAAGGCCGAGTAGCCCCCGTCCACGGCGATCTCCGCACCCGTGACGTATGAGGCGAGATCGGAGAGCAGGAAGATCACCACTTGCGCGATTTCCGAACTGTCCGCCATGCGTCCCAGCGGGGTGAGAGCGATGTTGGCATCCACATAGGCGCTGGTGCCGGACACGGCCATCGGTGTGCGCACGAGGCCGGGATGGACCGAGTTCACGCGGACGTTGTCAGCCGCCAGTGTTCCGCACGCCGACCGCGTCAGCCCCCGCACGGCCCACTTGGCAGTCGAGTACGCCGCTGCCGGATGGCCGACGAGTCCCGTCGCCGAGGAGATGTTGACGATCGAGCCGCCCTGTCGGCGGCTCATGGCCCCGCCGACCGCTCTGATGCCGTGGAACGTGCCGCCCACGTTGACGTCGAGGACTTTCGCCCAGTCCTCAGGACGTGTGTCCAGGACACTCACGCGATGGCTCAGTCCCGCGTTGTTGACCAGACCGTCGAGCCTGCCGAACTCCTCCAGGACCTGGTCCACCAGGACGTCCCACTGGTCGGGCACCGTGACGTCGTGGACCAGGTGCAGGACCCTGCCTCCGCGCTCGGTGATGCGGTCGGTCCTCGCCTCCACCGGCCGGGTGTCCGCGACCACCACAGCGGCGCCGGCATCGGCGGCCATCTCCGCGACCGCGGCCCCGAGGCCCTGTGCTCCACCCGTCACGACCACCGTCCTGCCGTCCAGCGCACCCGCCAGACCGGCCGGGGGCCCTGCCGACGCCGGTTCGCGCTCACCTTGTCGGGTCGTGTTCACTCTGCTCCACTCCTGGACGCGGTCACTCCGGCGGCGCGCGACGGCACGGCGCCCTGCTCCGCCGGGCCGGGGTCCGACGTGAATCTCTCCACCAGTTCCCGGGCCTGGTCCCGGGTCGGCGCACTCCACGGCTCGGGCACCCTGACCACAGCCGCCAGGCTGATCAGGCACAACACCGCGAACAGCAGGGCCGTACCCTTCCAGCCGACCGCGAGGTAGAGCGCCGAGGCCATGAAGGGCACGAATCCGGCGATGACGGCCGACAGCTGGTAGGCGAGCGAGGCCCCACTGAAGCGCACCTCGGGCCGGTACATCTCCGGGAGCAGGGTTCCCTGCGCGGCCACCAAGGCGTTCTGGAACACCGTGTAGGCCAGGACCAGCACACCGGAGACCAGGAGGACCGAACCGGTGTTGACCATGAGGAACATGGGGAAGGCGAACGCGACACCGAAGACGCACGCTCCGATGAAGACGGGCTTGCGCCCGATCCGGTCGGTCAGCATCCCCCACAGGGGAGTGGCCACGATTCCGATTCCCGCGGCCAGGCACAGTGACCGGAGGATCACTCCTTCGCTCGCCAGGTCGTTGTCCTTGAGGTAGCTGAGCATGAAGGTGACGGCGACCGCGTAACCCGCCGGCTCGGCGACGCGGATCAGCAGGCCGAGCCCGACGGCACGCCAGTCACGCCGGATCACCTCCACCATCGGCGACTTCAACTCGCCACCGGAGCCCTTGACCTCCTCGAAGACCGGCGACTCGCTCAGCCGGGAACGGATGGCCAGACCGATGACGATCAGCACCAGGCTGAACAGGAAGGGCAGACGCCAGGACCAGTCGTTGCCGAGTGAGGACGTGCTCAGGAACGCGAGGTTGGCAAGGAGCAACCCGACCGCGAACCCCGCGTGCATGAAGCCGGTGTAGGCGCCCTTCCGGTGCAGGGGGGCATGCTCGTAGGTCATCAGTACGGCGCCTCCCCACTCCGCCCCGAAGGCGAGACCCTGCACGACGCGGACGACCACGAGGAGGATGGGAGCCAGTGCGCCGACCGCGTCGTACGTCGGCAGCAGTCCCATACAGACGGTCGTCACACCCATCAGGATCAGGCTGGCGACCAGGACCGGCTTGCGGCCGATCCGGTCACCGATGTGCCCTGCGACGATGCCGCCCAACGGCCGGGCGACGAATCCGACGCCCAGCGTGGCGAAGGCGAACAGAGTGCCCGTCGCCGCGTCGGATCGGGGGAAGAAGGCGTCGCCGAAGTACAGCGCGGCAGCGGTGCCGAACCCGATGAAGTCGTACACCTCGATCGCGGCACCGACACCGGCCCCCGCCGCCACTCGCTTGGCCTCCGGCGTACCGGTCGGCCTCCCCCGCTCCCGCACGATCTCTTCCATGGCGCCCGCCCTTCGCGTCGCGGTCCGATGCGGACCGACGGTGGCACCGACCACCTGGGGTGGCCGATGGGGAGCACCTTAGAAACGCACTATCTTGAGAGTCAAGAGGTATCGAGAATCTCGCCAGCGACGGGGCCTCTCGCCTCTAACAGAGGAATAGGGGGCAGGTACCTTGACTATCGACACTTTCCCCCGCGTGGGCCAGAATGAAGCCGGCCCCGCACCGAGTGACGAGGTGACGATGACATCCCAGGAGCCCCAGGAGCCCCAGGAGTCCCAGGAGGGCGCACCCGCGACCCAGGACGCGGTTGACCGCATGATCGCGGAATGGGCCGAGGTCAGGCCCGGACTCGACGTGAGCAGCAATCAGGTGGTCAGTCGCATGCTGCGCCTGATCAGGCTGTTCGAGAGGGACCGCGAACGGGTGCTCGAGTCGGTCGAGCTCGAACCATGGTCCTTCGACATGCTCGCCCTGCTGCGCCGCCGCCCTCTCGGTGCGGCCACGCCCAGAGACCTGATGTCGGCGACACTGGTCACCTCGGGCACCATGACGGCCCGCCTGAAGTCACTGGAATCCCGTGGCTGGGTGACTCGTTCGCCCGACACCGTCGACCGTCGCCAAGTGATCGTCAAGCTCACCACTCCCGGTCGGGAACTCTTCGACCAGGTCTTCGCGGATGTCCTGGACTGCCAGAACCGGCTGATCGCCTGCCTGGACAAGGGGGAACGGGAACACCTGGCCGGAGTGTTCCGCATGATGCTCTTGAATCTTGAGGATTGACTCGACTCCATCGCAGGGTGTGACCGTCTCGCCCAACGCGGAAGAGGAGCGGCTCCTAAGCCTCCTCGCGCTCCTCCGCCGGGGCGTGCTCCTCCGCCGGGGCGTGCTGGGGCATGAGGCGCAGGGCGGGGAGGCAGGCCGCGGTGACGGCGAGGACCGTGATGAGGCTGACCGTCATGGCGTGGGCGGGGGCGCCGGAGTGGAAGTAGACCGTGGTGACGGTGGCGGAGCCGATGCCCGCGGCGAGCTGCTGGACGGCGCTGAGAGAGCCGCTGGCGCTGCCCGCCTCGTCGGGGTCGATGCCGCCGAGGGCGATGTCGAAGATCGTCCCGAAGCAGGCACCCATACCCATACCGGTGAGGAGGACGGCCGGGGTGAGGGTCCACAGGGTGAGGTCGGTGCCCTGAGCGAGGACGAGGGCGAGCATCCAGCCGCCGCCGGCGAGGGTGATCAGCATGCCGATGAGGATGAGGGTGCGGCCCAGCCGCTTGATCAGGACCATCCCCGCACCGGCGGAGATGATGATGCCGATGGTCAGGGGCAGCAGCCCGAGGGCGGTGTCGCCGGGCGAGGCGTGCAGCGCCTGCTGCATGAACAGCGACATGACGTAGACGAGTCCGCTGGTGACGGCGAAGTACAGCAGGCCGACGACCAAGCCGGACGTGAAGCCTCGGTTCCTCAGCAGTGACGGCTTGATCAGCGGGTTCGCGGCCGACTTCTGGCGGCGCGCGAACAGGACGAAGCACACCGCGCCCGCGATCAGACTGCCGATGGGCACCACTCCCCAGCCGCTGCCGGAGCCCTCGATGAGGCCGAAGAGCAGGCCGAACATCGTCAGGGCCAGCAGGGCGGCGCCGGTGCCGTCGACCGTGACCGACGCGTCGCGGTCGCTGCGGGGCAGCATCCGCGCGGCCACGAACGTGCCGACGGTGCCCAGCAGGATGTTGATCAGGAAGATCGGGCGCCAGGACAGCCCCGCGATGTCCGCGTCGATGATGAATCCGGCCAGGATCGGGCCGCCGACCGTCGCCAGACCCAACAGGGGCCCGAAGAGGCTGAACGCCTTGCGGAGCATGTCGCGCGGGAAGGTCTTGGTCATGATCGCCATGCCCTGCGGGATGAGCAGGGCACCGAACGCCCCCTGCACCACACGGGCGACGATCATGAGTGCCGGATCGGGCGAGAGACCGCAGACGGCGGAGGCGAGCGTGAAGCCCGTCATGCCGATCAGGAACAGCCGCCGCTGGCCGAACTTGTCGCCGAGGCGCCCGCCGATGACGAGCAGGACGCCCATGGCCAGGGCGTAGGACGAGCCGAGCCACTTGATCAGGGACTCACCGCCTCCGATGTCGTGCTCGATGGTGGGGGCGGCGATGTTGGTGACGGTGGAGTCGATCATGTCGAGCGCGTCGGCGACGAGAACCAGCGCGAGGATCAGCCACAGGGCGAACCGGGTCGGGGACGCACCGGTCGACGCGGGTGTTGACGCCGGCGTTGACGTGGATACGGGTGCGGATGCGGATGCAGATGCAGATGCGGACATGGCGGCCATCTCCTTCGTACGGAGTCGAGGGGTGGTGCGGAGTCGAGGCGTGCGGGGTGGGGCGGCGCGGAGTGGGTGCTTCAGGGCACCTCCGGCACCTCCGGCATCGCCGGCACCTCTTCACCGTAACGAACATGTTCGTGACGAACAAGTTCGTCACGAACGCGTTTGGCCCGAACTTGTTCGCCCCCTACCCGTTCGTTACGGTGGGCCGTATGGGATCCGACACCGACCAGCCACGACGCAGCCGCCGGGAACGCCCGGCCAAACCCGCCCTGTCGCGGGACGGGATCGTGGCCACGGCGGTCGGGATCATGCAGTCCGAAGGGCTGGCGAAGGTGACCATGCGCCGCCTGGCGCAGGAGCTGGACACGGGTCCGGCCTCGCTCTACGTGTACGTCGCCAACACCGCCGAACTGCACGCGGCGATCCTCGACGAGCTGCTGGGCACGCTGCGCGTCGCGAACGGCGGCGACTGGCGCGAGCGGCTGGAGTGGCTGCTCACCTCGTACACGGACACCCTCTTCACGCACCCCGGCCTGTCCCGCGCCGCACTGGTGACCCGCCCCAGCGGCACGCACTACCTCCGGCTGGTCGAATCACTGCTCGCGCTGCTCGACGAGGGCGGCGTCCCACCCGGCCAGGCGGCCTGGGGCGTGGACGTACTGCTTCAGTACGCGACCGCGACAGCGGCGGAGCAGGCGACGCGGGACCAGTCCACCGACACGCAGGCCGAGTGGGACTCCCTCACGGGCGCCCTGCACGGCACATCGGAGCGCACCCACCCGCACATCGCGGGCGTGGCCGCGCAGCTGGTCTCCGGCACGGCGGAGCAGCGCATGTCGTGGGGCATCGCGACCCTGATCAACGGCATCAGCGCCACCCCCCTGCCCACAGAGGACGTCTCGGCCGAGGGCGCACAGATCTGACGGGCCGCACAGTCCGGCCACGCCGGTCACGCCGGTCACGCCGGTCAGGCCCGTCACGCCCGTCCGTCAGGCCCTGGGGCTCAAGCGTCGAGATCCGAGCGCTCTTTCAGCGGAATGGGTGGCGGGATTGAATACCCACCCGCCCACCCTGACCGGCACGTTGACCATTTGTGACCGACTTGCGACGGATGGTAGCGACGCTCTAGCGTCAGCCGAACCGAGACGGCCCCCGCCGGTGCGATAACACCGAACAGGGGCCTGACCACTTCGATCGTCAGGAGCGATCTCATGGCTGTCAGCCAGCTTAGTGCCGCCCTCCCCTCTGCGCCCGTACCGCCGCCCACGCTCGATCACCCGATGGCCAATCCCGGGTACGGCAAACGTTCGGCACCGGATCAACGCCCGCGCACCGGACATGACTTCACCCACCTCCTCCCCCGTGACGCTGCCGTCGCCGCGTACATCGACGGCCTGTGTGACGGCGCCGACATCTCCGTGAAGACCCTGGCCAAGGCGCTCCCGTACGGACAGTGCGCCCTGCGGACCACGCTGAACCGCCTCCAGGAAGCAGGTCACCTGCGCCGGGGCAGCGAGTGCATCGCGACCGAGGAGGTGCTGCTCTGGGTCACGCGGACGTTCTTCTCCCGCACCTGGCGCGACGACGACTGGTGGGATGCCTTCACCCGGGGCGACGTACCACCGGAGCAGCCCCAACGCCCCACCCGCTCACGCTCGTTCATCCTGCTCGCCGCCCTCGGCCGCACCACCCCCACACTCAGCCTGTCCCAGGCCGACTGCCTCGCACTGGAACCCCAGGTCAGCGAATGGTTCGAGCGCGGCGCCACCGAACCGGAACTCCTCCACGCCCTCACCGACGGCCTGCCGACACCCGTCCACCACGCCGCCGCACTCGTCCGCCGACGCCTGCGCGACAAACTCCCGCCCGTACGCGAAGCTTCCCCCGCCCACCGCGTCGTCCTGCGGACCCTGGAATGCGGCGAATGCCGCGCCCCCGGCAGCGCGGAAGCGATGCCCGGCGGACTCTGCGGCACCTGCCGGGGCAACCCGAACCCGGCCCCCACCGCCCCCACCGCCCCCACCGGCCCCGCAGGCGCCGTACCCGTCCAGGGCGTACGGGCCAGGATGAGCGAAGTACGGGCGGGACTCGTCCCCCGCGCGGAACGCAACCACCGGTAAGGACGCCGCAAGTAAGGGGCCGCCAGAGGATGCCAGGAGACGGCAGAGTACGGCAGCGACGGCAGGGGCCGGACTGCCGGTTGCTCTCCTTGCCCGTCTGATCATGGCCGGAAGACACTGGCGTCCTGCGGACTTCGGCGGCAAACAGCGGGGGAGACAAGCGATGGCCATGAAGAGAACCGGCGCCGCCCAGTGGAAGGACATACCCCCGCCGCCCCGGTCGAGGATCGGTGAGACTCTGCTGGTGGGTGGGGCGCTGCTCGTTCTTTCCGTGCTCGCCGCGCTGACCTGCTATTCGGCCTTCGCCAGCTGGCTGCCCGACAGTCGCGGCCGGCTCAACGAGTACAGAGCGGCCGAGACGTGCCCCGCCCGCACGGTGATACCGAGGTTTGAGGACTGTCTGCGGGAGCTCGCCTTCACCGTGGAGAGCACCCGGAACGCCCCCAGGCAGATAGACGCGACCCTGCTCGGCCCGGAGCCCTACCCGAGGAGGGTCGTGTCGTTCGGCCACTCGGGGCCGGTGCTGAGCGGGCTTGAGCCGAAGGACCGGATCACCGGAACCGTCTGGCGCGGCAACGTCGTGGAGATCGCCGAGGGGGACATCCGCCAGGTTTCCGCCGACGCGCCTCGCGACGAACCCCAGATGATCGTCGCCGCCGGGACCTTCGCGGGGCTGATGGCCGCGTTGACCCTGATGTTCGGCGGGGTGCGTCTGATCAGACCGCGCCACCTCGGATTCCTCACCTGGAGCCCGTACGGCAAGTGGCTGCTCATCGTCACGGGGGTGAGCTGCGCCGTCGTGGGCCTGTTGACCGTGTGGACCGGCCTCCCGTGGCTGATCGTGCCCACGGTCTGCGGGACGGTCGTCGCGCTCACGGCGTGGTTCCTCCACCAGGACCTGCGAAAGGGCCGGGTCGGACAGGGCCACGCGGAGTGAGCGACGGCCCCGCGCCGCAAACCACTGGCGGGCGCGGGCCCTCGCCGACGACCATGGCCCCCATGAGCGACCAACCCGCACGATGGAGCCAGGCAACCGTCTACCCCGACATGTGGGCCGACCCCGACGACGACCCCCGCAACAGCGAGGGGGTCAGCCCGGACGGCGAACTCCCCACACTCCAGGACTTCCTGACGGACTACCGGCACACCCTGCGGATGAAGTGCGAGGGTCTGGACGCGGAGCAGCTCGCCCGGCGGCCGGTTCCGCCGTCGACCATGTCGCTGCTCGGTCTGATCCGGCACCTCGCGGAGGTGGAGCGGGACTGGCTCAACTGGATCAGCGACGGTGAACCGCGCCCGAAGCTGTACGGCAAGCGGGACGCGGACTTCGACGGGGCCGTCGCGGACCAGGCCGTGGTCGACGCCGCCCACGCCGACCTGGCCCGCGAACAGGCCGCGACCGACGCCGCACTGGCCGAACACCCGGATCTGGGCACGCGCCTGGGCAAGGACGGCATCGCGGTACGGGAGCTGCTGGTGCACCGGATCGAGGAGTACGCCCGCCACTGCGGCCACGCCGACCTGCTGCGCGAGTGCATCGACGGGCGGGTGGGGCAGTAAGCGGCTGGGCCGCCACGGGGGGGGGCGGCCCAGCCTGTTGTCGGTGCGGCACGCTAGGACGTACCGCCGCCGGGATGTTCCTGCCTGCCGTCCGGTGTCACCAGCTCCCCGGCGCCGACGGCGGGACGACCTCCGGACGGTCGTCGCAGGTGATCGTGTTGGGGAGCAGCCAGGGTGCCAGCCAGCCGCCGTCGTTGCCGCCGAGGTCCGTGAGGGCGAACTCCGAGCCGGTCGCGGGGAAGTTGAACGAGCCGCAGTTGTTGACGCCGACCGCGCCCACGTTGCGCGCGTCCACGTTCTCGAACGTGGCGCCGCCCGCCGCGCGGGCGCTCAGCACGGACGTACCGGTGCCGTCGACCTTGATGTCCTTGAAGTGGACGCCCTTGATGACGTACTGGTCCTTCACGCCCCAGTCGGAGACCAGCATGATCGCGTTGTAGGTGCTGTCGAGGAAGTTGTTGCCGGTGACCCGGATGTCCGCGTCGATGCTCTTGTCGAGGGCGAAGATCCAGAGGGCGCCGAGGCCGATGTTCCAGTTGAGTTCGTACGTACCGGAGCGGACCGTGGTGTTGGCCGTGAGGTTCAGCTTTCCGGCGAAGGGCTCGGCGTCGAAGCGGGAGCCGATGTGCAGCGCGCTGCCCTCGCGGATCGGGTCCGCGACCAGGTTGTTCGAGACCGTGTTGTCGGTGCCGCCGTAGATCGCGATGCCGTTGGCGAGGACCGGGGTCTGGACGGTGTTGTGGTCAAAGGTGTTGCGGGCGTTCGCGGTCTTCTCGGACCACATGGCGAGGCCGTCGTCGCCGGAGTTGCGTACGAAGGTGTGGGCGACGCGTGAATCGGTCACGCCCGTATGGAAGTTGATGGCGTCGGCGATCTGGTCGACGATGATGTTGCCGGTGATCCGCAGGTTCGACATCGGGCCGTCGAACCACATGCCGACCTTGGTGTGGCTGATGTGCAGGCCCTCGATGGTCGAGTCGCTGAGCGCGCCGCCGATGCCGTTGACCTGGTCGGTGTCGATGCGTTCGCGTACGTCGCCCTCGATGGCGAAGCCGGACAGATGGACGTTGCGACTGCCGCCGTCCGCCGCGTCCTTGCCGTAGAAGCCGACGCCGGTGTGGACGGAGCCGTCGGGGGCCGGGCGGTCGAGGGCGACCTCGCGGCCCTTGATCTTCGTGTACCAGTTGCCCGCGCCGACGATGGTGACGTCGTCGACGACGATGTGCCGGTTGACCTGGTACGTGCCCGGCGGGATGTACACCTTGAGGTGGGTGCGCCGCGCGAAGGCGATGGCCTTGTCGATCGCGTCCGCCGAGTCGCGCCGGCCGGTCGGATCGGCCCCGAACACGAGGACGTTGGCCGCGAGCAGCTCGATGCGCGGGAGGCCGACCAGCTCCGAGTCCAGCAGGTCGATGGCCGTCCACGCGGCCCGGCTGCCGGCCGGGACGGTGAGTCGTACGGTGTCGCCCGCGCGGTACGTACGGCCGAGCAGGAGGCGCTGCTCGTCGTAGAAGTGGCTGGGCCGGTACGGCTTCGCGATGACCGGGGCCGGGGTCGTCTCGCTGGGTACGCAGGAGCACTCGGTGATCCACCAGTCGGGGTGGAGCAGCCCGGCGCCCGGGTCGTTGGAGAACGGGTACTGGTTGTACAGCCAGGCGTACTGCGAGGTGAGCGTCATCGTGGAGCGCTTCTTGCCGTTCACCGAGACGTCCAGCGGTGCGGTGATCCCGCCGCCGTTCGGGGCGTCCGGGATGCTGTAGCGCACGGTGATCGCGTTGGCGGCGCGCGGCAGCTTGAACTCGACGTGCTCGCCCGGCTCCAGACTGACCGCCTTGCGGCCGGACGCCTCGGCGGGGAGCGTGTACGCGGTGCGGTCGGGGCCGATGACCGTGCCGTTCGTCGCGGCGTTCTCGGCCTCCTGCTCGACGAAGGCCACGTCCGCGCCCCGCCCGGCCACGAGCGCCGGATCGAGGGCGGCCCGGGTCACGGCGGAGGTCGTGGCGGGGGGCGCGGCAGGGGGCGTGGCGGGGGCGTGCTGACCGGCCAGCGCGGGCGTGCCCGCCAGCACGCCGAGGCCGACCGCGGCTGCGGTCATCGACGCAACCGCGGCCGCGTACACGGCTGTTCGCCGAGGTCTTCGCGAACTCACTTCGGTACCGGTGATCTTCCGTGACATCGCATGCCCGTTTCTCTGAGGCGGAGTGCGCAACTGGGGACGACCGGTACTTCGGGGAGGGGCGGCCGCCGTGGAGGTGAGGCGACAGTAGGACCCGTACGTCCCGGCCCACAAGACTTCTGCCAGAAGGTTCCGTCAGATTGCTGTCCAAGTGCACATGTTCGTAGGATTTTTGCGTGGGGAGGGCAGTTCGTTGCGAGATCTCGCGTGGTGCCACTCGGTGTCCCTGGCGCACTCCCCGAGCGATCACGGCACCTGGCATGATCCCTGCCATGCGGATCGCATCAGCCGATACGGCCGACATCCACCAGGTCCTTGATGACCATCACCGATACTGGGGAGAACGCGACCTCCGGGCCCTGCATCTTCTGGCGCTGGTACAGGAGTTCGGCTCGACCTGCCTGGTCGCTCGGGCCGAGGACGGAATCCGTGGCTACGTCATCGGGTTCGTCACCCCGGTCGGCACCGGCTACGTACACCTGATCGCCACCCGGGACGATGCCCGCGCCACCGGTCTCGGGCGCCGCCTGTATGCCGCGTTCGCCGAGGCCGCGCTCCGCCACGGCGCACGGCACCTGAAGGCGATCACGTCACCCGGGAACACCGGCTCGATCGCGTTCCACCGCCGCCTCGGCTTCGACGCCGAGACCGTGGAGGACTACGACGGACCGGGCCGGGCCATGGTCGTCTTCCACCGGCCTCTGCCCTTCGACACATCACAGCCCTGAACGACCTCTGCCCCATCAGCAGCACTCGCTCCCCGGGGCGTAAGCGCTTACGGGGCACGTAAACCGGCTATTTCCTGCCGCTAGATATTCGTCAACTCAGTTTGGCAGAAAGGGAAATCGCGACCAGCGCAGTGCAACGGAAGGCTGGGACAGACGTCTGGCAGAAGGCCATACTTCAGTGTGTGCAGCATAGAAATCTTCGGCGGGTTCGCCCGCCCAACACTCATCTGGTCCGTGCCGTCTCACTAAGCGTAGTGGCGGTAGCGAGCGCCGGTCTCACTCTGTGGATGCTGATCGATGACTCGGGCATCGACGTGGGCTCGGCGGTGGGGATCGTCCTTTCGCTCGCCGCGCTGGTGGTGGCGATGCTCGACTTCTTCCGCGGGACCGACACATCGCCTCTGGACGCCGCTGCGCTCGCCGACGACCTGGCCCTTCAACTGCGGGCCCAGTGGCTGGACGAAGCGGGGGCGCGGCGACTGCGGGACGAGCGGGTCCTGCCGCTGACGTGGACGGCGACCCGGCGACGTGTCACCGACTCGCGTTGGAACCGGCCCGACGGCTCGCGGGTGGCGCGGCTACACCTGGACGGACGGTTGGATGGCCGGTTCGAGGAGGTCGTCGGCCGGCTCGCGGACGGCTATGCGAGGGTGCCGCACCGGCGGCTGGTGGTGGTGGGCGAGCCCGGATCGGGGAAGACGGTGCTGGCCATGCTGCTCACCTCCGGTCTGCTGGCCGCGCGGGAGGGAGGCGGGCCAGTGCCCGTGCTGCTGCCGGTCGCCTCCTGGGACCCAGTTCAGGAGCCGCTGAACGACTGGGTCGTACGGACTATGGCGCAGCCGTACTACAACGGCCGCGAGGACATCCCCCGCATCCTCCTGGAGCAGGGCCTGGTCATACCGGTCCTCGACGGCCTGGACGAGATCCCCGAGACGGCGCGGCGTGGCGCTATCCGGGAAATCAACAAGACCGGAACGGACCGTCCGCTCATCGTGACCTGCCGGGCCGTGGAGTACGAGGAGCTGGTACTCAACGGCGCGCCCGCGCTGCGGCAGGCGGCCGTGGTGGAGGTGCTACCGGTCCGGCCGGTGGACGTCGTCACCTACCTACGGGGCGTGGAGTGGCCGGACGGGGTCGACTGGGCACCGGTCCTCGCACACTTGCGGACCGAGCCGGACAGCCCGCTGACCACGGCTCTATCCACGCCGCTGCTGGTGACCTCGGCGCGGCTGGTGTACCAGCGGGGCGGGAATCCGGGCGAACTCCTCGACACCACCCGCTTCGGCTCCACGTACGCGGTGGAGGACCATCTCCTCAAGGGCATGGTCGAAGCGGCCTACGCTCCCGACCCACGTCTGCCGGAGGGGGCGGAGACCGGGGAGTGGTGGACGGCCGAACAGGCGGGGAGATGGCTGACGTACCTCGCCCGTCACCTGCACGGACTGCGGGAGCGAGACCTGGCGTGGTGGCTGCTGAGCGGGCGGCTACTTTCCAAATGGGCGGGGCCCCTGACGGGACTGCCGTTGGGTGTACTTCTGATGGCGGCAACCATGATGTTCGCCCGCCTGACCGACAGAGATGTGGCGCTCAGCGACGGATTCGGCATCGCGTTTCTGTACACCCTGGTGCACACCGCTGCATGGCATGCGTCCGCCTTCAGGACGCCGAGCCGACTGAGCTGGTCGGTGGAGGGGTCGGGGAGACGGCTGTTCCGCGGATTCTGGACCGGTGTGGCTACGGCGGCGCTGGTCGTTCTGCCGTTGATGATTCCGGTGACCGTGGAGGGCACGGATTTCAGCAAGAGCGGGTGGACGGCTGAAGAGATGCAGGCCGTTCTCGAAGGTGCCGGTACCAGCGTCGCGCTCCTGGTGCTGGCCGGGCTGACATTCGCTGTTCACGGCTGGCTCGACGCGCCGCCGTCGAGTGCGGCCCAGGCCAGTCCACAACGTCTGCTCGCCCAGGACCGGTGGTCGGCTGTCGTCAGTGCAGGAGCGGCCGGGGTACTGGTGGTTCTGCTCGGAACTGCCGCTGTGTGGGCCGGTGAGCTGGCGGGACGCCTGATGTTCCTGGCACTGACTGGCGCGGGCCGCGCCGACCCGGCACTCCTGGTCCGGGAGGACCTGCTCTCCGTGGACTTCCTGGATGGGGTCACGGGGATGGGCTTGCTGTTCGGAGCGTGTCTCACACTGATCCTGCTTACGAGCCAGGCGTGGCCCCGCTTCGTGCTGGTGAGGGCCTGGCTCGCGCTGCGCGGCAAACTCCCCTGGCGGCTCATGGCGTTCCTCGCCGACGCCCGGCGTCGGGAGATCCTCCGCCAGGTCGGAGGCGTCTACCAGTTCCGCCATATCCGGCTCCAGGAGACGCTGGCCGGAGTGCCGCAGTACCCGGACGAGGCCTCGGCGGCACGTGCGAGGGTCAAACGGAGAGCGATTCTGGCAGTCGGTGTGGGAGCGGCCACTCTAGGCGTGGTGGGTGGTGCCCGGCGATTCCAGGACAGCAGCTCTGCCAAGCTTGCCCTTCCGGACTCTCCGAGGGTACAGGCGGTGCGGTTCCGGCCGCCGCACGAGACGGAGGCGGCGTCGCGGAAGGCACCGTCAGTGGCGTACCTGCTTGAGGACGGGAGGGTGGGACTGTGGAGCGGCCTGGCGGAAGATCGGATTCCGTCCCCTGTCACCGCCCCCCAGGAAATGGAGTTCAAGCCTGGCGAGCTCCTGTTCCTTCCTGGCGGAGCCACTCTTATCGTGCCCATCGCGAAAGGGAGTGCTGCCATCGACCTCGAAAGCGAAACCGGTGTTTCTCTGCTGAAAAACGATCAGGAATGCGACCAGGAATGCGACCAGGAATACGGCATGATGGATGTGGGCAACATGTCCATGACCAAGCACTCCCTCGCCTACGACGCCAAGAGGAATCGCCTGGCCTGCAGCCAGGGGGGTGGAGGGGTGGCCATTTGGGAGGTGAAGAGCGGTGAAAGAGGTTCGCCGCCCAGCTTCATCCCGCTCCGTCCCGCCGAGGAGCAGGACGACTACCTGCCAGGCGCCCTTGGGCTGGCCTTTTTCGAGGACGGCAGGCTGGCAATGCTCGTCGGCGATGGCGTGGGGTGGTACCAGAAGCCGAAATTCAACAAGTTCAAGTCGTGGCCAACGCTAGACCGGGAAAATGACCACACCACGTTCGCCGTCGGCGACGGCGGGAGGCTGCTCGCGGTGGGCGGTTTGTACGAGGCCAAGGTATGGCGACGGAGCAGAGACGGCTTCAATCGCTCACCCTGGTCCCTCAAGGGGGACATAGATGTCTTGGCCTTCGACCCGAGCGGGTCCCTGCTGGCCGTGTCCATGGACAACTCCGGCGACGTCCAACTCCACGCGACGGAGCCCGCGCGCCGGAACCGCCCTCCGGCCATACTCCGGGGCCACATGGCGACGGTGGTCTGTCTGGACTTCAGCCACGATGGCAAGTGGCTGGTCACCGGGGACACGGAGGGAACCATCCGGATCTGGGACGTCAAGCGGTACCCCGCCTAGCCTCGCGCTTTCGTACGCCCAGCAGAACTTTGTAGATAGTTGATCGTGGTTGGGCGCAGATCTTTTGAGGTGTCTGGCACGAGTGCGACCTGCGGGTCCGTGGTCCAGCACCACTACGCCGTGTCGGTCGCGCCCGGCCGTTCGGCGCCGACGCGGACGGACGGGTGCCGTGAGAGACGGACGGACGGGTCTGCCGCGATGGGTTCCGTGGCGACGATGGACGCGATCCATACAAAACCAACCGCAGGTGGGCCAGACCCTATGAAGATCTGCACCCTTCGACGATCACCACGTCACCACGTCGCCACGTCGCAGGTTGGCCGTCGCCGCACTGATCATCGGCTTCGCGGGCCGTCTGGCCACCACGCGTGCACCATCGATGACGAGTTGTGGGCAGTGATCGATCCGCCGGGAGATACGCGACGGCATCCACGAAGCCTTCGGCGCCGTGGGCTAATCACTCGCTGCTGCCGCTTGCGAACCACTCCGACTCATGCGGCGTGAGCCTAGGGCCTGTATCGAGTCATGATCAATCTGCGGGATTCGCCGTCGCTTCGGGGGTGGATCCTGTAGTCCGGTGTGCATGACGCGGAGACAGCTGACGGACGAGGAGTGGGGGTACGTGGAGCCGTACTTGCCGATCGGCGAGTACGGGCCGTACCCCACGAAGCTGCGCGAGCAGTTCGAGGGTGTGATCTGGAAGTTCCGCTCGGGCGCGCAGTGGCGGGAGATGCCGGCCGAGTTCGGCGCTTGGCCCACCGTGTACAACCGGTTCCGCCAGTGGCGGGACGCCGGGGTCTTCGAGAACCTGCTGGAAGGTCTGATCGCGAAGGCTGCGGAGCGGGGCGAGGTGGACCTTTCGCTGGTCAGCGTGGACTCCACCACCACACGTGCCCACCACGACGCCGCCGGGATGCACCTTGATCTGGAGACGCTGGACGCCCTGGAGAAGGCGGCCGAGGAGGAGAGGACCCGCTCAAAGGGGGCGGCAGCGAGGAACAAGTCGGGCAGGACACCGACGTCGAGGCCGGGCGGGTCGAACGGCGACGCGTCCGGCGACGCCGCAAGCTCCGCCTGAAGGCCGCCCTGCTCGGCCGCTCGCGGGGCGGGCAGACCAGCAAGGTCCACGTCGCTGCCGACCACAAGTGCAGACCGCTCGTCCTCGCGCTCACCGCCGGACAGGCCGCCGACAGCCCGCAGTTCATCCCCGTGCTCAACAAGGTGCGGGTTCGCCTCCCGGTCGGCCGTCCCCGAACCCGGCCCGACGCGGTTGCCGGAGACAAGGCGTACTCCTCCCGAGGCAACCGCGCCTACCTGCGCAAACGCAGTATCAAGGCAGTCATCCCGGAAAAGAAGGACCAGACCGCCAACCGGAAGAAGAAAGGCCGCCGGGGCGGCCGTCCCCTCACCCACGACGCCGAGCTCTACAAGGACCGCAACACCGTCGAGCGCCTGATCAACAGGCTGAAGGCATGGCGCGGCATCGCCACCCGCTACGACAAGACCCCCGAGAGCTACCTCGCCGGACTCCATCTCCGCGCCTCCATGATCTGGATCAAGGACCTCGCGCGGACCACTCATTGATCATGACTCGATACAGGCCCTAAGGGCTGTCCCGCGTGCTGAGGACGGCCGCCTCATGGTCTGCCTGCTGTCAGTTCGCCGAGCGCAGACGGTCCAGCTCGTCCCCGATCGTCTTGCGCAGCGGATCGTGCCGCGGGCCCAGTGAGTACTGCTCGTCGGTCCACCTGTCGCGGGGATAGCGCCACACCGGCATCCGCACCAAGTCGGCCGGCTCCCACTCGAACCGGGGCCACACGTGTGCATGCAGAAACCCGTCCGTGTTGCCCAGGATCTCCAGATTGATCCGCCGGAATGCCGCATCCATTCGACGGGATGCTCGCTCGACCGCCTCTCCGAGTTGGTCCATGTCGGACAGGAAGGCCAGCCGCTTGTCACGGGGCAGGTCCGACAGTCTTTCCACCTCGGGATCGTCCACCAGGAGCACCGAGTAGCCCGGGAGGAATTGCACATCGCCGATTGCTGCGAACCCCGCGTTCAAGCGCCGCAGGATTGCGGGGTTTTCCCCTCGCAGGGCACTCCCGATCCGATCCATCCGCCAGTCGTCAACCATGGCGAGAACCTACCCGGCCCCGATCACCTTTCCTTCGCAGGAGGCCGGGGCATCGGGCATCGCCTCGACCGGCACTCCACGGAGCCAGGGTTCACGGCCGTCCTCGCGTACGCGGGGACTCGCAGGTCCCGCTCCGGCCCCATCCCCTTCACCGGCCTCCCTGGCGGAGCGCCCCGAGTGCGGGACAAACCCGCAGCTCAGGAGTTTCCGCAGGTCAGGTTGGGTGGCGTAACTTCGGCGTAATATTCTGCGGCGCGACGCCGGGGTAGCGTGAGGCCCGAGAGGAAGTGACGAAACACCTCATGCGTGACGAACAGGCCCCGGGCCGGGAGCGGCAGCCGCTGTCCCGCGCCGAACGGGCGCGACGGATCGCGGACACGCTGCGCCAGCGGATCACCTCCGGTCTCTACGAGGACGGCATGCTGCCCGACGAACGCGCCCTCGGCCACGTGCTCGGCACCACCCGCAACACCGTCAGGGAGGCCCTCGGACTGCTGAGCGACGAAGGGCTGATCACCCGCAGGCGCGGCATCGGCACGCAGATCGTGACGGCGAAGTACGGGCACGGTCTCGACCGCCTCACCGGGCTCGCGGAGACCCTCGTCGGCTACGGCCCCGTGACGAACACGGTGCGCGCGGCCCGGGTCGTACCGCACGCGCCGAAGGCCGTCACCGAGCGGCTCCACCTGCCCGACGGCTCCGATGCCGTGTACCTGGAGCGGCTGCGCAGCCTGGACGGCCGGCCGCTCTCCGTCGACTCGACCTGGCTCGCCCCCGACATCGGGCGGCCCCTCCTCGACTGCGACCTCGCTCACCGGGACGTCTTCACACTCATCGAGGAAACCACCGGGAGCCGGCTCGGCAGCGCCGAGGTCACCGTGCACGCCGTGACCGCCGAACCTGACACCGCGCGCCTCCTCGGCATCCCCACCGGAGCGGCCCTGTTCGTGATCGACCGCCTGACCCGGCTGGCCGACGGGCGCCCCGTGGACAGCGAATCCCTGCGGGTGCGCGCCGACCGGTTCGCCCTGCACACGCTTCTGCACCGCGGCGCCGTACCGCCCCGCACCGCCTGACCGAAGCGTTCCCCCCCACTCCCGGCACTGCCGGCGGAGGCACCCTCATGCCCACTCCCGACGCCCTCACGATGGTTCTGCTCGCCCTGTTCGGCCTCGCGGGAGGCATCGGGATCACCGCGATCGGGCCGGGCGGGGTGCTGCCCACCATCGGTATGTTCCTGCTGACCGGGCTCACCCCGGCCGGCGTCGCGGGCACCGCCATCGTCACCCATGTGGCGACCGGCGTCCTCGGCACTGCCGCGTACACCCGGTCGGGACAGCTGAAGGACCCGGCCACGCGACGCACCGCCGCGGTCCTCGCCGCGAGCGCCCTCGTCGGCACACCCGTCGGCGTGCTGCTCAACACCCATGTGTCGGGGCGGTGGTTCGGGATCCTGCTGGCGTGCGCGGTCACGGTGACCGGCCTGCTGGTGTGGGTCCGCGAGCGCCGCACGGCAACCTCGCGGGCGGCCGAGGCCCCGGTGCGGGTACCGCTCGCGCTCACCGTCGCGGTGGGTGTCACGGTGGCCGTCGCGGCGGGGCTCTTCGGCCTGGGCGGACCGATGCTGAGCGTGCCCCTCCTGGTCGTCTGCGGTCTCCCGGTGCTGTCCGCGCTGGCCGCCGCGCAGGCCCAGTCCGTGGTGATCGCGAGCGTGGGCACCATCGGCTATGTGCAGCACGGCTCCATCGACTGGACCCTGGCCGCCGTGGTCGGCGTGCCGGAACTGGTGGGGGTGATCGTGGGCTGGCGCATCGCCCGATCGGTCTCGGACCGCCGCCTCAAGTACGCCCTCGTCGGCATGCTCCTGGCGCTGGCCCCCTATCTCGCGTTCCACTCCTGAGGCGCGGTACGCGGACAACTGTGCTGCGCACTACTTCTCCTGAGGGAGCATCAGGGCGGAATCCGCATGAATGCTCACCCGCACCGGCACGAACTGCCCTGCCTGGAAGCGGGGTTCACCCGTGCCGGGGTTGCACGCATAGCGCGGGTGGGCGCCGCCGCTGATCTGCCAGCGGATTCGGTGGCCCGCGCCGAAGCGGTGGGCGGTGTCGCCCATCGGAACGGTGACGCGTGCCGGTTCCTCCGCCGTGGTGCGGAGTTGGGCGAGGCCGTCGCAGACGTTGGTGGAGCGTCCCCGGGGGTCCACGTCGCACAGGCGGGTGAAGACGTCCCCGTGTCCGGTGTCCGTGGAAACGCTGATCCGTGCGGAGACCGGGCCGAGGACGGTGACGGGTTCGGTCAGGACCGGGCCGGTGAACGTGAGGACGTCGTCCCGTGACTCCAGGGTGCCGTTGTCGCGGGCGCCCGCGGTACGCGAGAGGAGGGGGCCGCCGAGGGAGGGGGTGGGGTCGGCCGGGTCGTGGCGGAAGGAGGTCAGGGGTGCGGTGTCCGTGGGCGGCTGCCGGGTGAGGTGGCCGTCCGAGGTCGGGAACCAGGAGGTGGTGGCCGGGTCCGGGGGCCACGCGTCGAGATCCCGCCACTCCGCGCCCGCGCCGCCCACGTGGACGCGTACGGGGGTGGGGCGCAGGCCGGAGGGGTCGTCGCACAGGTGGGCGCGGAGCCAGGCGAGGCTCTCGGCGAACACCTCGGGCCAGCCCTTTTGCAGGGCGGATGTGTGGGTCCAGGGGCCGACGAGCAGAGCGGTGTCGCACCCCGCGCGCCGCAGCCGGGCGTAGTGCTCGAAGCTCTGGCCGGCCAGGACGTCGTACCGGCCGGTGATCAGGGCGGTGGGGATGCCCGACCGCTCCGCCGCCTCGCCCGATGCCGAGGTCGGTGCCGGGCGCGGCTCCGCGCCCACCGCCGCACCCGGTGCCGCACCCGGTGCCGCGCCCCGCCAGTACGGATCGTCCGCGTCCGGATGGGCCATCACCTCTTCCAGCCAAGGCACTTCGTACCCGAGCGCGGCCGCGAACGCCCCGCGCAGCGGCCGCGCGGAGGCGATCGCGGGCATCCGGCGCTGCAGACGCATCGCCGCTCGGCCGAAAGCGGCCATGCCGCGGTGCTGGTACGTCATGCCGACGCCGACGAGGAGCGCCGCCTCCAGATGGAGCACGCCGTCCGTGTGGAAGAGCGCGTGCGGGTCCTGGAGGCCCACCTGCATCACCATCGCCTTCAGCTCCGGCGGCGGGTCCAGGGCGAGTGCCGACTGCACATAGCCGAGGTAACTGGGGCCGACCGTGCCGAGTGTGCCGTTGAACCAGGGCTGTTCGCGCAGCCAGGACACGGTGGCCAGGCCGTCCGGCGCCTCGTTGCGCCAGAGGTCGAAGCGGCCGCCCGAGCCACCGGTGCCCCGGCAGCTCTGCACGATCACGTGGAAGCCCTGCTCGGCGAAGAGGATGCCGTACTGGGGCGACCACGGCACGCCCCGCCCGTACGGCGAGCGCACGAGGAGGGTGGGGAAGTCGCCCTCCGCACGCGGGAAGTAGTGGTCCGTGATCAGCGGGCTGCCGTCGGCGGCCGGTACCACCAGACCCGGTTCCCAGCCGGCCCTGTGGCGCCGGGCCGGGAGCCCGCGCCAGGTGGCCCGCACCATCCGGGAGGACAGCGGCGGCTTCGCCGGCGACGGCGTCCGGGCGGATCCCGGCAGGGCGTCGCGCGTGGGTGATGTCATCGTTCGCCTCCATCGCTCCGTGCATTCTCGTACCGTGTACGAGAATACTGGATGCTTGGATGTGCTCAACAGGATTCACAGCAGTGACGTCCTGCGCAGGAGGCCGTCACGGCGACGGCTTCGGCGGGCGCCGCAGCCGAGCGGACTCGCGACAGGTGCCGCAGCAGTGGCGAAGGGAGCCGCAGGACCGTGCCCCGTACCGACGGGCCCGGCGCCACCGGCGTCGACCCCAGAGAGCTCTGGCTGAGCCCGGACCGTCCCCGCAGGGGCCGCAGGCCCGCCTTCAGCCGCGAGGCGATCACGGCGGCGGCCGTCGCCCTGGCCGACGCCGAGGGCATCGACGCGGTCACCATGCGGCGGGTCGCCGCGGAGGTGGGCGCCGGGGTCATGTCCCTCTACAGCTACGCCCCCGACAAGGAGACGCTGCTGGACCTGATGATCGACCAGGTCTCCGGCGAACTCCCCGTCTCCGGCCCCCTCACCGGCGACTGGCGCACCGATCTGAAGGCCCTCGGGCACCTCCAGCGCGAGCACATGCTCCGCCACCCCTGGCTGCCCGCCGCCGTGCAGGCCCGCCGGACCCTCGGCCCCAACACCCTCGCGTTCCTGGAACACGCCCTGGCCGCGCTGCGGCCCAGCGGTCTTGACGGGGCGGCGCGGCTGGAGATCTTCGCCCAGCTCACCGCGTTCGTGGCCGGGCATGTCGCCCACGAGGTCGCCCAGGCCGAGGCCGCGCGGTCGCCCGGCCGGGCCGCCGCCGAGGCGCTCTACCTCGCGGCCGTCGCCGCGGACGGCCGTCATCCGGAGCTGGCCGAGGCGCTCTCCGCGGCCGGCCGGCCACTC
Source organism: Streptomyces sp. NPDC048671 (assembly GCF_055587045.1). Taxonomy (NCBI): domain Bacteria; kingdom Bacillati; phylum Actinomycetota; class Actinomycetes; order Kitasatosporales; family Streptomycetaceae; genus Streptomyces; species Streptomyces sp. NPDC048671. The sequence goes on along the minus strand of NZ_JBVJHB010000010.1, from coordinate 195,887 downwards.
ACCCCCGACGCCACGTTCGGCCGCTTCCTCACCCGGCTGGTCGACGGCCTCGACGCCGGCTGATCCGGCCGGGTGCCGGCCTGAGGGCACGGCGGATCTCATACCTGGGTACCGCCCACCGGGCCGCCGAATGAGCACCGGGGTATCACGCGCGGGCAGGGCTGCGAGAGGCATCGTGGAGGTGTTCGCACACCTACCGCCCGGCAGACCTACCGCCCGGCACCCGTACCGCCGTACACGTATCGCCGTACACGTACCGCCGTACACGTATCGCCGCACACGTACCGCCGCACACGCCCGCCACACACGCCTCCGCCGCACGCCCACGCGCACCCACACCGCGTGCCGTGCCGTGCCGCGCCCGCCCGAACGGGGAGTTCCAGGTGCCCGCAGTCCCGCGTACTCGTACCCACAACCGCCGGCAGGTCCTCGTCACCGGCCTCGCCGCATCCGCCCTGCTGGCCACCGGCGCCGTGCCGTCCCTCGCGGCCGGGGACCGCCGTACGCGCCCCCTGCCGACCGCCCGACTGCCCCGGCCCACCGGCCCGTTCGAGGTCGGTTCCACCGTGCTCCACCTCGTCGACCAGGCGCGGACCGAGCCGTGGCTGCCGGGCACCTCCGCCCGCCGCGAGCTCATGATCAGCGTCCGCTACCCGGCCGCACCCGGCGGATCCGCGCGGCGGGAGCCGCACATGACGGCTGCGGCGGCCGCCCACTTCGGCGGAGCGGACGGGGCCGCCGTCCTGAACCTGGGGATGGCACCGGGGTCCGTCGACTGGGGCGACACGCTCAGCCACGCCCGCCGCGACGCACCCGTCGCCGCACGGGCCGGCCGGCTGCCCGTCGTGCTGTACTCCAGCGGGCTCGGGGACCCGCGCACCTGGAACACCGCCCTGGTGGACGACCTGGCGAGCCACGGGTACGCCGTCGTCACGATCGACCACACCCACGAGGCGACCGAGGTGGAGTTCCCCGGCGGGCGCCTCGCCACCATGCGGCTCTACGACGGGGCGCCGTCCACCGATCCGGACGTGATCAGCGCCCTGCTGCGGAAGATCATGGCGGTACGGGTCGCCGACACCCGGTTCGTGCTCGACCGGCTGCCGGAACTGAACCGGACGCGCTTCGGGGACGTACTCGATCTGCGCAGGACCGGGATGTTCGGCCACTCCGGGGGCGGCTTCACCGCGGCGCAGACGATGCACGACGACCGGCGGATCCGGGCGGGCATCAACATGGACGGACAGATGGACTACGTGGGCGGCGAGCTGCCGGACGGCAGCCGGCTGAGCACGGTGGCGCTGGAGGGGCTGGACCGGCCGCTGTTGCTGATGGGGACGGTCGGCGAGAGCTCGGGCGACTACCGGCAACAGCCGTCCTGGGCCGCGTTCTGGAAGAACACCCGCGGCTGGAAGGCGAACGTCACCCTGACCGGTTCGCGCCACGCCTCGTACACCGACGCGCAGGCGCTGCTGCCGCGACTGGCCCGGCAGGGCGCGGAGCCGGACGGCGGTCTGGCGGCAGCGGTCGGGACGGTGCGGCCGGAGCGGGCCACGGCCGCGAGCCGCGCGTATGTGGCGTCGTTCTTCGGGCGGTGGCTGCGCGGGCACGACGACCAGCTGCTGGACGGCCCCTCGGACCGCTTCCCGGAGATGGTGTTCACGCCGTAGCCGGGGCGCGTACGGACAAGTAAGAGTACGGACGCGTAGGAACGACGTCGGCCCCCGGGGAGTGATCCCCGGGGGCCGACGTTCGTACAGCTGTGCAGGAGCTACCGATCCGTCAGGATCAGAAGTCCATGTCACCGCCCGGCATGCCGCCCGGAGCGGCCGCGGAGGCCTTCTCCGGCTTGTCGGCGATGACGGCCTCGGTGGTGAGGAAGAGCGCGGCGATGGACGCGGCGTTCTGCAGAGCGGAGCGCGTGACCTTCGCCGGGTCGATAATGCCCTCGGCGATCATGTCGACGTACTCGCCGGTCGCGGCGTTGAGGCCGTGACCGATCGGCAGGTTGCGCACCTTCTCGACGACGACTCCACCCTCGAGACCACCGTTGACGGCGATCTGCTTGAGCGGGGCCTCCAGCGCCAGCTTGACGGCGTTGGCGCCGGTCGCCTCGTCACCCGAGAGCTCCAGCTTCTCGAAGACGGCCGAGGCCTGGAGCAGAGCCACGCCACCACCGGCGACGATGCCCTCCTCGACGGCGGCCTTGGCGTTGCGCACCGCGTCCTCGATGCGGTGCTTGCGCTCCTTGAGCTCGACCTCGGTCGCGGCACCGGCCTTGATGACGGCCACGCCGCCGGCCAGCTTCGCGAGGCGCTCCTGGAGCTTCTCGCGGTCGTAGTCCGAGTCGGAGTTCTCGATCTCGGCACGGATCTGGTTGACGCGACCCTGAACCTGGTCGCTGTCACCGGAGCCGTCGACGATCGTCGTCTCGTCCTTGGTGATGACGACCTTGCGGGCACGGCCGAGCAGGTCGAGACCGGCGTTCTCCAGCTTGAGGCCGACCTCCTCGGAGATGACGGTGCCACCGGTGAGGATGGCGATGTCGCCGAGCATGGCCTTGCGGCGGTCACCGAAGCCCGGAGCCTTGACGGCGACGGACTTGAAGGTGCCACGGATCTTGTTGACGACCAGGGTCGACAGGGCCTCGCCCTCGACGTCCTCGGCGATGATCAGCAGCGGCTTGCCGGACTGCATGACCTTCTCCAGCAGCGGAAGGAGGTCCTTCACGTTGCTGATCTTCGAGTTCACGATCAGGATGTACGGGTCGTCCAGGGACGACTCCATGCGCTCCATGTCCGTGGCGAAGTACGCCGAGATGTAGCCCTTGTCGAAGCGCATACCCTCGGTGAGCTCAAGCTCCAGCCCGAAGGTCTGGGACTCCTCGACGGTGATGACGCCTTCCTTGCCGACCTTGTCCATGGCCTCGGCGATGAGCTCGCCGATCTGGGTGTCAGCGGCGGAGATGGAGGCGGTCGAAGCGATCTGCTCCTTGGTCTCCACGTCCTTGGCCTGCTCCAGGAGGGCGGCGGAGACGGCCTCGACGGCCTTCTCGATGCCCCGCTTGAGAGCCATCGGGTTCGCACCCGCGGCCACGTTGCGAAGGCCCTCGCGGACGAGCGCCTGAGCGAGAACGGTGGCGGTGGTCGTACCGTCGCCGGCGACGTCGTCCGTCTTCTTGGCGACCTCCTTGACCAGCTCCGCACCGATCTTCTCGTACGGGTCCTCCAGCTCGATCTCCTTGGCGATGGAAACACCATCGTTGGTGATCGTGGGGGCGCCCCACTTCTTCTCAAGGACGACGTTGCGGCCCTTGGGGCCGAGGGTGACCTTGACGGCGTCGGCGAGCTGGTTCATGCCGCGCTCAAGACCGCGCCGGGCCTCCTCGTCGAACGCGATGATCTTGGCCATATGAAGTGGTCCTCCCGGACAGGGGTGGATTCTCCGGACCGAGTGGCGCCCGCGACGGACGGCCTGCCGCCTGCCGGTTCCTTGCCCCGACAGACCTGCGGGCCTCACCGGCCCGGTCCAAGTTTCTGTCACTCTCACCCGGAGAGTGCTAAGCCCAATGATTAGCACTCGACCCCCGAGAGTGCAAGCGTCCCCCTCCGGAGTGTGGACAACCGGCCGACGCTTGCGGAGGGGTTCCGGACGCACGGAGGGCCCGTACCCCAGGGGGTACGGGCCCTCCGTGCGTGAGTAGTGTCGTTGGCCGACCGTGCCGAGCTCAGCCGACAGCGAGCTTGACCATGTCCGCCTGCGGCCCCTTCTGGCCCTGCGAGATTTCGAATTCAACTCGCTGACCCTCTTCGAGGGTGCGGTATCCGTCCATCTGGATCGCGCTGTAGTGGACGAAAACATCCGCACCACCGTCGACCGCGATGAAGCCGTACCCCTTCTCCGCGTTGAACCACTTGACGGTGCCCTGAGCCATGCCTAACTCCCCTATTACTGGCCCTTGCACAGGACCGCACTTCGCGGGCCCGGGTCAGAACTCACCCTCCGTCAGGAGAGGGTGCGTGCGCCGGAACGCGTCGACCGCGGCCGAATGTATCTGCCCAACTGCCCTCTGCAACAGGTCAATCGGACGAGAATTCTGGGCAGCGCCGATCGCCCGAATATGAGTAACTCATGAGATTCCAGGGCAAGTCGGGCCAGGCAAAGGCGACTTATGGCGCAAGAAGTTCAGTTACTTTGGCTGCATCTTGTCGTGGCCGGGCGCATTCACATATGCGGGGGGGGCACGGGCAGCAGAGGGGGCTTCCCACACTCTACCGCGCTCAACCATACAGAATCGCCCCCTCCGCTTCTGTCGCAGAGGGGGCGATTCCGGTGACGCGGTGGAGCGGGACCACTCGGGTCCCGGGGGTCAGCAGCCGCCGGCGACGGCCGGGATGATCGAGACGCCCGCGCCGTCCGGGGTGACCGCTTCCAGGCCGCCCTCGAAGCGCACGTCGTCGTCGTTGACGTACACGTTCACGAAGCGGCGGAGCTTGCCCTGGTCGTCCAGCACGCGGGCGGCGATGCCCGGGTGGTTCTTCTCCAGGGACTCGATGACCTGGGAGAGGGTCGCGCCCTCGGCCGGGACCTCGGCCTGGCCGCCCGTGTAGGTGCGGAGGATGGTGGGGATACGGACCTTGACGCTCATGGTGGGTGCCCTTCCTGGAGTCACGGATGGTCGGAGGCTGCCGGCAGCCTCTCAACTGCTGCCGACGGCCTGTCAGCTGGTGCCGGCGGGCCTGTCAGCTGGTGCCGGTGGCCCGTCAGCTGGCGCCGGCGGCCTCTCCGCCGGTGCCGAGGCCGGCGGCGCGGAAGGCGTCCAGGCTGGGGCGGATCGTCGCCGTCGCCTGCGAGGTGGCGGCCACCGCGTCCAGCGTCTTGAGGCCGTCACCGGTGTTCAGGACGACGGTGGTGAGCGACGGGTCGAGCAGACCGGCCTCGATCAGCTTCTTCGTCACACCGACCGTCACCCCGCCCGCGGTCTCGGCGAAGATGCCCTCGGTGCGCGCCAGCAGCTTGATCGCGTCGACGACCTGCTCGTCGTTGACGTCCTCGACGGCGCCGCCGGTACGGCGGGCGATGTCCAGGACGTACGGGCCGTCGGCCGGGTTGCCGATCGCCAGGGACTTGGCGATCGTGTTCGGCTTCTGCGGCCGCACGACGTCGTGACCGGCCTTGAAGGCGGTGGAGACCGGGGAACAGCCCTCGGCCTGGGCACCGAAGATCCGGTACGGCTTGTCCTCGACCAGACCGAGCCTGATCAGCTCCTGGAGGCCCTTGTCGATCTTCGTGAGCTGCGAGCCGGACGCGATCGGGATGACGATCTGGTCGGGCAGCCGCCAGCCGAGCTGCTCGCAGATCTCGTACGCGAGCGTCTTGGAGCCCTCGCCGTAGTACGGCCGGAGGTTGACGTTGACGAAGCCCCAGCCCTCGCCGAGCGGGTCGCCGATGAGCTCCGAGCAGAAGCGGTTGACGTCGTCGTAGTTGCCCTCGATACCGACCAGCTCACCGCCGTACACCGCGGCCATGACGACCTTGCCCTGCTCCAGGTCGTGCGGGATGAACACGCAGGACCGCAGGCCGGCGCGGGCTGCGGCGGCGCCCACCGCACCGGCGAGGTTGCCGGTGGAGGAGCAGGAGAGCGTGGTGAAACCGAAGGCGCGGGCGGCCTCGACGGCGATCGCGACGACACGGTCCTTGAAGGAGTGCGTCGGGTTGCCGGAGTCGTCCTTGACGTACAAGCCGCCGGTGACGCCCAGCTCACGGGCGAGGTTGTCGGCCTTGACCAGCTTGGTGAAGCCGGGGTTGAGGTTGGGCTTGTCCGCGACATCGGCGGGGACCGGCAGCAGCGGCGCGTAACGCCAGATGTTGTCGGGGCCGGCCTCGATGCGCTTCTTCAGCTCGTCCGGGGAGCCGCTCGGCAGGTCGTACGCCACTTCGAGCGGCCCGAAACAGGTCGCACAGGCGAAAAGGGGGCCGAGCTCGAATCGCTCTCCGCACTCGCGGCAGGAAAGCGCCGCGGCGGGACCAAGATCAACGGAGGATTCGGTGTTTGCTGCAACAGTCTGAACAGCCATGATGGCGAGGCCCTTTCTCCTCATCTTCCTCGTGACGCATTTCGCCACAAGACGGAATTGGCACCTTCCCCACCTGACCTCGCGGTCGGCTGGATGGTTGCCGGGACTTCAACGGGCCGTTCCCTCTGTCCCTCTGGATGAGCGCTGTGGCACTGGACCATGGATCCAGGCGTTTATCAGCGGATGGACCCCGGCATGCCACGGCCATCTGCGTTGTTCAAGACTGTAACCGAAGCACCGGACTGTTGAGATAGTCGTCCGAACCGCGAGATGGATCACATACAGGGAGTATCGACCGTGCTGGAAGAGGTCGAAGGCTGGCTGACCAGGCGTTCCTGGTCCTCCGCCGACCGCCCGCTGGAGCAGCTCCTGGCCGCCAGGGACGGCGACCCGCGCCGCGGGAGCGTGAGTGTCGTCCTGCCTGCGCTCAACGAGGCGGCGACGGTCGGGGACATCGTCCGGGTGATCCGGCGCGAGCTCATGGAGAAGGTCCGGCTGGTCGACGAACTCGTGGTGATCGACTCCGGCTCCACGGACGCCACCGCCGAGGTCGCCCGCCGGGCGGGCGCCCGGGTGATCCACCGGGACGCGATCCTGCCCCGCGTCCCGGCCGTCCCCGGCAAGGGCGAGGTGCTCTGGCGGTCACTCCTGGTGACCAGTGGTGACATCGTCTGCTTCATCGACGCGGACCTGAAGGACTTCTCGGCCGACTTCGTCTCCGGCATCGTCGGCCCGCTGCTGACCGACCCCTCGGTGCAGTTCGTCAAGGCGATGTACGACCGCCCCCTCGGGGACACCGCAGGCCAGGGCGGGCGGGTCACCGAACTGGTGGCACGGCCGCTGCTCAATCTGCACTGGCCGCGACTGGCCGGCTTCGTCCAGCCGCTGGGCGGCGAGTACGCCGTGCGCCGCTCCCTGCTCGAACAGCTGCCGTTCCCGGTCGGTTACGGAGTGGAGCTGGGGCTGCTCGTCGACGCCCTGCACACGGTCGGCCTGGACGCGCTCGGGCAGGTCGACGTCGGCGTCAGGAAACACCGCCACCAGGACGGCCAGGCGCTCGGCCGGATGGCGGCGGCCATCTACCGGACCGCTCAGCTGCGGCTCTCCCGAGGGCATCTGGTCCGCCCCTCGCTGACCCAGTTCGAGCGCGGCGAGCACGGCTTCGTCCCGCACACGTACCCGGTGGACACCGAGGAGCGGCCGCCGATGCGCGAGATCGAGGAGTACGTCTCGCGCCGCGCGGCGTGACCGGAGCACCGCCGCACGCACGTTTGGACGGTTCGGGATCGGGCTAGATTCCGCAGCATGGTCTCCGAGCACGTCCCCCAGCCCGCCGCCGCCCAGGTACTCGTCGCGTCCAACCGAGGTCCGGTCTCGTACGCGCTCCGCGAGGACGGCTCACTCGACGCGAAACGGGGCGGGGGCGGACTCGTCTCCGGGCTGAGCGCGGTGGACGACAAGGTGTGGGTCTGCGCCGCACTCGGTGACGGCGACCGCGAGGCGGTGCGCCGCGGGGTCGGCGAGCCGGGCGTACGGATGCTCGACATCGACGCGGACGTGCACGCCGACGCGTACAACGGGATCGCGAACTCGGTGCTCTGGTTCGTCCACCACCTGCTCTACCAGACCCCCCTGGAACCCGTCTTCGACGCGGAGTTCCGCCGGCAGTGGGCCTCCTTCGAGACCTACAACCGGGCCTTCGCGGAGGCGCTCGCCGAGGAGGCGGGCGAGGGCGCGGCGGTCCTGGTGCAGGACTACCACCTGGTGCTGGTGCCCGGAATGCTCCGCGAACTCCGCCCCGACCTGCGGATCGGCCACTTCTCGCACACCCCGTGGGCGCCCGTCGACTACTTCCGGATGCTGCCCGACGACATCGCCGAGCAGGTGCTGCGCGGCATCCTCGGCGCCGACCGGGCGGCCTTCCTGACCCGCCGCTGGGCGGACGCCTTCATCGGCTGCTGCACGGAGATCCTGGGCGGCACCGGCCGCACCCGCATCGGCGTGCACGGGCTCGGCGCCGACGCGGACTTCCTGCGCCGCCGCGCGCACGAGGCGGACGTCGACGAGCGGATGGCGGCGCTGCGCGAACAGGTGGGCCCCGGCCGGAAGACGATCGTGCGGGTGGACCGTACGGAGCTGTCCAAGAACATCGTCCGCGGGATGCTCGCCTACCGCGCCCTGCTCGACGAGCGGCCCGAATGGCGCGGCCGGGTCGTCCACATCGCGTTCGCCTACCCCTCGCGGCAGGACCTCGCGGTCTACCGGGAGTACACGGCCGAGGTGCAGCGCGTCGCCGACGGCATCAACGCGGCGCACGGCACAGCTGACTGGACCCCGGTCGTGCTCCACGTCAAGGACGACTTCGCACGCTCCCTCGCCGCGTACCGGCTGGCCGACGTGGCGCTCATCAACCCCATCCGGGACGGGATGAACCTGGTCGCCAAGGAGGTCCCGGTCGTCTCCGACCACGGCTGCGCGCTGGTGCTGTCGCGGGAGGCGGGGGCGTACGAGGAGCTGGGCGACGACGCGATCACGGTGAACCCGTACGACGTGTCCGCCACCGCCGACGCGCTGCACGAGGCGCTGACGATGGAGGACGACGAGCGCGCGGCGCGCACGGAGCGGCTGGCTGCGGCGGCCACCGCGCTGCCGCCGCAGCAGTGGTTCCTGGAGCAGCTAGAGGCGCTGCGCCAGGACTGACAGGAACTCGACGACGGCTCCCGGCCCCGGCAGCAACAGGTCCGCGCGCTGGGCGAGTTCGGGCACCTCCGCCTCGCCGCTGCAGATCAGCAGGCCGGGGGTGCCGTCGGGGCCCTCGGCGCGGAGCTTCTCCACGGCGGCGTAGGCGGCCAGGTCGCCCAGGTCGTCGCCCGCGTACAGCACGGACTCGGCGCCCGTCTCACGCACGTACTGCGTCAGGGCGACGCCCTTGTCCATGCCCGAGGGGCGCAACTCCAGGACCAGACGGCCCGGTTCGACGATCAGCCCGTGCCGGGCGGCGAGCTCGCCGAGGGGGCCGCGCAGGGCCTCGAACGCGGCCTGCGGGTCCTCGGCGCGGCGGGTGTGGACGGCGAGCGCCTGCCCCTTCTCCTCTATCCAGGTACCGCGCCAGGAGTCGAACCTGTCCAGTACGCCCGGGAGTTCGGCCCGCACGGCGGCGACGCCGGGGTGCGGGGCGGGGGCGCGGACGGTGCCGGAGACGGCGTCCCAGCGTTCGGCGCCGTAGTGGCCGAGGACGACGAGGTGGTCGAGGCCCGCGACCCCGGCGAAGCCGCCGTAGCGGACCGCGACGCCGGCCGGGCGGCCGGTGATCACGGCGACCGACGCGACCTGCGGGGCGAGTGCGGCGAGCGCCTCGACGGTGCCGGGGTGCGCGCGGGCCTGCTCGGGGTCCGGGACGATGTCCGCGAGGGTGCCGTCGAAATCGAGCGCGACGACGGCACGGTCGGGACGGGCGAGGAGCGCGGCGAGGCCCTCCTGTCCGGCGGGGGTCGTCGGTGTCGGCAGGGGCGGGGTGTGCGGGTGGCTGCCCATGCGCCGAGCCTATAGCCGGTGGGCCTCGACCGGGGCTCGGTGGGCCCGACCGGGGCTGGGCGCGGCCGACCGGGGCTCGGTGCGGCCCACCTGGGCTCCGTGCGGCCCACCGGGGCTCGGTGCGGCCCGACCGGGGCCCCGTGCGGCCCGACCTGGGCTCCGGTCGGCCCGACCCGGCTCCGCCCCGGACTCTGCTCCTTGAGGTGGACGGCACCATCCAGCCTTGCCGGCGATTGAGGTGGCCGGCCATATCCAGCCCCGCCGGCGTTTGAGGCGCGGGGGCTCGGGGGCAGAGCCCCCGGTGAAACCCGTCGCCACACCCCCAGGGCTCCGCCCCGAACCCCGCCCCTTGAGGTGACCGGCACCATCCAGCCCCGCCGGCGATTGAGGCGCGGGGGCTCGGGGGCGGAGCCCCCGGTGAAACCCGTCGCCGCGCAACCGGGGCTCCGCCCCGAACCCCGCTCCTCAATCGCCGGAGGGGCTTGATTTGCCCGCGGGACGGGTCGGATATACGGCGGCCAGAGGGGCTTGAGATGGCCGCCGGACGGGCTGGTATACGGCGCGGCCGGCGGGGCTGGAGGGAGCCGGCGGAGGGGCCGCACACGGGCGCCGGAGGGGCTGGAGGGAGCCGCCGGAGGGCTCGGACACGGGCCCAGCCCCGTAATCACCGGCGTTCTCGCCGAGCCGCTCGCACGCGTCGGAGCCGGTTCACCGTGACCGGGTCGGCCTCCAGGGCCCGTCGGTCGTCGAGCAGCGCGTTCAGCAGCTGGTAGTAGCGGGTCGGGGAGATGCCGAGCCGCTCCCTGATCGCCCGCTCCTTCGCCCCGGGCCCCGCCCACGACTGCCGCTCGACCGCCAGCACCGCCCGGTCCCGGTCGGAGAGTCCGGGGGGCGGGGCGGCGGGCTCGTCGGGGCCGTTCGGAGGAGGGGCGGTCATATCAGCCAATATATGGCGCGGCCCGTGGACCGCTACTCCGCGTTCTCCGCCGATGTGGACTCCTGCGCTATGCGCCCCAGCACGCTCTCGGGGTTCGCGCCCGGCTCGACCGCCTCACCGATGTTCTTCTTGATCGACTCGCTGGCCTGGGCCCAGGACGTCTTGCCGAACGGGTAGAACTGCGCGTTCGGCAGTGCGTCCAGGAACTTGTGCAGCGGCTTGTACTTGGGGTCGTTCTCCATCAAGGCCGAGGCGCTGTCGGTGACCGGCAGCATGTCGTACGTGTCCGCGAAGTCGATGACGTTCTTGTCGCTGAACATGAAGTCGAAGAACTTGCCCATCTCGATCCGGTGCTTGTTCTGCTTGAAGCCCATGATCCAGTCGGCCACGCCCATCGAGCTGGTGGTGGGCCCGGAGACGGCGGGCAGCGGCACCATGCCGACGTCGACGCCCTGCTTCTTGGCCTCCCGCATCAGCGTCGGATGGCCGTTGAGCATCCCGACGTCACCGCTGGTGAACGCCGAGAAGGCCTTCGCCCGGTTGAGGTCGCCGGGGGCGACGGGGCCGACGAGCCCCTTGTCGACGAGGTTCGACTTCAGCCAGTCGAACGTCTTGATGTTCTCGTCCGAGTCGATGTCGTACGAGCCGACGTCGTCGGTGTAGCCGCCACCGCCGCTGAGCAGCCACATCAGCGTCTCGGCCTGGGACTCCTCCTGGCCCAGCGGCAGCGCGAACGGGAACTTCACACCGTGTTGCTTGAGCGCGGCGGCGTCGCCGGCGATGTCGCTCCAGGTCTTCGGGGCGTCGAGACCCGACTGACTGAAGAGCTTCTTGTTGTAGAAGAGCAGCCGGGTGCTGGCCACGAACGGCAGCCCGTACTGGATCTGGCTGACCCGGCCCGCGTCCGCGAGGACCGGCAGGAAGTTCGCCTGGGTACGGATGCTGAGCATCTGGTCGGCGGAGTAGAGCTTCCCGGCCTTGGCGTAGTCCGCGTACGCGCCGATCTGCGCGATGTCGGGGGCCTTTCCGGCCTTCACCATCTCCGCGACCTCGCGGTCGATGTCCGTCCACGGCAGGACGGTCACCTCGACCTTGATGCCGGGGTGGGACGCCTCGAAGCTCCTGGCGACCCCGTCCCAGTACTTGTCGGACTTGTCCGCCTCGCCGGTGCCGTAATCGGCCGCGACCAGCTTCAGCGTGACATCGCCCCCGCCGTCGCCGCCGCAGCCCGACAGCGTTGCCGTCATCCCCAGAGCGGCGACAGCCGCCGTCAGTCCCAAGTAACGCCGCTGCACAGCCCAGTCCGTCCTAGTCGGTCGCGCCATCCGCGGCATCCACCTCTGCATGGGGCTACCCCGGACGAGCTGCGATTTTCCCCCACCTGGTCCGATGAGGTCTACACCACCCCGGTATCGCTTCGGCAACGCGGCAGCGTTGCACGGAACGCGGAGTGACTGCTAAGTAGGTCTCGGTCAACCAGGGCCGGACACAAGGCCCTTAATGGTCCAGGCCTTTATACCCGCACCCGTGCGGTGCCGCCGTGCCGCCCCGATATCGCCCCACTTCCACCCACGCCCACGCCCGCCCACGACCGCCCACGCCGCAAGGAGCCGTACCGCATGTCCCGTACCGCAACAGAAATTGCCACCCAGCCCAGCTGCTGGCGCCGCGCCGCCGAGGCGGGCGCGGTGGCCGAGGGGCTGCCGCGTCCGGGCGAGCGGGTCGCCGTCACCGGATGCGGAACCTCCTGGTTCATGGCCATCGCCTACGCGGCCCTGCGCGAGGCGGCCGGGCAGGGTGAGACGGACGCGTACGCCTCGTCGGAGTTCCCGGCCGGGCGGTCCTACGACCGGGTCGTGGCGATCACCCGCTCCGGCACCACGAGCGAGGTGCTGGCGCTGCTGGGCGAACTGCGCGGCAGGACCCCCACCGTCGCGCTGACCGCCGACCCGAAGACGCCGGTGATGGACGTCGCCGACACGGTGGCGGTACTGGACTGGGCCGACGAGGAGTCCGTCGTGCAGACCCGGTTCGCCACCACCGCGCTCGCCTTCCTGCGGGCCGGGCTCGAAGCCGCCGGCCCGCTCCCGGCGGGCGTGAAGACGGTCACCGAGGCCGCCGTCGACGCGGAGCTGGCGGTGACCGAGCCGCTGGACGAGGCGGTGGTCTCGGCCGAGCAGTGGACGTTCCTGGGGCGCGGCTGGACCTACGGCCTGGCGCAGGAGGCCGGGCTGAAGATGCGCGAGGCGGCGGGCGCCTGGACGGAGGCGTACCCCGCGATGGAGTACCGCCACGGCCCGATCGCGATCACCGGACCGAACCGGGTGGCCTGGGTGTTCGGCGCACTGCCCGAGGGCCTGGCGGGCGAGGTCGCGGGGGTCGGCGGAACGCTGGTGGCGCACGCCACCGCCGACCCGATGGCCGACCTGATCCGGGCCCAGCGGCTCGCGGTGACGCTCGCGGAGTCGAAGGGGTACGACCCGGACCACCCGCGCAATCTGTCGCGCAGCGTGATCCTGCCGGGCTGAGGGCGCGCGGGGCGCGTTGTCGGCGCGCTGCCGGCGTGTTGTCGGCACGTTGTCGCCCGATTGCGGTCCCGATTTTGTATGGATGCGCAACAAACAACGATAGTGGACTAGACCTTTTGGGGTTCGTCGGGCGAAACTGTCTCCCGTGAAACACGTCATCGCCCTCGATGTGGGCGGCACCGGAATGAAGGCCGCACTGGTCGGGGCCGACGGCGCCCTGCTCTACGAGGCACGGCGCGCGACCGGAAGAGAGCGCGGCCCCGACGCCGTCGTGGAGTCGATCCTCGTCTTCGCGGCGGATCTGCGCGCGTACGGCGAGGAGCACTTCGGTGAGAGCGCCGTCGCGGCCGGTGTCGCCGTGCCCGGCATCGTCGACGCCGCGAACGGGATCGCGCTCTACTCGGCCAACCTGGGCTGGAGCGACGTCCCCATGCGCAGGCTGCTCGGCGAACGGCTCGGCGGCGTCCCCGTCGCCCTCGGCCACGACGTCAGGACCGGCGGGCTCGCCGAGGGCCGGATCGGGGCGGGGCGGGGCGCGGACCGCTTCGTGTTCATCCCGCTGGGCACCGGGATCGCCGGGGCCATCGGGATCGCGGGCACCATCGAGGCGGGCGCCCACGGCTCCGCGGGCGAGATCGGCCACATCGTGATCCGGCCGGACGGCCCGGACTGCAGCTGCGGCCAGCGCGGCTGCCTGGAGACGCTGGCCTCCGCGGCGGCCGTCAGCCGGGCCTGGGCCGCCGCCTCCGGCGACCCGAAGGCCGACGCCGCGGACTGCGCCAAGGCCGTGGAGTCGGGCGACCCGAAGGCCGTGGCGGTCTGGCTGAACGCCGTCGACGCCCTCGCCGCCGGACTGGTCACCGCCATCACCCTGCTCGACCCCCGCACGCTCATCATCGGTGGCGGTCTCGCCGAGGCGGGAGAAACCTTGTTCACACCACTCCGTGCGGCCGTCGAGGAACGCGTCACGTTCCAGAAGCTGCCCCACATCGTCCCGGCAGCCCTCGGGGACACCGCCGGATGCCTGGGCGCGGGGCTGCTCGCCTGGGATCTTCTCTCCACGGAGGTATCCGCCTGATGGCCGGACGCGCAGACAGCACAGTTCTCGCAGGTGCCCGGGTGGTACTCCCCACCGGCACCGTCGAGAACGGCCGGGTGATCATCGAGGGCACCCGCATCGCCGGCGGTCCGGCGGAGGGCGCCCCGGCCGTCGACCTGTCCGGCCACTGGATCGTCCCCGGCTTCGTGGACATGCACAACCACGGCGGAGGCGGCGCCTCCTTCACCTCCGGCACCGTGGACGACGTCCTCACCGGCGTCCGCACCCACCGCGAGCACGGCACCACCACCCTGGTCGCCTCCACCGTCACCGGCGAGATGGACTTCCTCGCCGAACGGGCCGGCGTCCTCTCCGAACTGGTCGAACAGGGCGACCTGGCCGGCATCCACTTCGAGGGCCCCTTCATCTCGCCGTGCCGCAAGGGCGCGCACAGCGAGGGCCTGCTGCGCCACCCGGACCCGGCCGAGGTCCGCAAACTGATGGACGCCGCCCGCGGCACCGCGAAGATGTTCACGCTCGCCACCGAACTGCCCGGCGGCATCGAGTCCGTACGGCTGCTCGCCGAGCACGGCGTCATCGCCGCGATCGGGCACACGGACGCCACGTACGAGCAGACCGTCGAGGCGATCGACGCGGGCGCCACCGTCGCCACGCACCTCTTCAACGCCATGCCGCCCCTGGGCCACCGCGCGCCCGGCCCGATCGCCGCCCTCCTGGAGGACGAGCGGATCACGGTCGAGCTGATCAACGACGGCACCCATCTGCACCCGGCCGCCCTGCAACTGGCCTACCACCACGCGGGCGCCCGCCGCGTCGCCCTGATCACCGACGCCATGGACGCGGCCGGGTTCGGCGACGGCCAGTACCAGCTGGGCCCGCTCGCCGTCGAGGTCAAGGACGGTGTCGCCCGGCTCGTCGAGGGCGGCTCCATCGCCGGCTCCACGCTCACCCTGGACACCGCCTTCCACCGGGCCGTCACCATCGACCGCATCCCGGTCGGCGACGTGGTGCAGTCCATCTCCGCCAACCCGGCCCGGCTGCTCGGCGTGTACGACCGCGTCGGCTCGCTGGAACCGGGCAAGGACGCCGACCTGGTGATCCTGGACGCCGATTTCACGCTCAAGGGCGTCATGCGCAAGGGTGAGTGGATCACCCAGCCGGTGCCCGCGGCAGTGTGAGGGCGGCGGGCCTAGAACGGTGAGGCGGATACGTAACGAAGAGACGGCGGTTGTACCCGAGGTCTGGGCCGGCCGCCGGCTCTTTGGCATGATCGTCCGCGAAACAGTCAGGGAAAGCGCGTTCTGCCAAGGGATCCGCGCTCAGCACGGATCGAGGTGGCGGCCGAGGTGATCCTCACGGTCACGCTGAACACGGCACTCGACCTGACGTACGGCGTCACGGCCCTCGTCCCGCACTCCAGCCACCGGGTCACCGAACTCTCCGAGCGCCCCGGCGGCAAGGGCATCAACGTCGCCCGGGTACTCACCGCCCTCGGCCACGACAGCGTCGTCACCGGCTTCGCCGGAGGCGCCACCGGCTCCGTCCTGCGGGAACTGCTCGCGGCCGTGCCGCCCGGCACCGCGAGCCTCACCGACGCACTCGTCCCGGTGGCCGGCGACACCCGCCGCACCCTGGCCGTCGCGGACCGGGCCACCGGCGACACCACCCAGTTCAACGAACCCGGCCCGCACATCACCGCCACCGAGTGGACCGCCTTCCTCCGCTCGTACGAGGAGCTGCTCACCGGCGCCGACGCGGTCGCTCTCTGCGGCAGCCTGCCCCCCGGCATCCACGTCGGCGCCTACGCCGAACTGGTCCGGCCGGCCCGCGCCGCGGGCGTGCCCGTACTCCTGGACACCAGCGGCGAACCGCTGCGCCGGGGCATCGCCGCCCGCCCCGACCTCGTCAAGCCGAACGCCGACGAGCTCGCCCAGCTCACCGGCTCCCGCGAACCCCTGCGCGCCACCCGCGACGCCCGCCGCCGCGGCGCGCACGCGGTGATCGCCTCACTGGGCCCGGACGGCATGCTGGCGGTCACCCCCGACGGCAGCTGGCAGGCGTCCCCGCCGGCCCCCGTGAAGGGCAACCCGACCGGGGCGGGCGACTCCGCGGTGGCCGGACTGCTGTCCGGCCTCGTCGAGGGCCTGAGCTGGCCGGACCGGCTGCGACGGGCGGTGGCACTGTCGACGGCGACCGTGCTGGCCCCCACCGCCGGTGACTTCGACCGCGCGGCCTACGAGGAGCTGCTGCCGCGCGTCGCCATCGAGGAACACACACCCGGAGCGGCCTGAGCGCCGCACCCCCACCGGGCCCCTCCCACGGGTCCGACGAAGCAACAGAGGTCAGCATGCCGCTCGTCAGCACCGGTGAACTCGTCTCCGCCGCCCAGGCCGAGGGACGCGGAATCGCCGCCTTCAACGTCATCACGCTGGAACACGCGGAGGCCATCGCCACCGGTGCGGAGCGCGCCGGAGCCCCCGTGATCCTCCAGATCTCCGAGAACGCCGTGAAGTTCCACGGCGGCCGGCTCTCCGCCATCGCGGCCGCCGCCGCCGCCGTCGCCCGCACCTCCGCCGTCCCGCTCGCCCTCCACCTCGACCACGTCGAGTCCGTGGAGCTGCTGCACCAGGCAGCGGACGAGGGCTTCGGCTCGGTGATGTTCGACGCCTCCAAGCTGAGCTACGAGGAGAACGTGCGGGCCACCGCAGAAGCCGTCGCCTGGGGCCACGCGCGTGATATCTGGATCGAGGCGGAGCTCGGCAAGGTCGGCGGCAAGGAGGGCGAGGCCCCGCTCGACGCCCACGCCCCCGGCGTCCGCACCGACCCGGCCGAGGCCGCCGCGTACGTCGCCGCCACCGGCGTCGACGCGCTGGCCGTCGCGGTCGGCTCCTCGCACGCCATGACGGAGCGCACGGCCGCCCTGGACCACGCCCTGATCGGCCGGCTGCGCGACGCCGTCCCCGTCCCGCTGGTGCTGCACGGCTCCAGCGGCGTCCCGGACGACGAGATCCGCCAGGCCGTCGCCTCCTCCGGCATGGTCAAGATCAACGTGGGTACGGCGCTCAACACCGCGTTCACCGGGGCCGTCCGGACCTACCTGGCCGAGCACACCACCGGTGTGGACCCGCGCAAGTACATCGCCCCGGGCCGCGAGGCGATGGCCGCGACGGTGGCGGGCTTCCTGGCCCTGATGGGCTGACAGCACCACGCAGGGCGCTGCGTGCGCCGAACAGCGTTTCGGCTGCGGCCGGCGAGGTGCCGTTCGCGGTCTATTTGGTCGTGGGTCGGCCGGTTTCAGGGATTGGCGTGCCGAGGTCCCGTCGCTGTGGCCGGCGCCTTTGTCACACCGGCCGCGGCGGCTGACCCCAATACCTGCCCGAAGGGAAACTTCTGCGGTTGGTCGGGGACAAACAGGACTGGAACCAGGACCGTCTACTCCAAAGCGCCCGGCTGCTATCCCCTCACCGCTGCCCGGTCCGTCTCCAACCAGACGTCCTATCGCATAGTGCTCTGGCACATCAGCACCGGCTGCGGCGAGGGCGCCAAGCTGCTCACTCTGAATCCGGGCACTTACACAGACAACACCGGTTCCACCGCTACAGGAATCGAGGTCTACGGATAGCAGACCTCACCGCCTCGTGGATGTCGGCGCCAACACCAGCGTTGCCGCCAACACCAAAGCCCAGGACAGCAGCAAGGCAATATTCACGAAATGAATCCATGCGGCCCAGACCGGGAGGGATGGAGCCTCGCCTTCTTTACGCCTTGGACATGATAGGGAAATGACTCCGGTCTCGCCCTGTTGACGCAAGAGGCGGAATTTACACAATAGGCGCCTGATCGCTCAGCGCAGAAAATACAAATGTGGCCTCTCCCGGATTCGGACCCAGGAGAGGCCACACACGGTTCACCCGCAATGGGCTAACCCTTCGCAGGGGTGACTTCCAGCCAATCCAGGATCACGTCGCACTGATTGCCATCCTGGCAAGAAATACCGATCTCGTTCTCACCCTTGACCAGGTCGACGGGCGCCCAGGTGGTCTGCCAGTTCTTCTCCCAGTTCGGGTCCGAGGAATGGACGAAGTCCTTGAGCCCGATCGGCTGCGAGTTCGGCTTCCCGTTGACCGTCAACGTGGCGTTGGCGTCCTTGCCGGGGATCGCGTAGCGCACCGTCAGACGGTACGAACCGGCCTCCTCCATCGCGGCCTGCCACGTCACGGAGGATCCAACGGCGTTGAAACCGGAAACGTAGGAGCCGTCGGGGCCCTCGGCACCCTTGACGCCCTTCTCCACGGCCGCCGTGCCACCGAGCTTCAGCGACGCCGCGTCCTGCTTCGGGAGCTCGACGGGGGCCGAGGCGCTCGGGGAGTCCTGGGGCTTCGGCGACTCCTCGACCTCACCGGCCGCGCCGGAGGAGGAGGACGCCGCGTCGTCCTTCTTCTTGTCCTTGTCGCCGTCGCCCGTCATCAGCGCGGCGCCGATGCCGATGAGCACGACCGCGACGACCGCGACCGCGCCGATCAGCAGGCCCTTGGTGTTGGGACCGCCCTTGCCGGGGCCGCCGTTGCCTCGGCCGCCCTGGTGCGGCACCTGCGAGGTGGGGGCACCGGGGTACGTCTCCGGGGCCGCGTACTGCGCGTTCGGCTGCCCGTGCTGGCCCTGGGGCTGCCCGTACTGGGCGTTCTGGCCCTGCGGCGGGTAGCCGTAGGCCCCCTGCTGCGGCACCTGCTGGCCGTACTGGCGCTCACCGACGGTCCGCACCTGGTTGTACGAGGTGCGCGGCACACCGGGCTGCGCGGCGGGACCCGGGTAGCCGTAGCCGCCCTGCCCCGGCGGCTGCGCGCCGGCCGCCTGCCCGTCCTCGTAGAGGTAGCCGAACGGGTCGTCGTCCTCGGGTGTGCTCGCGCCGTTGTTCCCGGCCATCCCTGGGTCACTCCTCACCATGTCGTCGGCCACTCGCCGTATACCGTCAGCCCACGCCGACCGGCCGAGCCTACCCCGAACGGACCAGCCCAAGAATTGCCGAAGATGCGGCGGGGACCGGGGCGGGGTGCGCGCACAACGCCCCGGCGAACGTCAGCCGGCCCTGCGGTGAACCTTCGACCTGGACCGCTTCTCGACGTACATCCGCTGGTCGGCGGAGCGCAGCACCTCTTCGGCGGTCATGCCGCACGCGGCCCAGCCGATGCCGAAACTGGCCCCGACGCGGACCGCCCGGCCGTCGACCCGAATGGGCGGAATGATGGCGTTACGCAGGCGTACGGCCAGGTCCGCGGCATCTGCGGACCCCAGCCCGTCCGCGAGGACGACGAATTCGTCACCCCCGAGCCGGGCGACGGTGTCACCGTCGCGGACACAGATGGTGAGCCGGCGGGCGACCTCGATGAGGACCACGTCACCCGTGTGGTGGCCGAAGCGGTCGTTGATCGACTTGAAACCGTCCAGGTCGCAGAAGAGGACCGCGAGCCCCTTCGACCCGTCGTCCTTCCCGGTGTCGGGTGCGACGGAATGCACATGGTGGTCGTACGGGCCGACGCCCGCCCCCGCGTCGAAGCCGTCGACGGGGAAGCCGTGCACGCGGGCCTCGTCCACGTCTCCGTACGCCGCGTCCAGCGCCTGCACGTCCGTGGACGCCACCGCGTTCGGGCGCTCGCAGAGCCGGGCGCTGAGCCGGGAGCGCAGCTCCGCGCTGTTGGGCAGACCGGTGAGCGCGTCGTGCGAGGCGCGGTGCGCGAGGTTCAGCTCGTGGCGCTTGCGCTCCTCTATGTCCTCGACATGGGTGAGCAGGAAGCGCGGCCCGTCCGCGGTGTCCGCGACGACGGAGTTGCGCAGCGACACCCAGAGGTAGGTGCCGTCCCGGCGGCCCAGCCGCAGTTCGGCGCGGCCGCCCTCGGCGGAGGTGCGGAGCAGGGTGCCGATGTCCTCGGGGTGGACCAGGTCGGCGAAGGAGTAGCGGCGCAGCACCGAGGCGGGGCGGCCGAGCAGCCGGCACAGGGCGTCGTTGGTGCGCAGCAGCCGGCCGTGCTGGTCGCCGCCCATCTCCGCGATGGCCATGCCGCTGGGGGCGTACTCGAAGGCCTGGCGGAAGGATTCCTCACTGGCCCGCAGCGCCTGCTGTTCACGCTCCAGGCGGACCAGGGCGCGCTGCATGTTGGCCCGGAGCCTGGCGTTGCTGATGGCTATGGCCGACTGGGACGCGTACATCTGGAGGGCCTCGCGGCCCCAGGCGCCGGGGTGGCGGCCGTTGCGGGGGCGGTCGACGGATATGACGCCGAGGAGGTCGTCGAGGCCGCCGCCCGAGGCGTACATCGGGGCGTAGAGCCGGTCCTGCGGGTGCCACTCGTCCTCGAAGCGGGGCTCGGGGCCCTCGGTGTGCCACTGCGGGACGTCGTCGTCGAGGAGGACCCAGCCGTCGGTGTGCGGTATGAAGCGGAGCTCGTCCCACGGCTCGCCCATGGCGAGCCGGCGCTCCCAGGAGGTGCGGGAGCCGACGCGGCCGGTGATCAGTGCCTCGGCGGCGCTGTTGCCCGCGAAGGCGGCGACCACGAGATCACCGTCGGGACGGACGAGGTTGACGCAGGCAAGCTCGTAACCGAGACCGGCGACGATTCCGTCGGCCACGGTCTGCAGCGTGTCGGCCAGGCTCCGCGCCGTGTTGAGATCGGCCACGGCCTGGTGCAGCTGCCGCATCGTCGCAAGACGGACGTACGGCTCCGACTCGGCCTCCATCGCTCGCACTCCCCGAGACCTCGACAGCACTCCAGGTTTTCATATCGGCGTACTTGACGTACTTACTGCAGTGTCACGGCCACTGAATCACAGTGAGCTGTGCACCCGGTACACAGGGTCAACAAATATCGCGCTCTGTGAGCCAAGTCACAACAGATGGTAAAGGATTCCGGCCAGGTCCCACGAGGGGTCCCACGACTGGTCCTAGGACCTGGCTGGTCCCCTGGCCCGATGCGCCGACGGCCCGCGCACGGCTAGCGTGCCCGGTGTGTTGCAGACGAAGCCCCCCGCCCCGCGTCCCAGGCCCATCCCCCATGCTGAGGGGGTGAGCAACGACGAGTTCCGAGGCGCCCTCGCCCGACTGGCCGCCGGTGTGGTACTGATCACCGCGCAGGAGCCGCCGCTCGACGAGCACGGGCGCGGCGAGGACGTCGGCATGACCGCGACCGCGTTCATGTCGGTCTCGCTGGACCCGCCGCTGGTCATGGTGAGCCTGCGCAACGACTCACGGATGGACGACCTGCTGGCGGAGCAGCCGCTGTGGGCCGTCTCCGTCCTGTCGGAGAGCCAGCGGCACATCGCCGGACGGTTCGCCATGAAGGGCCGGATCAGCGACCGGCTGCTGTTCGAGGACATCCCCTATGTACGCGGGGAGGTCACCGGAGCCCCGCTGGCCGGCGGCGCGCTCGCCACCCTGGAGTGCCGCACGGAACAGCGCGTCGTGGCGGGTGACCACACGCTGGTGATCGGGCGGGTGCTCGGCGCGCAACTGCCGAGCGGGGACGGCAGCCCGTTGGCGTACTTCCGCGGGCGCTACCGGCAGCTGGGCTGACGGGGGCCGGGCTGACGGCGACAAGGGTCGGCGGCGGGTCCGTTCACCAGTCGCGGCCCGAGCGGCCGCGCTTGGTGTCGCCGCGCTGCTTCTTCTCGCGCAGCCTGCGCTCGTTGATGCCGCGCGGGATCTTGCGCTTGCGGCGCGGCTTGGGGGGCGGCGCCGTGGCCTCGGCCAGCAGGGCGGTGAGCCGTACGGCGGCCGTCTCGCGGTTGCGCCACTGCGAGCGGTGCTCCGAGGACCGTACCGACACCACGCCGTTGACCAGCCGGTTCGCCAGCCGCTCCAGCGCCCGTTCCTTCCACACCTCGGGCAGCGACTCGGTCGCCGCGAGGTCGAAGCGCAGCTCCACCTGGGAGTCGCTGGTGTTGACGTGTTGCCCGCCTGGCCCTGAGGACCGCGAGAAACGCCACATGAGCTCGGCCTCCGGCAGGGAGACCGCACCGCGGATGACATAGGGCCCGGACATGACACCCATGTTCCCCGGCCCACCGGGTGTTCGTCACCTTCTTTAGCGCCGCCCTTCAGTTCTTCAGCGGCGCCCTCCGGCCACGCCCCGGCAGCGACGGCCGCCAGTTCGGGCCAGTTCGGTAAAGAAAGCAAAGACGGAAGGAACCTCCCGGTCCCCTGCCTGCGTTATGGAGTGTGACGGTAGCTTCGTGACGACACGGAGCCCGCACACGACAGATGAAAGGGACTTCCCATGGCAGTAAGCCTGTCCAAGGGCGGCAACGTCTCCCTCACCAAGGAGGCCCCCGGCCTCACCGCCGTCACGGTCGGCCTCGGCTGGGACGTCCGGACCACCACCGGCACGGACTTCGACCTCGACGCCTCCGCGATCGCGGTCAACACCGCCGGGAAGGTCTTCTCCGACGGTCACTTCGTCTTCTTCAACAACAAGGCGACGCCGGACCAGACCATCGTGCACACCGGTGACAACGTCACGGGCGAGGGCGAGGGCGACGACGAGCAGATCAACGTCAACCTGGCAGGCCTGCCGGCCGACATCGACAAGATCGTCTTCCCGGTGTCGATCTACGACGCCGAGACCCGCAGCCAGAACTTCGGCCAGGTGCGCAACGCCTACATCCGCATCCTCAACCAGGCCGGCGGCGCCGAGATCGCCCGCTACGACCTGAGCGAGGACGCCGCCACCGAGACCGCGATGGTCTTCGGCGAGCTGTACCGCAACGGCGCCGAGTGGAAGTTCCGTGCCGTCGGCCAGGGTTACGCCTCCGGCCTGCGCGGCATCGCCCAGGACTTCGGCGTCACTCTCTGACGCTCTCGTCCTTCCGCTTCACCCGCTTCACCGGAGCCCCCGGCCGAACGTCCTGCGGCCGGGGGCTCCCGCGTGTCCACGTACCATCGATCGCCCTCAATGGGGCGAACGACACGCGGTGTTGCGCAAGTGACGGAAGTCCGCCGGATAGCGGACACAGACGCATCCCAGTCGGACAAGAACTGGTCAAAGAAATGTGAGGTAATTGTTAGTACACCGTCAATTTCGCTCATTCGGTGGCACGCTCTCCGCTCGTAACCCCCCACGGAACGAGCAACGGAGAACCCATGACCCCCCACATGAACACCCGTCGCGCCGCAGCCCTGGCCGCCGTGGCCGCGATGGTCGTCGTCGGAGTGCAGACCGGTACGGCGAACGCCAGGCCGGCCGCCCCCAACGACGGTTCCTCCGCCTCTCCCAGCGCCTCCTCGCCCGCCTTCAGCAGCGCCTCGGCGCGCACGGCGGCCATCAAGTCGGCCCAGACTGACGTCTCCTCGACCGCCGCCTCGCTCAAGCTCGGCGGCAAGGAGAAGCTGATCGTCCGTGACGTGATCAAGGACGCCAAGGGCACGGTCCACACCCGCTACGAGCGCACCTACGCCGGACTGCCCGTCATCGGCGGCGACCTCGTCACCCACACCGCGAGCAACGGCAAGCTCAAGAGCGTCACCAAGGCGACCAGCGCCAAGATATCCGTGCCGTCCACGACGGCGAAGATCAAGACGGTGGCGAGTGCCCGCAAGGTGATCTGGGCGGGCAGCGGCAAGCCCGTCCTCGCCCTCGAGTCCGTGAAGACCGGAGTGCAGAAGGACGGCACGCCGAGCCGCCGCCACATCATCACGGACGCCACCACCGGCAAGACGCTGCACAGCTACGAGGCCATCGAGACGGCCGGCATCGGCAACAGCCAGTACAGCGGCAAGGTCGACCTGTCCACCACCGCCTCCGGCTCCGGCTTCGAGCTGACCGACGGCGACCGCGGCGGCCACACGACGTACGACCTGAACCAGGGCGAGAGCGGCAAGGGCGACCTGGTCACCGACGACGACAACACCTGGGGCGACGGCACCGGCAACGACCGCCAGACCGCCGCGGTCGACGCCCACTACGGCGCCGCGCAGACCTGGGACTTCTACAAGTCGGCGCTCGGCCGCGACGGCATCGCGGGCGACGGCAAGGCCGCGTACTCCCGGGTCCACTACGGCGACGCGTACGTCAACGCGTTCTGGGACGACAGCTGCTTCTGCATGACGTACGGCGACGGCGCCGACAACAAGAGCGCCCTCACCGGCCTCGACGTCGCCGGCCACGAGATGAGCCACGGGCTGACCGCGTCGACCGCCAACCTCGACTACGTCGGTGAGTCCGGCGGCCTCAACGAGGCGACCAGCGACATCTTCGGCACCGCGGTGGAGTTCTTCGCCGACAACGCCACCGACGTCGGCGACTACCTCATCGGCGAGAAGATCGACATCAACGGCGACGGCAGCCCGCTGCGCTACATGGACGAGCCCAGCAAGGACGGCGGCTCGGCCGACTACTGGGACAGCAGCGTCGGTGGCCTGGACGTGCACTACTCGTCCGGCGTCGCCAACCACTTCTTCTACCTGCTGGCCGAGGGCAGCGGCGCGAAGACCATCAACGGCGTCGACTACGACTCCCCGACCTCCGACGGCTCCACCGTCACCGGCATCGGCCGGGACAAGGCCATCCAGATCTGGTACAAGGCCCTCTCCGAGTACATGACCTCGTCCACCGACTACGCGGACGCCCGCACGGCGACCGAGAAGGCGGCGACCGACCTGTACGGGGCGGACAGCGCCGAGCTGGCCCAGGTCGACGCCGCCTGGAGCGGTGTCAACGTGAAGTAACACCCCACGCGTTGCTCCGGGAGCCGGTCAGCCGTCCGCGGCGGGCCGGCTCCCGCCGTACAGCCAGGCCTTCCAGAGATCCGTCAGGTCCTGACCGGTCGCCTTCTCCACGTAGGCGGTGAAGTCCGCCGTCGTGGCGTTGCCGTGCCGGTGGGTCTTCGTCCAGCCCTTGAGCAGCGCGAAGAACCGCTCGTCGTCGTCCACCACCCCGCGGATCTTGTGGACCACCATGGCCCCGCGCCCGTACACCGGCGGGTCCGAGATGTTGGCGGCGGTCGGCGGATCGGCGGGCGGGAAGGCCCAGTTGTTGTCGTTCTCGTAGGCGTCGTCGAACGAGTCCTGGGCCGGGGTGTCCTCCTTCTCCTCCTCCCACAGCCACTCCGCGTAGGTCGCCAGACCCTCGTTGAGCCACATGTCCTGCCAGCTCGCGGGCGTGACCGAGTCACCGAACCACTGGTGCGCCATCTCGTGGACGAGCAGCCCGATGGTCGGCGGCCCGTGGAAGAACGGCCGGTTCTGCGTCTCCAGCGCGTACCCGGCGTCCCCCTTGCGCTCGACGATCGCGCCCGTGGCGGAGAACGGGTACGGGCCGAAGTGCGCGGCCTCCCACTCCACCACCTCGGGAACCCGGGCCACCGTCCGCGCACTCGCCTTCGCCGACACCGGGTCCACCGCGGTGAACACCGTGATGCCGCCCGCCATGGTCGACGTCTTCGTCTCGAACCGGCCGACGGCCAGCGTCGCGAGATAGCTCGCCATCGGTTCGGCGGTGTGCCAGCGGAACGTGGTGCGGTCCCCGGCCGTCCTGGGCGGACCGGCGAGCACCCCGTTGGAGACCGCCGTCAGCCCCTTGGGCACGGTGACCGCCAGATCGTAGGTCGCCTTGTCGCTCGGGTGGTTGTTCCCCGGGAACCAGGCCATCGCGCCGGTCGGCTCACCCAGCGCCACCGCCCCGTCGGCGGTCGGCAGCCAGCCCTCCTCGGAGTCGTCCGAGTCCGTGATCGTCTTCGGGGAGCCGGAGTAGCGCACGACCGTGCGGAAGGTCCGGCCCCGGCGAAGGCGGTCCTGGACCTTGATGTCCGGACGCAGCGTCAGCTCGTCGCCCGCCCGGTTGACGGCGGCGGGACGCCCCTCCACGGTGGCCGACTCCACGGTCAGCCCGGCCAGGTCGAGGTTGAAGGAGCTGAGGTCCTGGGTGGCCCGCGCGGTGATCCCGGCGGTGCCGCGCAGCGTCTTCGCGTCCTGGCCGACGTCGAGCGTGAGGTCGTAGTGCGTGACGTCGTAGCCGCCGTTGCCGAGCTTGGGGAAGTACGGATCGCGCACCCCGGAGGCACCGGGGGTGCCGTGCACGCCGCCTCCGCCGGTGCAGGCGGGGACGAGGAGCGCGAGGCCGAGGAGCAGGGCGGCGGTCCTGCCCGTGCGGGAGGTGCTTGCGGTGCCGCGTGCCGGGAAACGTGCCGGGGAGCGTGGGTCCACGGCGATGATCCTATATACGCAATGTCGGAGTGCGGGGATGTCCGGACCGGGGGTGTCCCGGACCTGAGGTGTCCCGTATCACCGGTGGTTGCGCTCCGTGCGGGGGACGAGTCCCGCCCGTACCTCGCTCATCCTGGCGCGTACGCCGTGGGCGGGTACGGCGTCTGCGGGGCCGGTGGGGGCGGGGTCGGGGTTGCTCCGGCAGGTGCCGCAGAGGCCGCCCGGCATGGCTTCCGGGCTGCCGGGGGCGCGGCACTCGCCGCATTCCAGGGTCCGCAGGACGACGCGGTGGGCGGGGGAGGCTTCGCGTACGGGCGGGAGCTTGTCGCGCAGGCGTCGGCGGAGGAGTGCGGCGGCGTGGTGGACGGGTGTCGGCAGGCCCTCGGTCAGGGCGTGCAGGAGTTCCGGTTCGGTGGCGCCGCGTTCGAACCATTCGCTGACCTGGGGTTCCAGTGCGAGGCAGTCCGCCTGGGACAGGCTGAGTGTGGGGGTGGTGCGGCCGAGGGCGGCGAGCAGGATGAATGAGCGTGAGCGGGTGGGGCGTTGGGGTTGCTGCGGTGGTACGTCGCCTCGGGTGAAGGCATCCCACCAGTCGTCGTCGCGCCAGGTGCGGGAGAAGAACGTCCGTGTGACCCAGAGCAGCACCTCCTCGGTCGCGATGCACTCACTGCCCCGGCGCAGGTGGCCCGCTTCCTGGAGGCGGTTCAGCGTGGTCCGCAGGGCGCACTGTCCGTACGGGAGCGCCTTGGCCAGGGTCTTCACGGAGATGTCGGCGCCGTCGCACAGCCCGTCGATGTACGCGGCGACGGCAGCGTCACGGGGAAGCAGATGAACGAAGTCCGAGGCAGTACGGGGACGTTGGCCCGGCGCCGAACGCTTGCCGTACCCGGGATTGGCCATCGGGTGCTCAAGCATGGAAACAGGGGCAGCACTAAGCTGGCCGACAGCCATGAGATCGCCCTTTACGATCGAAGTGGTCAGGCCCCCGTTAGGTGTTTCTGCACCGACGGGGGCCGTCGTGTCCCGGCTGACGCTAGAGCCCGACTACCGTCCGTGGCAAGTCGATCGCGAAAAGTCAACCCTCAAGGCAGGGAGGGTGGGTGGGCATCCAATCCCTCCACCCATTCCGCTGAAAGAGCGCTCGGATCTCGACGCTTGAGCCCCGGCCGTGAGCTGCGGAAAGCGCGACAGGATCGGCATCCGGGCAGTGCGGCGAAAGCCCCGCCACGCCTCCCGACTCGGGGACACGGCAGGGCTTTCGTCAATGCGAGGCGTGCGGGGCCGGTGTACGCCGACCGAGCAGTCAGACGGTGCCGAACTCGCCCGCCTTGACGCCCGCCACGAACGACGCGAACGCGCCGGCGGCGAAACCCAGAGCCGGGCCGCACAGATCCTTGGAGTCACGGACGGGGACCACGCCGCGCGCGGGGGCGAGGTTGGTAGCCACCTCCACGCACTGACCGCCATCGGAGCTGTAGGAGGACTTGAACCAGTGGAAAGAATCGGTTGTCACGAGGGGCCCTTTCATACCTGGCTGACCATGGCCACGGAGTCAGCCTGCGATAGCGCTTCGACCTGTAGTTGATGGTAGGACGTCAACAGGGGCCCGACGAACCGCATGTCACGTTCCAACTGGCCCGAGTGCGCGGACTCCGCGTAGGCCAGGTGCGACCTGTCCACCATGGTGACCAGGGTCACCGGCTTGTTCAGCGAGCGGCGTTCACCGAGTCGGAACGGGGCCACCTGCACGACCACGTTCGGCCTGTCAGCGATCATCGCGAGATGATCCAGTTGCTCCGCCATGACTCCGGGCCCGCCCACGTGCTGCCGGATGCAGCTTTCATCGAGCACGGCATACACCTGCGGGGGCGGAGTACGGGCGAGTGACTGCTGACGCCGGTCAAGCAGCGCAAGGCGTTCCTCTGCCTGCACTTCGGTGATCGCGCCTCGTCGCACCGCACCCGTGGTGACGGCAGCGGCGTATGCCGGAGTCTGAAACAGACCTGGCACAAGGCCCATTTCGAACAGCCGGATCTCTGTGGCCTGCCCCTCCTGCACGACGAACTCAGGGAAGCCGTTGAGTATCGCGCTGTCGCGCGTTGCCGCGCCCTGCCGGGTCAGCGCTTCACCTGTCCCGAGGGCTCGGTCAGCACTTTCAGTGAACGCGGAAGTTGGAGTTCGGGAGCCGGTTTCCACGCCTGAAATATGCGACGCGGAGTATCCCGTACGTGCAGCCAAGTCGTCCTGTGTCCACCCGCGTTCCTCGCGCAGTCTGCGCAGACGTTCCCCGAAGGCGGCGCGGGGACTCGCCGACGGATCCAACTCCTTGCGATTGGCCACCCGTTACCTCTCCATCATTCGGTCTCACGAAGGTTGAAGGTGCTGCCAGCGCAGTCCACGCTGGGCGCTCCGAGTAGCGGAAGCACTACGGAGAGGAGCGATGGTGGCTGTGCAGGATGTCCCCCAGGACGGACAGGAACCCGCCCCCATTCCCGCCCCCGGCACGCTCATGGTTGACACCGGTCGCAAGGACCGTGTCGGAGAGTTCCGAGGGGTCGCCGGCCCGTACTGGGCACTGCGGCCGGTATGCGGCGGGCAGGAATGGGAAGCCGAACCCGAGCACGTACGCCTCGCGGACCCCATAGAGCGGCTGCGCGCACAGAACGCGCGGTGCAATGCCCGGAGCAGGGGTGAGGTGCTGTGAGAGCCACGACCCGTTTACCCGTTCGGCTCGTCCTCGCCTTGGGAGCTGCGGAGATCCGGTTGCGGACCCGCTTCCCCCGGTTCATATACGCGCTCGCTCCTCAGCGGCACCGGGCGGGCGACCTGCCCGCCGAGCTGCCGTACGACCTGCCGGCGGGTACACCGTGACCAAGACCGTGCACCGGTGTGACGCCGTGGCCCGCACGCCCTGGTCCGAGACCGTGCGCGCGTACGGGCAGCAGCGCGACCCCGAACTCTGCGAACCGCTTGCCTGCGAACTGGTCGAGGGGCACCCCGGTGATCACGCCGACCAGCTGGGAGACATGGGGCGCGGCGCCTTCGAGGTGTGGGTGCGCTGGGACGCGGACCACATGACCTACGTCGCCGCCCCCGCGTGCGGGATGACGGACCCCACCATCGACCCCGTGCGACAAGAAGTGTGCACGCTGTACACGGAGCACCCGCCGGGTCACTCCTGGGAGATCCGAGAACTGTTCGGCTGACGGCCACGTCTCGCCCCGAGGCCCGGCTCGCCGCCGGGCTCCGTATCGGCGCCGCACCGGCTCCGATCCCGCTGGTGCGGGAGCGACACGCCGGGCATGACACCATCGAAGCGTGCTCGACATCGGCTACTCCCTCTCCCGACGCTTCCCCGATCCCCCGCAGACCGACTACCGCCGAGCGGACGTCCACGCCCTGCGACACGATCTGTTCTCCGGGGACGTCTACCTCGCGGACACCAAGGAGGACCGCGAAGTATCCACAGCCTGGGGATGGGTGCCGGTACTCGACTTCGCCTGGGCCCTGTGCGACATCGTCGAGCAGATCGACCGCGACCCCCGCGGCAACCGCTCGCACCGCCGCCAGTTCGCCGAACTCGACTTCACCGAGTCGTCCGACCGGATGCTCTTCGAGCGCCGCTTCGGCTGGGTCGACGTCGAGGCCGACTGGATGCCCGCGGAGGAAGCACCGCTCACCTTCAACCACTCCGTGCTGCGCCGCGAGGCCCGTGACTTCCTGCACGACCTGATCGCCGACCTCGCCGACATGCACGAAGGCCTCGCCGACAACCCGGCGATCT
Source organism: Streptomyces sp. NPDC048671 (assembly GCF_055587045.1). Taxonomy (NCBI): domain Bacteria; kingdom Bacillati; phylum Actinomycetota; class Actinomycetes; order Kitasatosporales; family Streptomycetaceae; genus Streptomyces; species Streptomyces sp. NPDC048671. The sequence continues at coordinate 165,780 of NZ_JBVJHB010000010.1, read as the reverse complement.
GGGACCTCCAGGCCCGCTTCCCCCGCCTCTGAGCGGGCCCGGAAGCCAGGGGGGACCCGCCCCTCACGCCTCCACCCGCACCCCGATCTGCGCCGCGAACGCCGGAGCCAGCTCCATCAGCTGCGACGGGCTGATCACCGCACCCGCCAGCCGCTCCACCCCGCGCGCGATGTCCAGCTCCGCGACCGTCCGCAGATCCACCGACTCCATCCGCACCGCACTGAAATCGGCCCGCTTCAGCACACAGTCCCGGAACTCCACCCGGTCCAGCGTCGCGCCCCCGAAATCCGGCTCGGACAGCACACAGCCCTCGAACACCACATCCTTCAGCCGCGCCTTCCGCAGATTCAGGTAGTCGATCTTCCCGCCCCGCACGAGCACCCGCTCCAGCACCGCACCATGCATCTGCACCCCGCCCAGGCGCGCGTCCACGATCTCCACGTCCCGCAGCGACGCCCCGGCGAGATCCGTGCCCACCCCCCGTACCCCCGTCAGCACGGAATCGATGAAACGGGCCCTGACCAGCTCCGTACGGTCCAGAGCGCAGCCATCCAGCGCGCAGTCCATGAACCGGGCGCCCGGACCCGACTCGTCCGCCAGATCCACCGCGTCGAAGCGGACCCCGTCGTAATCCCCGTCCGGCTCCAGCCCCCCGCCGCCGTACGGCTCAAGCGGCGGCAGCCGCACCTCCGGACGCCGCGCCGCCGCGACACCGTCCTTGCCGGCCCTGCTCCTGCCGCTGCCCTGACCACTACCGCTGCTGCGCACCATCCCCCCATCGTGACGCACACCACTGACAACGCCCCACCGCCGATGTCACACCCGGCCCCCCGCCGCCCGTCATGTACCCAAAGGCACCTTCAGCGAAGGAGACCGGGACCATGCAGCGCATCCACATCATCGGCGGCGGCCTCGCCGGATTCACCGCAGCCATCACCGCAGCCGAATCCGGCGCCCTGGTGACCGTCCACGAGGCCCACCACACCCTCGGCGGACGCGCCAGGACCGCCGAAGGCCCGTACCGCACCAACGAGGGACCGCACGCCCTCTACCGCCGCGGCCCCCACTGGAGCTGGCTCGACCGGCGCGACCTCCTCGGCCCCACCACCGCCGTCCCGCCCCTCGAAGCCACCCGGCTCCGCTTCCGCCACCGCTCCGCCCTGCGCCGCACCCCGCCCCTCGCCCTGCTCCGGCTCAGCCGCCGCAGCGCCGCGCAGGCCCCCGCCGACACCGACTTCCGCACCTGGGCCACCGCACGGATCGGCGCGGAGGGCGCCCGCATCGCCGCGAACTACACCGCCGTCGCCCTCTTCCACCACGACCCCGGCAGCCTCTCCGCCGCCTTCGTCCAGGAACGGCTGCACCGCGCCGGCGCACTGCCGCCCGAGGCCCGCTACCCCATCGGCGGCTGGGACCGGATCATCGACCGGATGGCGTCCCGCGCCTGGAACCTCAGCGTCCGCATCGAGACCGCGAGCCGGATCGACACCGCCGCCCTCGACACCCTCGCCCGCACCGGCCCGGTCGTCGTCGCCACCTCCCTCGACGCCGCCCGCACCCTCCTCGGCGACCCCGCCCTCACCTGGGCCTCCGGCCGCACCGCCCTCGTCGACCTCGCCCTGCGCACCCGCCGCGGCGACGCGTTCGCCGTGTCCGACCTGGACGCCCCCGGCTGGATCGAACGGTTCACCGCCCAGGACCGCACCCTCGCCCCGCACGGGGAACAGCTCCTCCAGGGACAGTTCCCCATCGCCCCCGACGAATCCCGGGCCACCGGAACCGCCCGCGCCGAAGAACTCCTCGACCTCGGCTACCCCGGCTGGCGCGAGCGCACCGTATGGCGCCGCGACGCCCTCGCCACCGGCCGCACCGGCGCCGTCGACCACCCCGGCACCACCTGGCGCGACCGGCCCGCCATCGACCGCGGCAACGGCGTCTACCTCGCGGGCGACCAGGTCGCCGCCCCCGGCCTGCTCAGCGAGGTCTCCTTCAACAGCGGCATCGAAGCGGCCCTCCTCGCCCTCAAGGCCACCGAGAACCGCACCGTGGCCAGCAGCACACCGCTTGACCTCAAGCGCACCTGAGGTCAGGGGGTGGGGCCACCGAGACCGACGCCCCGGGGAGCCCACCACGCACGGCCCGGCCTACGAAATCCCGCCGCCCAGCTCCGCCAGCGCCCCGTCCGTCAGCCGGTACACCGTCCACTCGTCCTGCGGCCGCGCACCCAGCGCCTCGTAGAACGCGATCGACGGAGCGTTCCAGTTCAGTACCGACCACTCCAGCCGCTCATAGCCGCGCTCCGCACAGATCCGCGCCAGCTCCCCCAGCAACGCCTTCCCGTGCCCGCCGCCACGCCGCTCCGGGCGCACGTACAGGTCCTCCAGATAGATACCGTTCACCCCACGCCAGGTGGAGAAGTTCAGGAACCACAACGCGAAGCCCACCACCTCACCGTCCTCGTCGGACTCGGCGATGTGCGCGAACGCGGCAGGCCGCTCACCGAACAGCGCCTCATGCAACTGCTCCTCGGTGGCTTTCGCCTCGTGCAGCACCTTCTCGTAATCGGCCAGTTCACGGATCATCGCGTGAATGGCAGGGACATCGGCAGCGGTAGCGGTACGAATCATGAGGGCAGCGTAAGCAGCGCCGTACCGCGGCCTATCCCCGGCCCAGCAGCCACCGCGCAATCGCGTCCTACCCCCGGCCCAGCAGCCACCGCGCGATCGCGGCCTGCTCCGGCGCCAGCCGCAGCGCACCGTCCTCGGCGCCCCAGCACGCGTTCTGCAGCACCCGCCCCAGCGTCCACGCCCGCGCCCGCCCCCGGTCAAGATCCAGCGCCTCCGTCAGCAGATCGAACCGCCACCCCACCGTGTCCACGTCGAACCGGTCCGCCAGCGCCGGAAGCAGCTCGAACCCCGGATCACCGGCCAGCGGCTTCGGATCGATCGCCACCCATCCCGCCTCCCGGCCCACGCGCCCGCCCCGCCCGTCCCCACCGTCACCCCCGGCCAGCACATTGCCGAAGTGCAGGTCCCAGTGCAGCAACCGGTCCCCCGGCTCACCCGCCACCTCCCGCACCGCCGCGGCGCAGTCCGCCAGCAGCCGCCGCTCCCCCTCGTCCACCAGCAGCCCCGCCGCCCCCGGCGCCGCCGCCAGCATCCGCGCCGCCGCCTCGCCCAGCCCCCGCAAACCGCACCCCGCCGGCGCCCGCACCGCGGTCAGCCCCGCCAGCAACTCCGCGACGACCCGCACCGCTTCCCGCACATCGGGCGTACCCGACAGCGGACGGTGCCCGTCCAGCCGCTCCAGCAGCATCGTGCCCGTCGCCGGGTCGTCGTCCAGCAACCGCACCGCACCCGCCGACGCCTCGCCCCACACCCGCAGCGCGAGCGGCTCCCCCACCGTCTCCGCGTCCACCAGCTGCAACTTCAACGCGGCACGGCGCCCGTCCGCCCGCCGCACCACCGGAAGCACCAGCGCGCACACCCCGTACAACGCCTCGCCGTCCCGGCGCAGCCCCCACCGCTCCAGGAACTCCGCCGCCATCCCCGGCAGCGCCGCGAGAAAGGCCCGCCCGGCCTCACCGTTGTACTTGGACTGAGTGGCGATCAGCGCATCCGGAATGTCAATCACGCCCCCGATCGTAGGAGCGTGCGTCAATCGGCTATGACCCCGAGCCACCCCGCCCCGCCCACGCGGCCCCGCTCCGTACCCGTCACGTGGCTCCGCGGCGTCGGCTCATGGATCCGCAGCGCCCCCGGCACCTACGTCTGGCTGGCGGCCCTCTTCGTCACCACCGTCATCGTCCACCAGATGTCACCGGACTTCGAGGAGGACTTCCTCCGCCAGCGCTCCACCAACATCCACGAACTGTCCCAGAACCCCGTACGCGTCCTGATCAGCAGCGCGTTCTGGATCGACGGCGGCGAGTGGGTCCCCTACGCCGTCCTCTACACCGTCTTCCACGCCCCCGCCGAACGCCGTCTCGGCACGCTGCGCTGGCTCGTCGTCGTCGCCGCCGCCCACATCCTGGCCACCCTCGTCAGCGAAGGCGTCCTGGCCTGGGCCATCCGGCACGGACACGCACCCGAGAGCGCCGCCAACACCCTGGACGTCGGCGTCAGTTACGCGCTGGCCGGCGTCGTCGCCGTCCTCACCTACTACGTCCAGCGCCCCTGGCGGTACGTGTACCTCTTCGCCGTCCTCGTCGTCTACGGCGTCCCCCTCATCACCGGCCCCACCTTCACCGACATCGGCCACATCACCGCCGCGCTCATCGGCCTCGCCTGCTACCCCCTGACCCGCCGCCGCCACGGTCGCCGTCACCGTCGCCCCCTCCGCCCCCTCCGCCCCCTCCGCCCCCTCCGCCCCCTCCGCCCCCTCCGCCGCGAGACGAAACCGCCCCCTGCCCAGTAACGTCCAGCCGAGCAGAACACCGCACTCCACAGCCGGCCGGACAGCCGGCCAGTCACACGGACAGCAGGGGCAACATGAGCACCGTCAGCACAGTCAACGGCGGCATATCCTTCTGGTACGCGGACCAGGGAACCCCCATCCCCCGCGAGCCCCTGCCCGGCGACGCCACCGCCGACGTCTGCATCGTCGGCGGCGGATACACCGGACTCTGGACGGCGTACTACCTCAAGAAGGCCGTCCCCTTCCTCAACATCACCGTCCTGGAAGCCAAGTTCTGCGGCTACGGCGCCTCCGGACGCAACGGCGGCTGGCTCTACAACGGCATCGCGGGCCGCGACCGCTACGCGAAGCTCCACGGCCACGAGGCGGCCGTCCGCCTCCAGCAGTCGATGAACGACACCGTCGCCGAGGTCATCCGCGTCGCCGACGAGGAGAAGATCGACGCCGACATCCACCGGGGCGGCGTCCTCGAAGTCGCCCGCACCCCGGCCCAGCTCGCCCGCCTGAAGGACTTCCACTCCGTCGAGATCGCCTTCGGCGAGACCGACCGCACCCTGCACGGCGCCCGCGAGACCGCCGAACGCGTCCGCGTCACCGGAGCCGTCGGCTCCACCTGGACCCCGCACGGCGCCCGCCTGCACCCCGCCAAACTCGTCAAGGGCCTCGCCGACGTCGTGGAGGCCCTCGGCGTCACGATCCACGAGTCGACCCCCGTCACCGAGATCAGGCCCAAACACGCCATCACCCCGTACGGCACGGTCCGCGCCCCCTACGTACTGCGCTGCACCGAGGGCTTCACGGCGGGCATCAAGGGCCAGAAGCGCACCTGGCTCCCGATGAACTCCTCCATGATCGTCACCGAGCCCCTCCCCGAATCCCTCTGGGACACCATCGGCTGGAACGGCCGCGAAACCCTCGGCGACATGGCCCACGCCTACCTGTACGCCCAGCGCACCGCCGACGACCGCATCGCCCTGGGCGGCCGCGGCATCCCCTACCGCTACGGCTCGGCCACCGACAACGACGGCCGCACCCAGCCCGCCACCATCGAGGCCCTGCGCGACCTGCTCGTCAGCCTCTTCCCCACCACCGCGGGCACCCGAATCGCCCACGCCTGGTCCGGCGTCCTGGCCGTCCCCCGCGACTGGTGCGCCACCGTCACCCTGGACCGCTCCACCGGCCTGGGCTGGGCGGGCGGCTACGTCGGCTCCGGCGTCGCCACCACCAACCTCGCCGCCCGCACCCTGCGCGACCTGATCCAACAGGACTCCGGCCAGTGCGGCCCCACCGAGCTGACCACGCTGCCCTGGGTCGGCCACAAGGTCCGCCGCTGGGAACCGGAACCCCTGCGCTGGCTCGGCGTCCACGGCATGTACGCCGCCTACCGCGCCGCCGACCGCCGCGAACTCACCTCACCCCGCGCGGACACGGACCCGATCGCGAAGATCGCGGACCGGCTGGCGGGGCGGGGCTGAACCGGTCCCTATGAACGGGCCCTGATCCGGTTGCTCAGCCATCGCGCGTGCTGTTCGCCGGTGATGTCCCACAGGGCGTGAAGGCCGCTGGTTCCGAGATCGTCCAGTGGCACGCCGAACACCTCGGCGAGTGTCCGGGCGAACTCCTCGACGCTGGTCAACGTGTGTATGTGGGTGCCGCCCGTGCGAGTGACACGTCGCACGGTGCGGGAGCGCAGGGCCTGCTTGTAGCCGTCCTTGTGCAGGTGCACCATCAACTGCCCGCGCTGGCTGTTGGCTCGTGCGACGTACTGCGAGAACTGGCGGGCGGAGGTACGGAAGTCGACGGAGGACAGCAGGGCGGCGGGGTGATGATGCGCCCGCCACACTCCCCCGCCCAGCCGTTCCAACGCGTACTCGAACTCACCGCGCGCATAACGGCCCTCGCGCAAAGGAAGCGGATCGAGGAACGGGTCGGCCAGGCCGACGTCCACCAGCCAGGTGTCGTCCTGGCTCCGTACGAGCAGCACGTTGTGCCCGCCCCATCGCTCGTCGCCGTAGGTCTCGCGGTCCGCTGCTCCGTCGACGAGCATCGCCTCGAAACCGATGTCGCGCAGCAGCAGGGCGAAGGCGGCGTTGGCCTCGAAGCACTGGCCGCCACGGCGCCGGCGTCCGAACTTGCCGATGAGATCGCCGGCTTCCAGCGTGATGGGGCGGCCCAGTTGGGTGTCGATGTTCTCGTAGGGAACGTGGCGCTGCCACGCCCGGTACAGTCCGCGCAGCGCGGGAGTGTCCGGCCGGAGCGGCCGGGGGCAGCCGATGCGCTTCAGGAGCGAGTCGATGTCCGGTGTCGTCATGAACCGCATGAATACCCAGGCGTATCGGTGGATATTACGCACAGTGTGCCCGTTGTTGACATCCTCGTCACGAGCGCCGATATCCGGCCATCTGCGTCCCGATGCCCGTCATCGTCGCCCGGCCGAGACACACCGTCCTTGCCGAGGGAGACTTGCGTGCGAGACGAAACCGTTGGCGGATGGCTCGACGCTCTGGCCTCCGCGTCGTTCCCGCCGGGAGCAGGGGCGGCCGCGGCGATGAATACCGCGGTGGGCGCCGCCCTGATCTCCATGGTCTGCAACCTCAGCATCGGCCATCCGAAGTGCGCGGCCCACGCATCCGACCTGGTCGCCGCACAGGCGGCCGCCGAGGACCTGCGGAGCACCGCCCTCGGCCTGGCAGCGGACGACGCGGCCGCCTTCGGCGCCGTACTCGCCGCACACCGGTTGCCCGGAACCACCGCCTCGGGCACACGAGCACGCGCCGCGGCCGTCCAGGCGGCGCTGACCGCCGCGACCGAAGTACCGCTGCGCACCGCGCGAACCGCGGCCGAAGTGATTCGGCTCGCCCGCGGGCTCATCGCCGTAGCCAGAGCGGATGTCGTCGCGGACCTCGCCGTTGCCGCGTCCTCCGCCCGTGCGGCCCTGGACACCGCGGCGCTGATCGCGGAGGCCAATCTGTCCGGGATCGCCGACACCGAACACCGCTCGGCCGCCCGGCTCCAGCTTGTCCGCTCCCTCGAAGCCGTCGCCGAATCCGAAGCGATCACGGCCGAGATCCGCGCAAGGTACACCCGGCGGGAACCGCCGGTGACTCCCGTATAGCGTGCGGCGACCGGCAGGATCTCCGCGGTCACCGAGCTGGCGGACCGGTGTCACGCACCGGTGTCACGCACCGGTGTCACGGACCCGCCCGACAACCGCCCGAGCAGGGATACCGACTGCTCCGAGTGGGGAAGCGTTCCGGACGTATTCCTCGATCCGCACCCATCGGACCCGGACGCCGCGAAGCGGATTCGGATGAACGGCTGAACGGCCCTCTGACGGCCCACGGACGGCCCGACCGACATCACCGCTCAGGCCGACCGAGCTGCGGGTCACATCGTGATCAGGTCCCGGATCGCCTGTTCCGACCAGTGGCCGGCGGCCCCCCGCGACGAGGCGACGTAGGCCGCCACGGTGCCCACATCCCACTTCCCCGCCTCAAGCAAGCCGGATGCGAGGACCTGCACGTACGCCCGAGAGGGAGGTACCAAGGTCACTTCGTCGGCATGCCAGGGCGCGGTGAAGGTGAGGACCGGCAGCCCGTCCAGCTGTCCGGCGCACACCAGCGTCTCGTACCGCCCGTTCCCCAGCTGTGCGACGCCTGACGTGAGCACTGCACTGAGATCGAGGTCTTCGCCGGGGCTCTTGTACATCTCCTGAGCGGCGATGTCCGCGAACTGCGACGCCGAAACAAGGTGGGCGCGGGCATAGACCCGCCCGTCTCGTTCCGGGTCATAGAAGGCTCGCCCGCCGCCCCAGACGGGCGACTCCGTGGCGAAATAGAGCGCGCCCCTCAGTTCCACCGGAACGGATCGGCTGGGCATGCGCTGGTCCCTGCACCCCGGATACGCCCTGCCGGCGCCGGGTGGCCGGCCACCCTTGATGTAAGAGGCAAGCCGGTCGAGATGCATGTTCGACCCGTACGAGGTGTACCAGACACGCTCTGGCACGGACCTCCCCACGGCTCCCGGCTCGATGGAATGCGCGCCAACCATGACGCCTCCCTTCCTGGCTCTGCTTCCGCCCAGCGATGCGGTGGCCCGCGACTGCCGGCAACGCGGCAACGGCCGCCACCACGCAGTCCAGGCAGTCAATCAGTCAGTCAGGCTGCACGACCCGGTGGCGGGCAAGCACGGCCCTGGCCGTCAATCCGCCGACGGCATTCAGCCGAACGGGGGAGGGGGCGCCCGGGGGAGGCGTGGTCTCCCTGTCTGGCACCGGGGGCGGCCGAGGATGTGGTGGTTGCGGTTTGAACCGAGCAACAACGGCTGAGTGCGGGAGTTCATGTGTCGAATGCGGTGGATCGGTCAGCAGCGGACAGAGGCGGCGCTTGGGCAGAGTTGCGCGATGCGATCTCGACCAGGGCCGTGCTCGTCATGGTCGGGGTGCTCCTGCTCCAACTGGGCTTCGCCCTCTCCTATATGGGGGCCTTCCACGCCCCGAAACCTCACCGGGTCCCGATCGTGGTGGTCGCACCGGAGGCCATGGAGAGGGACCTGGTGGCCCGGCTCAACGCGCTGCCGGGCGACCCGTTGCTCGTCAGCTCCGTCGCCGACCGGACCCAGGCCCGGTCCCGCCTTCTCGACCGGCGCACGGACGCGGCCCTCGTCGTCGACGCGGCCGGGCGTACGGACACCTTGCTGGTCGCCTCGGCGGGTGGGCCTTCGGCAGCAGACGCCGCCACGAAGGTGGTGCAGGCGGTCGAACGGACCCAGGGCCGCGACATCGTCGTGCGTGACATCCGTCCGCCCGCGGCGGGCGACTCGCGAGGGCTCTCGTCCTTCTACCTGGTCCTCAGCTGGACGATCGGCGGCTACCTCGCCGCGTCGGCCCTGAATATGGCGGCCGGTTCCAAGCGCCCCACACTCCGCCGCATTCTCGTGCGCCTGGCGGCGATGGTGCCCTACGCCTTCATCTCCGGTATCGGAGGCGCGATCATCGTCGGACCCGTGCTGCACTGCCTGCCGGGCTCCTTCTGGGAGCTCGTCGGCATCGGTACGCTGGTGGTGTTCGCCTCCGGGGCCGTGGGCGTGGCCCTGCAGTCGTTGGCCGGGACGGTCGGCCTGGGCCTCACCATCCTCATCTTCACCATCCTCGGCAATCCCAGCTCGGGCGGGGTGTATCCCGCATCGTTGCTGCCGCCGTTCTGGCGCGCGATCGGCCAGGGGCTGCCGCCCGGCGCCGGCACGACCGTGGTGCGCAATACCGTGTACTTCGACGGCAACGCCACCACCGGCGCCCTGTGGATCCTCGGCGCCTGGGCCTTCGGCGGAATCGCCGCCGCGATCCTGTCCGCAGCCGTGCGCGGCCGGCGCCGCAAGGTAGTCGCCCCAGGGGTCGCCCAAGGAGTGGACCACTGAGCGGCTCCGCTCACTCATCGCTCGCGTAAGCCCCCCACGGCACCCCAGCCATCTGACGCGCCATGCTCCGAGCATCAGAGAACCCCAGGTCACGTGTCACGTGACCTGGGGTTTCGTCGAGCCCCCGCAACGGCCCCAGCCCTGCTTCCCGCAGTCAGGCTGAGGTTCGTTCAGGCCGGGGTTACTTCAAGGCTTTAAACGGCCACGGATGAGGAAGGAGCGTCTGATGTCATGCCCAGCATGATGCATTTGGCCTGAACTTTGGTGTCACCCGTACGCTCGAAGCCAGCCGCAGAGTGCGGCGGTGCGACCGGCGCGACGATCGCAGACTGGGCGGCCGGTGGGTTGCTTCCGGCGGATACCACTGGGGCGTTGACAAACAGTCCTGCGGCCATGAACCCACCAGCGATGCCCCGCGCAGCCGTCTTCACGTGCGTTTTTCCCCGTCCCGAAGATCATCGTACAAGGGGAGGGTACCGCCATCCGGGGGGAACCCGACGCCAAGCGACGTGCCCGCCAGGACGGCACCTCCGCAAGGGAGTATTCCGAAGGGCATCACGCCAACAGCGCCTCTGACCACCGGCAAACGCCATGGCCGAAATAGCACGTTAATCATTGTAAAGACTTGAGTATTTAATCATACAGATTACACATCTCAGCAGCCGCCCGGAAATGTGTGCGACCGAAACGCCCGCTACAGCAAGCCAGTCCAGGAAAGGGCGGCGTTTCGGCCAGACTCGGTCGCCACATGGCGACCTTGGTCACCGCGTGTCATGCTCATGGCCCTAGTTGGGCGATCCAGCGGGAGGGCAGCGCTGGTGGAATTTCACATTCTCGGGCCTGTGCTGCTCGGGCTGCGAGGCGATTGGGTGGACCTCGGATCCGATAAGGAGCGGATCGTCCTCGCGTCACTCGCGCTCGACGTGGGGCGCCCGGTCGCTCTGGCCACGTTGATGGACAGGCTCTGGGAGGGGGATGCCCCGCCACGAGGGCGGGCCGGCGTCCACACCTATGTCTCCCGGCTGCGCAGGCGCATACGACGCGCCGGCGCCGATGCCGGCACGAGCCAACGTGTCGACGATGACCCGGCTGCGCCGAGAATCATCGGTCGCGCCCACACGTACGAGCTGGAAATGCCACCTGACGGAGTGGACTGGTACCGCTATCAACGTCTGGTGGAGGCAGCAGCCGTTGAACCCGAAGAGCGAACCGTGGAATTGCTGCGCAGTGCGGATGCGCTCTGGCGGGGAGAGGCGCTCTCAGGACTGCCTGGATTGTGGGCGGAGACGGTGCGCACCTCGCTCGCCGAACATCGGCTTGCCGCGACCATCACGCGGAGTGCGGCCCAACTGAGGCTGGGCGACTATGTCTCACTGATCAGCGAGTTACCGGCTCTGGCTCAAGAACATCCCCAGGACGAGACGCTGCTCGGCCAACTGGCAGTGGCGTACTACGGGAGCGGGCGGTTCGTGGAGGCGCTCCGGATTCTGCAGCAGGCCCGTCACCGGCTGCTGAAGGAGTACGGAGCCCGTCCGAGCGATGAACTCAACCTTCTGCACCGGGGGGTACTGGACAGACGACCGGTCGCCGAGCTGGTAGAGGCACTCACCGCGCCGAGCAACAGGGCCGCCACGCCCGTGGTCACACCGTCCGGGACGGCTGCCGGTTCGTCTGCCGCCACGCCCAGGGCCCTGCCGCACCAACCGCCTCTGGTAGGCCGGCACCGCGAGCTGGCAGCGCTGACTGACACGGTGACCGCGAACGGGTCGGTGGTCTCCCTGGAGACGGTCAGCGGCATGCCGGGCGTAGGCAAGACCGCTCTCTCCGTGCACGCGGCAGAGCGACTGTCTTCACGCTTCCCCGATGGGCAGCTCTATCTGAACCTGCGCGCCCACTCCCCCGCTCAGGAACCGATGAGCCCAGGTGAAGCGCTCTCCACGCTGCTGCGCATGCTGGGTGCTCCCGCCTCAGCCATCCCGGTCGAGACAGTTGAACAAGTCTCCCTGTGGCGGGCGATGATGGCCGAACGCCGTGCCATCGTGGTTCTCGATGACGCCGCGAGTGCCACTCAGGTCAGACCCCTATTACCGGCCGGCTCACCGTCCCTGGTCATCATCGCCAGCAGGCGGCATCTCACGGGCATTCCCGAGGCGAGGTCCCTCCTTCTGGATGTGATGTCAACCGGCGATGCGATCGCGCTGTTTCGGAGTTTCGCGGGCGAGGAGCGCACACAGGAGACAGCGGTCGTCGGCCTGATCGCGGAACAGTGCGGCTTGCTGCCGTTGGCCATCGAGCTGGTGGCCAACCGTTTCCGTACTCGCCCGTCCTGGACCCTGACGACGCTGAGCGAAAGGCTGTCCCGCGAGCCGGACCGGCTGGGCGAGATCCACGACGCGGACAACGATGTGGCTCGGGCCTTCGACCTCAGTTATCGCGACCTTTCCGAAGTCCAGCGCTCCGCGTTCCGCCTGCTCAGCCTCCACCCCGGCGCCGACTTCACCCCCGAAGTCGCCGCAGCCATGCTCGACCTGACACGCAGCGCCACCGAGCGGGTGCTTGAAGCGCTCCTCGCTTGCCACTTGCTGAGGGAACCCACACCCGACCGGTACAGATATCACGACCTGCTGCGCGTTTTCGCGCGCCAACTCGCCGCGGCAGAAGACACCTCCGCCGTCCGGTCGCAGGTTCAGGACCGCGTGACGCACCACTACCTCCACGCGGCCCATCGAGCCGACCAACTGGCCTACCCTCGCCGCTTACAGATCGACGCTCCACCTGGTGACCCCGGACCACACCTGCCCACGTGGCCGGACCCGGACGCGGCGAAGGCATGGCTGAGCACAGAGCACGGGAACCTCCTGGCGGCCGAACGCCACTCCAGCACACACGGCGACACCGAGCGGGCGGCCCGGCTCGGCTACTCGCTCTCCGGCTTCCTCGACGCCGAATGCCACTGGCACGACGAGGGCGACGTACTGCAGCGAGCCGGCACGTACTGGCTGCGGCACGGCCCAGAAGCCAGCTACTGCCGGGCGTTGCTCGGCCTGACCGCCGTTCACACGAGCACCGGACGCTACCCGCAAGCCGGCGAGACCGGCACCCGAGCACTGGAGATCGCCCGCTCCGGCGGCGACAGCAAGGCGGAGGGCGAAGCGTTACGGATGCTGGGCACCCTCGGCTGGAGCCGCGGCGAGAACACGACCGCGCTGCGGACCTTCCAGGAGTCGCTTGCCATCCAGGAGGCATCCGGCGACCTCTGGGAGACATCCCGGTTGAACAGCAACATTGGGGTCACACTGCTCTTCCTCGGTCAGAACGACCGAGCCCACCAGCACTTCGAAGCGGCTCTGGCCGGATTCAGGGATACGGGGGACAGGGCATCGGCTGCCAAAGTCCTCAACAACGTGGGCGACCACCACCTGCGCAACGGTGACCTCCAATCCGCCCGCCTCGCTTTCGAAGAGGCCCTGGCGTTCCTGGATTCGGGCGGAAATCGGTACGACCAGGCCACCGTACGCAGCAGCCTCGCCGATGTCCTCATGGAACTCGGTGAGACGCACACGGCTCTGGACCTGTACCTCGACACACTCCAGACGTTCCAGTCGCTGGGCGACAAAAAGAGCCAAAGCGAGGCTCTCGTGGGCATCGGCGAGGCGCACCGTGCGGCCGGCAATGCCGGGGAGGCCCTGAAGTACCACCGAGAGGCGCTGGAAATCACCCTCAACATCGGCGCACCCCACCAGGAGGCCCAAGCCCTGCGCGGCCTCGGGCGCGCCGAATTCGCCCTGGGACGAATGGACTCGGCGGCCCAACACCTCCGCTCGGCCGCCGCCACCGCTGCCCGCATCCAGGACCTGGACGAGGTGTCGGAAGCGAACACGGTTCTGGCCGATGTACTGGTCGCTTCCGGCGATGCAGCTGCGGCACACAGCGCGTTGCAGTCAGCACTCGACGCGCTCGGCAACCAGCGAGGCCACAGCAAGACAGCGGCGATCAACCAGCGCCTGGCTGAACTCGATAAGCGATTTCCCGGTTGACTCACAACGGCTCCGCAGACCCGGCGAGCGCCGACCGCAAGCACCCGCCGGCACTCTCGCCCACCGCCGGTGCACACCGTTTACACGTCCGGCCACAGGTGCCGGCAGCACAAGGCTTCGTACGTCCTCATGGGCAGCGTGATCGGGGAATCCGCTCGCGCGCACGCGGTCCTCTATCCGGGCCGGGAGGCAGCGCCGGGGGCCCGGCGTGCGTTGGAGCACCCCGTGCCGCTGTTCCCCTCGGCTCTCCAGCGGCCCTTGGCATCCCCCGCGGAGGCTGTCACGGTCACCGACACAGATCCGATGTCCGGGTCTTCGGCCTGACGGGCTCCGGCGGCCGTGCAGACCAGTTGGTTGAGGGAGGGGGTTACGGACAGCAGCTTGAGAGCCGCCGAAAGCTGTGGCCTGGTGTCAAAGTCCAGTTCGATCCGTACCCTGGCGCCTTCGGTCCGGACCGTCGGATCGTTCACCAGCGCCGGTAGTCCGCTGGTCAGGCCCGCGCGTCGTTCCGCGCTGTCCGGTCCCTTGAACACGGCTGCCACGGCCCCCTCGACCTCGGCCCGCCGGCCAACCTTGCGGGGGACCGCGGTCAGAGCCCGGTTCTTGAGGAAGTAGACCGTCGCAGCCGGCCGGATACCGGTGGCGCTCTCCCCCGCCTCCACCACACCGGTCGTGGGGATGCCGCAGGCGCAGAGCAGGAGCGCTGCCGCGGCCAGCAGCGCGGGCCGGGCGACCCGGTGGGCCGGTCTCATGGGTGGCTCCCCTCCTGTGGTTCGGATGGTGTCTCGTCGGGCCACAGCGGGAGTTCGACCGTGAAGACGGCGCCGCCGTGCGGACCGTTCGCCGCGTCGATGGTGCCGCCGTGCAGGTGGACGTTCTCCGCGGTGATGGCGAGTCCGAGACCGCTGCCCTCGGTTCTGGCGCGGGCGGTGTCCGATTTGTAGAAACGGTCGAAGACGTGGGGCAGGACATCTCCGGGGATGCCCGGTCCGTTGTCCAGTACCTCGATGACTGCCCACCGTCCCGTGTCCGGGTGTTCGCGCGCGTACAGGTGCAGCCGTACGGGGCACGCTCCGTGGCGCAGGGCGTTCGCGACCAGGTTCGCGACGACCACGTCAAGGCGGCGCGGGTCGAGACGGCCGCGGATCTCGCCGGGACCGGGCAGCTGGGTGTCCACCTTCTCCTGCCAGGCACGGGAGGCCAGGGTGCGGCGGACGGAATCGGCGAGGTCGATCTCGTCCAGGTGCAGTCCGGCCGCGCCCGCGTCGAAGCGGGAGATCTCCATCAGGTCCTCCACCAGGCGGGCCAGCTTGACGGTCTCCGCGCTGATGAGCCGAACCGCGGTGGCGGTGTCGGGGGCGAGCTGGGCCGCGTCCTCGTCAAGGATGTCGGTGACCGCCGACATGGCGGCCAGCGGGGTGCGCAGTTCATGCGATACGTCGGCGGCGAAGCGGCGGGCACGTGCCTCCATGCGGCGCAGCTCGGCCACCGATTCCTCCAGGGCCGCCGCCGTCTCGTTGAAGGTGTGGGAGAGATCGGCGAGTTCGTCGGAGCCGTTGACGGCGAGCCGGGTGTCCAGGTGCCCCTCGGCGACACTGCGGGTGGCGCGGCGCAGCTCGCGTACCGGCCGCAGTACTCCGCGGGCGGCCAGCAGAGCGAGCAGTACGGCGAGGATCAGTGCGGGGACCGTGGCCCGCTCCACGGCAGGGACCAGAGCCTGGATGTAGCCCTGTTCGTTGGTCTGCGGCACCGTCAGGAAGACATCGAGGCCGGAGGCGACGGAGGTGGGCCGCTGCCTGGAGTCGAAGGTGACCGGCAGGCCGACGACCAGTGCGGGCCGGCCACTGCTCGTCACACGCTGGAAGACGGTGCTCTTGCGGGAGCTCACGGCCTCGCGCATGTCGGGGGTCAGCTCGCTGAACCGGTCCTGCGGTGCGGAGGTGGCGCTGAGATGGTCGTAGGTGGCCAATATGCGCCAGTTTCCCGACGGTTCGGACCTGGCCACGTTCATGACGAACACATCCAGTTCGGCCTGGGTCGGGGGATAGTCGAGGGAGGGGGCAGAGCCGTTGACATGGTCGCGGAACCGCTGGATCACGGTGTCCTGGCTCTGTTGGAGCACCCCGGTGCGTGCTTCGCGGAAGGTCAGGGCGCCGGTGGTCAGGGTGGCGACGGAGGCGACCAGCAAGAAGGCCACCATCAGCCGGCCGCGCAGACCGCGCAGCAGCCGTGGAGCCTTCACCGGGACATGAACCGATAGCCGAAACCGCGCACGGTCCGGATGTAGTACGGCTCCCCCGGGGGCTCGCCCATCTTGGTGCGCAGCCGCTTGACGCAGGCGTCCACCAGCCGTGAGTCGCCGTGGTAGCTGTGCTCCCATACCGCTTCGAGGAGCTGCTGCCGGCTGAAGACCTGGCCGGGCGAGGCGGACAGGGTCAGCAGGAGCCGTAGTTCGGACGGGGCCAGTGCGACCGGCACGCCCCGGCGGGAGACGGTCAGTGAGGCCCGGTCGATGGTCAGCTCTCCGTGGGTCTCGATCTTCGGTATGTGACCGTCGGCGGGTGCCCCACCGGTCCGTCGCAGGACGGCACGGATACGAGCATCGAGCACCCTGGCCTGTACGGGTTTGACGACGTAGTCGTCCGCGCCCGCTTCGAGTCCGATGACGATGTCCACGTCGTCGCCCCGGGCGGTCGCCATGATGACCGGGACCTGGTCGTCGGCGGCGCGGACGCGGCGGCACACCTCCAGCCCTGGCATGCCGGGCAGCATCAGATCGAGCACCACGACATCCGGCAGGAACGACCGCAGCTGCTCCAGCCCGTCCTCGCCCGTCACGGCGCAGGCGACGTCATGTCCCTGACGGCGCAGGGCGAGCTGGATGCCCTCACGAACGGCGCGGTCGTCTTCTATGAGCAGGATACGTGGCATGCGCTCAGTATCCGCACGAGAACGCGCAGGTCAGCGGCTGTTACCAGATGATCACATACTCGCGGGCCGAGCCTCGGCGGATCGGCTGTTGCCGTTTCATCACACTCCGGGCCAGCTCCCGTCACACCGTGCGCCCAGGATCGACCGCCGTGACCGCACACCATGCGACGGCTTCGAGTCCCCGTTCCCGTTGTCCCGGCGCGGCAAGAGAAAAGGTCTGATCATCATGCATAAAGTCCGCGTTTCCGTGGCCACCACCCTGGCGGTGGGCCTCCTGCCGCTCCTCGCCGCCTGCGGCGGTTCGAGCGACAAGGCCGGCGCGGATCCCACCTCCTCGAACGCCTCGAACAGCAGCACCAACGCCGACGGGGCCACGCAGCTCACCGTTCCGGATGACGCGGATGACGCGACCAAGAAGGAGTACATCGAGCAGAACGCCATCTCGGCCTGCATGAAGAAGCAGGGATTCGTCTTCACACCGCATGTGGCATCGGCGAGCGCCACCGAAAGCTGGAGCGACGGGGAGGACTACGCGCAGGCGAAGAAGACCCGGCAGAAGTACGGGTTCGGCAATTACTCGGCCGCCGTGTACCCGAACAGCCACGACGCCCCCCACTCCGACGTGACGGGAAGAGGGTCAGGAAAGGTACTCACTCACGACGAGGACGAGAAGGGGCTCACCCCCGCCCAGCAGAAGGCCTACTCGGAGGCGCTGTCAGGCCCCCCGGCCAAGACCAAGGCGGAAGAGAAGATCGGCGGCTGCCAACTCAAGGGATCGGAAGCGGCGAACGGACCGGCTCTCAGCGCCGCCGAGGAGAAGAAGGCGTGGGAGGCCAGGCAGGAAGAGAACCGCACCAACGGTCTTGAGCTCAACGGCGACACCCAACTGGTTCAGCTTGCACAGGAGTTCGCCACCTGCCTCAAGGGGCAGGGCATCGCGGTCAGCACCACCCAGCCGACCGGCATGGTCAGCATGGTCCGGCTGGCCCAAGACGTACCGGAGAACCACTTCAGCATGGCCAAGGAGACCGCTCTGCCGCTGCTCACCAAGGAAATCGACATCTCCCTGAAGGACCTGGAGTGCGGAAAGAAGTTCCGGGCCGCGTACTTCCCCAAGGAGAAGGCCCACCCCTACTGGGGTGAAGGCGCATGAGCCGGCTCAGCAGCCGTAAGCGGCTGGGCGCCCTGGTCGGCGTGGTGGTCCTGATCGGGGCGGGCGGCTGGTTCGCCGGTGCGCAGGTGCGCTCCCCCGCCGATGCCGCCGCCGCGCACAACGCTCCGAAGGCCGGCCCGGTGACCGTAGCGGTAGAGCGGCAGTCCCTCACCGCGACCGTGGTGGCGACGGGGTCCGTCGAGTTCGCCTCGCCACGTCCGCTCTCGCTGGCCGGTCCCGTGGGCACCGGGGCGAGCGACGAGGGGGAGCAACGGATCACCAAAGCGCCCGTCTCCGGGACCACGGTCAAGGAGGGCGACGTGCTGATGACGGTCAGCGGCCGTCCGGTGCTCGCGCTGAGCGGATCCGTACCGATGTACCGCGCATTGGGCCCGGGTGCCTCCGGCGACGATGTGAAGCAGCTCCAGAGAGCGTTGCAGCGGCTCGGGTTCGACCCCGGATCGATCAGCGGCAACTACCGCCAGGGCACTGCGGCATCAGTCGACAGCTGGTACGCGAGCAAGGGCTACGAAGCGCAGAAGCCCAGCGCGGACGACCAGCAGCAGCTGGGCCAGTTGCAGCAGGGGGTGTCCGCCGCCCAGGAGACGCTCCTCAGCGTCACCAGCGGCAGCGGCAGCGGCAGCGAGACGGAGACAAAAGCAGGCACGCGTGGCAGCTCCGGTTCGCCGAACCCGCAGTCCAGCTCCAGTTCGCCGAACCCGCAGTCCAGCACCGACGCGCAGATCCACCAGCTGCAGCTCAATTCCGCGCGCAAGACGCTGGACCTGGCCAACGCCGCCCTCAGCACCTTCCAGGCCTCCTACGGGACGAAGGTCGCGGCCGGCGAGCTCGTCTTCTTCCCGAAGCTGCCCGTACGGCTGAACAAGGTGACCGTGAAGACCGGGGACACCGTGTCCGGCCCGATCGGCACTGTCACCAGCTCCGACCTGGAGGTACAGGCGACCGTTCCCGGCACGGACGCCGAACTGCTGAGGAAGGGCATGGCCGTCGAGCTGACGACGACTGACGGGAAGAAGGCACAGGGCACGGTGTCCGCGATCGGCGCCGACGCCGCGTCCTCGACGACGGCAACGGAGGACGGCGGTGACGGATCCGCCGGGACGACATCGCAGAGCACCGGCTCCGGAGCCGACGACGCCGACGCCGACGCCACCAGCACTTCGGCCCCGGTCCAGCTGCGGATCTCCGTACCCGGCTCCGGCGACCTGACCGGCGAAGCCGAGACCGCGGTGAAGGTGACCATCAAGATCGGCGCCTCGGACGGCGAGGTACTGGTCGTGCCACTCGCCGCGATCCGGACCTCGTCCGACGGAAAGGCGCGGGTGCAGGCCGAACGCGGCGGCAAGGTGAGTGACGTCCACGTCACCGTCGGACTCTCCGCAGCGGGTCTCGTAGAGGTGAAGCCGGTCGGCAGCGCGCTGAAGCAGGGCGACCAAGTGGTGGTCGGCGAGTGACCTCCGTCCCCGACCCGGCCGCCACCACGGCCACGGCCACCGGCAGTACCGCAGCACAGGACGGCTCCGACGGCCCGGACACCGTCATCGAACTCACCGACGTGAAGCGGACCTTCGACTCCGAGCCGCCCGTTCACGCCCTGCGCGGGGTGAACCTGACCGTGCGGCGCGGCGAGCACCTCTCCATCGTCGGGCCGTCCGGTTCCGGGAAATCGACACTGCTCAACACCCTCGGGCTGCTCGACCGGCCCACCACGGGCTCCTACCGTCTCGACGGGGTGGAGACCACAGGACTCGGTGACCTCGAACGCACCGCGCTGCGCGGCAGCCGGATCGGATTCGTCTTCCAGTCCTTCCACCTCCTCCCCTACCGGACGGTGGACGAGAACGTCATGCTCGCGGAGGCGTACCGCAAACCGCGCCCCGGGCGCGCACGCGGCACCCGCCTCGCCCGCGCCCGCCAGGCACTGGAACGCGTGGGACTCGGACACCGGTCAGGCTTCAGACCCGACCGGCTGTCCGGGGGCGAACGCCAACGCGTCGCCATCGCACGTGCGTTGATCGGTGACCCCGCGCTGCTGCTCTGCGACGAACCCACCGGCAACCTGGACAGCGAGAACACCCTGTCCGTACTGGAACTCTTCGACGACCTGTGTGCCCAGGGCATGACCCTGGTCCTGATCACCCACGACGAAACGGTCAGCCGCCGAGCAGGACAGCGCGTCCGCATCACCGACGGCCACCTCACCCCGGAGGCCGAATGAGACTCGCGGTCAGGACGAAGACGACACCGGCCCACGCGCGGACACCGGCCGGGGGCCGTACCGAACGCCCCTGGATGGACCCCCGAGACCTGTGGACGGAAGCCCTCGCCGGCGTACTCGCCCGCCCCGTACGATCCGCGCTCACCACGCTCGGCACCGTGCTAGGCATCGCCACCCTCGTCATCACCATCGGAGTGGCCTCCACCGCGGGCAACCAGATCGTCGGCCGGTTCGACGCACTCACCGCGACCTCCGTGACCGTGACAGTGCCACCCGCGCCCGACGGTTCGGACGCGAAACCTCTGGTGGACTGGTCGGGGACCGACGCGGTCCGGCGGCTGACCGGCGTGGAATCGGTCGCCGCCCTCGCCGACTCCGCCACGACCAACAGCATCCAAGTCCGGTCCAACGACGTAAAGGCACCCGGCGACGTCTCCGGCCAGACGCTGGCCGTGGTGGCCGCCTCCGCGGACCTTCCCAGCGGGGTACGCGGCGCGATGGCCGCTGGGCGGTTCTACGACTCCGGCGACATCGGCCGGCACGCCCAGGTGGCGGTCCTCGGCGACCAGGCGGCGCGGCTGCTGGGCATCAGCCGGGTGCAGGACTCCCCGGCGGTCTTCTTCCAGGGCCAGTCGTACACCGTCATCGGCATCCTCGACGGCATCAAGCGTGAGCAGCGGCTGTCCACCGCCGTGATGCTCCCGCCCACCACCGCCGCGGACCGCCTCGGCCTGCGCGACGTCACCCGCGTACTCGTCAACACCGCGATGGGCGCGGCCCAGCAGGTGGCGCGCCAGGCGCCGATCGCCCTGGCCCCCGGACAGGAGAAATCCCTCACGGTCGTGGCACCGGCCGACCTGTCCAAGGCCCGCGACGGCGTCCAGAGCGACGTCAACGGTCTCTTCCTCATCCTCGGCCTGGTCTCCCTCGTGGTCGGCGCGATCGGCATCGCCAACGTCACCCTGGTGACGGTGATGGAACGGGTCGGCGAAATCGGACTGCGCCGCGCGCTGGGCGCGTCGCGACGGCAGGTGGCCGGCCAATTTCTCCTTGAGTCGACGACGATCGGCCTGCTCGGCGGCATCGTCGGCGCGGCGCTGGGCATCGCCGTCGTGGTGTGCGTCGCCGTCTTCAAGCAGTGGACCCCGGTACTCGACCTGGGCCTCGCCTTCGGCGCCCCCGTCGCCGGAGCCCTCGTCGGCCTGCTCGCCGGCGCCTACCCGTCACTGCGCGCCGCACGCATGGAACCGGTCGACGCGCTGCGCGCACCCTCCTGAGAGTGCCGAAGCCCGCCCGGTTGACGGCTGCCGCGGTCGAGAGCGTCGCCTTTTGCAATTTGTGCGGTAGTCGCCGCGAAAAGGATCATGGCGTGAAATCAACTGGAGCGACCGCTCTTTAGAAGAGCAGTACACCATTCCGTTTGGGTGTTGACGGGGGCTCAGCTACGGTGAAAATCCCAACCGGGCAAATGCCTTGAGGGGACGCCGAACGGGGAATCCATGAGCGGATCGTCATTACGTCATACCGGCAGTGAGGCCACCCGACTGCTCTGCGCGGGAAGTTATCTGAGCCCCGACTTCCGTCGGCAGGTCGTCGACGAACTCGTCGGACACGAGGAAAGAATCGTCGCCCCTTCGCTGGGGGTTGACGTCCTGTCCGTTCTCGGGCACGCGCTGCGCGCCCGGCGGCAGGAGGTCATGGCCGCAGTCGCGTTGCTGGCTGTCTGGGTCGGCTTCTTCATGGCGGGAGGCGGAGCACTGCCTTTCCACCTGGTCCTGAGTAAATCCCTCGCCGCCGTTTCAGCACACCTGTGGGCCTGCTGGTACGCCCTGGTGTGCCTGGGCATGCTGCTGGCCCGATACGTCTCCGGCCTCTCGCTCACCAGTTACATGGGGGCACCGCTGCTCGCCGGGTTCCGGAAGCTGCGAACCACGCGCAGGATCTGGGGCATCACCCTCACGCTCCTGTTCTGGGCACTCAACCTCGGCTACTGGATCGCTGTTCTGCCCAGGTGGAGCAGCAGCCCCGCCGGCGTGATCTTTCCACTGCTGATCGCGTTCGTCGTATGGGTGCATCGCGCTCGGGTAACCCTGACCCTGCGTGCCGATCTCAGCGTGGAGGCGTTCCGTCGCCGACAGCCGGGAAGTCCTGGCCTTCGGCTGCCGGACTCCGCGCGATACCGTCGGCTGCAGCAGCTCATCGCGCATGAACAGTACGCACAGGGGACGGTCTACAACCCTCGGCTCCCCTTCGTCGGCGCGGGAACGCCTCGCGAACCATGGTCGCTTGCACTGGAGTTGCAGCGCAAGAACGACGAGGGCGCCGGCCGCACGGACGAGGGGACCATTCCGGCGCAGGGCGCCGTCGGTGACGCCGCTCTCACCCCGCGGAACATCATTGATCTGATCAGGCCGCGCCTGGAGTCCCTCCGCGAGTCGGCGGCCTCGGGAAGCACCGGCAGGGACAGGCTCAAGGAGCTGGAGATCGAGGAGTTCGTCTACCTGCCTCCCGGTGCAGCCCGAGGTGATGCTGCCGTCTTGGGACACGAGCAGATTCAGCGGCACATCGCGTGGTCGGTGAACGAGGCGGGGGAGGCCCGCCGCCACTACCTGCGCGTCAGGATCGGAGCGTGGGACGAACAGGTCGTGGTCACCATTTTCGTACGGGTGCACACACAGGGGCGGATGCTCGTCCTGGAAGTCGCTCCGCATGTGCTCGGCCCGATCAAGGAAGAGTTCGCGGAGGTCGATGCCGTAACCGCGCGTTCCGGCCGGGTGCGGGACCTGCCACGCACGACGTTGCGGGCACTCCTCCTCGGGCCGAGCACGTCCGTCGCCGCCCGGGACTGGCCGAGCGACGCCGTCAGGGCCTTCTTCGCGGCACCGAGCGTCTCGGCGGCCACCGGGATCTCGGCCCTGCGCACCGTCCTCATGGTGTTCCGGACCTGGCTGTCGGAGCCGGAGCACGCGGCGTTGGGCGCACCCGTCAAGTCCGTCCGGGAGATGGGCAGCACACCGGTTTCCTCTCTGTTCCAGGAGATGGACGTGAGCCGGTACATCAAGACGGTTCAGGACCGGATCGCCTCGGGCGTCCGGGACGCTCTGGAGCAGAGCGGCTACCGGACGGACCGATTCGAGCAGCAGATCGTCAACGTGGGAGACGGCGGGCTCTTCATCAGGCACATGAGCGGCGGGACCGCACTCGGCCAGGTCACCGGGGGCGCGGTCGCCACCGGCGAGCGAGGCCGGGCCCAGCACACCAGCGACAGGACGGGGACACGGTGAACCAGGACGGACAGACGGACGGCACCCGGAACGAACCGAGGCAGGGCGGCGGAGACGTCCACATCGGGTGGATCACCGGGGGAGCCGTCGCGACGGGCTCCCACGGCAAGGCCATCCATCAAGCGGCACCCGCCAACTCCGTGCCCGACGAGGCGACAAGCGAACTGCTGGCGGCCATGACGGCCCTGCTCGATCATCTGCGCCTGCTGACGCCCACGGAGGAGACAGACGGGGTCCGCTCCGAAATCACCTCCATCACCGCTGACATCGCACAGTCGGGAAGTCCGTCCCCCGGCCGCCTGGAGCGGCTTCGCGGCTACCTGGAAGTGGGAACGACAGGGATCTCGGCGCTGACCTCCGCCTTGCCGGTGGTTCAGGCCATCGGGCGAGTGCTGGGCTGAAAAGGGCGACATGAGGTACGACGCGGAGAGTCAGCGATGGGTGGACGACAACGCCCGGCCCGCAGACGCGGGGCCGGAAACCCTCAGCCGCTGGACGAACGACTGGCCGCCGGGCGTGCGCAGTTGGTCCAGGACGGCAAGACTGGCCGGGCTGGCGGCAGCGCTGGTCTGTGGGAGTGCCGGGGTCGCGCTGGCGGTGGCTCATGACGGCGGACCCGTCAGCGCATCGCCCGGGTCCAGGGCAGCGGAGAGTAAATCCGCGACGCCAACAGAGCGTGGAAGCTCTCCAGCAACGTCAGGGGCGATGACGCCTTCGTCCGGCGTCCCCTCGGAGGACGAGTCCTCCGAGACGCTGGGATACACGAGAGTCGAGGGGCCGGGATGCTCCTCCCTGAAGATTCCGCCAAACTGGAAGGAAAGTCCCACCAAAAACCGAAAGGTGGGCGTGTTCGACTACAAGTTCATGGGTGAAGGATATTGGGACATTAGGGTCTTCCCGGTATCGGAAGAAACTCCTGCCGAATCAGTGATGAAGGCCTCGGAAGAAGCGGAAAAAGGGGGTTCCGAAGAATACCACGTACTTCCCCCTGGTATTCAGGTAAATGGCGGCGAGGACGCTGACGCCGAACGGACCTACAAGTACAACGACGAGCAGGGCGTCACACATATTGCTGTCGACCACCGGTTCAAGGCGGTGGAGGACGGCAAGCTGTACGCAATCGTCGTCTACGGGCCGAAACACGGAAAGAAGGATGTGCTGAGTCTGAAGGTGGATGTCGTCAAGAGCTTCAGGGCGGCAGACAGCGCCCATTTCCCACACTGCTCCGAACCGGGCGGTGATGAGAGCGAGCAGTAGGGAATACCGACGGCTTCGTGCAGGTCCAGGAGCCTCTGGCGGCCGTCACCCTCATGCCCCCTGCACGGATCTGGGGTCGGGCGAGGTTGACCAGAGGCTCCAGCCCTCGGAATCTCACTCATGGCGGGCAGGCGGCAAGCGTTGGAACAGCGTCACCGGGCCGGGATCGGCTGAGTGAGGTTCACCGGGTTGCCGTCGGGGTCCTTGATGTGGGCGACGCGCTGTCCCCACGGCATGTCGTTGGGGCCTCCGCCGACCGAGCCGCCGAGCGACTCCACCCGGCCGAGCGTCTCGTCGACGTCGTCGACACCGATGCTGAGCAGGATCCGCGAAGCCGCCCCGGTCCCCGGGTTTTCCTTGGCCACCAGCCCGAGGTCGGTGTCGCCGATGCGCAGGCCGAGGTAGAAGGCCGGGCCTTCCGCCGGTACCCGGAAGATCTCCTCAGCGCCGAACAATTTCGTGTAGAAGCCGAGCAGAACGTCCTGGTCGGCAGTGATGATCACTGGCTGGATGGTGGACATGGCACTCCTGTCGAGAACGGTCGTGTCGTTGGGTAGACCGTTTGAGGACCGTGAACTCATCGGCGGGGTGGATCGGCCCACCTCCCGACCCGGACGGCCGGTGGCCGGCCCCGGGACGGCGTCCGGTTTCCGGTTTCCGTCAGTCCAAGACGGTGGTACGCGCGGTGGAACGCCCCGGCCCGCCTACAGCCAGCCCCGCCGCTTCATCAGGACGAACACAGTGAAGGCCGCGGCGGCCAGACCTCCCAGGAAGGCGGGCCAGGCCCAGGTGTACTCCAGCTCCGGCATGTGTGTGAAGTTCGATCCGTAGAGCGAACCGAGGGAGCCCGGGATGACCGCGACGGCGGTCCAGGACGTGATCTTCCTGGTCTGCACGGTGGCCACCACCTGCTGCTCGGTGAGCATGCGCAGGTCGTCCATGTCCCTGTTGAAGTCCTGGAGCTCGGACTTGATGTCCCGCAGCACTTCCAGCTGCTGAATGTGGTGGTCGGTGACGTGGGGCTCGGCGGCGTGGGGGTCGGCGACACCACGGACGTCGTCCAGTTCGTTCCTCGTGGTCATATTCAGTTCACCAGATCCAAATTTATAGGGTGCGTGGCGCATTCCGGTTACGTCGGCTTTTTGGGCATGCCTGAGAAACGCATCGAAATAGCGCGTGATGATTCGGAGAGATCAAAGGGAAGGCTGGGCCGTGCCAGGAACCGGAACTGAGACATGCCGGTATCGGAGCGGATGCCGTGCGCGGTCCGAAACCGCGTGGGCGCGTGCCGCGTCACACGGTGGAAAGGGCGTCGCGCAGGCTCCTGCCGCGTACCACCGCGTCCGGGGAGAGGCGAGGTGCGGTACGCGAAGACGTCCGAACATGACAAAACCCCTGGTCAGGTGTGCTGAATCACCATGAACGCAGGGGCGGCGGGCGTCACGCCGGCAAGGCGCGCGCCGAAACTACCTCAGCACTCCGTGAGGGATCAGCATGTTGACTGGTCGACTATGACTGTCGGATGACATGCGATCACCTCCGTGTGCCGTAAATTGTGCGCGGAATTCCCCCCGCGCCGGACTCAACATAAGTGAAGAGTGGTTGCAAGGCAAATCAAACGGAAAGCGCTGGACCTGAACCGGATGTCCACGCCCCCTGGAACAGATCCGACCGGGACTCCGGCATATGAACGTAGTTGGCGGCTGCGGACTCCGGGTCCTCCGTCCATACCTGGCGGCAGAACAAGCAGGTCGGACCCTCGTCTCCGCCGTCGACGACCATGGCCCCACGGTCGGCCACCAGGGGGTGCACAGCGGGACCTCTGGACCGGCCCACCGACAGGAGCAAGGTCACGGAAAAGGAAAAACCCCAGGTCACGGCGAGTGAGTCCTGGGGTTTTCCGGAGCCCCCTATCGGATTCGAACCGATGACCTACGCATTACAAGTGCGTTGCTCTGGCCAGCTGAGCTAAGGAGGCACCGCGCACGCCGAAGGCACGCGCGCGAGCCCTCACTCTACACAGCGCCCCTCTGGCCCATCCACGAAGTTTCACCCCTGCTCACGGGGTGCGGATCGCAGTCCGTCCAGGGTCAGGTCAAGGAGGCGTTCGGCCTGTTCTCGCTGTTCGGGGCCGGCTGAGGTGAGGGCGATTCCGGCGAGGGCGGCGAACATGTCGGTCGCGCTGATGTCGGACCGGATCACACCGGCCGCGATACCGGCGTCCATGAGGGACGACAGGGCCTCCTGGATCATCCGGTGACTGTCGGCGTAGGGATTGGCACCGGAGGCGACGACGGCGCGGAGCGCCTCGGCCATGCCGCGTTTGGCGGTGGCGTAGTCGATGAAGCCGCGCGTCCAGGCGCGCAGCGCCTCGCCGGGCCCCATGGCCGCCAGGAGCGTGGGGACGGAGTCGCACAGGCGGGACACCTCGTTGCGGTACGCCGCCTCGATCAGGGCCTCCCGGGTGGGGAAGTTGCGGTAGAGGGTGCCGGTGCCCACGCCCGCCTCCCTGGCTACGCGCTCGAAGTGCGCGTCCAGCCCCTCCTCGGTGAACACACGGACCGCCGCGGCCAGGATCTTGTCCCGGTTGCGTTGTGCGTCGGCCCTCAGCGGGCGTTCTGCGGCTGGGGACATCAACGACGCTCCCTCACTCTCGCTCTTCGTTTGCTAAGTGGAGGCGCCGCCACTTACTGTGAAGGAAGTGGCGGCGCCTCCACTTTCACTGTAGGGCAATGCGCCGGGGCAACGACCCCTGCCTGCCCTCGCCCCCACCCCCCTTCTGGAAGGACTGCCGATCATGTCGGGAATCGAAGGCAAGGTCGTGGCCATCACCGGCGCCAGCAGCGGCATCGGTGAAGCGACAGCGCTCCTGCTCGCCGCGCGCGGTGCAAAGGTCGTCCTCGGAGCACGCCGCCCCGAGCGCCTGGAGGCCCTGGCCGCCCGTATCGAGGAAGCCGGCGGAGAAGCCGCCTGGGCCCGCACGGATGTGAAGAGGCGCGCGGACCTGACCGGCCTCGTCGCCCTGGCACGCGAACGGTTCGGCAAGCTCGACGTCCTCGTCAGCAATGCCGGGGTGGGCCCGATCTCCCCTCTCGACGACCTCCGCGTCGAGGAATGGGAGGAGATGATCGACGTCAACCTCAAGGGCGTGCTGTACGGGATCGCCGCCGCGCTGCCCGTGTTCCGGGAGCAGGGCTTCGGCCACTTCGTCAACACGGTGTCCACCGCGGGGCTGCGCATCGTCCCCCTCCAGGCGGTCTACGCCGGCACGAAGAACGCGGTCCGCACCATCTCCGAGGGGCTGCGCCAGGAGGCCGGCGACAGCCTGCGCGTCACCGTCGTCTCACCGGGCTTCGTCCGTACGGAGTTCGCGGACTCCCTGTCGGACCCCGGGATCCGGGCACAGATCGCCGACAGGATGGAGAAGATCGCGATCCCGCCGGAGGCGGTGGCCCGTGCGATCGCCTTCGCCGTCGAGCAGCCGGACGGCGTCGATGTGGGCGACATCGTCGTCCGCCCCACCGCTCAGGACTAACGCCTGCCCCAGGGGCCTCCCGCCCGGATCCCGCCCGGATCCGGCCTGATCATGCCGGGGGATATTCATGGCCCAAGAACTGCTGACAGATTCGAAATGGCCAGGTAGCGTCGCTGAAGGTTCACTCAAGTGGACCAGACCACTCCCTTACAACGGATCGTCCGGCACGTTCCTGCCGGTGAAGGAGAAGCATCAGCATGGCCAGTGTCACGTTCGACAAGGCGTCCCGCGTATACCCCGGCTCCACGAAGCCCGCGGTTGACCAGCTCGAGATCGACATCGAGGACGGCGAGTTCCTCGTCCTCGTCGGTCCCTCCGGTTGTGGCAAGTCGACCTCCCTGCGCATGCTCGCGGGTCTTGAGGACGTCAACGGCGGCGCGATCCGCATCGGTGACCGCGACGTCACGCACCTGCCGCCGAAGGACCGGGACATCGCGATGGTGTTCCAGAACTACGCGCTCTACCCGCACATGTCCGTCGCGGACAACATGGGCTTCGCGCTCAAGATCGCCGGTATCAACAAGACCGAGATCCGGGCGAAGGTCGAAGAGGCCGCCAAGATGCTGGACCTCTCCGAATACCTCGACCGCAAGCCGAAGGCGCTCTCCGGTGGTCAGCGCCAGCGTGTCGCGATGGGCCGCGCCATCGTCCGTGAGCCGCAGGTCTTCCTCATGGACGAGCCGCTGTCGAACCTCGACGCCAAGCTCCGCGTCTCCACCCGTACGCAGATCGCCTCGCTCCAGCGCCGCCTGGGCATCACGACCGTGTACGTCACCCACGACCAGGTCGAGGCCCTGACCATGGGTGACCGCGTCGCGGTCCTCAAGGACGGTCTGCTCCAGCAGGTCGACTCGCCGCGCAACATGTACGACAAGCCGGCGAACCTCTTCGTGGCCGGCTTCATCGGCTCCCCGGCGATGAACCTCATCGAGGTCCCGATCACCGACGGTGGCGTGAAGTTCGGCAACAGCGTCGTCCCGGTCTCCCGTGCCGCGCTCACCGCCGCCGCTGACCGCGGCGACACGACCATCACGGTCGGCATCCGCCCCGAGCACTTCGACATCGTCGAGCACGGCGGCGCCGCCGCGAAGTCCCTCACCAAGGACTCCGCCGACGCCCCGGCCGGCCTGGCCGTCTCGGTCAACGTCGTCGAGGAGCTCGGCGCCGACGGCTTCGTCTACGGCTCCGCCCAGGTCGGCGAGCAGGACAAGGACCTCGTCGTCCGCGTCGGCGGCCGCGCGGTCCCGGAGAAGGGCACCAAGCTGCACGTCGTGCCGCGCCCGGACGAGCTGCACGTCTTCGCGACCTCGACGGGTGAGCGTCTCACCGACTGATTTCGCACCACCCGCTGTACGACGTCGGCCCCGCACGTTCTCCGTGCGGGGCCGACGCGCGTTCAGCGGGTTTGGACGGCGGACGCCAAATTCCCCGGCACAACGGTCATTTCACTCCGGTTCGTCAACACGGGATTCGAAAAACACTCTCGAACCATCCCTCGCGAGGGTGACGTAATGTCGCCAATTCATCACTGCCCGCTACGCTCACTGCGTGACCCACTCCGCGCGCCGCATCGGCCGAACTCTCGCTCTCGTACTGCCTGTCGTCATGGTCCTGTCCGGGACCCTCGCGGTCACCCGCGTGCCGTGGGCAGCGCACAACTCCGATTCCCAGGTACTGACCGCGTCGGCCCACACCCTCTCCAAGCGGGCCAAGCCGCGCACCTCGCAGGACATTCTGCGCGACAAGCTCCTCCTGGAGCTCCAGGAGAAGGACCCCGCCGCCGCGTTGACTGACCTCCAGCGTGCCGTCGAGGGGCGTCCGTCGCTCGCCAGGCACTGCATGTCGATCGCGAAGGCCCTGGGCAAGGCAGCGGTCGAGCAGTACGGTCCGACGCGGGCGCACCGGTTCTCGCGTCCCGTCTGCGACACGTCGTTCGCCTCGGGTGTCGCGCAGTTCAGCTGACCGGTCCCGCGCGGGCACGGCATATCGTGCCTGACATGCATACGTTTCCGACGCAGGCCGTGATCCTGGCAGGTGGCCAGGGGTCACGGCTGCGCCCGTACACCGATGACCGCCCCAAGCCGATGGTCGAGATCCCGGGTACCGGGACTCCGATCATCGGCCATCAGCTTTCCTGGCTGGCCGCCGAGGGCGTGACCGATGCCGTGGTGTCGTGCGGGCATCTGGCCGAGGTGCTGCAGGAGTGGCTGGACGCGGCGGTGCTGCCGCTGCGCGTCACGACGGTGGTGGAGTCCGAACCGCTGGGCCGCGGCGGCGGGCTGAAGTACGCGGCGGCCCGGCTGCCCGATCCGGAGCAGCCCTGGTACGCGACCAACGGCGATATCTGGACGCGGTTCTCGTTGCGCGAGATGGCCGCGTTCCACGCGGAGCGCGACGCGACCGCGACGCTGGCGCTGGCCCGTCCCCGGATTCCGTGGGGCGCGGTGGAGACGGACGCGTTCGGGCACATCACCGACTTCATCGAGTCGCCGCCGTCGCCGTATCTGATCAACGCTGGGGTGTACGTGTTCTCCCCGGCGTTCACGGCGATGCTGCCGGACCGCGGTGATCATGAGCGGACGACGTTCCCGCGGCTGGCGCGGGAGCGCAGGCTGGCCGGGTACCCGTTGCCGCACGGGGCCTACTGGCGCGCCATCGACACCGCCAAGGACCTGACGGAGGCGGCGAAGGAGCTGGACGGGCGGTAGGACTGGACGGGCGGTGGGAGCCGCCGGGTCGCCTGGGGTCGTTGTCCGTCCTCCCTGCCCGATGGCCCTCGTCCGCCCTCCCCTCCCCGATTCGCCCGCCGCACCCGCACGCGAGAGGGGCGGGCACCGGATCCGATTCCGGTGCCCGCCCCTCTCGCGTGCGGGTGCGGTGGGCCCTGGTCAGCCCAGGAGGCCGCCGATGGGGTTCTTACCGCTTCCGCCGCCAGAGCCGTCCGTGGCGCCGGCGGAGCCTGCGCCGGGGTCCGAGCCGCCTCCCGTGGAGCCTCCCCCGGAACCTCCCCCGGAGCCCCCGCCGGGACCTCCGGCGGGGCCGGAGGAGCTGGGGCCGGCGCTGGTGGACGGGGGCTGCTGGGGGGTCGTCTGCTGCGGGGGCTGCTGGCCGGTGCCCTGGGTGGCGCTGGGCCGGCCCGTGCCGGCCGTTGCCTGGCCCGACTCCCGGACGGTGCCCGTGGCGGGCGTGGAGGCCCTGGCGGACGGGGTGCTGGGGGCGGTGCTGCGGGACGGGGCGGGCTGCTGGCCGGCCGGGGTCTGCGAGGCCTTGCCGCCGCTGCGGGACTTCTCGGGGAGCGGGGAGCCGGGGAGCTGGTTCGTCGGGACACCGTTGGGCCCGGGGACGGTGACGACTCCGGAGGAGCGGACGGCGCCGCCGAGCATGGAGCCGATGAGCAGGGTGAGGCCGACGACGACGGTGGCGACGGCCGCGCCGCGGCGCAGCACGCGGCGGCGGAGGTCCCAGATCTCGGAGCGGGGGCCGAGCTTGCGCCAGGCCTCTCCGGCGAGGCGTCCGTCGACGGAGTAGACGGGGGCGCCCGCGATGATCAGGGGGCTCCAGGCGGCGAGGTAGATGATGTCCGGCGCGTCGTAGACGGGGACGGTGCGCCAGCTGACGGTGACCAGGAGGGCGGCGGAGAGGAGTGCGCCGACGGAGGCGGCGACGCGCTGCCAGAGGCCGAGGACGGTGAGGACCCCGACGACGACCTGGAGGAAGGCGATGCTCAGTCCGGCGCCGACGGGGTGGGAGAGCGCGAATTCGCGCAGCGGTTCGGCGAGGGCCCAGGGGTGCAGCGAGGTCAGCCACTTGACCATGGAGCCGCGGTCGCCGCCGTCGAAGTAGACGGGGTCGCAGAGTTTGCCCATGCCGGCGTAGATCGAGATGAAGCCGAGGAAGACCCGCATGGGCAGGAGGACGACGCCGAGATTCATCCGGCGGCCGGGGTAGTACGCGTGCCGGACCGAGTCGGTGCTCTGGCGGCGGTCGCGGGCGTCGGTGACGTCGAATTCGTCCTCACCGTCCCGGTCGTATCCGCCCGCCCCGCCCCGGCCGTATCCGTCCCGGTCGTCACCGTCCCGGCCGTATCCGTCCGCGGCGTACGGTCCGGGTCCGCTCTCTACGGGGTCGAAGGCGCCGACCGCCTGCCGCATCGGAGGCAGCAGCGGCCCGCCGGGCCGGGAGCCGCCGATGACGGGGGTGGGCTGGGTCTCTTCGAGACGGGGGATGAGCTGGGTGCCGACTCCGCCCCGCCCGCCTTCACGCTCGTACGAGGAGTACGGCTCGTACGGCTCGTAGGGGTCGTACGCCGTGTCGGGGTGGCCCGTGACACCGGGACGGCCCGCGGTGGAGTTCCGTACGGCCTGGAGCAGTCCGGTGGCGCCGGGGTCGCCGGGGGCGGACCTGCCGCTCCACACGACGGGGGCGCGCCGGCCGCGCCCCGCTCCGGGGCCGCTCATGACGGGGATCCTGGGCGCACCGGCGGGGGTCACACCGCGCAGCCGTGCGCGCTGGCCGGGTGCGAGCCGCACCCGGAAGCTGGCGTGGTTGACGATGACCTGCGCAGGGTCGCAGTCCACCTTGGTCATGCTCAGGGCGGGTTGTTCGTCGAACCGAGGCGTTCTGGTGTCCACACTCATCTAACCGAGTGATGTGTGTTTAGGACACTGCCTTGACGGTGTCGAAGTGTCCGAGGCCCGTCAACCGGTGGTGGCGGGGCGCGGCGGGGCGTACGCGCGGCCCCATGCGCCCCCCGACAGGGCCGTCCGGGGGCAGCGGGCGCCGGGGGTTTCCTCCGTCGGCCGCCGCCCGTGCGGGTGGTCCTGCGGGGCGGCGGCCGACGGCCACCCCGGCAGACTCTCGGGCACGGCAGACCTCGGGCGCGGAGACCTCCACAGGCGTGGCAGACCTCAGACGCGGAGACCTCCAGGCGTGGCAGACCTCAGACGCCGCAGCCCCTCACGCACGGCAGACCCTCAGGCGCGGCGGCGGGCGACCTCGTACAGCACGATGCCGGCCGCGACACCGGCGTTCAGGGACTCGGCGCCACCGGGCATCGAGATGCGGACCCGGTAGTCGCAGGTCTCGCCGACGAGGCGGCCGAGGCCCTTGCCCTCGCTGCCGATGACGATGACGACGGGGCCGCCGAGTGCTTCGAGGTCCTCGACGGTGTGCTCGCCGTCGGCGGCCAGGCCGACGACGGTGATGCCTTCCTTCTTGTACGCCTCCAGCGCGCGGGTCAGGTTGGTGACCCTGGAGACCGGGGTGCGGGCGGCGGTCCCGGCGGAGGACTTCCACGCTCCGGCGGTCATTCCGGCGGCACGGCGCTCGGGCACGACCACGCCGTGGCCGCCGAACGCGGAGACGGAGCGGACGATGGCGCCGAGGTTGCGCGGGTCGGTGACGCCGTCGAGGGCGACGATCAGCGGGTCCTCGCCGTTGTCGTACGCGGCGGCGGTGAGGTCCTGCGGTTCCGCGTACTCGTACGGCGGGACCTGGAGGACGAGGCCCTGGTGGTTCAGGCCGTTCGTCATCCGGTCGAGCTCGGGGCGCGGGGCCTCCATCAGGTTGATGTTGCCGCGCTGGCCGGCGAGCTGGAGGGCCTCGCGGACCCGCTCGTCGTTGTCGATGTACTGCTGGACGTACAGGGTGGTGGCGGGGACGCCGTCGCGCAGCGCCTCGAAGACCGGGTTGCGGCCGACGACCATCTCGGAGGTGCCCTTGGCGCCGCCGCGCCGGGGCGCGGGGCGGCGGCTGGCGGCCTGCTTGGCCTTGGCGGTCGCCATACGGTTCTTCTTGTGCTTCTTACGGTCCTCGGCGGGCGGCGTCGGTCCCCTGCCTTCGAGACCACGGCGTCGCTGACCACCGCTGCCGACCTGCATGCCCTTCTTGTTGGACGTGCGGCGGTTCCTGCGCTGGCTGTTCCCGGCCATGACCTACCTGTTTCGTTGCTTCAGACGTGCGTACGTGTACGTAAGTGAAAGTGTGCCGCCCGGCGGGCCGGGCGGCACTCGGGAGGACTACTGGCGCGGGCCGAGTGTCCACCGTGGTCCGGCCGGGCTGTCCTCGATGACGAGCCCGGACTGGTTGAGCTGGTCGCGGATGGCGTCGGCCGCCGTCCAGTCCTTGCGCTCGCGTGCGGACTGGCGCTGGTCGAGGACGAGCCGTACGAGGGTGTCGACGACGCCGTGGAGGTCGTCGCCGCGGTCGCTCTCGCCGGCCCAGTGGTCGTCGAGCGGGTCGAGGCCGAGTACCCCGAGCATGGCACGGACCTCGGCGAGGCGTGCGACCGCGGCTTCCTTGTCGTCGGCGGCGAGGGCGGAGTTGCCCTGGCGGACGGTGGTGTGGACGATCGCGAGGGCCTGCGGGACGCCCAGGTCGTCGTCCATCGCCTCGGCGAAGGCGGGCGGCACCTCGGTGGCCGGGGCGACGGGCTCGCCGGCCTTCTCGGTGACGCGCTGGACGAAGCCCTCGATGCGCGCGAACGCGGACTCGGCCTCGCGCAGGGCCTCCTCGCTGTACTCGATCATGGACCGGTAGTGCGGGGTGCCGAGGTAGTAGCGCAGCACGACGGGGCGCCAGGTCTTGACCATCTCGCTGACGAGTACGGAGTTGCCGAGCGACTTCGACATCTTCTCGCCGGACATGGTGACCCAGCCGTTGTGCACCCAGTACTTCGCGAACTCGTCGCCGAAGCCCTTGGCCTGGGCGATCTCGTTCTCGTGGTGCGGGAAGATCAGGTCGATGCCGCCGCCGTGGATGTCGAAGGCGGTGCCGAGGTACTGGTGCGCCATGGCGGAGCACTCCAGGTGCCAGCCGGGACGGCCGCGGCCCCAGGGCGTCTCCCAGCTGGGCTCGCCGGGCTTGGACGCCTTCCACATGGCGAAGTCGCGCTGGTCGCGCTTGCCGGTCTCGCCCTCGCCGGAGGGCTGGCGCAGATCGTCCAGGTCCTGGTTGGAGAGCGACAGGTAGCCGGGGAACGAGCGCACGTCGAAGTAGACGTTGCCGTCGGACGCGTAGGCGTGGCCGCGCTCGATGAGGCCCCGCATCATCTCGATCATCTCGGTGATGTGGCCGGTGGCGCGCGGCTCGTACGTGGGCGGGAGGCAGCCCAGCGCGTCGTAGCCGGCGTTGAACGCGCGCTCGTTCTCGTAGCCGATGGCCCACCACGGGCGGCCCTGCTCGGCCGACTTGGTGATGATCTTGTCGTCGATGTCGGTGACGTTCCGGACGAACGTCACGTCGTACCCGCGGTGCTCGAACCAGCGGCGCATGATGTCGAAGTTCAGTCCGGACCTGATGTGCCCGATGTGCGGGGCGGCCTGGACAGTGGCGCCACAGAGGTAGATCGAGACGCAGCCCGCTGTGAGCGGGACGAAATCACGGATCTGCCGGGCGCTGGTGTCGTACAGGCGAATAGTCACGCCTCAAGGGTAGTGGGCGCGCACCAGTGCCCCGCGACCCCTTGGGGGATTGCGATGACAGTTGTTATGGCGCGTGTTCGCCCGGCCGCAAGCGCCTTGAGTCCGGCGGGGAGTGCGGCGGTCATGGCGTACGTCCTGAGGAGGTCACCGGTTGCCCGGTCCGCTTCCCGTCCGCGCCCGCCGGAAGGGTCAGCGCGAGGGCGGCTCCCGCGAGCGGCACGGCGGCGAGCACCGCCCACCGGACGGGTGCGGGGACACCGAGCAGCGCCCCGGTGGCCGCGCTGCCCGCGAGTACGGCCACTCCGGAGACCGAGGACAGCGCCCCGGTGGCCAGTCCGAGGTGCCGGTCGGCGACGAGATCCGGTACGAGGCCGCGGGCGGCCGGCACCAGCAGCATCTGCCCGAGGGTGAGCAGGACGACGAGCGCGGCCGCGGGCAGCAGTCCGGCGGGCCCGCCGGGGGCCAGGGGCACGGCGGCGAACCCGGCGGCGACGGTGGCGAGCCCGGCGACGAGTGCGGTACGCGGTGCGAGGCGGTCGGCGGCCCAGCGGGTCACCGGCAGCTGGGCGCAGACGACCAGCAGCGAGGAGAGCGCGAACAGCGAGCCGAGAGCGGCCTGCGAGCCGGTGGCGCGCTGCACCTCGGCCGGGAGCGAGAGGTAGAGCTGGTTGTACGCGACGAGGTAGCTGCTGTACGTGAGGCAGAGCAGCAGGAACGGGCGGTTGCCGAAGACCTCGCGCACGGAGCCCCGGTACCGGGTCGTACGGGCCACGGGGGCGCGGCGCGGCATCAGCCGGGCGTGTCCGGCGAGGACCGCGACGAAGACGAGGACCCCGGCGAGGGCGGCGGCCCGGAACCCGCCGCCCAGGAGCAGGAGGGCCGAGCCGAGGAGCGGTCCGAGGAACGCCCCGGCCTGTCCGGCGGCGGAGAACCGGGCGAGCACCCGGGCGCGCGGGGTGCCGGTCTCCCTCTCGTGCCGGACGGCCTCGCGGGCGGTCTCGGACTCGACGGCGGGTGAGAAGAGCGCGGCGGCGAGTCCGGTCAGCAGGACGGCGCCGATGACGGTCGCGGTGGACCCGGCGAAGGCGAGCCAGCCGAATCCGGCGATGCGCAGGACGCAGCCGGCGAGGACGACGGGGCGGGGCCCGTACCGGTCGGTGAGTGCGCCGCCGATGACGAAGAGGCCCTGCTGGCTGAAGGTGCGCAGGCCGAGGACGAGTCCGACGAGCCAGCCGGCCATGCCGAGGCCGGTGCCGAGGTGAGTGGCGAGGTAGGGCAGGACGGCGTAGAAGCCGATGTTGAACGCGAACTGGGTGGTGGTGAGGAGGCGGAGGTAGCGGTCCGGGGCGAGGCCCGGTGCCGGGGCGGCGCTCACGCGGCGCCCTTGCGGTGTCGCACTCCCCGGACGGCGGCGGCGGCGAGGACGGCCGTCGCGCCGAGGACGGCGAGGGCGGCGGCGGGGGCGAGTACGGCCCAGGGGGCGCGTTCGGCGTAGGGGAGGTTCTCGGAGAGCATCCGGCCCCATTCGGGTGACGGGGGCGCGGTGCCGAGGCCCAGGAAGCCCAGGGAGGCGAGGGCCAGCGCGATGGCCGGGACGCGCAGGGCGGCGTGGCGGACGACGGGGGGCAGTACGCCGGGCAGGACGTGACGGCGCAGCAGGTGGGCGCGTCCGGCGCCCAGGGCGCGGGCGGCGGCGATGTGCGGGGCGGCGCGTTCCTGGGCGTACAGGGCGCTGGTGTGCGCGGCGATGGGGGCCCAGGCGACAGCGGTGACGGCTGCGGCGGCGCTCCAGGGGCCGGGTCCGGCGACACCGGCGACGACGAGGCCGGTGAGGATCGCGGGCAGCGCGTTGGCGGTCTCGGTGAGCGCTCCGGCGCGTACGGCTCCGAGCGCGAGGCCGATCAGCAAGGTGGCCGCGGACACGGCGACGGCGGTGAGGACGGTACGGGCCGCGCCGTGTCCGAGGCGGGCGAGGATGTCGCGACCGAGCGAGTCGGTGCCGAAGGGGTGGGCGGTGGACGGTCCGGCGAGGCGGGCCGCGGCGTCGATCTGGAGCGGGTCGCGCAGGAGTCCGGCGACGGTGACCGCGGCGAAGAGCACGGCCAGGACGACGGCGGCCGCGGTCAGCAGCCGGCGGGCCGGAAGGGCGGGCGGCAGGAGCGCGGGCAGGGCGCCGTCGTGCAGGGCGGGGCCGAGCAGGGTGCGGGAGGCGAGGCGGGCGGCCAGTCCGGCGGCCACCCCGAGGAGCAGCAGCATCAGGACGCAGGCCTGGAGGACCGGGAGGTCCTGGGCGAGTGCGGCGGCCAGGGCGCTGCCGCCGAGGCCGGGGATGGCGTAGAGGGTCTCGACGGCGACGGCTCCGCCGGTGAGCCCGACGACGATCAGGCCGAGCTGGGGCAGCAGTCCCGGCAGGGTGCGGCGCAGGGCGTGGCGGGCGATGCGGGTTCCGGGCAGTCCGCCGGCGGTGGCGGCGCGCGCCCAGGGTTCGGCGAACGCGGCGGGCAGCGCGTCGTCCAGCAGCCGGCCGAGCAGCGCGCCGGCGGGGATGCCCATGGCGAGGGCGGGCAGCACCGCCTGCGCGGGGGTCCCCCAGCCGAGCGCGGGGAGCCAGCCGAGCCGGACGGCGACGAGCGCGGCGAGCACGGCGGCGATCAGGAACTCGGGGAAGGCGGCGAGGACGGCCGCGCCGACGCCCGCGCGGGTGGTGACGATGCGGCGCGCCGCCCCGCGCCGCAGGGTTCCGGCGGCGAGCGCCGCGGCCAGGAGCAGGGCGACGGCGAGGGAGACGCCCATGAGGGTGAGCGAGACGCCCAGGGCGGATATCGCGTCGGGGGCGACGGGCTGCCCGGAGACCCAGGAGGTGCCGAGGTCACCGTGGAGGAGTCCGCCGAACCAGTCGCCGAGGATGTGGAGGGGGCCGCCGTCGAGTCCGGTCTCGGCGCGGATGGCGTCGAGGGTCTCGGGGGTGGGCGGCCGGTCGGCGTACCGGGCGCGCAGGATCGTGAGCGCGGGGTCGGTGCGGGTCAGCCGGGGCAGCAGGCCGATGACGGCGAGGACCGCGAGGAGCGCGGCGAACCGTCCGGCGAGGTACTTCACCCGCTCATCCGACGCGGGTGTCTGCGGTGATGAGGGTGCGCTCCATCGGGTCGAGCGAGACACCGCGGACGCGGCTGTCGTCGTACCCCTGGACGAAGCGCTCGTGGAGCAGCGGTACGAGGGCGTCGGTGCCGAGGACGTCGGCCTCGGCGGTCATCGCGGCGCGGTGGCGGGCTTCGGTGCCGGCGACTTCGGCGGCCTTGTTCACGTCGGTGTCGACGCGCTTGTCGCAGAGCTGCGAGATGTTGAAGCTGCCGTCGCAGGTGAAGTCGGACGCGAGGTAGGAGACGGGGTCCGCGGTGTCCAGGAGGGTGTTGCGGGCCTGGATGAAGGCGTCGTACTTGCCGGCGAGGGCGTCGGCCTCCAGCTGGGCGTAGTCGCGGACGACCTGCTTGACGGTGAAGCCGCGCTTCTGGAGCTGCTGTTGGACGACGGTGGCGACCTCGGGGAGTTCGGGCCGGTTGGTGTACGTGGCGAGGACGATCTGTTCCGTCTTCGCGACCTGCGCCTTGCCGGCGGCCCTCGCCCGGTCGACCGGGGCGAGGCGGGCGTCGGCGGCCCACGGCACGCCGGGGCCGATGAGGCCCTGCGCGCTGTCGGCGCGGCCTTCGTAGACGGCCTTGACGAGGGCCTTGGAGTCGATCGCCTCGCGGGCCGCGGCACGCATCGCGGGGTCGGCGAAGACGCCGTGTTCCGTGTTGAGGGAGAGGCCGTTGGTGCGGGCGGAGGGGAACTCGTGGACGAGCCGGTCGCCGAGGAGGGAGGCCTGCGAGATCGGTACGTACTCGGCGACGTCGACGGCGCCGGTGCGCAGGGCGTTGGCGCGGGCGGTGCCGTCGGCGACGAAGGTCACGTCGGCACCGGGGGCCTTGGCCCTGCCGCCCCAGTAGTGGTCGTTGCGCTCCAGGGTGGCGCTGACGGCGCCCTTGACGGCGGCGAGGGTGAAGGGCCCGGTGGCGTGTCCGGCCGGGTTCACCGCGCCGTCCCGGTAGGCGGCGGCCGACAGGATCGTGAGGGAGGGGTTGGCGAGGCGCTGGGGCAGCAGCGGGTCGGCCTCTGTGGTGACGATCCGTACGGTGCCGGCGCCCAGGGCGGTCGCGGTGATGCCGGTGTCGGACAGGACGCGGGGCTTGGGCGAGGCCTTCTGAGCGGCGTTCAGGGAGCGGACGACGGCGGCCGGGTCGACCTTGGTGCCGTCCTGGAAGGACGCCTCGCGCAGCGTGAAGGTCCACGCCTTCGGGCTCTCGCGCTTCCAGGAGGCGGCGAGTGCGGGCTTCGCGGCGCCTTCGCGGTCGAGGGAGGTGAGGCCCTCGATGACCGCGAGGCGGCTGAGGGTGACGGCGTCGTCGCCGTAGGGGGACATCGCCTGGGCGGGCGGGAAGGCCATGACGACCCTGAGGCGTTTCCCGCCGCCGTCCGACGCGCTTGTGGTGTCGTTCGCGCCGCCGGAGCAGGCGGTGGCGAGCGGGACGAGGAGGGCGGCCGCGGTCAGCGGCAGCGCGGCGCGGCGGAGTCGGGACGGGGACATGGCAACGACCTTATATGAAAACGATTGTCATTAAAAATGGTTCAGCGAACGGCTCACGAGGCGGCTCGACGGGCGCCTCAACGGGCCTCGGGCATCGGCAGCTCGAAGTGGACGATGCTCTGGCCGCGGCCGGGCAGGGTGCGTTCGTCGCACACCTCCCGCGCGAGCGAGCGCCAGAACGGCTCGGCGCCCGGCACGGCCGGGTCGGTGTGCAGATAGACCGCCTCGTACCCGCCGGCCCGTGCGACGAAGTCGCACAGCTCGCGCACCAGCCGCCGCGCCAGCCCGTGCCTGCGGTGCTCCGGCCGGACGTAGATCCGGCACAGCTGGGCGGTGGTGCCGGACGGGAAGCGGTCCGCGACCCACTGCGGATTGGGCGGCGCCTGCGGCCCCCGGTCGCGCACGGCGCCCGTCGCGACGATCTCGCCGTCGCGCTCGACCACCAGCAGGGTGCAGCGCTCGGGCCGCAGATAACTGGCCTCGGGGTCGATGATGTCGGCGTGCCAGCGGGGCACGTACCCGGACCTCAGGTCGCGGTAGACGGTGTCGAGCATCACGGCCCGCGCGCCGCCGATGTCACGGGGAGTGGCGGTGCGCAGGACGTATCCGTCGGCATCGGCCCGTACCGCGGCCATCGTCGTCGTACTCATCCCGCTGCCTCTCCAGTCCCTCGTGTCACTTCATTGCTGTACCAGGGTACGTGCAACTGATGTGCAAGAAGGCTGCGGGCCCGGCGGTCGGCCGGGCCCGCCGTACGGCTCCGGGGCAGGTCAGACCGTGCGGTAGACCAGTGCGGTGGCGATCCCCGCGATGCCCTCCGCGCGGCCGGTGAAGCCGAGCCCGTCGGAGGTGGCGGCGGAGAGCGAGACGGGCGCGCCCACGGCGGCGGACAGGACCTTCTGCGCCTCGTCGCGCCGTTTGCCGATCTTCGGCCGTACGCCGACGACCTGGACGGCGACGTTGCCGATCTCGAACCCCTCGGACCGCACGATCCGGGCCGCCTCGGTGAGCAGCGTGACCCCCGCGGCGCCGGACCACTCGGGGCGCCCGGTGCCGAAGTGCTGCCCGAGGTCGCCGAGCCCGGCGGCCGAGAACAGCGCGTTGCACGCGGCGTGCGCGACGACGTCCGCGTCGGAGTGCCCGGCGAGCCCGGGGCCCTCGCCCTCCCACAGGAGACCCGCGCACCACAGCTCGCGGCCCTCCTCGAAGGCGTGGATGTCGGTGCCGATCCCGACGAGCGGGATCACCGGTGCGGCGCGTTCCACTGATGCTGCGCGTTCCACCGGTACGGCGCGTTCCTCCGGTACGGCGTGTTCCACCGGTACGGCGTGTTCCACCGGTACGGCGTGTTCCTCAGAAGCCATCGTTCGCCCTCCTGCGTGCGAGTACCGCTTCGGCCAGGACCAGGTCCAGCGGCCGGGTCACCTTGAACGCCTCCTCGTGGCCGGGTACGACCACGACGGGCACCCCGAGCTGCTCGACCAGGCCCGCGTCGTCGGTCGCGCCCTCGCCGCTGACGGCGACCCGCTCATGGGCCCGCACCAGCGTGTCGCGGTCGAAGCCCTGCGGAGTCTGCACCGCCCGCAGCCTGGACCGCACCGGCGTGGAGAGCACCGGCTCGGGCTCCCCCGGCGCACCCGGCTCGACCTCCTTGACGGTGTCCGCCAGCGGCAGCGCCGGGACGACGGCCGGAGCCCCGTCCCGTACCGCCTCGACCACCGCGTCCACCGTGTCGACGGGCACCAGGGGGCGGGCCGCGTCATGGACGAGGACGGCGCGGACATCGGCGGGCAGCGCGTCCAGGCCGAGCTTCACCGACTCCTGGCGGGTGTCGCCGCCGGGCACGACGAGGAATTCGGTGCGCTCGGGCAGCGCGTGCTCGTCGAGCAGATTCCTGACCTCGGGGGCACCGTCCGGCGGTGCGACGACCACGACCAGGGAGACCTGACGGGAGGCCGCCATGGCCCGTACCGCATGGACGAGCATGGGCGTTCCGCCCAGCGCACGGAGCGCCTTGGGGGCGCCGGGGCCGAGCCGTACGCCGCGGCCGGCCGCGGGAATCACGGCGGCGGTGCGGCAGGGAAGCGATTGATCAGACATCGGTTGCACTCCGAAGCATCGGCATGTTTGTCTCCACGGCCGACGTGGGTATGGCCTCAATCGAGCCGGGCGCTACGCCATGACTCGACCGGGACCCTTTCCGTGACCCCGGGCGAGACGAGGACCGCCCCGGCCGCTCGGGATCGGCCTGACACGTCGACTTCACAAGATCGCGAGCAAAGTACCGGGGGATCGTCGGCGAGGCCAATGCGCCGGCGCATCGAGAACAACATCCGGGATGCCCGGGTCTTACCGCCCGCCGGCGTCCCTGTGCCCGGAATCCGGAATGTGTCTGGAATCCGGCTGTCCGAAATCCGCAGTCGGACCGTCGGAATCCAGCCAGCCGGACCACCGATCGGGCCACCGACCGATCAGGCCACCGATCGGGCCTCGGCCGGACCGCCGTCGGACCATCGGCCGAACCGTCGGATTCCAGATCTGGATCCAGATCCGAATCCGGACATGCCGCAGCGCCCGACGACACGCCGTTCATACGGCTGGTCAGCGGGCACCGCGGCACATTATTTACGCCTCAGACCGGTGCGATCCGATTCAGGACGCGAGGACCTCGTCGAGCAGAGCCTCGGCCTTGTCCTCATTGGTGTTCTCCGCGAGAGCGAGCTCACTCACCAGGATCTGGCGAGCCTTGGCGAGCATGCGCTTCTCACCTGCGGAGAGTCCACGCTCACGCTCACGACGCCACAGGTCACGAACAACTTCCGCGACCTTGATGACATCGCCGGAGGCGAGCTTCTCGAGATTTGCCTTGTAGCGCCGGGACCAGTTCGTCGGCTCTTCGGCATACGGCGCGCGAAGCACCTCGAAGACCCGGTCCAGCCCTTCCTGCCCGACTACGTCGCGCACACCCACGAACTCCGCATTGTCCGCCGGTACACGCACCGTCAAGTCGCCCTGAGCGACCTTGAGCACCAAGTAGGTCTTGTCCACGCCTTTGATCTGGCGAGTTTCGATAGCCTCGATCAGCGCGGCCCCGTGATGGGGATAGACCACGGTGTCGCCAACCTTGAACGTCATGTGACAGGTACCCCTTCCGTGGCTATCCAGAGTAACACGAGAACAGCTTCTCCTGAATGGCGTTTTCGCAGGTCAGGGCATATCTCGGGGCTTGACAACTGCAACACGTACGTGCTGCGGAAGGCTCGCCGGAGACGGTATTCGCAGGTCGGAGCCGCTGTACGGGCGAGGAGAAACGCGGACGTCACATCTGCCGGAACCTGCTCGGAAGAGACCTAACGTCCCGGTTTGCCGGGTTCAAGATGGTGAACTTTCCGTACGCCGTTCGAGGATCGATCACCCGTACGGCGGTAAGTGCCGATGACCAATGAAATTGATCAACGTTCGGCCATCGCGTGGATTATCCGCAATGAATGCGCCGGGGCACGCCAAGAGCAGGTGGAACATCCACAGGAAGCGCGGGCCGAACGTCCGGAGGAATTGATCAAGCGT
The DNA here is from genome assembly GCF_055587045.1 of Streptomyces sp. NPDC048671. Taxonomy (NCBI): domain Bacteria; kingdom Bacillati; phylum Actinomycetota; class Actinomycetes; order Kitasatosporales; family Streptomycetaceae; genus Streptomyces; species Streptomyces sp. NPDC048671. Next base: position 121,901 of record NZ_JBVJHB010000010.1, on the reverse strand, counting down.
GTTATGTGAACGGCTTGCGAATCATCGCTCGCGGGCCGCCCCGCGAGCCGGTCCCCGATCCCCGGAGCGCCGGGGGGCGGGTCGGGTGCGGGGCCGGGACGACGGCTCGGTAACCTGGCCGCTGTCACACCCTTGGGGCGGCTTCGGCACCACTCGCCCGAAGTGCTCGCCCGACCCCGTCCGTACGTCCGCTCGTTCAAGGAGTTGCCACCGCCGTGAGCCGCAGCCTTCGACACGGCGCCCTCGCCGCCACCGCCATCGCGTTCTCGATCGCCGCGCTCTCCGCATGTGGTGCGGGAATGAACGCGCAGACGCTCGAAGTCAGGCCTGACAACGCCGCCACGTCGGCCGGCGCCATCAAGATCCAGAACGCCAACGTGGTGACCCAGCCGAAGCGCGGCGCCAAGGGCCCGGCCGTCGTGATCGCCACGCTGTTCAACAACAGCACCAAGGCGGAGACCCTCGACGGCATCGCCCTGACCGGCACCAGCGCGTCCGTGCGGCTGCACGCCGCCAAGGGCTCGGGCCCGGTCGTCGTACCGGCCGGCGGCCGGGTGGTGCTCGGCGGCCAGGGCAACGCCGCCGCCGTGATCGAGAACGGCAGCGAGGCCATGCAGGACGGCAACGTGCAGAACCTGGTCTTCAAGTTCAGTGAGTCCGGCGACATCCCGCTGGGCGTCATCGTCGTCCCGGCCACCAGCTACTTCGAGGGCTTCGGCCCCAGCGCGCTCCCGGAGCCGCCGAACGCGACGGCCTCGGCCGACGCCACGCCCACCGGCTCCGCGTCCGAGACCCCCGGCGCCTCGTCCGACACCTCCGGGCCGGGCTCGTCGAGCGACACGACCACGCCGACCGACGCGGCGTCCGACTCGGCCCAGCCGAACGGCTGACCGCACTCCCCCGCACGCGCGCATACGGCTGAGGCGCCTCCCGGACCGGGAGGCGCCTCAGCCGTACGTATCGCCCTGTATCGCCCCTCAGGGCAGCGGGCCGGTTTACGGCTCGAACTTGTACCCGAGACCCCGCACCGTCACCAGGAACCGCGGCGCGCCCGGGTCGGGCTCGATCTTGGCGCGCAGCCGCTTCACATGGACGTCGAGCGTCTTGGTGTCGCCCACGTAGTCGGCGCCCCAGACCCGGTCGATCAGCTGCATCCGCGTCAGTACCCGGCCGGCGTTGCGCAGCAGCATCTCCAGCAGGTCGAACTCCTTGAGCGGGAGGTCGACCTTGCCGCCCGAGACCGTGACGACGTGACGGTCCACGTCCATCCGGACCGGGCCCGCCTCCAGAGCGGCCGGGGCGACCTCCTCCGGCTCCCCGCGGCGGCGCAGCACCGCGCGGATGCGGGCGACGAGCTCGCGCGAGGAGAAGGGCTTGGTCACATAGTCGTCGGCTCCTATTTCCAGGCCGACGACCTTGTCGATCTCGCTGTCCTTGGCCGTGACCATGATCACGGGGACATTGGACTTGCTGCGCAGCTGCCGGCACACCTCGGTGCCGGGCAGTCCGGGCAGCATCAGGTCGAGGAGTACGAGGTCGGCGCCGTTGCGCTCGAACTCGTCCAGGCCGTCGGGACCCGTGGCCGCGATGGCGACCTCGAAGCCTTCCTTACGGAGCATGTAGGACAGGACGTCGCTGAAGGATTCCTCATCCTCGACGACAAGCACTCGGGTCACGGAAGAGCCTCCGGGGCAGGGAATGAATCAAGAGTGTCGGGGGCGGCGGCCGGGTAGGGCCCCTCGTCGCCGTTGACGATGAGCGGTCCGCCTGATGTGCGGTCCCGTTCCCGTGCGGCGCGCGCTTCGGGCAGCCGCAGGGTGAAGGTGGAGCCCTGTCCCTCCGAGCTCCAGACGGTGACCTCCCCGCCGTGCGAGGCGGCCACGTGCTTGACGATGGCCAGGCCGAGGCCGGTGCCACCGGTGGCCCGTGAGCGGGCCGGGTCGACGCGGTAGAAGCGTTCGAAGACCCGCTCGCGGTCCTTCTCCGAGATGCCGAAGCCCTGGTCGGTCACGGCTATCTCGATCTCGTCCCCGCCGGACATGGTCACCCGGCGGACGGCGATGCCGACGCGGGTGCGGGCGGGGCTGTAGTTGACGGCGTTCTCGACGAGATTGCCGAGAGCGGCGGCGAGCTGGCCGCGGTTGCCCCAGATGCGGAGCTCGGCGGTACCGCCCGCGGCCATGGTGATCTGTTTGGAGCCGGCCTGCTGGCGGCAGCGGTCGATGGCCTCGGCGACCAGCTCGTCCACCCGGACCGGTTCGGCGTCCTCCAGCGGGTCGTCGTTCTGCACCCGGGAGAGGTCGATGAGCTCCTGCACGAGGTTGGTGAGCCGGGTCGCCTCGATCTGCATCCGGCCCGCGAACCGTTCCACCGCCTCCGGGTCGTCGGAGGCGTCCATGACGGCCTCCGAGAGCAGGGACAGCGCTCCGGTCGGGGTCTTGAGCTCATGGCTGACGTTGGCGACGAAGTCACGCCGTACCGCTTCGATGCGGCGGGCCTCGGTGAGGTCCTCGACCAGCAGCAGGACCAGCCGGGAGCCCAGCGGGGCGACCCGTGCGGAGACCGCGAGGGCCTCGCCCCGGCCGGTACCGCGGCGCGGGAGGTCCAGTTCCACCTGGCGTATCTCGCCGTCACGGCGGGTGTCCCTGGCCATGTTCAGCATCGGTTCCACGGCGAGCCGCCCGCCCCTGACCAGCCCCAGCGCGTACGCGGCGGAGCTGGCCTTGACGACGCTGTCGCTCTCGTCGAGCACGACGGCGGAGGAGCTGAGCACGGACAGGACCGTGTCGACCCCGGGGGGCAGGGGGGTATTGCTGTCGGGCCGCATGGAGGTACGCGTCGGCTTCTTCTGGTCGCGCTCGCTCCAGCGGAACGCCAGCATCGCGATCACACCGGTACACACACCGGCGATCGCAGCAGCTGCGGCGACCGCCGCGTTCACGTCCATGCCTCCAGGTTATGCGGCCCGGCGGACACTCTCCCAGCCATCCGAGTGCCTACTCGAACACTCGTCGCCCAGAGTTCACCGAGGAGCAAGCACCGGTTCACTTGGCCGGTCGGATCCGGACGCGTACCCCCGTCACCGTAGGGGCGTGGGGTTCAGAGCTGGCCCCGGCCTCGGTTTAGGACTGGAGAGGGACTTCCCATGCGTGACGCGTACCACGAGGAACTCGACTCGATCGGCGAGGGGCTGGTCGAGATGGCCCGGCTCGTCGGTTCGGCGATCGGCCGGGCGACGACGTCCATGCTCGATGCCGATCTCAAGCTCGCGGAGACGGTGATCGCCGCGGACCAGAAGGTCGACGACCTCCAGCACGACCTGGAGGCCAGGGCCATCGCCCTGCTGGCGCGCCAGCAGCCGGTGGCGACCGATCTGCGGATCGTGGTCACCTCGCTCCGGATGAGCGCCGACCTGGAGCGCTCGGGCGACCTCGCCCAGCACGTCGCCAAGCTGGCCCGGCTGCGCTTCCCGCAGTCGGCGGTCCCGCACGACCTGCACGCCACCATCCTGGAGATGGGGCAGCTGGCGCAGCGCCTGATGGCCAAGGCGGCCGAGGTGATCATCACCAAGGACGTCGATCTGGCGCTCCAGCTGGAGCAGGACGACGACGAGATGGACCTGCTGCACCGCACGCTGTTCCAGCACCTGATGGACGACCGGTGGAAGCACGGCATCGAGACGGCCGTCGACGTGACGCTGCTCGGCCGCTACTACGAGCGGTTCGCCGACCACGCCGTGTCGGTGGCCAAGCGTGTCGTGTACCTGGTGACGGGCGAGCACGCGGACGAGATCCAGCAGGCGGCACCGGTGGAGGGCGCGTAGCCACTCAGCCACGTAGCCACTCAGCCGTGTAGCCACATGCCCGCGAAGCCGGGAGGCGACGGGCGTACGACGGCGTGTGGCGGGGAGGGGCGACGGCGTACGACGGCGCATTGCCTCGCACATGCGTTCCTGCGCATGTGCGCCGTTGATGCGCCTGCCCGGGTGGGCATGCAATGGGGCGGGGCGGCACGACTTGTCCGTACCGCCCCGGTCGTGGGCCCCGTGCGGGCGTACGGCCCTGTCGTACGCCTTGAGGAGGAACCATGGCCGATTCCCCCACGACCGAACCCCAGCGGGAGACACCCGCCGCCGACGTGACGCGCGGAGCCGTCCTCGGCGCCTGCGGCTGCGGCTCGGGCTGCGGGTGCGGATGCCAGTCCGGAGCGCCGTGCCAGTGCGGCGGCTGCTCGGGCTGACGGACGCGGAGCACCGGCGGGCGCCCCGCGCGGGGCGCCCGCCGCGTACGACGGAGGGCGCTGCCGCGTACGGCCGTCCGGGTCAGGGCGTCCTGATTCAGGGCGTCCGCTCCACGGCGGGCTCCTGGCCGGTATCGATGCGGGCACCGGCCTCGGCACCGACGGCGGTACCGGCATCGATACCGACGGAGGGCCCGCTGCTCTCCACCGTCACGCCCGTCTCTACCGTCACGCCCGTCTCCACCGTCACGTCGGCCTGCGGCAGATTCCGCATCAGCAGCCAGTACCCGAACGCCGCGACGGTGCCCAGGACCGCACACATCCCCCAGAGCCACCCGGCCCCGAAGTGGTCGATGACCACACCGGACAGCAGCGGGGCGACCAGCGCGGCGGCGGCCCAGGAGAGCGTGTACATGCCCTGGTAGCGGCCCCGGCCGTGGGCCGGGGAGAGCTGAACGACCAGGCCGTTCTGCACGGGTGCGTTGATGATCTCGGCGACGGTCCACACGCAGATCGTCAGCGCGTACACGGCGACCGAGCCGGCGAACGCGGTCAGCCCGAATCCGTACCCCGCCAGCAGCGACGACACGATGAGCAGCCGGCGCGGGTCGCGGTGCTGGATGAGGCGGGTGACCGGGATCTGGAGCACGACGATCATCACGCCGTTGACGGCGATGGCGGTACCGAAGTCGGAGCTGCTGAACCCGTCCGTCCCCATGGCCACCGGCAGCCCCACGTACCCCTGCTGGAAGATCAGGGCGATGACGAAGGACAGCCCGACGATGCCCATGAACCGCCCGTCGCGCAGCACCGTGCCGAGCCGCACCTCATCGGCGTCCGAGGCGCCCGGCGCTCCGGCAGCGGTGCGCGCGGCCGGCTTCTCCGGGCGGGACTCCGGGATCTTCATGAAGACGACGACGGCGCAGACCAGCGTCATCACGGCCTCGCCGACGAAGCCGGCGAGATAGCTGTACTCCGCGACGAACCCGGCACCGGCCGAGGAGACCGCGAAGCCCAGGTTGATCGCCCAGAAGTTGAGCGAGAAGGCGCGGGCCCGGTCCCCGGCCGGGACGATGTCGGCGATCATCGCCTGCACGGCGGGGCGGGAGGCGTTGCTCGACATGCCGACGAAGAAGGCGACACCGGCGATGGCCACCGGATGGACCATGAAGCCGAGCACCGCCACCGAGACGGCCGTCGATACCTGCGCGACCAGCATGGTGGGCCGCCGCCCGAACCGGTCGGTCATCACCCCGGCCCCGAGCGAGGAGACGACCCCGCCGAGCCCGTGCACGGCGGCGACCAGACCGGCGTACGAGGCGGAGTAGCCCCGGTCCAGGGTCAGGTAGAGGGCCATGAACGTGGCGACGAACGCCCCGAGCCGGTTGACCAGGGTGCTGGTCCACAGCCACCAGAACTCCCTGGGGAGACCGGAGACGGTGTCACGGGTGGCCCGCCTGAGACCGGCGACAGACATGCGGGTTCCCCCCGGGGGCGTAAGGAATCGGATCAGCGCGGGTAAGAGGTAAGAGCCCCGCCACCGATCCGAACATTACGAACCACGGATTCCGCCCTGCCACCCGATTGACGCCTGCCGTCAATCGAAGCCACCCCGACTCCCCGGCCCGCCCCGCTGTCCGCTCCGTGGCCGGGCGCGCGCGGCTCGCGCGGGTTCGATTACGCTCGGACTCATGGCCGACGCACCGTACAAGCTGATCCTCCTCCGCCACGGCGAGAGCGAATGGAACGCAACGAATCAGTTCACCGGTTGGGTGGACGTCAACCTGACCCAGAAGGGCGAGAAGGAGGCGGTCCGCGGCGGTGAGCTGCTCACGGAGGCCGGCCTGCTTCCCGATGTCGTACACACCTCGCTCCAGAAGCGCGCGATCCGCACCGCCCAGCTCTCACTGGAAGCGGCGGACCGCCACTGGATCCCCGTGCACCGCTCCTGGCGGCTGAACGAGCGCCACTACGGCGCCCTCCAGGGCAAGGACAAGGCACAGACGCTCGCCGAGTTCGGCGAGGAGCAGTTCATGCTCTGGCGCCGCTCGTACGACACCCCGCCGCCGGAGCTCGCGGACGGCGCGGAGTACTCGCAGAGCGGCGACCCGCGCTACGCGACGATCCCGCCGGAGCTGCGCCCGCGCACGGAGTGCCTCAAGGACGTCGTCGTCCGCATGCTGCCGTACTGGTACGACGGCATCGTCCCGGACCTGCTGGCCGGCCACACGGTCCTGGTCGCCGCCCACGGCAACAGCCTCCGCGCCCTGGTCAAGCACCTCGACGGCGTCTCCGACGGCGACATCGCGGGCCTGAACATCCCGACGGGCATCCCGCTCGCGTACGAACTGGACGCGGACTTCCGCCCGTTGAAGCCGGGCGGCACATACCTCGACCCGGACGCGGCGAAGGCCGCCATCGAGGCCGTGAAGAACCAGGGCAAGAAGAAGTAGCCCTCCGCCGCTCACGTGGGCCCCGCTCGTGGTTCAACCACGGGCGGGGCCCCGCTGCGTCAGCGCCCAAGGCGCTGCCCCGGCCGTAGCCGCCCGGCCTCCACTAGGTTCTGCTCTCATGCCCGAGCAGACGGCCGATCACGGCTCCATCATCGATGCCATCGTCAGCAGCAGCGGTCGCTGCACGCTGCCGTACCAACAGGCCCACCGCGGCGACGCCTTCGGGACGGCGTTCTGGTTCAACGATCTCCTCGCCGAGGACGGGAACGGGAACGGGGACAGGGACGAGGACGGAAACGAGACGTACCGGCAGTACCTGCTGACCGCAGGGGCGCTGACCCGCTATGACCTCGCCGAGATACGGCTGCGGCTCGGCCTGTCCGAGTCCACCCGTCGCCACCTTTGACCGCATACGGGCCGCCGTACGAGAACTGCCCGGACTGTCCGCCGCCGAGGCCGGCACCGCGCCGGCCGCCAAGTCGCGGTGGTGGCGCGGGCGGAGGTGACGGCCCGTACCCGTCGTCGTACTCTGTGGCTCATGCGGGGAGATCGGGAGTGCAGCCATGGGTGAGCCTCTGAAGACCTTTGTCGGCGGCGCCGAGGTCGAGGTGCCCAACAGCATCCCGGCCATCCGCGCCGCCCTGCCCGAGGCGAGACGCGAGGAGTTCGACCGTGCCATCAACGAGGCCGGGGTGCACGACATCCAGGCCGTGATGCGGCACTGGATGCTGGAGGCCGTGCCCGATCCCGAGGCGGAACGGATTCTGGACCGCCTGGCGCGGGACGAGGCCGAGAGGCGGAGCGTCGCTTGAGCTTCCGGATCTCCTATGCGCCACCTGCCGATGACACCCTGGCCAAGATGCCGGACGGCGACACCTTCCGGGACCAGATGGCCCGCTCCCTGGGGCACGAGCCGTACGGGCACGGGTCGTCCGCCGTCAAGGAGGAGCACGACCGCCGCGAGGCCACCGTCGCCGGGGCGATCGTGCTCTATTACGTCTCCGGGTCGGTCCTGACCGTCACCGTGGTCCGGCTCGTCCCGCTGCCCTGACCAGCGGTCGGGGCAGCGGTCGGACGGACCAGCGGTCGGACGAGCCAGCAGTCGGACGAGCCAGCAGTCGATCGGGCCAGCAGTCGATCGGTCAGCCGTCAGGCCAGCTTGGCGACCTGCGCGTCGATCACGGCCTTCGGCAGCTCGAAGTCGCCGCCGGAGGAGGCCGCGGCCAGGTTGAGCGCGGCGAACGAGGCGACCGTGGCGCCCTGGCGGACCTGCACGAGCTTCATGGTGCTCTTGTCGCCGTCCGCTTCGATCGTCACCGTCCAGGCGGCGGCGTCCTCGCCGGCCTTGACCTGCTCCTCCGTGATCTTGACGATCTTCTGCTTGGTTCCGGCCGCCTTCATCGTGAAGCCGGACGCGCACCCGGTCGCGGCGGTCCGCAGGGCGGCCACCGTCTCCTCGGCGCCCTTGCCCTCGTAGGAGGAGAGCGTGGTGAGCGTCGTCGTGATGTCGAAGGCGGCCTTGAACGCCTCCTCGGGGTCGGCACTGTCCTTGTCGGCGCCCTTCTTCGGCTCGCTGATCACCTTGCGCTGGGTGGACGCGGCGGGCGAACCGGCCTTGGCGCCCATCAGGGTGTCGGCGAAGACATCGCAGGCGGCCTTGTCCGCGGTGACGTCACCGGCGGAAATGGCGTCGGCGGGACCGGCCTTGGTGATCTTGTGGCCCTTGACGTCGCCCTGGGCGAGCGAGGCCTTCTCCAGCTCGGCGGCGGTCAGCGCCTTGGCGGCGGCGGGCTTGGCCGAAGCGGACTCGTCCGCCTTGCCCTTGTTGCCGCCGTCCTTGTCCGCCCCGTCCGAACCGCAGGCCGCGGTGAGCAGGGCCAGGGACATCACGGTCGCGGCAACAGCGGTACGGCGTATGGCAGTGGGTCGCATGGCCAATCCTTCTGTATCAGGTCGTTTCGCCCGCACGAGAGCGGCCGGCGCCGGGTTCGGCGCGGCCTGCGGAGATCGTGGGGGTATGCCAACTCTATGAGGGGTCTGTGGTTTGGCAATCCGTCAGACCGGGCATCGCCCCTGATCGTGACTACGTCGTGATCACTCCGAGAAGGCTCTGAGCTGGGTATTCACCCCCGGTCATCAGTAACTCGCTCCGGGGTGACCACCCGAAGGGGGTCCGCTGATGCCGATCGATTCCGCCCTGTCCGCCGTACTCGGGTCCGTGGGTGTGCCGCCGGAGCTGATCGCCTCGTGTGACCCGCTCACCGGCGGCACGTACAACGCCGTCACCCGGGTCGGGCTCACCGACGGCCGGGAGTGGGTGGTGAAGATCCCGCCGCCCGCCACCGCCGGGACCCATCTCGGGTACGAGCGCGATCTGTTGGTCAACGAGGTCGCCTTCTACACCGCGGCGGCCGCCCTCGCCGACGGGACCCCGGTCCCCCGCGTCGTGCACAGCGGGCTCGACGCGGCCGCCCCCGAGGGCGCGTACGTGATCATGACGGCGTGCCCCGGGCAGCCCTGGCACGAGGTCACCGGCGCGATGGCCGACGGCGAGGAGCAGCGGTTGCGCGGGGACCTGGGCCGGTCCGTCGGCCGGCTGCACACCGCCCCGGCGCCCGGCGGGTTCGGCTACCCGTCGGCGGCGCTCGCCCCGTTGGCGCCCACCTGGCGGCAGGCGTTCACCACGATGACGGACGCCGTGCTGGCCGACGCGCTGGCCTATGCGGCGAGGCTGCCGCGCGCGGCGCCGGACATCCGCGGACTGCTCGGCGCGGCCTCGTACGTACTGGACGACGTCACGCGCCCCGCCCTGGTCCACTTCGACCTGTGGCAGGGCAACATCCTGGTCGCCGGGGAACCGGGGGCGCGGCGGATCGGCGGGATCATCGACGGGGAGCGGATGTTCTGGGGCGACCCGGCCGCCGACTTCGTCTCGCTCGCCCTCTTCGGGAACATCGAGGAGGACAAGGACTTCCTCGACGGTTACGGGGCGTCGGCGCCGGGCGGCCCGGTGGAGTTCGACGGCTCCCTGCGGCTGCGGCTGGCGCTCTACCGCTCGTACCTCTACCTGATCATGCTGGTGGAGACTGTGCCCCGGAAGACGGCCGGGGAGGATCTGGAGGGGACGTGGAACGAGGTCGCGCCACGGCTCGAAGCGGCCCTCGGTGAGGTGGAGTCGGCGCTGCGGACAGGGGGGGTGACCGCAGCGCCGGCGGTCCGGGGTGTGCGCTTCGTCAGCGCGTCAGGGCGCGTTGGGCGTCGTGGAGGTTCTGCGGGCGGACGGCATCGGGGGCGCCGTACGCCTCCAGGCGGGTGTGCAGGTCGCCGGTGAAGTCGGGGACGTCGATCTGGTCGAACTCCGTCACCTCGCTGACCCCGACAGTCGCGCTGTAGGGGGCGAGGCCGTCGATCCGCATCAGGCCGGCCCGTCCGTTGGTGACCCGGATGTTCCAGTGCGTGAAGCGGGCGCCGAACAGCGGTCCGGCGCTCGCGTCGCCGCCGTGCCGCCCGTTGTTGTTGACGGTGATGTCGGTGCGGACGTTGGCGAACGGCATCCCGCGGTGCGAGTCGAACGTGCCCATCTCCATGACGCCGCGCGACCAGACGTTGTGGCTGGACAGTCCCTCCACGTTGATGCCGTGCAGCTGGGTCCCGGCGGGCGCCGGGACGGTGCGCTGCTCGATGGTGAAGTCCTCGATCAGGTTGTCGTGCGATCCTTCGCGGCAGTAGTACGGGTGGTGCGAGCCGCGCCCCGCGACCTTCGTGCGCCGCAGGGTGCAGGCGGACGCGCCGATGAGGCCGAAGCCGTTGTCGACGTGGCGCACGGTGATGTCGTCGGCCCAGCAGTCGTACGCACACTGGAACGCGACGCCGTTGTACCCCTTGTCGAGCAGGTGCTGCGACTGCGGGGTCTCGACCGCTTCGAGCGTGAGCCCCTCGACGCCCGAACCGGTGAGCGGGGCGGCGAGGGTGGTGAGGCGGGGGTCCCACTCGGGGCGGATGTCGAGCGGGAGGGGGCGTTCCAGGGTGACCCTGCGGCCGTGCACGGCGGTGATGCGGACCGGCCATTCGTAGGGGACGTACGAGGTCAGCTTCGTCTTGTCGTCCCAGTAGTACGCCTCGGGGCCCGGACCGCCGCCCGCCATGTGCTCCAGGAGGGTGTGCGCGCAGTCGTCGGCGAGGCGGAGCAGCACGAGTGCGCCGCGCTTCAGCCCGCGGGTGTCGTCGACGGTGATCGTACGGTCGCCGAGGCGCGCGGGGGCGACGGTGGTCAGGGTCCGCCACGCGTCGCGCTTGTTGCCGGTCCAGCCCTCGAAGGGCCAGTCCTGTGCCTTGATGGCGTCGGTGAGGGAGGTCCAACGGGCTTCGGGGCAGAGCCAGATGAGCCCGCCGGCCCAGGACCAGCTGGACTTGTCGCCGCCGTACCGGCTGCCGTAGACGCCGATCAGTTCGGTGAGGTTCCGGGTCGCGTACAGCGTCGTACGGCCGCTGCCCGCACCGCGCACCACGACGTCGCTGTGGCCGATGCGGATGATGTCGTCGATGCGGTACGTGCCCGCGGGGACGATCACCGTGCCACCGCCGCGCTCTCCGGCGGCGGCGATGGCACGGTTGATCGCGGGGGCGGCGTCGGCGGAGTTGTCGGGCTTGGCTCCGTAGTGCAGGACGTTGGCGGTGAAGCCGTGGCCGGTGCGGCGGGGCAGGTCCGCTCCGCCCCGGTAGCCGGCCCTGCCGATGAACGGGATCTGCGGATGGGTGAGGGGCGCTGCGGTGAACTCCCGCCAGAGCGGGGTGGCCTGTGGCCTGCCGCCCGCACCGGCCGCGGCGCGGGTGGCGGTGTCTCCCCGTCCCGCCGCGGCGCGGGTGGCGGTGTCTCCCCGTCCCGCCGCGGCGCGGGTGGCGGGGTCTCCCCGTCCCGCCGCGAACGCCGTCCCGCCGCCGGCCGCTCCGGTGGCCGCGGCCGCCGCGACGGCCACCGCGCTGCCGAGCAGTCCACGCCTGCTGATGTTCCCCATGATCGCCACGAGCCCGACCCGCCTTTCATGGATGTGAACGATATTCATATCTGCGTCGGCGGTGAGCATGCCACGCACCCCCGGCACGGCGAAAGGGCCCTGCGCCGAGAAATCGCCGTGGGTTGTTGTGGATTTGTCGGAGCCTTCAGGCCGGGAACCGGCGGGCGGTGAGGCTCAGTTGGGGAGCGTCAGCCAGCGGGGCGCTGGGTCAGATGTGTGAACGCGTCCAGGTTCCGGGTGGACTCGCCGCGCGATACCCGCCACTCGTACTCCTTACGGATCGCGCTCGCGAACCCGAGTTCCAGGAGGGGGTTGAAGGCGCCGTCGGCGGCCTCCAGGACCACGCCCAGCAGCCGGTCCAGCTCCTCGGGCGAGACCACGGAGAGCGGCAGCTTGCCGACCAGGTAGACGTCACCGAGCGAGTCGACGGCGTAACTCACGCCGAAGAGGCGGAGGTTGCGCTCCAGCAGCCAGCGGTGCACCGCCGCGTCGTTCTCGTCGGGGTGCCGGATGACGAAGGCGTTGAGGGAGAGCGAGTGCTTGCCGACGAGCAGCGAGCAGGTGGTGGAGAGCTTGCGGGTGCCGGGCAGCTGGACGACGTAACTCCCGGGCGCGGGGCTCTCCCAGTCGAGCCCGGCGTCGTTGAGCGTCGTCTCGATGACCTGCGTAACCTGCGTGTCCTGCGTGTCCTGCGTGTCCTGCGTGTCCTGCGTGTCCTGCTTGACCTGCTTGACCTGCTTGACCTGCTTGACCTGCGTCGTTGCCGCTTCATCGGGTGCGTCAGCCATGCTCCGAGCGTACGTCGCCCCGAGGCCGGCGCCACATCCGCCGGCCGGTCCTCGCCTCACAGATGGCGTGCCCGCGCCACATGGCCCCGACCTCACACGTGGCGTGACCACGCACAGGGCGCGACCTCACACGTGGCGCGACCGCACCCGTCGCCGGTGTTCCTGCATCGCCTCCGTGTACACGTCCGCGGTCGCCGCCGCCGCCGTGTCCCAGCCGAACCGCTGGGCGTGCGCGGCGGCCGCGCCGCCCATCCGGGCGACCAGCTCCGGCGCGTCCGCGAAGCGCGCCAGCGCCTCCGCGTACGCCTCCGGGTCGTGGCCGGGGATCAGGAAGCCGCTGACCCCGTCCCGTACCGCCACCGGGAGCCCGCCCACGGCCGCCGCGACGACCGGGGTGCCCGCCGCCTGGGCCTCGATGGCGACCAGGCCGAAGGACTCGCTGTACGAGGGCATGACCAGCACGGACGCGGCCCGGAACCAGTCGGCGAGCTGGTCCTGCCCGACCGGCGGGTTGAACCGTACGACGTCCGCGATACCGAGCCGGGCGGCCAGCTTGTGCAGCCCCTCCGGCTTGGCGAGCCCGCTGCCGCTGGGGCCGCCGACGACGGGCACGACGATGCGCGAGCGCAGCGAGGGGTCGCGGTCCAGCAGGACGGCGACCGCGCGCAGCAGCACGTCAGGGGCCTTCAGCGGCTGGATGCGGCCCGCGAAGAGCGGGACCAGGGCGTCCTGCGGCAGCCCCAGCCGGGCCCGTGCCGCGGCCCGCCCGTCGGCCGGGCGGAAGCGGTCCAGGTTGACGCCGGGGTGGACGACGGCCACGGCCTGGGGATCGGCCTCGTAGAAGCGGACGAGCTCGTCGGCCTCCTCCGCGGTGTTCGCGATCAGCCGGTCGGCCGCGCTGACGATCTGGGTCTCGCCGATGACCCGGGCGGCGGGCTCGGGGGTGTCGCCCTCGGCGAGCGACGCGTTCTTGACCTTCGCCATGGTGTGCATGGCGTGGACGAGCGGGACGCCCCAGCGCTGGGCGGCGAGCCAGCCGACATGGCCGGAGAGCCAGTAGTGGGAGTGCACCAGGTCGTAGTAGCCGGGGCGCTGGCCGGCCCACGCCTGCATCACGCCGTGCGTGAAGGCGCAGAGCTGGGCGGGCAGCTCCTCCTTGGCCAGACCCTCGTACGGCCCCGCGTCGACGTGGCGGACCAGGACACCGGGCGACAGCTCGACCGCGGGCGGCAGTGCGCCGGTGGTGGAGCGGGTGAAGATCTCGACCTCGATGTTGAGCGCGGCGAGGCGTTCGGCCAGCTCCACGATGTAGACGTTCATGCCGCCCGCGTCGCCCGTCCCCGGCTGGTGCAGCGGGGAGGTGTGGACGGAGAGCATCGCGATCCGGCGGGGCTTGCGGTGGCCGCCCGGGAAGGAGCCGGAGAAACCGGCGGGGAACCTGAGACGCGGTGCGACGCGGCTGCTGCCGAGCCGAGAGACGTACTGGCTCACGTCGTCCGGTCCTCCTCGTTCAGGGCACTGGTACCGACTCGTTCAGGCACTTGACACCGACTCGTTCAGGCATGGCACCGAAGGGACACACGGTCCCTTCGAAGGGCTGGAACAGCGGAACTCCTCCTTTCATTTCCGCTTTGCCAAATAATTACAGTGTCTTTCCGGCGCGTCGTCACGACGCCTCCGCGGCATCCGCTCCACGGCGCTCGTTACGCTCTGTGTCATGCGCCCCATCGGCACCGCGACCCGCGGGACCACCAACCCGAACCGGCTGCGCCGCATGGACCGCTGGATCGCCGCCACCCACGGCCCCGCCCTGCGCCGCGCCGGCACCCCCGTCGCGGTCGACCTCGGGTACGGGGCCGCGCCCTGGACCGCCGTCGAACTGCTGGAGCGGCTACGCGACGCCGAGCCGCGCACCGCCGTGGTCGGCATCGAGATCTCCCCGGACCGGGTCGCCGCCGCGAAGCCGTACGAACGCGAGGGCCTCACGTTCCGGCACGGCGGCTTCGAGATCCCGCTGCCCGAGCGGCCCGTGCTGATCCGGGCGGCGAACGTGCTGCGCCAGTACGACGAGGGCGAGGTCGCCGCGGTCTGGCAGCGGCTGTGCGCGCGGCTCGCGCCGGGCGGGCTGCTGGTGGAGGGCACCTGCGACGAGATCGGGCGCCGCCACGTCTGGGTGGCGCTGGGCCCGGAAGGGCCGCGCACGGTGACCTTCGCGACCCGGCTCGGCTCCCTCGACCGGCCCTCCGACCTCGCGGAGCGGCTGCCCAAGGCGCTCATCCACCGCAATGTCCCGGGCGAGCCCGTCCACGCGTTCCTGCGCGACTTCGACCGGGCCTGGGCCGCCGCGGCACCGTACGCCTCGCTGGGCGCCCGGCAGCGCTGGATCACGGCGGTACGGGCGCTGTCCGGCGACTGGCCGCTGACGGACGGGGTGCGGCGGTGGCGCCAGGGTGAAGTCACGGTGAACTGGGCGGCGCTGAGACCCCGCCAGTAGACCGACACGCCGGGAACAGCAGGAACTCCCCCTCCGCCGGGAACGTCGGCCGGGCACCGTTCGTCCCAGATACGGGGAGCGGTACGGGGAGCGGTACGGGGAGCGGTACGGGGAGCGGTACGGGGAGCATGTCTGCGGCGCCGGCGACCTGCCGGAATGTGCCGGAGAGGTGTGAGCCTCTGTTGCTTTTCGGCACGGCGTGGCACGATCTCGTCGGTGCCATAAGTTACTGACGGTAAATCAGATCCGTTCGGATCTGCCGGAGGGGGAGCTCGTGAACCGACGCCACAGTGCCGCCGCGGCGATCACGCTGGTCTGCGCGCTGGCTGTACTGGCCGCACCGGTCCAGGCCTTCGCCGCTCCGATACCCCCCGCGCCGGAGCAGCCGGCGAAGCCCGGGAAGAAGAGCCTCGAAGAGGTGCGCGAGGAGATCGAGGCCCTCTACCGCAAGGCGGGGGCCGCGACGGACGCGTACAACCTCGCCGAGGAGCGGTCCAAGAAGCAGTCGGGCGAGATCGTCAAGCTGGCGCAGGCCATAGTCGAGGGCCAGGCGAAGATCGCCGACCTCAAGAGCAGGGCGGGCGCCCAGGCCCGCGAGCAGTACCGCAACGCCGGGCTGCCGCCCGGCGCCCAGCTGATGCTCAGCGGCGACCCGCAGCTCTTCCTGGACGGGGTCAGCCGGGCCCGCCAGGGCCAGCAGGCCGCCAAGGGGGTCCTGGGTGAACTGAACAGGACCCAGGAGGACCTGGAGACGTACACCCAGGACGCGAGCACCAACTGGACCAAGCTCGAAGCCAATCGCGTCAAGCAGGCCAAGGCCAAGAAGAAGATCAACGCGCAGATCGCGGCGGCCAAGAAGCTGGAGTCCCGGCTGGAGAAGAAGGAGCGGGCCCGGCTCCTTGAGCTGGAACAGCAGGCGGAGTACAAGTCGCAGACCGCCTGGCTGAGTTCCGGCGCCCTGAAGGAGATCAACCGCGGGGCGAGCGCGAGCGGCAAGAAGGCCGTGGCCTTCGCGACCTCGCAGATCGGCAAGCCGTACAAATGGGGCGCCGAGGGCCCCTCGTCGTTCGACTGCTCGGGGCTGACGTCCCAGGCATGGGCGGCGGCTGGCCGGCCGGTCCCGCGCACCTCACAGGAGCAGTGGCGGCAGCTGCCGCACATAGCCATCAAGGACATGCGCCCCGGCGACCTGATCATCTACTTCGGTGACGCCACGCATGTCGGGATGTACGTCGGCGACGGCGCGATCGTGCACGCCCCGCGCCCCGGCCGCAACGTCACCCTCGCGGGGGCCGGATCGATGGAGATCCTCGGAGTCGTACGCCCGGACAAATGAGGGCCAGGTGACGGCCGAGTGACGGCCAGCCTCAACAGAGCCTCAAGGGACCCTTGAGGCCGGCCGGAGAACGGGCTGAGCGTGGGCGGAGAGCGGGCGGGAGTCCGGGAACGAACGGTGCCGATTCCGTCCCCGCCGCCGGGCCCGGATCCACCCCCGCCCCGCAGCCGTGACCCGCGCCACCCGGGGCCCGGCGCGGCACGTGACCTTTGTCATGTGCCGGAAACGGCCGCACCCCCGGCGCATCCCGCCGGATCTGCGTCCTTCCGCGGCATAAAGCCCTCTCCGGAACGGCGGGCACGTATCGGGCGCCATTCCGTTCTCACATCCCGTACCGCTATCGTCCCCGTCTGGCGGGTCGTCGTTCGTCGCTCCGCCGCGCCCTCGGGGGGAGGGAAGGAAACCCGATTTCGATGCCCGTACCCGTACCGCAGCAGCGTTCCGTTCCCGCTGCGGAGACCAGCTATGGCGCCGACCTCACCCTCCTGGTGATCGAGGACGACCCGGCGGGCACCCTCACCGTCCCGGAACTCCCGGCCGCGGCCGGCACCCGGGTCCGTATCCGTACCGCCCGCAATCTGACCGAGGCGGGCCGGCTCCTCACCGACGACGTGGACTGCATCCTGCTGGACCTGGCCCTGCCCTCCGGCGGCGAGGCACGTACCGCGCAGGGGCGGGAGGCGGACGGGCTGGCCACCCTCAAGCACGTCCTGCGGATCGCGCCCCGGCACGCCGTACTCGCCCTCACCGCGCAGGAGGACGCCGAGCTGGCCGCCGAAGCGGTACGGGTGGGGGCGCAGGACTACCTCTTCCGCGACGAGCTCGACGGCAAACTGCTCAGCCGCGCCATCCGCTACGCCGTCGAACGCAAGCGCGCCGACGTCGCGCAGCACCAGCTCACCGAGTCCCGGCTGCGGGCCCAGGAGAACGCACGCCTGGAGCGCGGCCTGCTCCCCACGCCACTGCTGGACGGCTCCGATCTGCGCTTCGCCGCCCGCTACCGCCCCGGCCGCAGCCGTGCGCTGCTCGGCGGGGACTTCTACGACACGGTCCGTACGCCCGACGGCACGGTCCACGTGATGATCGGCGACGTCTGCGGGCACGGCCCGGACGAGGCGGCGCTCGGCGTGGAGCTGCGCATCGCGTGGCGGGCGCTGACGCTGGCCGGGCTCTGCGGCGACGAACTGCTCTCCACGCTCCAGCAGGTCCTGGAGCACGAACGGGAGAGCGAGGAGATCTTCGCGACCCTCTGCACGGTCGACATCGCCCCGGACGGGCGCCGCGCGGGCCTCTGTCTGGCGGGCCACCCCGCACCGCTGATCGCCCGCCAGGGGCGGGCCGCGCACCTGCTCCCGTACCAGGACGGCGGCCCGGCACTGGGCCTGCTGCCGCGCGCCCGGTGGCCGCGCCGGCAGGTGGAGCTGGGCGGCTCCTGGAGCCTGATGATGTACACGGACGGGCTGATCGAGGGCCGGACCGGAATCGGTACGCAGCGCCTCGGACAGGACGGAATGGTCGCGATGATCAACCGCCAGCTGGCCGAGGGGCTGACCGGCGAGGACCTGCTGGAGGCGGCCGTCACCCACGTCCGCGAGCTGAACGGCGGCGAGCTGACCGACGATGTCGCGGTCCTGCTGCTCGACCGCGACGAGGACGTCGTGCGCCGCCGGGCGCACAACGGCGACCGGGGCCGGAGCGTTCCCCGCTCCCGCCCCGGACAGGTGTCACCCGCGGGCGTTCAACGCCCGCCGTTGTAGGGCCCGTACGGCCCGTCGCTGCTCGATCCCCCGCGGCGGTTGCCGCCGCCCGTGACGGCCTTGAGCGCGGGCCGCACATCCACGAAGAACACGATGGTCGCGACCAGCCCGGCGAGCTGGATGAAGAGCATGGGAACCCAGAGGTTCACCACCACCGTGACGCCGAGAATGATCAGCCAGAAGGGCTTGGTCCGCTTGTCGGCGGCCCGGTAGGCGTCCTCGCGGACGACCGCGGCCATGATCAGGGCGACCACGGCAAGGACCAGCATTGCCGTGTAGATCAGCCCGAGGATTGAGTTGAAGCCTTCGAGCAACATGATGTGCACCGCCTAGTAGGTGGATGAGCGCCTCGCGGCCAAGGTACCGGGACAACGGCCGGAGCACCCCGAAAGGTGCCCGAGCGCCCTCCCGGCACTCCTGCCGGCCGTCGCGCTACTTGCCGGTGGGCGGCGTGGTCTTCTTGGCGGCGGGCTTGCGCGCGGGCGCCTTCTTGGCGGGCGCGGGCGAGGGCTTGGCCTCCGCCTTGCCGCTCCCGGCGGCGGGCGCGGGCTTGGCGACCGGCTTCGGCGCGGCCTTGGGCTCCGCCTTGGAGTCGGCCTTGGCCTCCGGCCTGGACTCCTTGCGCGGCTCGACGACGACGGCGATCTCGACGATCTCCTCGACGCTCTCGCCCCGCCACGTCCGCACGCTCTGCTCGCCGCGCTCGGCGACCTTCTCGTACGTCTCCCGGGCCCTGACCGCGTACTCGGCGGCCACACCCACGCTGCGCAGCGCCAGGTCCTGGGCGCTCTCGCCCAGCTTCTTCAGATCGGTGTCGAACGCCCCGATCACCTCGGTGACCTTGGCCTGGAGGGTGGCCTGCGCCTCCTTGGCCTGCCCGGCCACCTTCTCCTGCACGACCTTGGGGTCGGTGTTGCGCACGGCCTCGATGCGCTCCGGCGCCTCGG
Source organism: Streptomyces sp. NPDC048671 (assembly GCF_055587045.1). Lineage (NCBI taxonomy): Bacteria > Bacillati > Actinomycetota > Actinomycetes > Kitasatosporales > Streptomycetaceae > Streptomyces > Streptomyces sp. NPDC048671. The sequence goes on along the minus strand of NZ_JBVJHB010000010.1, from coordinate 102,872 downwards.
CCCGCAGCTGCTCGATCAGCGCCGGAACCTTGCGCGCCTGCTGCACGGCGAGATCGGCCGTACCGGCGGCGAAGTAGAGGGGGGTCGGGTCGGTGAGGGTCTTGCGCAGGTCATCGGTGATGGCCATGACTGTGGTCCTCCCGGATCATCAGACTCAGTGTGAGGGTTTTGAAGGCTTTGAAGCTGTATCGGCAGCACTGCCGTCGGCATTGAAGGGCGCGTCCGCACCGGACGCACTCCCCTCCTCACCCCCGGGCTCGTCCTCGAACCCGTTCTCCTTGCGGAAGGAGGCGTAGATCTGCAGCAGCACGCTCTTCTGCCGCTCGTTGATCGACGGATCGGCCAGAATCACCGCCCGCGTCTCCAGCTCGTCCCGCTCCCGCTCGTCCAGGATCCCGGCCCGTACGTAAAGGGTCTCGGCGGAGATCCGCAGCGCCTTGGCGACCTGCTGCAGCACCTCGGCGCTGGGCTTGCGCAGCCCGCGCTCGATCTGGCTGAGATAGGGATTGGACACCCCGGCGGCATCGGCGAGCTGCCGCAGCGACAGCTGTGCGGTACGCCGCTGCTCACGCAGGTACTCGCCGAGATTGCCGACGTTGAGTGATGCCATGCCTCGATGGTGGACCAGCGGTGCTAACTTTTGCAAGCAGACGCTTGCAAAAGTGTTCCGAACCACTCGTACGGGCCTGCGTGCCTCGCGGCTGTCCGGCCCCAGCGATATGTGGGCAGTCCCGCTCTTCTGTGGGCAAGAGGACCACCGTCCCGGTCATCTGTAGGCAAGTTCTGAGGTGTTCCAGTCTTCTGTGGGCAGGGCAGTCGCGCCGTTTCTACGGTCGGTTTCCGTCTTTCCGGGGTCAGGGCAACTGGTGCGGCTGGTACTGGTCAGCGACCTGCGGCGGGCACGTGGGTTATGAGTCGTGGCTGGAGCGCGATCATCTGATGCTGCTCGACTTCGACCCGTGGGTGACGGCGGTCGCCTCGCAGCCCTTTCAGCTGTCGTGGTCGGGGCCGGACGGGAAGCGGGTGCGGCACACGCCGGATTTCTTCGTACGCCGCGCGGACGGCACGGTGCTGGTCGTGGACGTGCGCCCGGATGAGCGCATCGAGCCGAGGGACGCGATGAAGTTCGCGACGACCGCCGCAGCCTGCGGGCTCGTGGGGTGGGACTTTGCGCGGCTGGGGGCGCCGGATGCGGTGCTGATGGAGAACGTGCGGTGGCTGGCCGGCTACCGGCATCCGCGCGTGCACCGCCCGCAGGTCGCCGAACGGTTGATGGAGGTGTTCGGCGAGGGGGCTTCGCTGCTGGCCGGGGCCAGACGGGTGGGCGATCAGATCGCGGTGGTGCTCTTCCACTTGCTCTGACAGCGCGTCCTTGCCGTGGATCTCCGCGCGGGACTGCTGTCGGCGGGTACGCGGGTCGGGCTCGGAGAGGTACGGGAAGGGGGCGGTGATGCCGTCGCGTCCGCGGCTTCTGCGAGCGGGTGACCTGGTCCGTTTTGACGGCCGTCTGCACACGGTGGCGGCTTTGGAGGGGACCGCGGTCCGGATCGTCGATGAGGGCCAGTCTCCGAGCGTGGTGTTCCTGGCCCACCTGTTGTCGTCTGCCGGCTTCGAGGTGGTCACGCCGTCCTCGGTGCGGGCGGTGGTGCCAGCGGCCGGAGTGCTGGAGGGGTTTCCTCGCAAGGCCGTTGAACGGGCGGAGTGGTGCAGCGGCACTTGGTGGAGATGCACACCGGCCGTCCTATGGAGGACCCGCACGGGCCGGTGCGGGCCGCATACGATCCGGCGGTCCGCTCGCTGCGGCAGCGAGAGCTGACCAAGGCGGAAGAGCTTGAGGCGGGTGGGCACCCCGCGTCCTTGAAGCTGATCCAGCGGATGCGGGGGCGTTTCGAGCGCGAGGGCGCGCTGGGCCTGGTCGACCCGCGGCTGCGGTCCGTCTCGGACGGTACCGGCCGCGTCGACCGGAGGGTCGTCGATGCCCTGCGGAAGGTCGTGGAGGACCAGACCAGTCGCTCCACGGTGTCCGCTCAGGTCCTGCGGCGCCGGATGGAACGTGCGCTGGAGGCCGAACACGGTCCGGGAGTGGTGGCACTGCCGTCCCGGACGACGTTCTACCGGCTGCTGTCCGCACTCTCCTCAGGGCGGCACACCCTGGGCTCGGCCCGCACTCGCCGCTCGCTGGCCAAGCAGCCGGACGGCATGTTCGGCCAGCTCACCGCAGCCCGGCCGGGCGAGGTGATGGATTCGTGCTACCAGTACGGCTCGGACTTCTGGCACAGCCTGTTCCAGCGCGGATACCGACTCAGTGACCGAGCGGAACGGCTCCGCCAGTTGTCGCCGGTCACCCGGGAGGTTCGCCCCTTCGACCCACGCCGCTATGTCGCCGTCTACCCGGAAATCGTCGAGGCCATCTCGCTCTTTGCATCCCCATACTGGCGGAGTCTCGCTCTCACCGACAATGAAACGAAGTTCAAAGAGTTCAGAGCGGAGTTCAACCGACGACTGCCCCAGGAACGAGCGCTCCGGACCACGGCTCGGGCGTGGTTCCTCACTGAACTCAAGCGGACCGCCATGCGAGTCGAAGCAGCCGTGCAGCACGATCGCCCGGAGCCAGATCTGGGGTTTGTTGTTCGGTCGGAGAGCCGCTAGTTGACCTTCACCTTGGGGGAAGCCACAGCATCGGTGGGGCCGGGCGATGTGCTCGGCATGAGGAGGAGAGCGGGCATGGGGTTGCTGACCATCGGGACGTTCGCGAAAGCGTCCCGGCTGTCGCCGAAGGCGCTACGTCTCTACGACGAGCTCGGTCTGCTGACCCCCGCTCGCGTCGACCCGGTGACCGGCTACCGTCTCTACGCCCCGGAACAGCTGGAGCAAGCCCGGCTGGTCGCCTGGCTCCGGCGCCTGGGGATGCCCCTGGCCCGCATCCAGCACGTCTGCACGCTGGAGGCAGGCCCGGCAGCCCGGGAGGTCCGCGCGTTTTGGGCCCAGGTCGAGGCCGCCACCGCCGCGCGGCGAGACCTCGCTTCCTTCCTCATCGGCCATCTGTCCTGGAAGGACCCCGCTATGTCTCCGACCGCTAAGCCCTTGGGAATCCGTTACGCCGCTCTTTCCGACACGGGCCTTGTCCGTGAGAGCAACCAGGACACCGCCTATGCAGGGTCCCGCCTGCTCGCCGTCGCCGACGGCTTCGGCAGTGGAGGAGCCCCCGCAAGCGCCGCCGCTGTTGACGCGCTCAAGCGCCTCGAAACCGACAGCATCCCGGCAGGCGATCTCCTCAGCCTCCTCGAGGACGCCATCGAACAAGCCAAACAGGCCGTCAACGGCGTCGCCGGACCCGCCTCATCGCCCGGGGAGGCCGGCACCACACTCACCGCGATGCTCTGGACCGGCTCACAGCTGGCCCTCGTCCACATCGGCGACTCCCGCGTCTACCTCCTGCGCGCCGGAGAGCTGTTCCAGATCACCCACGATCACACCATGGTGCAGTCGATGGTCGACGAAGGACGCCTCGGCCCGGAGGAGGCCGTCTCCCACCCCCAGCGGTCGCTGTTGATTCGGGCCATGGGCCAAGGAGCCGATGGCACCCCCGACATGCGCCTGCACGACGCCCAGCGGGAAGACCGATATCTGCTCTGCTCCGACGGCCTGTCGACCGTCGTGCCGACCGAAAAGATCCACCGGGTGCTCTCCGAGATCAGGGAGCCCGAGCAGGCTGTCCGCGAACTCATCGCCCTCGCCAACGGCTCCGGCGGCCCCGACAACGTCAGCTGCGTGGTCGCCGACGTCGTGGAGCTCCAGCAGTAGGAGCGAGCGGCATGCACTTCGAGTTGCACCAGATCCGCTCTCAGGAACTCATCCGTGAAGCCGACGAGTACCGACTCGCCCGGCAAGCCAGGAGAGCCAAGCCGGCTCCCCGACCCATGGCAGCCAGCGCCTCGCAACCGAAGCCACGGCGCCTGCTGGCTTGGCTCCGCGGGTGAACCACCACGCTGCCTACGGTTGAGCGGAACACCGACCGCCAACCTGTCCCACTCAACCGTAGGCAACGCAGGTCAGAACCTCACCCGCCCACAGATATCTGGGACAGGACAGCAGCGCCTCACCACGTGTCACCACCTTGATCAGATGAGTGATGTCCTGCCTGAGCCGGGACACGGCAGGTGGAACCCGGCCAGGCAGGTGGGAATCACTGGCTAGCTGGAGACGTGTCGCAGTCCGGACGAGGTCGGCGACGGCTCTGGACCGGCTGTGCGGTGGCCAGGCGATCACGGTGGTGACTGTCGGCGCGTCCAGCACGGGCACGGCCGCAAGGTCACCGTGCAGTTGGGCTCGGCACGACTCCGGTGAGACCGCGCAAGCACGGCCGAGCGCGACGAGCTGCAACAACTGCGCGTGGTCACGGACCTGCGGGCCGGGCCGGGCGGGTAGGTGCCGTCGGGATCGGGCCAGCGTAGTAGGTCTCCACCTGCCCCACGGTGGCCGCGCTCAGCGCACCGCGAGCGCGGGCGAACGCGGTGAGTCGGTCGCCGTGCGCTGCCGCTCCGCCCCCTCGAAGCAGTTGGTCCAGGCAGATGCGGGGAGCGAGGTCTTCCGGGACGAGGAGTCGGGCGGCGGTGTCGGGCGGCGATGACGCGAGGCGCGAGGTTGATCCCGAGATCCTCGCTGAGGAATCGGAGCGCGGCCAGTTCGTTGCGCAGCCGTCGTGGGTCAGTACGAGCCTCGCGTTGCCCGTCCGGTCTCCACTTGACGACGACGGGGCGCGGAAGCGCGGAAGCCCTTTGGAGCCGGACCCGGGCTACTGCCCACGGCTCCGGTCGCTCCAGGCGGTCGACGGCGACTGGCGAGGCGCAGAGGTCGGTCAAGAGGTCCTGCGGCGCATCGACCCGGAAGATCCCTCTGGGGCAGCCATCCGATCACCCTATGGCCCGCCCCTGCGCCCCGGGCACGCGTCCGAGGAACTGCGCGTCGGCAGCCTCCACTGTGTCCTGGCACACCAGGGACCCGTCCTCGATCCGCAGAGGGAATGCCGGTCGACGGGGTGGTGGTTGCGGTTTCGCTGTCGGCAGACCGGCTGGACACCATACGGAGAACTGCCAGGATGGCCGTATGGGGATGAATACGGTGGTGCGTCGACTCGATCTGGGGTACTTCATCCGGCCCGCATCGGAGACGGGCGGCCCGCAGCCACGGGTCGAACCCGTCCTTGCCTACCTGGTGCAACACGACAGGGGCTTGATCCTCTTCGATACCGGCATCGGCAGCGCGGACCCCGGGACCGAAGCACACTACCGGCCCCGCCGGCGAGCGTTGCAGGACGCCCTGTCGGCGTCCGGAGTCGCCCTTGACGACATTTCCATGGTCGTGAACTGCCACCTGCACTTCGACCACTGCGGCGGGAACCCTCTCCTGAGCGGAAAGCCCGTCCTGGTCCAGGACGTCGAACTGGCCACCGCTCGTCGGGGCAACTACACCTTCGATGAGCTCATCGACTTTCCCGGCGCCACCTACGAGGAAATCGCGGGCGAAACCGAGGTCTGGCCGGGAATCTGGATCATTCCGACACCTGGGCACACCCAAGGGCACCAGTCGCTGGTCGTCCGGCAAGGCGACGGCACAGTGGTCCTCGCCGGCCAGGCACACGACTTCGCTTCCCACTTCGCGTCCGAGCAACTGGCCCGCCACGCGACACTTCACGGCGTGGAGCAGCCGCTTCCTCCCTATCAGCACTGGCTGGACCGACTCGCCGACTTCGATCCACGACGTGTGCTCTTCGCCCACGACTGCTCGGTCTGGGAACCGCCGCAGGCCGAAGGCCGCTGAGACGGTGTGACATGACGTACCGGGTGGCCGCACTCGACGGACGGAATGGAGGTTCCAGTGGTGGGACGGGCCGAGCCGGGGCAGATGATCGCGGGACGCTACCAGATCAAGGAAGTACTCGGCAGCGGCGGCTTCGGCCGCGTCTGGCGCGCAAGAGACGAGGTGCTGGGGGTCGACGTCGCCGCCAAGGAGGTCTGGCTGCCGGAACTGCCGGGCGACACCGAGGCGGCCGAGCGACGGGTGCGCGCCGAGCGAGAGGCCCACAACGCCGCCCAGTTGCGCGACCACCCGAACATCGTCGCCGTTCACGACCTCGTCTTCGAGGACGGCATCCCCTGGACGATCATGCGCCTCGTCGCGGGCAGCCCGCTCGACGTACGACTCGAAGCCGGTCCCCTCCCACCCGAGGAGTCGGCCAGGGTTGCGCGCGCCCTTCTGTCCGCCCTGGACGCCGTCCACGCGGCCGGCATCGTGCATCGCGACGTCAAACCCGCCAATGCCCTCCTCGGCGCCGACGGGCAGGTCCTGCTCACCGACTTCGGGATCGCCGCCCACGAGGCCGACACCCGCATGACCGCCACCGGAATGGTCATCGGCTCTCCCGAGTACATGGCTCCGGAACGTATCGACGGAACACAGGACGGACCGGCCGGCGACCTGTTCTCCCTCGGCGCCACCCTCTACGAAACGGTCACGGGCACGTCCCCGTTCCACCGTGAGACACGCACCGACACACTCAACGCCGTCTGCCTCCACACTCCCGCCCCACCCGTACCGCCCAGCCCTCTCGCGGAGCTGATCACAGCGCTGCTCGACAAGTATCCCGAACAACGCCCCTCCCCCGCCGAGGCGCTGCGCATGCTCGACAGCGGCCGACCCGCCCGCACGAAGCCGATGACCGCACCGACACCACATGCTGCGAGCCAGGAACTCCCGCGCAGCCGCGACAAGGGCGTGGGCGCCGAGGGCGGCACGCGCAAGCGCGACGACGGGCGCGAACCGGAGAAGCGGAAGGAGCGGGACGGGCGGAAGGAGCGGGACGAGGAGGCGAAGCGGCCCCTCCAGCCCGGTCCCATAGTCGCCGGGGCCGTCTTCATCCTGACGGGGGCAGGATTTACCGTTCCTCTCGGCATCTGGGGAGCCGACAACCCGGCCAACCAGGACGCTTCCTTCGGCTTGATGTTCGTACTCAGTGCATTCGGCGGGCTTTCTGTCGCATTCGGCTCCGTAGGCGTCCTCGCGGGGCTGCGGGCAGCTGAGGCAAGAGTCAGAACGAGCGCGATCCTGGTGGGTCTGGGGTGGACGGCAGCATCGATGGCGTATCTATGGAACTCGCTGCGGTGACCGGTTCTTCGACACCGGCCGCCCTTCTCGCGAGGCGTCAGGCCGTCCGCCGGCACCTGGGCGGCACGCACCCGTACGGCGGCCTCCTGCCCGGCAACGACGCCCACTGGCTGGGAGGTGACCCCCCGTTCGTCGAGCGCTGGGGGGAAGGCGGCCGGGCAACGGGTCTGCCCGACTCGTCATGCCGGGCACCGCACCAGTGAGGCGACCGTCGCGCGCCGCGCGAGTGCCCACACAGCCAGCGCGGCCGCGGCGTAGGCGGCGCCGAGCAGGCAGGACGCCCACCACCCCGCGGCGGCGTACGCCCATGCCGTGGTGACGGCGCCGAGGGCGGAGCCGAGCGAGTAGAAGGCCATGTAGGCGCCGATGACGCTGCTGGAGTGTTCGGGGTGCGCGGCGGTGAGGAGGTGCTGATTGCTGACGTGTACGGCCTGGACGGCGAAGTCGAGCAGGACGACGCCCGTGATGAGCGGCCACAGGGTCGGTGCCGTCCGCGCGGTGAGCGTCCAGGACGCGGCCAGAAGCGCCAGCGACCAGCCGGTGACGGCCTGGGCGCGCCCCGCGTCGGCCCAGCTGCCCGCGCGTGCGGCGGCCACGGCGCCGACGAGGCCGGCCAGGCCGAACAGCCCGATGGCCGTCGTACCGAAGTGCCACGGCGCGGCCCCCAACGGCAGGGCCAGCCCGCTCCACAGGGTGCCGAAGGACGCGAACAGGAAGAACGCGATCAGCCCGCGGCCGAGGAAGAGCCGGTCGGTGACGACGAGGCGTCCCGCGGTGGCGAGGACGTCCCGGTAGCGGGCCCGCGCGGGCCGGGTATCGGGGCGGAGGGTCAGGTGCGCGATCAGCGAGAGAGCGCGGCGAGTACGGCGTAGACGGACCGCCAGCCGAGGCTGTCCCCCAGCACGCCCGCGAGTACGCGGACGCCCAGAATCCCGAGCACCACGCCCGAGGTGACCGTGCCGATGTTGCGGCCACGCTCGTCCGCCGGCGAGGTGGCCGCCACGTAGGCGACCGTGATCTGCACGACCACCGCGAACAGGCCCGCGACCGCCGGACCGGCCCCGGCGATCACCGCACCGGGCGCGAGGGACGTGATCGTCGCACCCGTGCCGGTGAGGATCAGATGCCCGACGATCAGCGTGCGCCGGTCGAGGACGTCCCCGAGAGGCACCAGCAGGACGAGCCCGGCGAAGTACCCGAGCCGGCCGACCGCGACCAGCCAGCCCGAGGTCGCTGCCCGCAGCCGCCAGCACCGGCTGGATCGCGTAGCCACGCCTTCGCCCCCGGCGAGGACCACTCCGTCCTGATCGACCACGACGGACGGGACGTGCCCCGCTTCCGCGTCCTGGACCGGAGCGGCCGGCCCGTCACTGCATCGACGTCACACGTGCGCAAGGTCGGCGAGTAACGCGGCCGGGCACCCGGACCGCTCCCCCGTCCCGGCCCGGTCAGCGCCGACCCGCCCGTGCCAGGGCCTCGACGGCCTGAGCCGCCAGGGTCGCGACGAGACCGGCCGCGGGCGGCACGTCGGTGACGAGGTCGACGGCCTCGCCCGCCCATACCGGCAGGGGCGGCACATCGCCTCTGGCGACGTCGGCCTGATAGTCCTGCCGCGCCCCGGCGGACGCCGCGAGTTCCGCCTCCCGGCCCCGCCATCGGTCGAGGTAGGGGTGGCCGAGGGTGCGCGCCGTGTACTTCGCCGGCCACCGGGACCCCCGGGCGATGTCGAGAACCCGGCTGCGCTCCGTGTCCTGCCCGCGTCCCCGCACGAGCGCCTCGGTGACCGAGGGGTCGGCGAGCGCCTCCGCCGTGGCCTGGAACCGGGTGCCGATGACCGCACCCGCAGCCCCCAGGGCCAGGGCGGCGGCCACGCCGCGGCCGTCGGCGATCCCACCGGCCGCCAGCACCGGTACGGGCTCCGCCAGATCCACCACGACCGGCACGAACGGAAGCGTGGACCGCCCGCGCCGGGCACCGTGCCCACCGCTCTCGGTGCCCTGCGCCACGATGATGTCGGCGCCCAGGTCCACGGCCTGCCGGGCCTCCTCCAGATCGGTGACCTGAATGATCAGCGCCGCACCGGCCGCGCGGACGCGTTCCACGAACGGGGCCGGGTCCCCGAAGGACAGCATCACCGCCCGGGGCCCGTACTCCAGCGCCTGCCCGACCGCACCGGCATCGGCCGCCCAGCTCAGGAACCCGACGCCCCAGGGCTCCCGCACACCCGCCATGACCGGCAGTTCGCGGGCCAGCCAGTCCCGGCCCCCCATTCCGGCGCCCAGCATGCCGAGTCCGCCGCCGCGGGAGACGGCCGCCGCCAGCGCGCCCCCGGCCGATCCGCCCATCGGCGCCAGCACGATCGGGTGCCGCACACCGAGCAAGTCCGTGAACGCCGTCGAGAGTTCCATGACCGCAAGCATCACCCCGGCCCGCGTGCCACGTCATCCCCGCGTGCCATGTCAGCCGGGTCTGCCATGGCGTCCCCGTGCGCCATGCCATCCCGTCTGCCACGCCATCCCGTGTGCCACGCCATCCCGTCTGCCACGCCATCCCGCGGCCGAACGGGAGACGACGACGCCTCTTCGGCCTATCCGGATCACCCCAGGAACGCCTCGACCGCCGCGGTGAACCGGTCGGCGTCGTCCAGCCACGGGTAGTGCCCCGCCCCCGGCTGCACGACGAGCGCCGCTCCGGGGAACAGCGCGGCGAATCCGGCTGCCGACCGAGGGGGGCTGTTCAGGTCGAACTCCCCGGCGAGCAGCAGGACAGGGGAGCCGAAGCCGGCGATCGCCGCACGGGTGGCGTCCGGGCCGAAGGCGCCCTCGGCCCCGAAGCCGGCGACGGCCTCCGGGTTCTCCGGCCGGCTCGCCACGGAGTGCTCGCGCGCCGCGTCGTCCCACCGGCCGTAGAAGAACGGGGCCACGGCCTCCCAGTCGCCGCCCTCTCCCCGGGTGATCGCCTCCAGGGCGGTGGACGCGGCCGGGTACCACGGCTCGTTCTTCCGGAGCGCCGCGAGCTCGCGGCGCTCCTCCCCGGTGATCTCGATGCCGACGGCCCGGGTGCTCGGGGTGATCAGGGCGAGCCTGCCCACGTGCTGCGGGAACCGGGCCGCGTACAGCGTCGCGATGTTCGTACCGGCGGAGTGGGCGAGCAGGTCCGTCCGGGGCAGGCCGAGGTGTTCACGCAGGGCCTCGATGTCGTCGACGAGGCGGTCGCAGCGGTAGGACGAGGCGTCCTCGGGGACATCGGACCGCCCGGTGCCGCGCAGGTCCGGGACGATCAGGCGGCGGTGACCGGACAGGCCGCCGAGTTCGCCCAGGTAGCGGGAGTCCGCGGGGCCTCCCGGGACGCAGATGAGCGGGTCGCCGTCCCCGTGGACGCGGTAGGCGAGCCGGGTTCCGTCGGGCGCGCGGAAAGTGGTCATACGGGGGATCCTTTCAGCCGTGAACAGAACAGGCCGGTACGGCAGAAGAGCCGCCCGGTGGGTACGGGACGCGGAGGGGCGGGGTTCAGCTGCTGCCGTAGACGCGGACAGCGGGGGGCGTCCGGGTGCGGGAAGGGCGTTCGGCGCCACCTCACCGGCGGGCCGTCGCCGCCTCCGCCGCGCGGAGCGCGTCCCCGCCCGCGCCCGTCAACAGGTCCGTGCTGTCCGCCCACTGGTCCACGGCCCCGGTCAGCGGCCGGCCGCGCAGCTCCGGGTCCGTGACCGAGGCGGCCAGCGGGCGGGCGAAGCGTTCCGCGTGCAGGACCAGGAACAGCCTGCCGTGGTACGGGCGCGGGGACGGGTCCACCGGATCGACGAGGCCGCTCGCGTTCTGGCGGATCGCCACCGCCTCGTACGCGGCGCAGAGGTGCCGTTCCCGTTCCGGCAGGTCCGTGGCCGCCAGCGCGCCGCGCAGCGACGGCAACAGCCCCTCGGCCGCGTCCAGTTGCGCGAACGCGCTGCCCAGCCATTTGCCGTACGGCGCGTACCGCCGCTCCAGGAGCAGGCTGAGGCGCATGAGGTCGCGCACCAGCCGGGCCGCGACCACGGCCGAGCCGAGTTCGTCCCCGACCTCGGCGCAGCGCCCCACGAAGGCCTCCTCCTGGGAGATCCGCTGCCACTGACAGGCCAGCAGGTAGCGCCAGACCTGTTCGGGATACCGGGCCAGCCGGCGCCGTGCGGCGGTGAGGAGGCCGGGGCCGTCGTGGAACACCGCGCCGCCGGTGATCCCGGCGAGCCTCTGCTGCGGCATCGCGAGCCAGTCCCGGACGGCAGGTTCGGCGGCCGACGCGTCGAAGCCGGCCTCCCGGGTCAGCCAGCCGCCGATGTCGTACGTGGACACGCGGTGGCTGACCGGCCCTTCGGTCCTCTCCATGTGCCCGACCGGGTCGAGCGGGTCATCGGCGGGGCGGAAGTGGGTGGGCCAGCCGCGGATCTCCTTCGGCAGCCGGTCCGCCAGGAGCCGCCGGATCGCCTCGCCGTGGGCCGCCACGTCGTCCGCCGCGAGAAAGAGGTCAAGACGCGGGCCCCAGTCGTGGTCGGCCGACCGGGCCGTGTCGAAGCCGAGCACCTCGGAGCCCGGCCCGATCCGCGCGGCGGCGTACGGCAGTCCGGGGAAGGCGGCGTCCAGGACCGGCCGCACCCCCTCCTCGTACAGGATTCGGGAGAGCTCCAGACCGGGCAGGAAGGCGGCTTCGGGGTGGGTCATACGGCCACTGTGCGGGGGCGGAATCGGATCGGCCAGCGAAATAGTCCCAGACCGGCCGCACCGGACCGCGCCGCACCGCACCGGACCGCACCGCGCCGCGCCGGACCGCGCCGGGGGATGTCCGCCAGGGCCTGTCCGGCGGGCCCGGCGGTGACGGCCCGTGCGGCCCCGCTGACGGCCCGTGCGGCACCCGCGCGGGCAGACGCTCTAGGATCCCGCCCATGGCACCCGACCCCGGCTACACCTGCTCCCGCTGCGGCGGACACCATACGGAACTCCCGATGGGGTACTCGACCATGGCACCCGACGTCTGGGACGCGAGTCTGGAGAGCGACCCGGACAGCATGCTCTCGACGGACCAGTGCATCGTCAGACACGAGCACTACTTCATCAAGGGTCTGATCGAGATACCCGTGGCGGGCAGCCAGGAGCCGTTCTCCTGGGGCGTCTGGGTGTCCTTGAGCCGGGAGAACTTCGGCCGGGCCCTCGATGTGTGGGAGACCCCGGGCCGGGAGTCCGAGAAGCCGTACTTCGGCTGGCTGACCACCGAGCTGGGGCTCTACTCCCCCCGTACGACCAACCTGAAGACCAACGCGCACACCCGCCCCATCGGCCGGCGCCCGCTCATCGAGCTGGAGCCGACCGACCACCCGCTGGCCGTGGAGCAGCGGAACGGGATCACGCTCGACCGCGTGCGGGAGATAGCCGAAGCGGTGCAGCACTCCGAGGACACCCCCTAAGGACTACTCGTCGGCCCTCCCGGCCTTCTCAGCCCTCCCGGCCCTCCCGGCCCTCCCGGCCCCCCGGCTCTCCGGCTCTCCGGCAAGCAGCGCCTGCGTCAGTCGCGTCGCGGGCAGGTCTGTCCGTAGGGGGTTCCGGGAAGGTACGCGCGCCATTCGCCGGGAGTGATCTGCTTTCCCGTGCGGCGGCAGATCGCCCGGGTCGCGGCCCGCGGTGACAGCTCGTAGGTGTGGGCCGCCGTGTGGCTGCCCACCGCACGCAGCACGTGGTCGCTCTCGAAGACGAGGCTGCCGATGGTGTCACCCGCGGTCGGCAGGGGCATACCGATGCGCTGGTGGGTGGTGGAGTCCCAGAGCTGCACGGACCCTTCGTCGCCGGCGACGGCCAGGGTGCGGCTGTCGGGTGTGAAGGCCAGGGCGGACACGTACTGGGAGGTGGACGTGTCCGAGTCGGCGAGTTCGCCGAGCCGCCGCGTGATCCGGCCGTCCCAGAGCCCGACCCGGCCGGAGTCGTCACCGACGGCCAGGTACTTCCCGTCAGGGCTGAAGGCCAGGGCCGTGGCCCTGCCCGGAGTCCGCGACGGAGGGAGTGGTGTGCCGGAGGGCAGCCGGTACGCCGTGCCCTGCGTCGTGGTGAGCAGGGCGCCGTCGGGGCTCAGCACCGGCCGGCCGGCCGCATCGGGGATGGTGGCGGTGACGGCCTTCTTTCCGACGTCCCAGATCCGGATGGCCGCCGACGGGCCCGGTTTGCCGGCGATGACCAGTTTCCGGTCGTCCGGGGTGAAGACGATGTCCCGCCATTCGATCCCGCTGAGGTCGCTGCCCGTCAGGACGGCGGTGGTGCGCTGCCGGGGCACGTCGTAGAGGGCGATTCGCCCCGGGCCGGACGGATCTTCGACTTCTGTCACGCCGTAGGCGAGGGTCCGTCCTGTGGAGTCGAAAGCGAGAGCGACGACGCAGTGCTGGAAATTTTCGTACTGCGGACAGGGCACGCGCGGTGGCGTTGCAAGCAGTGCACCGGTCTTTCCGTCGAGGATGCGCACGCGGACGTACCGGCCGTCCGGGTCCGGCCGGGCGACAGCGAGCTTGTCGCCCGAGCGGCTGTACTGGGTCGGCGCGGGCGCGCGGCTCCATGGGGTGTTGAACATCGGCCCCAGGTCGAGGGTGTGCACGAGGGGCCCCCAAGATCCTTCGGGGCCGCCGAGGTACCGGAGTGTGTGCGACGCGGCATCGAGACGGAGGTCTTTGACGGTCTCGCCGGACAACTGGTGCCGTACCGACGGGAAGTCCGGGTTGGCCAGTCGCCACACGAGGATCTCCGTGCCGTCCGAGGCTGCCAGGTAGGAGCCGTCCTCGCTCAGCACCGCGGTCTTCAGCCCGCTGTGTTCCACCGGCGGCAGCTCCCGGCCCGAGGCGATGTGCCAGGCGCGAAAACCTCTGTCGGTGATCACCCCGAGGTAGGCGCTGTCCGGACTGAAGACGATGTGTTCGTGAACGCACTGCTCAAGAGTGACTTCGGGAAGCCACGCAGCGGAGATGCGACGCTTTTTGCCGACGTCCCACAGCTGTAGTCGCTCGCCTTCCGTGCACAGCGCCAGGTAACGGTCATCGGAGCTGACCGTCGCATCGGGAGCAAGCTCATCAGGGATGACGGACTCTTCGCCCATGAAGGTGAAGGGCCGATGCTCCATCTCCAACTGCTGCCTCAGCGCTGTCTGCCGGGCCCAGGGGATCCTTTCCAGCATCCCGGTATCCGTGCCGCCGCCTCCGGGAACCTCGATCCGCAGGAGTACGCGCCGGGTTTCCGCGTCGACCAGGCTGACCGAGTAGCCGGCCGCGTCGGAGTCGTAGACGGCAAGGCTGCGGCCGCTCGGCGTCATCTCCGCTCCGCCGTGGGCGGACAGCGCCGTGCTTCTGTCCGTGTGTCCTGTGGTGAGGTCACGCAGTGAGACCGTTCGACGGCCGTGCATCGGGACCGCCTCACGGCTGAATACCGGCAGCCACCGGGCGTCCGCGCGGATGAAGCCCGCTTCGTCGAAGTCCCGGCCGAGCCCGGGACGCACGTCGATGCGCCGGTGGCTGTCGACGTCCCAGCGGGCCACCCGGTCCGCGCCCACGCTGACGAGCGTGCGGCCGTCAGGGGTGAGGTGGCGCATGGACGCGGCACTGCTGTCCGGGTCGGTGAAGACGTCCTGCTGCTTCTGCACCATGGCACTCAGCAGCGCCGATCGTGTCTCGGGCAGGTCGGCGGCCTGCCAGGCGGCCAGGCTCAGGCGCATGGCGGTCTGTGGGTCGGACAGACGGAGGCCGGCGGCGGTACCGACGAGGCGGCGGGCCTCGGCCTCGCGGCTGCGTTGCTCGCTGATCCGGTTCTGCTGCCAGGCAGCCAGGCCGGCGAGGAGGCTCAGGGCAAGGAGAGCGGACAGGACGGTGGTCCCGGCCCGGCGGCGGTGGTGCCGCCGGCGCCGGGCGGTGAGACTGGCCTTGAGGAACTGTCGTTCCCCATCGGTCAGTTCCCCGCTGTGCTCCGGGCTGCCGAAGTACCCCGCAGCCTCGTCCAGACGCAGACCCCGGTACAGGGCCCCGGTGTCGCACTCCAGGCTCTGCCAGTTGGCGGCCGCTTCCGTGAGCCGGCGCTGGGCGCGGACCCGGTCGCGGCTCGCGTCGAGCCATGAGCCGAGCCGGGGCCAGGCAGCGAGCACGGCCTCGTGGGCGAGATCGACCCAGTCCTCGTCGAGGGTGATGAGGCGAGCGCGGGCGAGGCGTTCGAGGACGAGTTCGGTGTCCTGCGTGCCGCCCGGACCCAGCGCGGTGATCTCGGCGCGTGGGGCGGGCCGGCGGGTGTCCGGGCTGCCCCTGCCCGGGGTGACCAGGCGGAGCAGGATGCGCCGGGCCGTGTCGGCCCGGTCGGGTGACAGGCGCCGGTAGAGGTCCTCCGCGGTGCGGGCGATCGCGCCGTGGATGCCGCCCGCCTCGTCGTAGGCGGCTTCGGTCAGCACCCTCCCTCTGCGGTGCCGCCAGGTCTCCAGCAGAGCGTGGGACACCAACGGGAGACTGCCGTCCTCGTCGGCGGATTCGCTCAGGAGCCGCGCTGTCAGCGCACGTTCCACGACGAGCCCGGCGTGTGCCGCGGGCTTGATGATCGCCTCACGCAGCTCCTCCGCACTCATGGGAGGCACCAGCAGGGTCGACTTGCGGGCCGCCTCGGCGAGTGCTCGATACCGGGTGAGGTGACCGTAGAAGTCGGCGCGGACAGCGATCACGACTCGTGCACCGCGGCCGGCCCCGGGGGCGGAGCACAGCAGTTCAACGAAGCGTGCGCGTTCGCCCGGGTCCGAGCACTGCGTGAAGATCTCCTCGAACTGGTCCACCACGAGCAGCGTGCCCTCGCTCATGGCTGTGGGATCGAGCAGCCCGGCATGGGTGTGCGCAGGACGCGGGCCGGGGGTGAGGACGCGGATCGTGGATGTCCGGTGGCCACGGGCCCCGCCCTGCCGCACGCGGTGCAGCAGTCCTGCCCGCAGCAAGGAGGACTTGCCGCTGCCCGACGGCCCGACCAGCACGACCATCTCTCTTCGGACGAACAGGTCGACCAGTTCGTCGACGAGGCGGTCCCGCCCGAAGAACCGATCGTGGTCTTCGACGTCGAAGCGGGCCAGGCCCGGATAGGGGGAACTCCCGGCTTCCGAGGCCGCGTTGTCGTCGCCCACTTCACGTACCGCCCGCTGCCAGCGTTCCTCCCACTCCTCGCAGTCGCCCTCGCAGGCACGGACGTAGGCGATGGCGACCGGGAGCGTCGGTAATCGCACTCCGGCAGCGGCCTGCGCGAGGGTCGCGGCGGAGTACTGCCCCTTGCCCGCCATCGCCCGGTAGGTGATTCCTCCGGCCTTGTCACGCAGCTTCCGCAAGTCGCCGGCGAATTCGGCGACAGGCCCCCCGTCCATGTCCAACGGCCGCTCACGACGCCCCATGGCTTCCCCCTCATCCGCAGGCTGCCCCATCGAAGCTACGAACCTCTGCGGGCGTCCACAAGGCGGCACACCGCCCGCCCGCGTGGGCCGCCGCGATTGTCCGAAGTGGCGAAAGGGGGCTGCCGGACAATCGCCCGGCCACGAAAGCTGAGGTCATCCCGAGACGGCCGCACCTGGCGCGGCGGTCTCCCCCGCACGGCCCGAGAAGGACCGTGCGGGCCAGGGAAGCCCGCGACCTCGGTCGCGCACGGAGCTGCCGGCTGTCGGCGGCTCCCCAGCCGAAGGAGACAACACCACATGGGACGTCATCGTTTGACCCTTGCCGCGCTCGGAGCCACGCTGGCACTGGGAAGCGCGCTGAGTACCGGATCCGGAGCAATGGCGGCCACGCCCGCGGGCACCGCGGCAGCGTGGGGCGGCTGCGCCGTCGGGGACATCTGCGTCTACTCGGGCAGCAACGGCACCGGGTCGGTATGCGCTTGGGACGGAGACGACCTCGACTGGCGCGGCGGCACCGTCCGGTGCGGTTGGTCCGGGGCGAAGAGCGTCCTGTCGGTCTGGAACCGCGGTACGGGAGGGGAAGGCGCCTACCGGCACGTGAAGTTCTACAAGGGTGCCGACTACAAGGGCTACAAAGGCTGCGTCCGCCAAGGCGAGAAGGGCAACACCGGGGCGCACCTCAGGTCTCACAAGTGGGCCACCAGCTGCTGATCCGCACACTCACGCGGGGGAGCGACGCTTTCGTGGCCCTCGCGAGGGGGCCGACGTGAGAGGGCCGCGTCGCTGAGACCCGCGCAGTGGTCAGGTACCCGAGTGGGATGACGATCCGGGTACCTGACCACGTCCCGGCCGCAGCACACCTGCTGGGGCGGTCCGCGGCCTACCGCCCCAGCCCCGACCGCAGCTGCACGAACCCCAGCTCCGCCGCCTCGACCGCGTCCCCGTACACCTGGTCCGCGCTCTGTCCCGCGCTGATCCGCCGCCAGTTGTCCAGGGCCAGGATGCGCAGGACCGCGATGATCTGGCCCGCGGCCAGCCGATCGGGCACCCGGTCGCCCAGGGCGCGGGCGAGAGCGGCCTCGGAGCGGCCCTGGTACGCGTAGAGCCTGGCCACCAGGGACGGCGTGCCGTAGAGCAGCCGGTGGAACGCCAGCACCTCGGGCACGTCGCAGAGGCCGGTGACCGGGTCGCGCCGCTCCAGGCCGTCCAGGAAGTTGCGCCGCAGCGCGTCCAGCGGAGATTCGCCGTCCGCGCGGGCGGCGACCGTCCGGGCGGGCTCGTCCTCGTGATCGGCGAACCGGTGCAGGGCCAGGTCCTCCTTGGACGGGAAGTACCGGAACAGCGTCGGCTTGGAGATGTCCGCGGCGGCCGCGACCTCCGCCACCGAGACCTTGTCGAAGCCGCGCTCCAGGAACATCGCGATCGCGGCGTCGGAGACGGCCTGGTACGTCAGCTGCTTCTTCCGCTCACGCAGGCTCATGGGCGCGTTCGGCCCACGGGACGCGTCCTCGTCCGCCGCCGCGCCGGACCTGGGCTTCTCTGCGCTCATGACCATGAAGCGTACGGCCGGCCTCACCGGTGCCGCTCACTGACCAGCGCCTCGATACCGTCCAGCACCCGTTCGAGACCGAAGCGGAACTCATGGTCGGGCTCCTCCGGGCCCCACATCACGCCGGACGCCATCAGCCGGGAGAGCGCGGGATGGCGCTCGGGATCGACCAGCCGGTTCAGCGTGCGGGCGTAGCCGTCCATCACCTCCTGCGCCGGTACGCCGCGCGCCTCGACGGCGGTGTCCAGATCAGCCATGAGCAGCGCCTCGTTCCGCACGAACCCGCCGACCAGGAGGATGACGGAGACCGCGTCGCCCGGCCCGAGACCGCTGCCTTCGAGGGCCTTCAGGCCCTGTTCCCACCAGGCGACGGAGTGCGGACTCGCCGGCGGCCCGGAGATCGGGATGCGGAGCATCCACAGGTTGCGGTGGAAGACCCGGCGCCGCGCCCAGGCCCACTGCGCGAGCGCCTCCCGCCAGCCGGCCCCCTCCTCCGGCGCGGGCAGCGGGGGCGGCGGGCCCATGGCCGCCTCCTGCATGAGTACGTAGAGCTCGTCCTTGGCGCCCACGTACCGGTAGAGCGACATCGTCGAGGCGCCGAGGTCCTTGGCGACCCGGCCCATGGACACCCCGCCGAGCCCTTCGGCCGCCGCCACCGCCACCGCGGCGTCCACGATGCGCTCCAGGGTGAGCCCCGGCTTGGGCCCCTTCACCGGGCGCGCCCGCAGCCCCCAGGCGGCCTCGATGCTGACCGGCAGGCCCGTACCGCCCGGCGAACCGCTCTCTTCCGTCACCTGAACCCACCTTCCCTCGACGGCCATCCTAGTTATGCGTAACCCTTACACAGTCACGCGTAATCAGTACGTAGAAGGCTCGTGCGAAGAAAGCGGTGCCGGCCGCATCCCGCTGCCGGCGATGGCACTGTCGGGCGCGCTGTTCAGAGTGCGGACCCGGTGAGGACGGAGCCGGGCACGCCGTTCAGAACACAGGAAGGATCAGAACACGTCCGGGCACCACGCCCGCCGCCCCGCCCGGAACACCACGTCCGCCAGCGCCGCCGCGCCCGGGGTCAGCTCCTCGACGCGGTCCAGGGCCGCCAGCCGCAGGGCCGACTCGTCGCCCAGGTAGAGCGTCCCCAACTCACCTACGTCCAGCGCGAGGTCCGCGTTGCGCGTCGTCGGGGCGCAGGTGGCTCCGGCCGGGGAGGCGTCCAGGTGGAAGCGGCCGGCGGTGAGGCCGGTGGCGTCGTGGATGTCCAGGACCAGGGAGCCGGGGACCGCGTAGGTGCGGGCCTCCAGTGCGCGTACGACGTCCAGGACGCGCACCCACAGGAAGTCCGCCTGCGTCACCACGCGGGCCGCGCGCGGGTCCGGGAGGAGCAGCGGGAGCAGGTCGTCGGGGGCGCGGTTGCCGGTACGGACCGTGGTGATCCAGTCGACCGAGCAGAGGAAGTGCCACAGCGCCCGCTCCGCCGCGGGGGTCGTCGCGATCATGCTGCGCACCGTCGCCCGGTTCAGCGGCTGCTTGGCGTCGCCCCAGTGGTCGTCGGCGCGGTAGACGAGGAGACCGTCCACGGTGCCCTCGGCGTCACGGTGGACGGCGTAGAACGGCTCGGTCCAGTGGTCGTGCGGGAAGAGCGCCTCGCCGGTCGTCAGGTCCCACCAGCGGTCACCGCGGCTCACCACCCCGTGCTGCCGGGCCCGCAGCCGGTCGTGGAGGGCCGGGCCCAGCTTGCGCACCTCCGCGCCGTCCACCAGGTCGATCCGGCCGCCGTCCGCGGCCGACGTCCCGGACAGCCGGGGGTCGAGCCCCGCCCGGGGTATGTCGATCTCCCACTCGGTGGTCCAGGCCGCGGGACCGAAGCCGTAGCGCCCGTAGATCGGGTACTCGGCGGCGATCAGGGTGGCGGCCACGTCGCCGCGCTCCTTGGCCGCCGCCAGGTCGTTCGCCATCAGCCGGGTGAGCAGCCCGCGACGGCGGTGGGTGGGGGTCACGGTGACGTTGGTGATCGCGTCGGCCGGCACCGTCGCCCCGCCGACGACGGTCAGCTCCTGTGCGAACGAACGGAACGTCGCCACGCACCGGCCGGCGTCGAACACCCCCTGGACGCGGGCCAGATCCGTGTGCGGCAGCCGTCCGGCCACCTCCTCGTCCGAGGGGGTCGGCGGGCGCAGGAAGCCGGTGTTCAAGGCACGCAGCCAGTCGGCGAACTCGGACTCGGTGACGGGGCGGGCCTCAAGGCTGTTCATGCGCTCCACGCTAGACACGGCGGTGCGGGATGTCGCCCGCTTTTCCTGGTGTACGGGGCCGGCCCCGTGCGCCGGCGTCAGAACGCCGCCCGGATCTCCCCCACCTCCGCGGCGCCGCCCAGCAGCGGCGCCCGGCCGATCCGCGACACCACCGGGGCGTCCACCCCGAGCAGCCCCAGCGCACGGGCCAGGACCGGGCCGAGCGCACGGCCAGAGCCGTCGTCGATCTTGAAGGCCAGCGCCCTGCCGTCCGCGAGCGCCACCGCCTGGACCGCCTCCGCGCCCATCTTGGACAGCGCGCCCGGCACCTCGCGCATCAGCCAGGTGTCGGGGCGGCGGGTGCCCGCCACGTACTCGGGGTGGGCGCGCATCGCGTCCGCCACCCGGCGCTCCGCCGTGTCCGGTGCCGCCGTGACGAACGTACGGAACGCCCGCGCGAGACCCACCAGGGAGATCGCCATCAGCGGCGCCCCGCAGCCGTCCGTGCCGACCGCGGCGACCGGTTCGCCCGCCGCCTCCTCGACCACCTGGTGGACCAGCCGCTGGAGCGGATGCGCCGGGTCGAGATAGGTGGCCGGGTCCCAGCCGTTGCGCACGCACACCGCGAGCATCGCCGCGTGCTTGCCCGAGCAGTTCATGGTGATCCGCTCCCGGACGTGGCCCGCGGCGAGATACGTCTCCGCCTCGGCCGGGTCCAGCGGAAGGTCGGGCGGGGTCTGCAGATCGTCGGGCGACAGTCCGTGCTCGGCGAGCATCCTGCGTACGAGATCGAGGTGGAAGCCCTCGCCCGCGTGGCTCGCGGCGGCCAGCGCCAGCCGCTCCCCGGACAGTTCGAGCCCGGCCCGCAGCACGGCCGCGGCCTGCATCGGCTTGTTGGACGACCGGGGGAAGACCGGTGCCGCCGGATCGCCGATGGCCAGTTCGACGCTGCCGTCGGCGGCCAGGACGACCAGGGAGCCGCGATGGTGGCCCTCGACGAATCCGGACCGTACGACCTCGGCCAGCACCGGCGGGGCGGGTGCCGGGCCGGATATGGCGCCGGACGGGGCGGACGGGGCTGCGCTGGAGGTCATGGTGGCCTTCCGGGGGCGGGGCGGGACCCGCCCCCGGAGGGGTTGCCTCAGGCGAGCAGGTCGTCTACTTGTGCTTCCCCGTCACGGTACCTGCGGGCGATCTCCGCACTGCAGCCGTCCGCGGTGCGCTGGAGCCGGTGACGGCGCCGGGAGACCTGCTGCTCGTAGCGGACCAGGCGTCCCATCGCGGTGTGCAGCTCTTCGTCCGTACGGGCGTCGAGGTCGGAGAGTTCGACCTCGGCGAGCGTCTCGGCGGCCAGCTGCCGGTACTCGTCGCTGCGCGGGGTGCTCAGCGTGACGTGCCGGGCCGAGGAGCGGTGCAGCGACGGGGTGTCGGCGAGGATCTCCGAGAGCCGGTCCACCACCGGCGACTCCGGGTCCCGCCGCCGGGCCAGCTCGGCCCGCAGGATGTCGATGCGCCCCTGGACCAGCCGCCGCACATAGCTGAGGTCGGCCTCGTCGCGCTGCGAGTCGCGGCGCAGGGTGCGCAGCTCCGGCAGCCGCAGGGCGCCCAGTTCGGGCGGGGGCGCGGCCGGACCCTCGTCGGAGCCCTGGCCGGTCCGCTGCACGGGTGGGCGCATGGTGCTCGTACTCGTACCCGCACTGCTGTTGACGCCGGCACGCGTGACCGGCACGGTGCCCGGGGACTGCCCGGTTCCATGGGTGCTCATGCTTGTGTCCATCCCCTCGACCGGTGCGTCGGCGCACCGCCTCCGAGCATGGTGCCACTCCGAGGGTGCCGGTGGAGATGCTCTGTACCCGTTCAGCCCAAGATAGGTTGGTCTGTATGCGTGCAGTGGTACAGAGGGTGGACGGCGCGAGCGTCACGGTGGCCGGCGCCGACGGCGAGGGCAGCGGCCCCGCGGTGGTCGGCGAAATCATCGGCGAGGGCCTGTGTGTGCTGGTCGGAGTCACCCATGAGGACACCCCGGAGAAGGCGGCGCAGCTCGCCCGCAAGCTCTGGTCGGTCCGCATCCTGGAGGGCGAGAAGTCCTGCTCCGATGTGAATGCGCCGCTTCTGGTGATTTCGCAGTTCACTCTCTACGGGGACGCCCGGAAGGGCCGCCGGCCCACCTGGAACGCCGCCGCGCCCGGCGAGAGTGCCGAGCCGCTGGTCGACGAGGTGGTCGCGCGGCTGCGGGCGCTCGGGGCGCGGGTGGAGACGGGCCGGTTCGGGGCGGACATGCGGGTCTCGCTCACGAACCACGGCCCGTTCACCGTCATCATCGAGGTCTGACCGGCGGATCGAGGCCGGCGGCCGGAGGGCGGCAGCGGAGGGCCTACGGTTCGACGACCGTCTCCTGGGCCGCCGCCGTGTTCTCCCCCGCCAGCAGCTCCGCGTCCACCGCCACGTTCCGCTTCACCAGGGCCAGGGCGATCGGCCCCAGCTCGTGGTGGCGGGCGGAGCTGGTGATGAAGCCGAGCTGACGGCCCTCGGGCCCGTCCGCGGCGAGCCGGATCGGGGTGCCGTGCCCGGGGAGCAGCACCTCGCTGCCGTCCAGGTGCAGGAAGACCAGGCGGCGGGGCGGCTTGCCCAGGTTCTGCACCCGGGCCACGGTCTCCTGGCCCCGGTAGCAGCCCTTCTGGAGGTGGACGGCGGTGCCGATCCAGCCCAGCTCGTGCGGGATGGTGCGGTGGTCGGTCTCGAAGCCGAGGCGCGGGCGGTGGCCCTCGACGCGCAGCGCCTCGTAGGCCAGGACCCCGGCGGCCGGGCCGTGCTCCGCCGCGTACGCCTCGAGTTCGGCGCGCGGCAGGAACAGGTCTCGGCCGTACGGCATCTCCCGTACCGCGGCTCCGTCCGGCACCGCGGCGATGGAACCGGCCGGCAGGTACACGACCGCGAAGTCCTCGGTGCGGTCGGCGACCTCGACCCGGTAGAAGAACTTCATCGACTCCAGATAGGCGATCAGCTCGCCCTGGGTGTCCGGCTCGACGTGCATCCACAGGGTCTCGCCGTCGTCGACGAGGTACATGGCGTGCTCGACGTGCCCGTTCGCGGTGAGGATCAGGGACTCGGTGGCCTGACCCGGTGCGAGGTCGGTGACGTGCTGGGTGATCAGGAGGTGCAGCCACGCCAGCCGGTCGCTCCCGGTGACGGTGACGACGCCGCGGTGCGAGAGGTCGACGAGGCCGGAGCCGTCGGCGAGGGCGCGCTGCTCGCGGAACAGGTCGCCGTAGTGCGCGGCGACGCCTTCGTCGCAGCCCTCGGCGGGGACTGCACCGGGCAGGGACAGCAGGGGGCTCTTCATACGACCAGCGTACGACTCGGGCCCGCAGATGCTGTCGGGCGACCTCTCAGGCCGGCTTCGCGGACTGCTCCGCCGCCTTCGCCGCGCAGTCAGCGCAGCGGCCGAAGATCGCGAAGTGCTTCATGTCCGTCTCGAACCCGAAGGTGCCGCGCAGCTTCTCGGTGAACTCGGCGACGACGCCGACGTCGGCCTCGATGACGTTCGTGCAGTCCCGGCAGACCAGATGGATGTGGTGATGGCGGTCGGCCAGGTGGTACGTCGGGGACCCGTGGCCCAGATGGGCATGGCTGACGAGGCCCAGCTCCTCCAGGAGCTCCAGGGTCCGGTAGACGGTCGAGATGTTCACGCCGGACGCGGTCCGGCGCACCTCGGAGAGGATGTCGTCGGGCGTCGCGTGTTCCAGCGTGTCGACGGCTTCCAGGACAAGCTGCCGCTGCGGCGTCAGCCGGTAGCCGCGCTGCCGAAGATCGGTCTTCCAGTCGGTGCTCACCACAGGCCCAGTGTAGGCGGGGGCGGCCGCCGTACCCAGCGCAGTGCGGAGTCCGCGGTACGGGGTGACCGTTCACCGGCTACTTGAAGAACGCGATCCCGTCGTCCGGCAGGTCACCGAGGCTCTTCGCCATCGCGGCGACCTCTTCGGGCGTGACGACCTTCTTCAGGTGCGCGGACATGTACGGCCGCAGCTCCACCTCGGGCGTGGACTTCTCGCCGACCCACATCAGGTCGCTCTTCACATAGCCGTAGAGCCGCTTGCCACCGTTGTACGGGCCGGAGGCCGCGGTCCGGGCCACCGCGTCGGTGACCAGGTCGATCTGCGGCTTCTGGTGGGCCAGCTCGCCGTACCAGATCTCGATGACGCCCTGGTCCCGGACCATCACGACCTCGACCTTGCGGTCCTTGTCGATGCGCCAGTA
Organism: Streptomyces sp. NPDC048671; assembly: GCF_055587045.1. NCBI lineage: Bacteria > Bacillati > Actinomycetota > Actinomycetes > Kitasatosporales > Streptomycetaceae > Streptomyces > Streptomyces sp. NPDC048671. The sequence goes on along the minus strand of NZ_JBVJHB010000010.1, from coordinate 78,272 downwards.
ACCGGACTCGGACTCCAGCGGCCGGACCTTCTCGCCCTCGGCGTCGAGCACCCAGGTGTGCGAGACGTACTCCAGGAAGTCCCGGCCGTCGTGACTGAAGGAGACCTCCTGGCCGAAGTTGCACTTCTCGGCGCCGGGGAAGTCGGACACACCCGCGCCCACCCAGTTGCCCAGGAGGAAGGCCAGCGGGACGAGGTCCGGGTGGAGGTCGGACGGAATCTCGATCATGAGCGGCTCAGACGATCTGTGAGGCGGGGGGACGGGGAGGGGCGCGCGTGGAACCGGGGGATCAGCGCTGACCCTCGTACAGCTTCTTCACGGTCAGGCCGGCGAAGGCGAGGGTGCCGACACAGACCAGGACCAGCAGGGTGGTGAAGAATGCCTCAAGCACGGGAGCTCCTTGAACGAGCGGTATGGCAGCAGTACGGGCCGGGCCCCAGCCTAATGGGTGGGGGCCCGGCCCGCCGGTTCGGGGTTTGCCGCGGGGCGGTCAGCCCAGGAGCTGGTTCTGCAGGATCACCGTCTGGTGGAAGGGGACGTGCTCCGTCCCCTCGGCACCCGGGCGGGACTGGACGATCAGGGCGACGGTGTCGCCGGCGATCAGATAGGCCTGCCGGACCTGGGCGGCCCCGAAGGGCTTCGGCTCAAGGGCCACGTAGGACGTGGTGTTCTCCACCTTCCCGCCGCCCGACCAGGTCTCGTCCAGATCCATCTCAGCCGCACCGGACAGCGGATCCCCCGTCGAGGCGCCGATGTAGCGGTCGTCGCGGAACGCGTCGGCGAAGCCCGTCGAGTTGAACTGGAGCAGGTAGATCCGGCTCGACGTGCCGTCCGGCATGGTCCAGCCGCGCGCCGCGATGTGCCGGAGGGCGGACTCCTTCAGCTGGTCGCCGATGCCGGCACGGGAGTCCTTCTCGTACTCGGACACGAACTGTTCCGTGCTGACCCAGCCGCCCGTCAGCTTCTTGTCGGCCGTTGCTCCGGCCGGGGCCGGGAGCAGCAGCCCGCGCAGGTCGGCGTGGTGGATCGCGGCGGTGTTGCCGTCACTGAACGGGCGCGGCGCGCCGGCCGGGAGCGCGGGCAGGCTCAGCCGGGGGAAGTCCCAGCGCCCGTCGTCCTTCGTGGCCAGCCCCGGCACGTCGGTGCGCTCGGTCGAGGTGATGGCGTACGCCGTGCCCGCACCGAACCCGCCGAGCACCAGGACCGCGACGGTCCACCGGGCCACGGCCCGCAGCACCCGGCGCGGGGGGCGGGGCGCCGGGGGCGGCGACGTGGGCGGCGGCGACGTGGGCGGGAGCGGCAGGGGCGGAGCCGTCTCGGGGGTGACGCCGGCCGGGTCGGGGGCGGCGGCGGGATCGGGCGCGGCGGGATCGGGTGCGGGTGCGGCCGTCTGCTCGGTCATACGTACTCCCCCGGGGACGTGATGTGGTCCAGCTGGTCCTTCACCAGTTCGGCGACGGACCCCTTGTCGACGGGCCTGAGGCCCGTAGCGTAGAAACTGAGGGCCATCTCCCCGTCGTACGCCAGGCAGTACATGCTCTCGATCTTGTGCTTGCTGTCCTTGGGCTGGAGGACGCACTTGGCGTTCTTCTTGTGGCCGCTGATCACCGGACCGTCCCTGAAGACGCTGATGGCGTCGAAGAGTTCCACCTGGAAGCCGTAGAGGTCCCGGACGGCCTTCTTGTCCTTCATCCGCACCAGTTCGGTACTGACGATCAGGTCGTTCCCGTCCGACGCGTATGTGCGGATGGCCACGCCCTGGACGTGGAGCTTGTCGATCCGCTTCTCCAGCTCCCGCCGCTGCTTGCCCGCGAGCCCGCGGCTGCCGGCCTTCATCTCGGCGGTGGCCGCGCGGCCGCTGAGCACGCTGTCGTTGCCGTGCGCCCCGTCGTCCGGGCCGAGCCGGTATCCGCCAGGGACCGGCAACAGCAGCTTGCCGAGTCCGGTGGACGCCCGGCCCCGGGAGACGTCGCCGGCCGGGTCCTTGCCGGGACCGTGCGAGGACGCCGCCCAGAGGCGGGTCGTGACCGTGCGGTCGGCGTCGTCGACGGTGACCTTCGTGTACGCGGCCGCACCGGCGACGGCGGCGAGCACCAGCACGACGGGGACCGTCGCGAGGATCACCCGTCGCGCCCTGCCCTTCCGGGCCGGCACGGGGACGGGGTCGGGGACGGCATCGGGGGCGGGGGCAGGGTCGAGGACGGGATCGGGGACGGCGGCGGGCTCGGGTGAGGGGCCGGAGGCGGGCTCGGGCAGCGGTGCGGGTGTGGTGGCGTCGTCGTTCACAGGCGCTCCAGCTGTCTCTCGGCCAGCGTCCGGATGTCCTTCTTGCTGATCGGTCGGGTGTCGAACAGATTGATCTCGGCCATGACGTCGCCGCGGTCGAAGACCGCTCTGGCCCGGTAGAGCGGCAGGTAGCCCGGCTTCAGCTCGGCCTTGTACACGTAATAGCGGCCGTTGAGGCTGCCCTTGATCGCGTCGCCGTCGTAGCCCGCGCCGTCCTTCTTGCCGGGCATGTACGAGCGCTGGTCCGCGGAGTGCTCGGCGGCCCCCGTGCCGCTGCCGGAGCGGAACTGCACGAGCAGGACCTCGGCCGTGCGGTACTCACCCTTCTTCCAGGCGGCAGCCGCGATACGGCGGACGTCGGCCCCCACGAGGTCGCTGAACATCAAGTCCTCCTCCTTGAAGTCGAGCGCGTAGTCCTCCACCTCCATCCAGCCGTCCTGCACGGACAGCCTTTCCTTGTTCTCGCTCCAGCCCGCGGGCCTGGGGATGAGCAGCTTGCGCAGATCACCGTCCGTCCGGACCCTGCGGTCCTGCGTGGCCGGCAGCGGATCCGGCACCTGGTCGGCGGCCGCCGCCTTCGCCGGATACGCCAGACCCGGCTGCGACAGCGCGCCGAGCGGGGTCGGTGCCCGCCCCGCCTGTACGCCGTAGCCGACAGCGGTGCCGCCGGCGATCCCGAGCACCGCGGCGGCGGCGACGATCAGAGTCGTACGCCCGCGCGCGCGTCGTTTCACCGCGCCCGGTCCCGGAACTGGAGTCACTCCGCCGGGCTCGTCGGGAATGGTGTCATTCGGATTCAAAATGGGTCCCCCCAGAGACCTGAAGCGCAGGTTCCGTCACCCGCGCACCCAGCTGACCTGCCACTCACCGTCCAGGTTGTGCGCCGGAGGATTACAGTTCGGCATATGCCGAAGAAGCTCGTGATCAAGGTGACCGCAGGTGCCGACTCCGCCGAGCGCTGCTCGCAGGCGTTCACGGTGGCGGCGGTCGCCGTCGCCAGCGGCGTGGAGGTCTCGCTCTGGCTGACCGGGGAATCCGCCTGGTTCGCGCTGCCGGGGCGGGCCGCCGAGTTCGAACTGCCGCATTCGGCGCCGCTGCCGGATCTGATCGAGTCGATTCAGGCGGGCGGCCTCATCACCCTCTGCACCCAGTGCGCGGCCCGCCGCGACATCACCGAGCAGGACGTTCTGGAGGGCGTACGGATCGCCGGCGCCCAGGTCTTCGTCAGCGAGATCATGGCCGACGGCGTCCAGGCCCTCGTCTACTGACGGCTCCGGTCCCTCACCGGCGGCGCTTCTTGCCGTCGAGTTCGTCCCACCACTCGTCGGACTCCGGGTCGCCGGTGGGGTTCACTTTGCCCGACTGGTTCACTTTGCCCGACTGGTTCAGGGGGCCCGGGGGCGGATCGTCCCACCAGCGGTCCTCCGGGCCCTTCCGGTTGGCCACGATCGCCGCGACGGGCGGGATGACCATGGCGATCACACACATGATGATGGCGGCCGGAACCGACCAGAGCCTCACGAAGGCCCAGGCCGAGACGAAGAGGGCGAGACATCCGCCCATCATCAGGAAATATGCGCGACGACGTCGGGCGTACATGAGTCCAGCGTAGGCCTGATCCGCCCGCTCAGCCGGTCCTGGAGCGGGCGGGGCGGCAGCACGGGACGACACCCGAACGGCGCGAAGGGCCGTACCCCGGTTCAGTGGGCGTCCAACCCCCTGGGGTACGGCCCTTCGGCCCGTTCTCGTCAGCCGCGGAGCGGCGGCAGCCGGTGAACTGCTCCGGTGACTGCTCCGGTGACCGCTCCTAGACGGCGATGGCCACCTCGGAGAGGCCGCCCGTCTGTGTCACGACCGTGCGGTCGGCGCTGCCGCCCGGAACGAGGGCGCGCAGCGTCCAGGTGCCCTCGGCCGCGTAGAAGCGGAACTGTCCGGTGGCCGAGGTCGGAACCTCGGCGGTGAACTCACCGGTCGAGTCCAGCAGGCGGACGTAGCCGGTGACGGGCTCGCCGTCGCGGGTCACGCTGCCCTGGATGGTGGTCTCACCGGGCTTGATCGTCGAAGCGTCGGGGCCGCCGGCCTTTGCTCCACACATGGTGTTCTGTCCTTCTGATCGGGGGTCATGCCGGTCTGGTTCGTGCCGGTCCGGTGCGTGCCGGCCGGTAAGTCCCGCGATTTTCCGGGGACTCACCGATCCGATTCGCGCGAAGAGCTACTTGTCGGCGAACTACTTGTCGACGAACTACTTGTTGGCGCCGAGCTCGATCGGCACGCCCACGAGGGAGCCGTACTCGGTCCACGAGCCGTCGTAGTTCTTGACGTTGTCGACGCCGAGCAGCTCGTGCAGCACGAACCAGGTCAGGGCCGAACGCTCACCGATGCGGCAGAGTGCGATGGTGTCCTTCGCCAGGTCGACCTGCTCGTCCTCGTAGAGGGCCTTGAGCTGGTCGTCCGACTTGAAGGTGCCGTCGTCGTTGGCGTTCTTCGACCACGGGATGTTGCGCGAGCTCGGCACGTGGCCGGGGCGCTGCGACTGCTCCTGCGGGAGGTGGGCCGGGGCGAGCAGCTTGCCGCTGAACTCGTCGGGCGAGCGCACGTCGACGATGTTCTGGTTGCCGATCGCGGCGACGACGTCGTCGCGGTAGGCGCGGATCGACTCGTCCTGCGGCTTGGCCTTGTACTGGGTGGCCGGGCGGGACGGGATCTGGTCGCCGTCGACCAGGTCGCGGGAGTCGAGCTCCCACTTCTTGCGGCCGCCGTCGAGCAGGCGGACGTCCTGGTGGCCGTAGAGCTTGAAGTACCAGAACGCGTAGGACGCGAACCAGTTGTTGTTGCCGCCGTACAGGACGACCGTGGTGTCGTTGCCGATGCCCTTGCCGGACAGCAGCTCCTCGAAGCCCGCCTGGTCGATGAAGTCGCGGCGGACCGGGTCCTGGAGGTCCTTGGTCCAGTCGATCCGGAACGCGTTCTTGATGTGGTTCTTCTCGTACGCGGAGGTGTCCTCGTCGACCTCGACGATGGCGACCTTCGGGTCGTCGATGTGGGCCTCGACCCAGTCGGCGTCTACCAGGACGTCACTGCGGCTCATTGTGTTCTCCTCCGGGGCAGTCTGCGGCGAGATGGTGCGAGATGGTGCGGGATGCGGATGTACGGGAGCCGGTTCGGCGCGTGCACAGAGGCATCGGGATGGCCCCGACGAACGGTCGGAGGGCCGGGAATGCGGGAAATCGACGGATCCCGCTCAGACAGTGCGACAGAGCATGGCGGCGACGCGGCACAGGTCCACTGCCCGCCGCTTCGTGAGATCCGCCCGTCCCCGCTGTGGGAGACCGCTAATAGAGCACTGCATGGGACCGATCGTAGGGATGTACGGGCGGACATGTCACCGTTGTGTCGCATATTGAGACACGATCGTCCACCATGCGGGACAGAGGGGGTCTCGCACCCTCTCCCGGGCCGCTCCCCGGAGCGCCGCGCCCGCCGGACAGCTGGGGAACGGACATGGCCGTCTCAGTATGTGGCGCGGCCGGTCGCGGCGGGAGTCAGCCGGCGAGCGAGACGTCGGTGCCGGTCACCGAGATCTCCAGGCCCGCGGCTGTCGGCTGGATCTTCTCCAGCTTCAGTCCGTTCGGCAGTCCGCCGACCTCGCGCTCGAAGTCGGCCTTCTTGCGCACCATGCCCTCGAGTCCGGGGATTCCCTCGCCCGGCACCTTGTCGGCGTGCACCCGGACGGTGTGACCGTCGACCAGGCTGACGGTGGACAGGACGCTGCGCGAGATCGTGCGGCCGAGGATGTCGACCGCGCCGGTCACCTTCACCTTGCCGTTGCCGCCGTACTCGACGGCGACGTCCGCACTGGCCGCCTTGGTGAGGTCCGCGTACGAGATGACTGCCGTGCCGGTCGCCCGTGCGGCGGTGGCGCCGGAGAAGCCGTCGGTCAGCCGGACCTGGTGCAGTTCGGCGTTCATCCGGCTGATCCGGAGCGTGTGGCCGTTCGCGCTGGTCTCGATGCCGGTGATCTTCACGTCGACCTCGTCGAGCTCCGATCCGGCGACCTGGGTCAGGAACGGGAAGCCCTTGATGTCGACGTCCGTCGAGCCGATGTCCGTACCGGAGACCTGCACCCGGTCCGCGACCCGGGACTCGGCGAAATACACCGCCGCGCGGTCGACGGCGATGAACACGCCGGCCAGAACCACCACTATGACCAGCAGTATTCGCAGTGCACGCATGACTGTCCTCCCCACCCGCGTCCGTTCGGACCCCTGGCGCCCGTGAGCCTACTGCGGCCGCACATCACGCCCCGGGTGATCGACGAGCGGAAGCCCCCCATCGGTTCCCCGTGGAGGGCTTCGGCATCTCTGTGACGCGTGAGACGTGACGCGATTCGCGTGACGGGTCTCGTGTGCGTGACGGGCTCTGTGACGGTTACGAGATCGCGCGGCCGATCAGGTACACGGCGGGCGCGGCCGCGGTGAGCGGCAGCGCGACCCCGGCGGTCATGTGCACGAAGCGTGACGGGTAGTCATAGCTGGCCACCCGCAGCCCGATCAGCGCACAGCCACCGGCGGCGAGGCCGAGCAGCGCGCCCTTCGCGCCCAGATCGGTCACGGCACCCGCCGCGGCACCGGCACCCGCGGCGACGACCAGCGCCGCCACGACGGAGGCCGGTCCGGGCAGCGGCAGCGCCCGTGCGAGCACCGCGAGGGCGACGGCGACCCCGCCGACCGTCACGGCGTCCGGGACCGCCGCGAGGTGCCCGGCGGCCAGGACCGCGAGCGCGGCCGAGGCGACGGTGGCCATCAGCCCCTGCATCCGCTCGTCGGCGCCCGCCCGGCTGCGCAGCTGGAGGACGACGGTGAGCAGCACCCAGACACCGAGCGTGCCGAGGATCGCGGCCGGCCCGTTCTCCCGGCCCGCGGCCAGCAGCACCACATCGGCGACGAGACCGCCGGCGAACGCGAGCGCGATGCCCTGCCGGGCCGGCCACATGCCGTTGAGCCGGAACCACCCGGCCGCGGTCACCGCCTGGAGCAGGACCAGCGGGACGAGCAGGGCGTACGAGCCGATGGCCGCACCGAGCGCGAGCAGCAGCCCGAGCCCCGCGGTGATCGCGGCCGGCTGCATTCCGGGCGCGATGATCGGCGAACGGCCCTCGGCCCGTGCGCGCTGGGCGTCCGTGACGCGGCTGTTGCCCAGCGTGGTGGGCGCGCTGTATCCGTCGTCCTGCGCGGCGCCCGGGGCGGCGGCCACCGGCTCGGGCACGGGCGCGGCGGGATGAGCCGCCGGGACCTCCGGGGGCAGCGGGTACGCGCCGGACGCGCCCTGCGGCAGCAGGTGGGTGTTGTCGGCGGCGGGCCGGACGGGCTCGGCGGCCTGCGCGGGCTGCACCGGCTGCACCGGCTGCTGCCTCGGCTGGATGGTGGGCTGGTACTGGGTGTCCCAGGTCTGGCCCTCCCAGGTCTGCGCGACGCCCTGCTCTCCGGCCGGCCAGTCGTCCCCGGCCGGCGGTGCCTGGAAGGGCTGGGGTGCCTGGAAGGGCTGAGGAGCCGGGTGCGGCTCGTGCGACTGCAGCGGCTGCGGCTGCGGCTGCGGCTGCTGTGCGGCCTGGCGGGGGTGGGTGTGGTGCGCGGCCTGGTAGGGCTGCTGTACGGCCTGCTGCGGCTCGTACGTGCCCTGCGGCATCTGCGGTGCGTACGGCGCCGCGCCGCCCGCGTAGGGAGCCTGCTGCCCGTAGGACGGTTCGCCGTACGGCTGACCGCTCTGGGGCTGACCGCCGTAGGGCGGCTGCTGCCCGTACGCGGGATCCGGGTAGGCCGGGTCCCCGTACGCCTGGTCCCCGTACGGCCGCGGCTCCTGGCCGTACGGCTGATTCGGCTGCTGCGGCTGATTCGGGTACGGATGCTGCTGATCGCTGCTGCTCATGTTCTGCGGTTCACCCTCCTGCGAACGGCGGGAGCACCTCGACCGTGCCGCCCTCGGCAAGGCGTACGGTCTCATGGCTCCGGGTCCCGACGGGGTCACCGTCGATGAGGAACGAACACCTTTGCAGCACTCGGGTCAGCTCGCCGGGGTGCTTCTCGCGCACCGCGTCCAGCGCCTCCTTGAGCGTCGCGGCGGTGTACGGCTCCTCCGCCGTTCCGGCAGCGGCCTTGGCGGCTGCCCAGTAACGGATCGTTCCCGCGGGCATGGCGGCGCTCCTCTCGTCTCGCGTCGGCTGTCCATCATCGTTCACCGCGTCATCGGCCCGTCGCCCAGTCGGCGGTGCGGGCTCGCCCAGTCGGCGATGCGGGTGAGCAGGGCCTCGTCCGCCGCGTTCTCCGCGTGCCCCATGCCGCGCTCCAGCCACAGCTCAGCGGCCCCGTCCGCCGCGTCGGCCAGCATGCGCGGGTGGTCGAGCGGGAAGTACGGGTCCTTGTCGCCGTGCACGATCAGCAGCGGCGCCGGGGCGATCCGCGGGACCGCCGCGACCGGGGAGAGCGGGACCGGGTCCCAGTCGTTGCGGTCGATCCGGGTCCGGAGGCCGTACCGCCCGACCAGCCGGCCGGCGGGACGGGTGACCACCCAGTGCAGGCGACGCATCGGGGCCGTACCCCGGTAGTACCAACGCGCCGGGGCGCTCACGGACACCACCGCATCGGCATATGCCCCCTCACACGCTTCCGTGCGCCCCCTGCGCACCGGAACGGACCGGGCACCCTCGCCCTCCGCCGCGGGATCCGTATACAGGGCCCCGTGCCGGAGCACCACGGAACCGCCCATGGAGAACCCGACCGTAACGACGCGCCGGTGCCCGAGCGACCGCGCCCAGGCCACCGCGGCCGCCAGGTCCAGCACCTCGCGGTCGCCCACCGTGGACCGTCCGCCGGAGCCGCCGTGCCCCCGGAAGGAGAACGTGATCACGGCCGCACGCTGGGCGAACACCTCCACGGCGCGCCGCACCGCGGGGCGGTCCACCGACCCGGTGAAACCGTGCGCGACGACGATCGCCGTACCGGCGTCGCCCGGCTCCGCGAACGCGCCGTCATCCGCTGTACACGGGTCGTACACCGCCTCGATCCGGACACCGTCATCGGCCCGCAATACGGTCCGCGACGGCCCGCGCGTGATCAAGGGAACAGAGAGACCGCGAAATCGCCCCTCGGACACAGAACTCATGTGGGCTATTCTGCTGGGAAGAGGATCCGGGCAATGCAGCCCCCGGGTCCTTTTGTGCTTTCCGCGCGTTGTTACGGAAACGTTTCGACAAGCTCAGCGGCCCTGGGCGCGGGGCCGGACCCGTAAATCCCGTATGACGAAACGTCGTACGGCACCAGACGAATAAGCGTACGAAGCAGTGCCGCATACTCCCCCGGGCCCCGCCCGGGAGTGCCCCTCTCGCAGGGAACGAGGAGGACCGACGTAATGGGCGAGCCAACCGTGCACGATCATCGACCGACGACCCAGGCAGGTGGGCGGCGATGAGTTCACTGCTGCTCCTGACGAATGCCCTCCAACCGTCGACGGAGGTGCTCCCCGCCCTCGGCCTCCTGCTGCACAGCGTGCGGGTGGCGCCCGCCGAAGGCCCCGCTCTCGTCGACACACCGGGTGCCGACGTCATCCTCATCGACGGGCGGCGCGACCTGCCTCAGGTCCGCTCGCTCTGTCAGCTGCTGCGGTCCACCGGACCCGGCTGTCCGCTCGTCCTCGTCGTCACGGAGGGCGGCCTCGCGGCCGTCACCGCGGACTGGGGGATCGACGACGTACTGCTGGACACGGCGGGGCCCGCCGAGGTCGAGGCGCGGCTGCGGCTGGCCACCGGCCGGCAGCAGATCACCTCCGACGACTCCCCGATGGAGATCCGCAACGGCGATCTCTCGATCGACGAGGCGACGTACAGCGCCAAGCTCAAGGGCCGGGTCCTGGACCTGACCTTCAAGGAATTCGAACTGATCAAGTATCTGGCGCAGCACCCGGGCCGGGTCTTCACCCGCGCCCAGCTGCTCCAGGAGGTCTGGGGCTACGACTACTTCGGCGGCACCCGCACGGTCGACGTACACGTCCGGCGACTGCGCGCCAAGCTCGGCCCCGAGCACGAGTCGCTCATCGGCACCGTCCGCAACGTGGGCTACCGCTTCGTGGCCCCGGAGAAGGTGGAGCGGGCCGCCGCCGAGGAGGCCAAGTCGGCCGCCGCGAAGGCGGCCGCCGAAACCCTCACCCGTTCGGAGCAGCCGGAGGTAACCGAGGTCTCGGAAGAAGCCCCGGTCCGGCCTGCCACGAGGTAGGTCCATCCGCGTAGACTGCCGCGCGTGGCCAAGGTGACGCGGGACGATGTGGCGAGACTGGCGGGGACGTCGACAGCGGTCGTCAGCTATGTCATCAACAACGGACCCAGGCCGGTTGCCCCGGCCACGCGCGAGCGGGTGCTCGCCGCGATCAAGGAGCTGGGCTACCGGCCCGACCGGGTCGCCCAGGCGATGGCCTCGCGGCGGACCGACCTCATAGGGATGATCGTGCCGGACGCGCGGCAGCCGTTCTTCGCGGAGATGGCGCACGCGGTCGAACAGGCCGCCGCCGAGCGCGGGAAAATGGTGCTCGTCGGCAACTCCGACTACCGCGACGAGCGCGAGGTCCACTATCTGCGGGCCTTCCTCGGTATGCGGGTCTCCGGACTGATCCTGGTCAGCCAGGGCCCCAGCGAGCGGGCCGCCGCCGAGATAGAGGCGTGGGACGCCCGGGTCGTGCTGCTGCACGAGCGGCCGGAGGCCATCGACGACGTCGCGGTCGTCACGGACGATGTCGGCGGCGCCCAGCTCGCCACCCGTCACCTGCTGGAACACGGCAACGAGTACGTGGCGTGCCTCGGCGGCGTGGAGTCGACCCCGGCGGTCGGCGACCCGGTCGCCGACCACATCGAGGGCTGGCGCCGGGCGATGCACGAGTCGGGGCGGTCCACACAGGGCCGGCTCTTCCAGGCCCCGTACAACCGTTACGACGCCTACCTGGTGGCACTGGATCTCCTCGCGGGGCCGGACCGTCCCCCGGCGATCTTCTGCGCGACGGACGACCAGGCCATCGGGGTGCTGCGGGCCGCGCGCGAGCTGCGGATCGATGTGCCGGGCGAGCTCGCGGTGGCGGGCTTCGACGACGTGAAGGAAGCCGGACTGACCGATCCGCCGCTCACGACGGTCTTCTCGGACCGCCCGGCGATGGCGCGGGCGGCCGTGGACCTGGTGCTCGACGACTCGCTCCGGGTGTCCGGCTCGCGGCGGGAGCGGCTGAAGCAGTTCCCCTCGGCGCTGGTGGTCCGGCGCTCCTGCGGCTGCGGCGAGCCGCCGGCGGCCCAGGTCCTGTCCTGAGTCGCGTATGCCCGATACAAGAACCCGCCGGAACGGATCCTCATCCCGCCGGCCGGGGTCCTTATATCGGGCATACGAGGTTCTGCCGGGCTTCTCAGGGCGTCCTCACGCTCCTCTCATCTTCGCTGGACACTCTTCTAGACATGACAGAGAGCCAGCGCCCGAGCGGCGAGTACCCGATGTACCCCTCGTACGGCAACGGCGACGCGGCCTACCCGCCGCCGCCGTCATACCAGCCCGCGCAGCCGGCGGGCTCGGGCGGCGGTGACCCCGCGTGGCCCGCGCCCGGAACCCCCGACGGGTACACCGGCGGTGCGGGCCACGGCGGCGGTGACCCCGTGTGGCCCGCCCCCGGGCTGCCGCAGCCCGCGCCCGAGCCGCCCGCCTCCCGGCGCCGGGCCCGCCGCCCGGTCGCGCTGCTCGCGGCGGTGGCCATCGCGGCGGCGATCGTCGGCGGCGGCACCGCCACCGTGATCGGGCAGCTCACCGACCACGGCACCAACAGCACCGGCAGCGGCGTCATCCCGGGCACCACCGTCTCGCAGAGCAGCAAGGGCACCGTCTCCGGTGTGGCCGCGGCCCTGTCACCGACGATCGTCGAGATCAGCGCGACCTCGACCGCGGGCCAGTCCACCGGCTCCGGCGTGATCATCACGTCCGACGGCGAGATCGTCACCAACAACCACGTCGTCGCGGGCTCCTCCTCCGTCAAGGTGACGCTCAGCACCGGCAAGACGTACACCGCCGATGTCGTCGGCACCGACCCCGACAAGGACCTCGCGCTGATCAAGCTCCAGGGCGCGAGCGGGCTGAAGACGGCCACCCTCGGCGACTCCTCCAAGATCGCCGTCGGCGACCAGGTCGTCGCGATCGGCTCGCCCGAGGGCCTGACCGGCACCGTCACCAGCGGCATCGTGTCCGCGCTCGACCGGGACGTCACGGTCGCCAAGGAGAGCGACAGCGGGCAGAGCCAGGGCCAGGGACAGGGCGGTCAGGGCGGCGGACAGCAGTGGCCGTTCGAGTTCGGCGGGAAGCAGTTCAACGGCGACACCGGCGACTCCACCACCACGTACAAGGCGCTCCAGACCGACGCCTCGCTCAACCCGGGCAACTCCGGTGGCGCGCTGATCAACATGAGCGGCGAGATCATCGGCATCAACTCCGCGATGTACTCGGCGAGTTCGTCCGAAGGCTCCGGCAGCTCCGGCGCCGGCAGCGTCGGCCTCGGCTTCGCCATCCCGGTCAACACCCTCAAGGCCGACCTGGACACCCTGCGGGCCGGCGACAGCTCCTGATCCGCGCCACCGCGTCCGGGCCGTGCGAGGCTGAGAAACTGGAGGGCAGCGCCGCAGCCCGTACGGACCGAGAAGAGGACGAAGCAGCGATGAGCCCCGCCGAAGACGATCCGCAGCGCATCCTGATCGTCGACGACGAGCCCGCCGTGCGCGAGGCCCTGCAACGCAGTCTCGCGTTCGAGGGCTACGGCACCGAGGTCGCCGTCGACGGTCTCGACGCCCTCACCAAGGCGGAGTCGTACGCCCCCGACCTCATCGTCCTCGACATCCAGATGCCGCGGATGGACGGGCTGACCGCAGCCCGCCGCATCCGCGCCACGGGCACCACCACGCCCATCCTGATGCTCACCGCCCGCGACACCGTCGGGGACCGCGTCACCGGACTCGACGCGGGCGCCGACGACTACCTGGTCAAGCCCTTCGAGCTGGACGAGCTGTTCGCCCGGATCAGGGCCCTGCTGCGCCGCAGTTCTTACGCGGCCGCGGCGGGCGACCTTCCCGACAACAACGTGCTGGCCTTCGCCGACCTCCGGATGGACCTCTCCACCCGCGAGGTCAGCCGGGGCACCCGCCGCGTCGAGCTGACCCGTACCGAGTTCACCCTGCTGGAGATGTTCCTCGCGCACCCGCGCCAGGTGCTGACCCGCGAGCAGATCCTCAAGGCGGTCTGGGGCTTCGACTTCGAACCGAGCTCCAACTCCCTGGACGTGTACGTGATGTACCTGCGCCGCAAGACGGAGGCGGGCGGCGAACCGCGCCTCGTCCACACGGTGCGGGGCGTGGGATACGCGCTGCGGCCTGGCGGGGGCGAGGGGTGACGGGGCCCCTGCACCGCTTCCGCGCCCTGCCGCTCCGCTCCCGGCTCGCGCTGCTGGTCACCGTGGCGGTGGCCGTGGCGGTGGCGGCGGTCGCGGCGGCCTGCTGGTTCGTGACGAAGGCGCAGCTTGAGGAGCAGCGGGACACGACGCTGCGTTCCACGAAGGTCGACAACGAATACCTGACCGGCCTGTACCAGTACTGCACCGGCATCAGCAAGCAGCCGACCCAGCCCTACACGGGCTTCACCGTCCAGCTCATCGACGCCCAGGGGACGGCCTGCACCGCCCCGGACTCCTCCGCGCTCCCGGTGACCGCGGCCGACCTCGCGGTCGTCAACCACGAGCGGAGCGGGGTGCTTCACTCCGAGGTCGATGCCAACGGGGTGAAGATGCGGGTCTTCACCTACCGGGTGACGGTGACGGTGTCGCGCGGGCCCAGTCTGCCGCGCACCGACCTCGACCTCGGCGTCTCCGTCGCCCGCCCGCTGAGCGAGATCGACAAACCCCTCTCCACCCTGGCCTGGGTCCTCCTCCTCGTCTCCGGCATCGGAGTCGTCGGCGCCGGCGCGGCGGGCCTCTGGGTCGCCCGGTCCGGGCTGCGCCCGGTCGACGAGCTCACCGAGGCCGTGGAGCACGTCGCCCGCACCGAGGACCTCACCGTCCGCATCCCGGTCGAGGGCGAGGACGAGATCGCCCGGCTCTCCCGCTCCTTCAACTCGATGACCGCTTCCCTCGCCACCTCCCGCGACCGCCAGGCCCAGCTGATCGCGGACGCGGGCCACGAACTGCGCACCCCGCTCACCTCCCTGCGCACCAACGTGGAGCTGCTCGCCCGCAGCGACGAGACGGGCAGGGCCATCCCACCGGACGACCGCAGGGCGCTGATGTCCTCGGTCAAGGCCCAGATGACCGAACTGGCCTCGCTCATCGGAGACCTCCAGGAGCTGGCCCGCCCGGACGCCGCCCAGCCCGGCCCGCTCCAGGTGGTCGCCCTGCACGACATCACCCGCACCGCCCTGCGACGAGCCCGCCTGCGCGGCCCCGAGCTGACCATCACGGCGGAGCTGGCCCCCTGGTACGTACGCGCCGAACCGGCCGCGCTGGAGCGGGCGATCGTCAACGTCCTGGACAACGCGGTGAAGTTCAGCCCGAATCGCGGCACGATCGACGTGGTCCTGCACCGGGGAGAACTGACGGTCCGCGACCACGGACCGGGAATCCCCGAGGACGAACTCCCCCACGTCTTCGAACGCTTCTGGCGCTCCCCGTCCGCCCGCCAGCTCCCCGGCTCCGGCCTGGGCCTGTCGATCGTCGCGCGCACGATCCAGCAGGCGGGCGGCGAGATCGCCCTGCTCCCGGCGGACGACGGCGACGGCACTGTGGCGACGATCCGCCTCCCGGGGGCGCCGCAGCCGCCGCCGGACGCGCCGCTGGGGTGAGGGGGCGGGGATTCAGAGGCGACGCCGGAACTCCGCTGCGAACTGCGGAGTTCCTCCGGCGGCCAGGCGGTCCAGCAGCCCATGCACATCGCGCGGTTCGCGCCGGTAGCTCTGCGCCTGAGTCCGCAGTACCCCGAACACGTCCACCGGAGCGAGGTCGAGCAGGTCCAGCAGAAAGTCGTCGGGCCTCAGCACTTCGATCTCGTACGGGTCCGCCGCGTCTGCCGGGAAGTCCCTCACGTTCAGCGTGACCACTGCATGCGCCTGGCCGCGGACAGCCGCAGCCAGCACATGACGGTCCTTCGGATCGTTGGTCATCGCGGGTATCAGCTTGCCGTAGCCCGTCACGAGGCTGTCCGGAAACGCCCCTGCCATCGTCTCGACCAGGGCCTTCGCCTTCACCGTAGACACCATGCCTGCGATGTTTCGCCTCAGCTCTTCCAAGATCTCGGCCGACCACAGCGGCTCATACAGCTCCGCTTCGGCCATCCTCAACAAGGTATCTCTGAGGTAGTTCGGAAAGAGGACGCAGGTGTCCAGGACCACGCGCTGCACATCGCTCCCAGGTGACTCGAATGTCCTGTCGGGTTCAGCTGCCGTAGAGGCCGGCGTCCTCTGTCTGCTCGATCAGTTTGTCGAGCCCTCGGCTTCTTTGGGTACGACGCTTCTCCTTGTACTCGAGCACATCAGCCAGCAGCACTCTGCGGTGCCGTCCCGGCCGTGAATAGGGCACCTCGCCCTCGTCCAGAATCTTGACGAACGTCGGTCGGCTGACACCCAGCAGATCTGCGGCTTCCTGTGTGGTCAGCGTTGTGTTCACCGGAGCGACCGTGACCGCCTTGCCCTCCGACAGCGCGCGGACGACCAGCATCAGCGCTTCGTAGACCTCCGGGGGCAACGTCTTCGTCGAGCCGTCCGGGCCCCGCAGCAAGGCAGGCTCCACCGCCTGTGGGGTCCGGTCCAGGAACGCACAGAGCTCCGCGATCTCCGCGCGGTGCTCAGGTAGCAGAGTTCGGTCTTCAGCGGTGCTGTGCATGGCTTTCTCTCCTTTGAAGATGAGCCCAGCATCGCACAATTCGAAAGAAACGCAAACGACTGCGCCTCCTCCAACCGCTCCGCCGGCGCCCGCAGGCCCGCCACGGCCTCGGCGGCGTCGGCGCCTGATCCGGGTCGGTCAGCCACTGGATCACCACGCCGCTCATCAGCGCGAGCCGCACCGAACCGACCCCCCGCACATCCGCCTCAACCCACTCATTGATGGCCGCGAACAGCGCCTCCGGCCTGGGCCTGTCGATCGTCGCGCACGGTCCAGCGGGCGGGCGGCGAGATCGCCAGCTCCCGGCGGACGACGGCGACAGCGAGGCACGGCACGGCGACGGCACGGTGGCCACGATCCGCCTGCCGGGGGCACTCAAGCCATCGCCGGACGTGCCGCTGAGGTGAGGGGGCGGGGCCGGGTCCGCCGGGCCGCGCGAGCCACTGACGTACTCGGATCACCGCAGCTCAGCGCGGCCCCCGAGGACCCCTCGTGGGTTTCGTCACAACGAAAACACCGGAACGGAGGGCAACTGCGCCCTTTGGTGCCGTCTGTCCGCGCCGGTCGGCGGAAACAAGGCGCGGAGCACCAAAAATTGCACCCCGCCGACTCCGGCGACCGCCATAACATCTCCACAGCCGCCCGCGTGATCCAGCCGCTGTGGCAGGCGCCCACCTGCATTTCGCTCCTTTTCGGACCCGGACCCAAGGGCTCATGTGAAGATTCGCCGTATTCTCGCCACTGCCGTGGCTGTCGCCGTGACCACCCCCGCCGTACTGCTCTCCGTCACCCCCGCGTTCGCCGACGCCAAGCCGGCGGCGCGGACGCAGGCCAAGCCGACGGTGGAAGAACTCGAAAAGGCCGCGGCCGAGGCCCAGAAGGCCTACGACAAGGCCCTCGCCGCGAAGACCGCCGCCTACGAGGTGGTGAAGGAGGCGCTCTCCGACACGGCACCGCTCGCCGTGGCCGCCAAGGCCGCCAAGACGGCCGCGGACGAGGCCGGCGCCGCGAAGACCGCCGCCGACCAGGCCGTCACCGACGCGAAGGCCGCCCTCGACGCGCTGCCCGAATCGGCCACCCAGGAGGAGCGGGCCGCGGCCACGACGGCCGTCACCGAGGCCGAGGCCGCCGCCCTGACCGCCGCCACCGCCAAGACGGCCGCCGACACGAAGGCCAAGGAGGCCGGCGACGCCTCCGACGACGCACGGGTCGCCGCTGCCCGCGCCTACTCCCTGGTGCAGAAGGACCTGGCGGACGCCCTCGCCGCGAAGACCGCCGCCGACGAGGCCCTGGCCAAGGCCAGGGAAGAGGCGAACGAGGGCCAGGACTGCGTGGCCGCGCCCGGTCTCACCACCGTCCTGACCGGCGTTCCGGACTCGATCACCGCCGGTACGACCACCGCGCTCTCGCTCCGGGTGAGCAACCGCACGGACAAGGCCATGGACGACGTCCTCGCCTACGCCAACGTGCACGCCACCGACACGAGCGGCCTCAAGGAGACCGACAAGCTCCTGCGCCTGCAGTGGTCCACGGCGTCCTCCCCGAAGTGGCACAACGTCGGCGGCGACCACCACATCAACGGCCTCGGCCCGCTGAAGGCCGGCACCCACACCGACGTCAAGCTGCGCCTCACGGTCGACGCCACGGCCCCGGCCGGCAACGGTGCCGTCTTCGTGACGGCCGACTACACCAACGAGAACGGCTCCTGCGGGGGCAACCCCGACATCATCGCGTACGACTTCGGGGTCAAGGCCGCGAAGCCGAAGCCCGGCAAGACCGGCGACACCGACCCCGACCCCGGCACCACCGGCACGGGCGGCACGGGCGGCACGGGCGGCACGGACAGCTCGGACGGCTCCGGCCCGAACGCCCAGGGCACGGCGTCGAACGACCCGGTGACCACCGGCGGCAGCCTCGCCGCGACGGGTTCGTCCTCCACCACCCCGCAGCTCGCCCTCGCGAGCGGCGCGGCCGTGGCGCTCGGCGCCGCGGCGATGTTCGTCGTCCGCCGCCGCCGGACGGGTTCCCAGGTCTGATCAGCGAAACGGAAAGGGAGGGGTGGGGGGGGGGGGGGGGGGGGGCCCCCCCCCCCCCGGGGGGGGGGGAGCCCCCCCCCCCCCCCCCCCCCCCCGGGGGCCCCCCCCCCCCCCCCCCCCCCCCCC